>NZ_STGE01000030.1 GCF_005222675.1 Mycolicibacterium sp. CR10 | reverse complement strand
CAACCAACCTAAGAATCACCGCACGGGGTGGGTACTTTTATCCGGCCACCAGCGGGTACTTCGAGTTGGCCATTGACATGCGGCTGCGCCGCAGCATTTCCACACCGCGCCGATTGTGGACTCGGTCTGGGATCTCCAGTCTGAGGTGAGCGCCGTGTCTCGAACGGATGCCCACCACCCGTACCGCAGCCGCGACAGCTATCTGCGCACTGTTCATAAACGCTTCGGACCGGTGACTGCGGCCGGCCCGCATCTCCGTCGACGCGGATTACTACCGCTTCCGAATGATGCGGATGACGGATGTCCCCGGCGGACCAGAGATCATCCACGGGTTGCCGCCGTCGACGGGCTCGGACTCAAGGGTGAACACGGTGCCAGCGTCGGACGAATGGGAGAATGTCTTCTTCTCGACTTGGAACAGGTAGGCGTGGGCACCGCGCTTGACCATTAGCGACATGCCCGTCTCGGCCTGTTCGATCGGGATGCGGGTGACTGAGACATCGTCTTCGACGCCGGGCGCCTCTCCGCGCAATCGCCGCTCCTTGCACTCGCTGCAGTCGGCGCACTGCTTCGGCTGTTCGTCGATCCTGATTCGGCCGTGATCCTCGACGCCGAACATTTCGTGGTCGCACCATGAGCAAGTATCGGCCGCCATCTGGGGGCTCCTCTGTGACTCCGCAACTGGCGAAGATCGCCAGAGTACATCGAGTCTCGGACAAGCCACGGGACGCCGAGTGGTCAAGCCCGAAGCGTTGCTGCCTGTGTTTGTCGGCGGTCAGATCTATCCTCAGCGGCATGTATCTGCAGAGCCGAACGCGGCGATGGCTTCAGGCGTTGCGGTACGCCAATACAATTCTCGGCCAGGGCCTTCAGATGATGGAGTACTTCGCGGCTCACGCTCACGTACCTGGTGCCAGGAAAATCAGTGGGCGCGACAAGCGTGTCACGGTGCTGCTGCCGACGGACCAGATTCGGATGACCCTTGAGAGCCAGCCACTCGTAGCCGGCAGTTGGCTTTCAGAAGCCCTAAGCGAAGTGACGACAGCACTGGACAGCATCGATTACGGCGACGGCTTCATTCCGAGTGTCGCAGCGCTGTCCGCCGCTATCGAGAAGGCAATACCCGTACTCGAGGAGCGGGCTATCGAACCGGACGAGTCGATCGATGAGGTTATCGCTGATCTCGAACGCTCGCTATTCATTTCGATCGTAGCGCCACTCACTGCGCATAATCCGATACTGCCGTTGGTGGACAAATGGACGAACGAGCATCAACGATTTCTGCAAGGACATGTCCGCTCCGACGTGGGTCACTACTTCGATGTCAGGACGCTCACCTCGGTCGACGAGCCTGGGCCGGGGCGAGTCCACATGCAGCACCTAGTCTCAGCTTGCGACGCCGGCATGACGTCCCTTGTGGCTGGCGCCAGTCAACAAAGCGTTGAGCATCACCCCGAGATCCAGGCCGTCGTCTACGGTCAGTGGTTTGCCTACGCCTTCGCGATCTGGGAAGAACAATTCCGCGGCAGGTTGGCGAAGTACTGGGACTCGCAGACGGACGAGAAGATCCGACGCAGCGACATCCTGGTCGACTACTTCGGCGATATCCGGCTGATCCGAAACGACGTCGTCCACAACAAAGGCATCTGTGCCGAATCGGCGAACACCGTTGTACTGCGGTGGGGGTTTGTCGAGGGACAGCCGATCGAAATCAGTGCCGCGCAAATGATCTCACTCATAGACCTGTTTCCATACGCCGAGTTGCGAACGGCGCCGAATCCACAGCCGTCGGCGGGGCTCAAGAGCGCCCCGGGGAGGCTCGATGCGCGCCTGCTGGAGGACGTCAAGCACCGGGCGCGCGAACTTGGTCTTTCGGACAACGAGCTCAGTGCCGCCGCGTACTCATTGTGGCTGGAAACGACTGCAGCGCAGGCACCGTCGTAGCGGGTCGTTAAGGTGGAGGTAAGAGCGGAACCGTGGGATCTCGCCCCGGGTCGTGAGACTCGCGGGTTCTTGAGCTGAACAGCCATCCGTTTGTTCGCGGTGAAATCGCAGTTGAGGTGCACCGGCTGACTGCCGGCTGGTCGATACAGTGCTATGCATGCCCGCGAGGTCCAATGCGTTTCAGGAGATGGTGGCGCTGCTGACACAAGTCATGCGCCAAGACGAATCCATCAAAGTGACGCCTTCGGCGTTGCTCCCTGACGTCATCACAGGGGAACTCCGAGAGGTCGACATCTACGTGGAGACCACAGTCGCTGGCCATGAGGTGGCTGTGGGTATTGAGTGCCGCGCACATAAGCGTCCTCAAGGGGTGGACTGGGTTGAGTCCGTCCGTAACAAGCACGCCGACCTACCCGTGCACGTGTCCGTGCTGGTCTCAGGAAGCGGCTTCTATAAGCCGGCGTTGGCGAAGGCCAGCCATTACCGCATTAAGACCATCACGCCGGGCGAGGCCACTCCGGAGTTCGTTGGCCAGGTGGTCAACAATTTGGACAAGGTTGTGACCAAAAGGGCGCACTTCCAGGTTAAGACGGTTTTATTGCAGGTCAGGCTAGAAGGCGGCCATCTGAAGTGGGTTGAAACTTTCGCTGACTCGCCCCTGTACGCACACGACGGAGCGGAGATAGAGAATGTCGGATTCGTCGTCCGGGGGATCATCGACGGTAACCCCGCGCAGCGAGCTCACCTAGAAAGTGCCACCGATAAAGACAAATTCATGAACATCAAGACGGATGGACCAAGCTACAACGGGCAGCCGGTGTACATCATCCCTATGAGGGACGGCAAGGAACTTCTACCTGCCCCAGTAGTGGGGGTCCGTATCGAGGGGCCGGTGAACCTGGACCTCGTCGAGGTACCCCTTAAGCACGGGGACTATGACGGGACACCGTATTCGTCGGGATCGGCTCCGTTTGAAGGTATGCGCATCTCCGTGGTGGCGACGGAGAGCGGCGATGGGGCTGTCAAGTGGGCCGGTAGCGTAATCACGCCTGGCGGGGCCCAAGAAATGTTCTGAATCGGATGTACCGGTTCGTGAATGGAACCCCCTGCAGCGGTGAGACAGAACGAGTAATCGCTGGTCAAATTATCAGTCAAGTGTATTGAAAGTTGAGAACCTACAAATGTGTAGGTTCTCACGAAACGTAGTGGAATCTTACGGACGACGGCGGAGTGATGGCGAATCCGCCAAATTCGTGAGACGCGCTTGTTCCCCAGTCGAGTTCGAAGTAGTCATGACCACACCAAGCCAGTCGAACCACAGGAAGCTGTGAGTGGCTGCGGTCGTGACCTCGCCGGGAAGCCGGCGGGACACCGGCCACGGCAGCGGGTGAGTGGCACCTGGTTCGCGATGCCCGGCGGCTGCTGGACGCAATCGTGATGGGCGGCTACGTCGCCGATGGCGGTGGGGCCGCGTGCCCGTGTCTGGATCCAGACCTGGCTTCGCGGACCAGCACGATGACGTGTTCCTCTGTGGCGGTGCTCGCGGTGTAACGAATGCGGAGGCTGACCCTTTCTGAGGTAGCGGCGGTACGCAGACGGCGTGCGCCACTTACTTCAGGAGCACTGAATGAGCAAGCGCAGCGACTGGTCCCTCCTCCTTAAAGCCGTGGAGAACGCGGGCTGGAGTTACCGGCACGGCAAGCACGGCATCTTCGTCTATCCCGAGTCGTCGGACGCGCGGCCCATCACGCTTGCTGGGACGCCCAGCGACGTCCGCTCCATCCGCAATGCGCGGGCGAAGCTGAAACGCGCCGGGCTCGTCGGCGTGTAGCAGCCATCGTCGTTGGTGATGTGTCAGGCTACTTGTGCTCGGTGCGCCAAGGCACTGAGCGTGAACGTTGAAGGGGGGCAATAGCGTTGCAGAGTCGGAGAAGCGCACGCCGTATCGCTGTGGCACTGGTTGCCGCTGCGGCCACCGTATGTGCCGGGTGCGGCAGCAGCGGCGGCGGTACCGAATCAGGCGGTTACGGCGATACGGAATCGACTGAGGGCTCAGCGGCCAGCGCCGTGACTCTCGACGACTTGCTCGCCGCTCCGGTGCCGGAGTTGTGCGAGCACGAGCCCGGCAATCTCGCCAACGGAACGCTGCCGATGCAGGACCCGTTCTACGGATTCGTGTCGATCGCGACGCGGTCCGACTCCGACCAGCCGTGGGTCGCGTTCGGCGACCTCAACGGCGATGGGGTCGACGATGGCGCGCTCGTGACGGCGTGTACGGCGGGCGGCGTGGCGTGGCCGGCGACCGTTCAGCTCTACACCGAGGGGCCCACCCGGCTCGGTGGTGTCGATCTCGGCGACGTGACCCACGGCCGCGAGTACGTCACGGACATCTCGATCTCGGACGGAGTCGTCCACGTCGCGTGGATCACCCAAGGACCGGACGAGCCCGCTTGCTGCGGCACCGTCGAGATGTCAGGTGACTTGCGCGTCTCCGGTGATCAGGTGGTGGCGGAGAACGTGCGTCAGACGAACTAGCCCGACGGACAGAGCGTCGGCCGATCGATTCCGGTGCCCGCGTAGGTCCGCCACTCGTCATCGGTCAGGTCGGTTCCGGCGATCGCACACAGCGCATCCGTCCAGTCGACGCCCCCCGGCTTGAAGATCTGCACCGGACCGGGATCGAGTTTCCCGTCGCGATAAACCGACGAGGTGAACCCGAACATCTGTCCGTCAGGACTCCACGCGCCGAGATAAGGCCGGGCGCCGTTGACCGACTTCCACGGCGGCCCGTCCAACTGCATCGTCTCGGCATCGACGAACACGATCTGATCCGCGTCGGGGACGATCACCGCGAGCCGCTTTCCGTCGTGACTCCACAGGATGTCGGTGTAGTCGGCGCGGAGGTCGACTCGGCCGCCGAGTTGCTGGCCGTCCAGCCCGTAGATCGCGACGTCCTGGCCGTCCTTCCGCGCTGCGATGCGAGTGCCATCGGGGGAGAGCACCGCCCTGCCCTGGAGCGCTAGGTCGCGCACGTCGCCGGTCGCCACGTCGATGAGCTTCTGCACGCTGCCGTTGTTTCGCGTGGTGACCTGCACGATGAGCGTCGAACCGTCAGCGCTCGCCGCCATCGTCGTCGCGACATTGTCGTTCCACGTCAGGTCGCCTCTGGTGTCGATAGTGTCGAGCCGCGTCCAGTCGTCCGTGGACCAGATCCCCACCTCGCCGCTGCCGAGGTTGAGGGCGGAGATCCGGTGCAGCTCCGGGGCGATGGCGACGGTGGCGGCCAGGTCGAAACCCGTGCCAAGGCTGTGCGACAAGTCGAGCGTGCGCACGTCGTCGGGCGACTGGCGGTCCCACACCCACACCCGCCCCCGCTTCGTCGTGTTCGTCCCGCCGGACGCCACGATGTACTCGTCGCTGGCGCCGATGTCATTGACGTAGGGGGCGACCCCGTCGTCCGTCGGCAGCATGTATTGCTTGGCCGCCGCATCGGGGACGTAACCCGTGCCGCTGGACTGCTCGGGCGACGGCACGGTCGCCACATTCAGACTCGAAACACGTTGCGGGCCGTCTGATGACGTGACGAGCAGGAGGCCGTCCGGCGTGAAGGCGATGGCGTTGGACTTTGGCCGGTCCTCCAGCCCGAGGCGGCGGAAGCGCGGGTCGAGGAGCACGATTCGGCCGTCGGTTCGGCCGACGACGAGCTGTCCGTCACCCGCTTCCGCGATGGCCGTGACGATCCCTGACGTGTCACCGCCGCCGCCGGTGTTGTTCAGTGCGGTAACACCGCTCTCACGGAGCAGTTTGAGGCCGGTCGGGGTTACGACGGTGACTCCCCCGGTGTACAGGCCGGGCAGAATCCGCTGGACCTCCTCGGACATCCCCGCGTAGGGGAACTCGACCGTAGAGGAGGTGTTCGGATCCCACCACTGGATTCCCCGGCGGGTTCCCACCATGACGGAGTCCTCGTCGCCACCGGCGTACGCCTGGCCGTAACCGAGTGACGTCACGACGTCGCGGAGTTGGTAGGAATGGATCAGGGTCGTGGTCTCCGTCGTCGCTGCGACGGAATCCTCGATGGTCAGGCGCTGAACACCCACGCCGTCGACCGCGAGCAGCACCGACATCCGGCTTGGCGCCTCTGCGGATCCGCGCACGACCCGTGGACCTCCGACCGCCGCCACACCACCGAAGAGTCGCGTGGTGAATGTCGTACCGTCGCGCACGCGCGGCGACCAGAAGACGCCGTTCCCGTTCTCATCGATCGCCATAACTGCCCCGGAATCGTCGATGTAGGGGCCGTACTGCACTTCACTGGTGACGTCGAATGACGGCGGAGTTGGAATAGTTTTCACCAACACAGGAATTCGCTCACCACTACCTTGGTAGAGGCTCAATGACCGCTGGGTTAAGATCGCGAACGAGTCGTTCGATCCGGAGGCCATTCCGATCGGTACGTCATCGACCGTGATCTCGCCCAGTGGCGACAAATCTGCGATTTTCCAAATCTTCACAGTCCTAGAGCGATCCGCGGTCAGCACGACCACGCTCGACGCCGCCGCGCTTGTGACCGGACTCCCGACAGCGGCCTGGGCGGACGCGATCGCCGCCTGATTATTCTGAATGGCGTTGAGCATCGCGTTCTTCGATGCCGCCGTCGGGTCCAGTCGGTCGGCGGCGAGTGCCAGCAGGGCCGACATCCGGGAGTCGCGGTTGACGAGTTCATTGGCCTTTGTCGCCAGTGATGCCGCCACGGTGGTCCGTTCGCTGCGCAGCGCGGACTGTCGCCAGAGGTAGCCGCCGACTCCCATGATCGCCGTGATGATGACGGCGCTGATGACCGCGACCGTCAGTGCCGGGTTCAACACTGTGCGCGTCAGCCTGATGGCATCGGCGAGGGTCGCGGCACCGCTGACCCTGTCCTGTGGATAGCCGGTCGGTACCTCCTGGCGAGCGGCTTGGAGGCGATTCGCCGAGACGACGACACGCAGCGAATGCTGGTGTGCAGCAGCTAGTTTCTCTCCATAGCCGGTGACCTCGGTGAGGTTGAGGCCGTCGAGCCCCGCGGTCACGGCGCAGTCGGTTGCCAGCGTCCGCGGCCGAAGGAGTCGCGCCAGCGACTGTTCGACGGCGGGCATGCGCTTGAGCGCGCGGTGCAGGCTGGTGGAGCGCGGTGCTAGGTCGTCGAGGGCAACGGCGTACGCGGCGCCCATCGAACCGCCTTTGACGAGCTTCGCCGGCTGGCCGCTGCCGACGGTGACGGACCACACGAGGCAGGCGTCGGTCTCCGCCAGTCGGGTCGCGTTCCACGCCGCTGCGATGCTGTCCACGACGGCCCGGTCGGCTTTGAGGAAGGCCATCGACGCGGGGTCCGGGTGCAGTCCGGACGGACCGCCTTTGAGTTGGGATAGCGTGAGCGTGCCGGCCTGACCTCCTTCGCTCGTCGCGAACAGGACCGGAACCCGTGCGGCGCGAATGACTTTGGGTCGCATACCGACTAACTCGAGCGCCATGAGGATCGCGAAGCCACGGGCCGGCTGATCACCGCGGCCGATGAGGTGGACGAGCGTGCTCCGCAATGCCTGATTCGACCCCGAGAGATAGGGTGCCGAGGGGGCGACGAGTGCGGCTCCGACCGACTCGAGACCGGACGATGCGCAGTCGGTAAGCAACGCGGCGCAGGCTTCCTCGGCGTCGAGTGCGCCGGCCAGGCCGCGGGCGAGGTTGCGAATCGCGAGAGCCGTCGTGAGGGCTTCGCTGGTGGTCTCGTCCTCCGGCTCGAGAAGCTCGGCCTCGCTCAGGTCGTCGTGTGCGGACGGCGTCTCGGCACTGAAACGCAGGAGGGCCGAGTACTCGGCCGTGCCCGGTTCGAGCAGTCCCTCCAGGTCCTCGTCTTCCGCGGCAAGGGCGTTGCGCACCAAAGTGATCAGCCGTTGATCGGCGCCCACCAATGCGTCGCATAGCTGTGCGGCATCACCAGCGGACTGTGCTTCCGGCTCAGAGCGATCTATGGGTGTCTCCGTCATCGCAGGCCCGCCACGATCGCCTGCCGGACGTGGTGATCCGCGGGCAGGGACCTGGCGACGCCGCGCCACGCGTTGCGGGCCGATGTCGACGAGAGTCGAATCGCGGCGGTGACATCGGGCGCTAACTGCACGGGCACCTGGGTCGCGTCGATGATCGAAAATGTCGAATAGTCGGCGTTGAGGTGGTTGCCGGGTACAACGATCTCACCCGATCGTTGATCCGATGTGCCGTCGGACAGCAGGATCAGTAGGTCCGCACCGCGATCGCCGTCGAAGAAGCGGATCCACGCCACCTCGCTGTCGACATCGCCGGGTGTCGCGGTCACCTCGAACACCGTGTGGTTGTCCGCGGTGAGGAATAGGGTCACGGTCGCGTTGACGTCGGGGTAGTGGAGTTCGCGCGTGCGTCCCGGCACCCCGGAGTCCGTGCTCGCGGCGAGGGCTATCTCGGGGCGGCTGTAGGACAACGTCGATCGCCGGCGGGCGAACAGACTGAAGACCCGCCCGGAGGCGGCGGTGTCGGCCGCGGATCGCGCGTCAAGTAGCTGACGATGGAGCCTGCCACGGGTGTCCGAGGTGTCGGCGATGCGGCGAATGATGCTGCTCGGCTCGCCCTGGACCTTCCAGTGCGCCAGGAGATCCTGCAGCAGGCGGTTGTCGCCCAGGATGACCCGGGCCTGCGCGACGTCGAATCCCATCACCGAGCCCTCGGCCAGAGCGATTGGATCCAGGCCGGCGTCATGGTTCCTTAGGGAGTACGCGGCCTCTGCGGCGTGAACGAGCCAGCCGGGGGTCTCGTTGTCGTTGTCGGCGTCGTGCCGTGTGTCATCCACCACTGGTTCAATTGCTTTCGACTAGGTCGGTGTCGTTTGAGGGTCGGTTTCCGCGCCGGTCACCGTGCTGACGGCAGTCGGTTTCCACGCACATCGGATGGGGGCTGTCTATGGTTGCCGCAAAGGAGGTTTCGCGACTGTGTATCGCCGCGATCGCCTTCGCGCGCTCGTCCGGGTCGGCCGACCATTGACCGCGGTCGAAGCGCTCTGCTAAGCGCTCCGTCGTCTTGGCGCCGCGCGCGACGAACAGGTCCGGATGTACCCTGGCCGCCCGCGTGAGGACGTCGTCGACCTCGAGCGGAGTCCGGGGCCTGTCGACCGGCCGCACCGAGCGCGCGGCCTTTGTGACGTCTACCAGTTCGGTACCCCCCTTGACCGTTGCGGCCATCGCTGTGTCGAACGCGTCGAGCACGCGGTGCAACCGGACAGCGTCGTTGAGCACGCCCTCGTTCCCGAGGACCCCCGCCAGGTAGAGCGTCCGACCGATGGACTCGATGATTCGGTCCCGCAGCCGTGACACCGTCGCCTTGGACAGTCCCGAAGTCTCCGCGTATCTAGCCGAGGTGCCGCGGTTGGGGTCCGATACCTGACCGGTGCGTTTTCTGGCCTCGCGTTCGTCGGTGGGGTCGCGTCGTTCGCCGTATGCGTCGGGGTCAAACATCCCCGCCAACGCGTCCAACTCCGCGACGGAGAGCTTCGAATAGCCGGAGGCCCTAGTGCTCAAGGCGCCGACGACGGTCCGCATCACGGCCTGTCTGCGCTCCGCAGTGATCGTCGCCACCACGTGGTTGGCAGTCGGATCGTCGTGTGTCCCGTCCTCGAACTTGGTACCGGACGCTAGCCGGGTGACCTCGGCGACCGGCCGTTCAACCAGATCTGACGTGTCGATGAGGCCCACCGCCTGCCCGGACTCTTCCCACGCGATGTAGAGAGCTGTCTTCCTCACACTCGTGTACGCACGAGGAACATCGAAACCCGGTTGCGGCGTGAAGTACTCGGGGCCGCTGTGCGTCGCCAGATACTCGGTGTCACCAGATTCCTTCGCCTCGAGCAGCTTGCACAGCAACTTCGAGTAGGCCATGCCCAGATGTAGTTCGGGATTGAGCGACCCGCCCCGTAGTAGCGCGTTCACCAACCGCTCGCGATAGCCGTCGATGACCTTCCGAAGGTCGAACATCGCTGCCTCGTACGCGTCCTCCACCGCCACCCCCGAATTCGACTTCGCCCCAACAACCAGCAGAGACATCTTGCCTAATGTTCGACGATTTCGCGGCGAAGCCGACGAGCGTCGTGCCGTTGCGGTGGGCCCGCATGGAGCGGACCCACCGCTTACACGCACCGGCTAGCAGCGGTAGCCGTCGTAACCCTGCGCCTCCCACGGGTAGATGGACAGGCGGAAGGCCGAGCACCACCCGCGGTTGGCGTACTGGCCGGCGATCCAGCGGTGGCCGGCGACAAGGGCCCCGTAGGCGCCCTTGATCTGCCATGGGACGGCCGCAGGCAGGGCCGGCGCGCGGCCCTGCGACAGCGCCTTCGTCTCGGCCTTCGACAGGTAGACCGTGCAACGCCCGTCCTTGCAGCCGCCGGTGGCGGCCTGGGCGGTCGCGGTGCTGCTGAGCAGCAGGCCGCACAGCATGACCGCGCCGGCCATGAACATGGTCAGCAACCGGACCGTGGTAGTCCTGAAAGAACTCATTGCTTGCCCTTCGGTACCGGGTCGCGCCTGATTGGCGCGACCTCCAACCACAAAAGGGCCGACCACCGAGAACGTTTCACCGCGCGGACGGGGTGCCGACTGACGCGGGCAGGCTGGAGGCCTGGTCGTAACACGCCGCCGCGCCAGAGAGCGCATCCGACCGTCGGCGGCGACGGAAACTGACCCCCTTGCCGCGCCGGGTTCAGAATTCACGTGGCGTCTACCCGATCAACGCCGCGCGGGATCCGATAATTGACTGGACGGGCGCTCGAGGAAATGCAACGACTCATGAGACAAACTCCACTGCAGCCGTCGTGAGACGGATCGAATAATCGCAGATCAGAGCTGTGGACACATGCAGCGGAGTGTGAGAACCCACAAGCCGGTTGCCGCAAGTGGTTGTGTTGTCGCACAACCGATTTTCGTTTTCTCACGGTCGACTGCATTTGGGCATCAGAATCGCAAAACGCCAGGTCACGCCGGGCCCGTCGCCGGCCGTGATGTAGCGAATGAAGCGCGTCGTGAGATAAACCCCTGCTGCCAACACCGTGAGACAAATCGAACAGTCGCAGACCAGAGAGTCGGCCAAAATGCAGCTAGCGTTGAGAACCTACAATCACGAGCGGTAGTTGCCCTCCGGGTGGGAACAAAAGGGGAGCCGTCGTGGACCGATTCTCGCGAAGCCATGAGCTCATTAGTGGGCCGTCCATCTGAGGACGATCCTGAAGACGACGCTGATGTAGATCAAGAGCTTGATGGGTTCATGCTCCATCGCAATGAAGGGAACTGGTCAAAGAAGCCCAGGCGCATGGCATGCCGACCTACGGCGCGGGAGCGGCCGCAACCGTACGTGACGTGCAAGGTGGGCCCGGGTGGCTACCTGAATTGGAGCTTTTGAGCGCCACGGCTATTCGTAAGTACCCGGACCTCATCGGAGCGCCCCTGCGGCGGGCGCGACTACGTCTGACCCAAACTCGGCCGGTAATCAGACGCCTCGGCCTCGGCAGCAAGCAATGCACCCAGCTCACCCTCCTGCTGGGCAACAAACACACCGACCACCTGCCGGCATACCTCCGGCACGCTCACCCCACGAATATCCGCAATACGTTTCAGCCCGAACAGCATTGACGTAGACACGTGGAACTGCACAGCGAACTGACCGCACGAACCATCCTCAGGCGGCAACCCCGGACCCACCACCACAGGTTCATCCACCCCGTACTCGCCCACCTCGGCGCCCCGAGCTCGCTCAACAACCCCACCACTAGCGCCGCCGCCAACGCCGTCGGCTGGGTCCCGGAACTCCTCATGACTGAACAAACCCATACCGCCCACGCTAGACCTCGCAGAATTCCCAGGCGCCAACTAAGCGACGCCGTTCGCGAGAGATCTTCGCAAGCGAAGCGGCGCTGAAGACGCAGAGAGGTTGCGGTCGCGAGTAGGCGTGCCACGGCTGGCGCGTAGTCAATCAACCTCACCGAGGCAGTGGACATGAAAGTGAGAATTCCGGGGGTGAACATCTCATGTAATCGCTGCCGCCGCCGCAGTTCAGAGGTTCATTACTGGACGCGAAGATTGAGAAGCCACGATACGCGTTGTGTAGTCCAGTGCCGCAACACCATTGCTGCTGGTGAGTCGGTCGTGAGGTTTGTCAGCCGACGTTGATGACTTCGGCGGTCGGGAGGTCGCGACGCTCCGGCAGCAGGTATCGGATGGCGAAGATGCCTTCGGTGAGTCCGGCGGTGTCGATCCAATCCGGGTGGCTGGGATTCTGCGGGCCCAGGATCAACTCGTAGCTGCCGTCGGCTTGGAGTTGAACATCTTCCCCGGTGAGGAAACAGCGGTGGGCCGGGATGTCGGGGGTGTTGAACCAGCGGTCGTAGAACACGAACGAGCAGAATCGGGCCGTCGGCGGGTTTCCGCGCAGTCGCAGGGCCTGGCCGGGTTGCAAACTGACGTAGAAGCCGTCGTAGACGTTGTCGAGGGTGGGGAAGAGAGCTCCGGTGTAACGGGGTTGGTGGACGGGGGCATCCGGTGGGGGGTAGCCGTTGACTCCCGCCTGGCGCAGCACCTCGGTGACGCTCATCGTGGACAGCACGCAGTCGCGGAAGAACGCCTCGGCTTCATCGGCGCGTTGGGTCAGCGAGGGCCCTGTTCCGGGCGCAGCGTCGAGGCAGGTCAACGAGATTGGTGGCGGTACGACGCCGGGTACCTGGCGGTGGTAGAGCCGCACCATCACCAGGTAGTCGTCAGCCACCAGCGGTATCCATGGGGCGCCGTCGCCGGGATCGGGGCCGCCGATCAGCAGGTCGATCTCACGTCCTCCGCGCAGTAGCCGGGTGTCGGAGATGTTCGCCGAGGGCGCGTTGAATCCCGGCCCCTTGGTGTAGACCTGCAGTCCGGCGTAGACCGCATCGCCGATGGGCCCGCGCAACCGGTATCGCAGGTGCGGGGAGACCGGCGCACTGAGATAGATGGTGGTCGGGTTGTCGCCGCCGTACTTGCGCCAGGGGAGTTCCCAGTTGGTCAGCACCGGCGCGGTCGGGTCGCCCTTCTGGAACCACATCTCGGTGGCGATGTCGTATGCGGACAGCAGGAAGAACAGTGCTCGGTCGGTCTCCAGTGGGCCGAGGCCCTCGACCTCGCGTGCGACGACTTCGGCTTCCTCAGCCAGGGCTTGCGCCAATCGCCGGGCCGGATCGAGAGCTGTTCCTCTGGCCGATGCCTCCGGCGTCCCAGTCGTCATTACAGCTCCTCCCAAAACCAACGGCGCACCGACCGACATGGCTTTCAGCACGCTGCGCCGTGGATGAGAACTCGTCACAGTTGGAGAGGGTAGCCCGCCCTTGGACGCCGACAGAGAGCAAACAAACCGTTCGGCAACGTGGCCACCGTGGACGGCGCGGTATGCGCGGGACCCGACGTCACCTGCCGGCGGCGGTCTTCCTCGAGGGGAACGGGAACAACCGGCCTAGGCGCCCAGAGCCCTGCACATCATTGCGGTTACGGCATCGAGATATCCCGGGCCCACATCGACGGCGCGAACGACGAGCCGCCAATACAGAGGCGCCGCAAGCAGATCCAGTGCCAGTTCCATGTCGACGTCCGGGTGCAGTTCGCCCCGCTCGATCGCCCGTTGAAACATCGCAGCCGCCTGCTCGCGGCGCGGACCGCCCGTCATGCTTTCGACCAGCGCGGCCAACTCAGGGTTGCGGGCCATCTCGGCGACGAGGTCGGGCAGGATCCGCGAAAACCGGGGATGGGTCAGCCAGTCCATCAGCGCGTCCAGCGCTGCGCGCATATCGCCGCGCAGCGACCCGGTGTCGGGGAACGTCGCCTTGGCGACGCTGAACTCGGCGATCACGGCCAGTGCCATGTCCTGTTTGGACGCCCACCGCCGGTAAAGCGCACTCTTGCCCACGCCGGCCCGCTTGGCCACGGCTTCCATCGACAGCCGCGAAAAGCCCTGCTCGGCGAGTTCGTCGAGGACGGCCTCCGTGATGGCCGCAGTCATCTCCGGGCGGAGGACGGCCGCCCCGCTGGGCACGCGCCGTGTAGTCATAGCAGCGACTATATCGAATGGACGATACGGTCCCGTCCCGTGTTACCGTGGACAGGACGGTACCGTATCGTCCATATGTGAGGAGAAAGTGATGAACGCACCCGAACTTGTCGAGCGCGCTCTGGACCTGTTGCTCGCCAAGGACATGGCGGCCTTCGCCGGCCTATGGGCCGAGGACGGCGTTCTGGAATTTCCGTTCGCCGCGCCGGGCTATCCGCCCCGGATCGATGGCCGGGCGGCGGTCGCGGACTACATGCGCGGCTACCCCGGCATCCTCGATGTCCGCGAGATCCGCCAGAAAGTCCTGCATCAGACTGCCGATCCCGACCTTGTGATTGTCGAATTTGAAGCAGCCGGAATCGTCGTCGCAACGGGACAGCCCTACACGATGCGCTACATAGCGGTAATCACAGTGCGCAACAGCGAGATTCAGAGCTACCGCGATTACTGGAGCCCATTGGCGGCCACCGAAGCCATGGGTGGCGCCGAACAACTGTTGGACGGCGCGCATGACTGAGGTCCTGGTCCTCGGAGCCACCGGCACCACCGGCAGCCGCGTCGCCGCTGTTCTGGCCGAGCGGGGGCGTCCCGCACCGTCAGGCGACGCGTACCCCCACGGCGTCAGGCCATGTCCGGTTCGACTGGAATGACCGCGGCACGCAGCAGGATGCGCTGCGCGGGGTCTCGGCGATCTACCTGATCGCTCCGATCGGCGAGGCCGACCCCGTGCCGTTCGTCGAACCGTTCCTCAAAGAGGCGCTCCATCAGGGGGTCCGGCGAGTGGTGCAGCTCAGCTCTTCGGCGCTGGAGGAAGGCGCGCCCGGCCTGGGAGCCGTACACGAGTTGGTGCGCTCGACCATGCCGGAATGGACTGTGTTGCGGCCGTCGTGGTTCATGCAGAATTTCACCGGCGACCACCTGGTCGCCCAGGGTGTGCGTCACGGCGGGATCGTCACCGCCACCGGCGATGGGCGGGTGGCATTCGTCGACGCGGCGGATATCGCCGCTGTCGCCGGCCGTGCGTTAATCGATGACGAACCGCACAACGCCGAGTACATCCTGACCGGGCCGGACGCGTTGAGCTACCGCGATGCCGCCGCGCTCATCTCCGCGCAGATCGGGCGCACGGTGCGACACTGCCCGGTCTCGGCTGACGAGTACGCCGAACGCCTTGCCGCACAGGGCATACCGGCTGACTTCGCCGCAGTCCTGGCCGCCCTCGACGTCGATATCCGCGCGGGGAGCGAAGACCGGGTCACCGACGCGGTCGAACGCGTTACCGGACGCCCTGCCCGCAGCTTTCGCACCTTCGTTGCTGAGGCGTTCCGATGGCCAGCCCCCGAGCACGCCAAGTCGGTCTGAGTGCTTCCGCCACATCGGAGACTCGCAGTCGCTGGACGCGTGGCCTTGCGGGGTGATGGTTGTTAGTGGCGGCGCAACCCGTCGAGGATGACGTCGAGCAGGTGACGGGCACGGACATCCCACTCGGCTTGCTCAATACGCGTCAGGAAGCCGATGAGGAGGATGACGTCGCGGGCATCGATGTCAGGGCGGACGGCGCCGTCGCGCCTGCCGGCATCCAGGAGTGTCGTGACGGCATCCCCAATCGGGCCCAGGCTGTGAGCCGAAAGGTCCTGCCACACCGCCCTTTCGACCGCGGCGAACACTTCACGTTTGACTCGCGCGTAGTCGGCCACCTGATCGAACCACCGGCTCAACGCCTCGAAGGGTTCGTGCTTGGCCAGCAATTGGGGGGCGGCCGCGACGAGCTCCTCGACGTCCTGGCGGTACACCTCGATCAGTAGATCTTCGCGGGTCGGGAAATGCCGGTACAAGGTGCCTTGACCGACTCCGGCGCGCTTGGCGACGGCGTTGAGTTTCAGCTCATCTGAGTTCACGATGACCGCGCGTGCTGCGGCGATGATCAGGGCGCGATTCTCGGTCGCGTCGGCCCGTCGGGGCCGGGACGTCACGATCGCTCCAGGTGACGGCCTGGTGAAGCGGACACGTGTCCGCTAGCCTGAAAGAGGTAAACGGACACGTGTCCACACTACGTCCGAAGGGCCATCATGTCTTCCACCATCACCGGCAAGGTCGTCGCGATCACCGGGGCGAGCAGCGGCATCGGCGAGGCAACCGCACGCCTGCTCGCCGACCGCGGCGCCGCGGTCGTCCTCGGGGCGCGCCGCTTGGAGCGTCTCGACGAGATTGCCCACTCAATCCGTGCGGCCGGCGCCACCGCGGTTACCTGTGCTGTGGACGTCACCCGGCGCGAGGACCTCGAGCGCCTCGTCGCCACGGCCGTCGAGGAGTTCGGTCGACTTGACGTGCTGGTGAGCAACGCCGGGATCAGCAAGATCGGACCCATCGCCGACCTCGACGTCGACGGGTGGTCGGCGATGATCGACGTCAACATGCGTGGCGTGCTTTACGGTATCGCCGCGGCTCTGCCGGTCTTCCGACGTCAGCGTCACGGTCACCTTGTCACGACGGTCTCGACCGCCGGACTCAAGATCGTGCCCAACCAAGCGGTGTACGCCGGCACCAAGAACGCCGTCCGCACCCTGCTCGAAGGACTACGCCAAGAGTCCACCGACGGTGTGTTGCGCACGACGTCGGTGTCCCCTGGTTTCGTGCGCACCGAGCTCGACGGCTCCATCGATGACGCCGACGTCCGCGCACAGATCCGCCGCAGCATGGACGAATTCGGGCTCCCTCCCGAGGCGGTGGCCAGCGCGATCGCCTTCGCCATCGAACAGCCCCACGACGTCGAGATCGGTGACATCACCCTCCGCCCGACCGTACAAAGCTGACCGCAAGCCCGATTTCGCCCAGCTCCACGAGACCTACAGCGCTGAGGCGCCGTTCCTGACGCGGCCTCGCGCGGATGGCGGGAATGCGCATACGTGCGAGGATGATGACACGGGCGGCGCGCGTCGGCCGGATCGGAGTCCGGTGATGCAACGACCGCATCAGGTGGTGGTCCTGGTACTCGACGGGGCGCTCCCGCTGGACGTCGGGATCCCGGCGGAGGTGTTCCATCCGGAGACGGGGTTCGGATACGAGGTGTCGGCCTGTGGCGTCACCGCCGGAACGGTGCCGTCGCACGGGGGTTTTGGCTACGCGGTCCCGCGGGGCCTGGATGCACTGGCCGACGCGGACACGATCATCGTCCCGGGGTACGCGCCGGCGGGTCGGCCGATACCGGTGCAGGTGCGCGACGCGCTCCGGCAGGCCGCGTCCCGCGGGGCACGCATCGCGTCGATCTGTTACGGCGCATTCGCCCTCGCGGAGGCCGGCCTGCTCGACGGCCTGCGGGCGACGACGCATTGGGATGCGGCGCAGAAACTCGCGGCGCGGTACCCGGACGTCACGGTCGAGCCGAACGTGCTCTTCGTCGATGAGGGATCCATCCTCACCTCGGCGGGGGCCGCCGCCGGTCTTGACCTGTGCCTGCACATCGTCCGGTGCGACCTCGGCGTGAGCGCGGCGAACGAGATCGCACGAGGACTCGTCACCGCGCCCTACCGGACCGGGGGACAGGCCCAGTACTTGCCGAGAACCAGCTCGGCGGCCCACGGCGAAACCCTCGCCGCCACACGCGAATGGGCCATGATGCGGCTCGACCAGCAGCTCACGATCGCCGGACTCGCCGCACACGCGCAGATGTCGCCGCGCACGTTCCTGCGCCGCTTCGCCGAGGAGACCGGCAGCACCCCGCTGCAGTGGATTCTGCGGGCGCGGGTCGACACGGCCCGTGAACTCCTGGAGAGCACCAGGCTGTCGGTCGACCGCATCGCCGACCAGGTCGGCCTGGGAACCGGATCGAACCTTCGACTGCATTTCCGACGGCTCCTGGATGTGTCCCCCTCGGAGTACCGCGCCACCTTTTCCGGGCGGGGCTGACCACCGCGACGCCGCCGGAGCGCCTGGAGCGCTACGAGATGCGCGGGGGAAGCGCGACGGTTTCGCCCGCCACATCGATGGCGACCTTGCCGCGCAGTGCATACGACCGCCTGTTCTCCAGGAGCTCGTGAGCCTCGCCCATTCGAGCCAGCGGAAGAGTCGCGCCGATGACCGGCTTCACGAGACCGCGCTCGACCAGCGTGGTGAGCGCGTCCAGCTTTCCCCGGTTCTGTCGGGTGAACACGAAGTGATAGGCGGCGTTGCGGCCCCACGCCTCGATGAGGTTCTGCGGCTCTGCGATGTCGACGATGCTGACAACGCGGCCGGCATCGGCGAGTGTCAGCGGGCTTCGTGTGAGCGCGTCGCCACCGATCGTGTCGAAGACGACGTCGACCCCCAAGCCTGCGGTCATCTCGGCCACGGCATCGACGTAGTTCGTCGACGTGTAGTCGATCGCCGCATCTGCGCCGAGGGAGCGCACGAACTCATGGTCGCCGGCTTTCGCGGTGGTGATCACGCGTGCGCCGATCGCGTTCGCGATCTGGATCGCGATCGTGCCGACGCCGCCCGTGCCCCCATGGATGAGAATCGTCTCCCCGACGGTGAGCTGAGCTCGGGTCACCAGGGACTCCCAGACCGTTCCGCCGACCAGAGTCAGGCTCGCCGCCTCCAGGTGACTGAGGTTTTCCGGCTTCCGGCCGACCAGGTCGACATCGGCGACGTGCTGCTCGGCGTAGGAACCGGGGCCGCCGAAAATCTGGGGCGTGTAGTAGACCGCATCGCCGGCGCGGAACTCGCTCACGTAGGAACCGACTTCCTCGATCACGCCGGAGATGTCGTGGCCGATGATCGCCGGGAGCGGGACCTGATCCGCGTAGTCCCCGCGACGGATCTGATAGTCGAGCGGGTTGACAGCGGTCGCATGGACACGCACCCGAACCTGACGGGGTCCGACGGGCGGAACCGAGACATCCCGTAACTCGAAAGCATCGGCCCCTCCGAAACGGGTGAGCACAGCGGCCTTCATCGGATCTGTCATAGCGGTTGCTCCTCATCGTGGTCTCGGGTGCGCGACGTGCCGGGACGGGCGGCTCTCTCCAGTGTCGCGCGCATGATCGACACACTCCAGTGGCGGCAATGCCAATATCCGTGAGGATAGTGACACGCTGTCACGCGTGGGGTGTCATAGGGATTGACCTCGATGACCTTGCCGGCGGCGACCAGCCCGGCCGGGCCTGCCCCGACAACGCTGATGTCAGCGCCCTTGGGAGCTAACGCTATTCGACTAGGTCAGCCACCTCTTGCTCAGACGTTCATTCCAGTGGCTCGGGCGTGAAGGTGACGTCGACTCCGCCCACGGTCATCGTGACCTGACCTTCCATCACCATCACCTGCGCCGAAAACCGTCGGTCAACGTTCTGGGCCAGTTGCTGCACCGGCGGGTGCGGTATCTGCAGTACCGACAGGTTCGGCAGCCCCGCTACTTTGGGGCCGACGGTGCGCCACCAGGTGGCCACGCCGGCGGCGAACGGGAACAGCAGCACCTGCTCGGCCTGGCCTGCCGCCTTGCCCAAGGCGCGTTCATCGGGCTGTCCGACGTTGATCCACTCCAGGATCCGGCCCGTGTAGTCCGCGAGCCGCAAGTCCGGTACGCCAGGGGTGGACAGGCCCGCCCCGAACGCCAACTCGCCGTCGATGTCGCTGAGCCGGTGTGCGCGCAGCCCAAACGCCAACAACCGCACTACCATCCGCTCATCGGTCTCACTGGGATGACGGGCGATGGTCAGCGTGTGGTCGGCGTAGTAACCGTGATCGACATCGGAGACGCCAAGTTCGACTTTGAACACTGTTGCAGAAAGGGCCACGTCATAGTGTCCACCCGGGTGGTGTTCCCCGAGCAGTCAGGCCGCTTCGAGTGATCAGGCCGCCGCGCTGGCCGTCGGATCGAGTCGCCACCGATCGACCCCTGGCTCGCAACCGTGCAGCGGCGCCGACACCCGATCCACCGCCCGGGACGAGGACCACCCTGTTGCCAATACGTTCGGGCATTGTCCTACCTCTTGGTGAAGGTCGTCCTCAGTGCGTGGTGTCAGGCGCCGGCTTGTCCGTGAACCCAGTTCAGCACTGTCTGATCCGCCGCGTTGACCAACGTGGCTTCTCGGATATCGCCGAACCGCCACGGTCACCGCCGATTTCGATCTTGTTAACCTCTCTTCATGCCACGAAAACTCAGTGACGAACAAATTGAGGCGTACCTTGATAGCCGCCCGAGCTGGGCGATATTGAGCACCATCGACAAGGATGGATTCCCGCACACCGTACCCCTTGGATACTTCCGTCTCGGCCGCGACGTCATCATGGGTGTGCGAGATGGGACGCGCAAAGTTGCCAACGTCGAAAGCAACCCGAACGTGAGCATCTTGCTCGAAGACGGATCCAGCATGGCAGATATCCGGGGAGTGATGTTGCAAGGTCACGCCCGCATCGTTCGCGAACCAAGCGAAGCACTGCAGCTCGCGAGGGAAGGTGCCCAAGCACGGGGCGTGCCAGAACCCGAATGGCCCACCGCACCCAGACCGGGTGCCACCTACATTCGCATGACACCCGCTAAAACACTGTCTTGGGATTACGCAAGTTCAACGCCGGACCAGGCTTAGCTCCGCCAACCGTCGTGGGAGGCATCTGCTGCGGCCTGCAAGACGAATGGTGTCATGAAGGCTAAGAAACGCTGCAGTTCACAGCAATTCGAATTATCCACGCGGCGTTCAATTTCGAAACCTCGGATGAGATCGGAGTCTCATGACGTCACCCGGCACGCGGTGATGGTGCTAGTGAGTGGGGCAGTCCCGCCGGTCTACCCGATCGAAGGCGAAGCCATCATGACCAAGCCCACCAGTCAAGCCGCGTGACCGAAAACTGTCATCTGATCGCTCAGCAGGCCGGTGATTAGATCTTCTCTGCTTCGATGAGGTCGTGCGGCACGACCGAGAACCTGCGGCCTGTGGGCCGCAGGCCGGCGCCGGTGAGCAGTGCCGACAGTTCGGCCGCCGAGCGCAGGCGCCCGCCGTCCCTTTGGGTCAACGTGTGGAGGTCGAGAAGCGGTGAGAACGGATTCGGACGATTGGGCGGCTGGAGGTATTCGATCACCACGAGCCGGCTGCCACTGGGCATGCTCGCCGCCACCGCGTTCAGGATCTTCGCGCAGCGCTCGTCATCCCAGTCGTGCAGCACGTCCTTGAGTAGGTACACGTCGGCGGCGGTGTCGATGGCGCGGAAGATGTCGCCCTCGACGCAGTCGATGCAGTCGGCGACACCGCGCTCGGCGAGGAATCCTCGAGCCTCGGTGATCATTCCAGGACTGTCCACCAGGACCCCGCGCAGGGTTGCGCGCGACTCGGCCACGATCACCGACAGCAGCGTGCCGATCCCGCCGGCCACGTCGCACACCACCGCCTCGTCCGGCCACGGGTAGACGCGCGCGATGGCGCGGGCACTGATCGCGGTCGCCTGCCGCATCGTCGCCGCGAACACGCGTTGCTCGTCCGGGTGCGCGCTGTACCACTCCCAGACCGACATTCCGTGCACGATCTCGAATGAGCTTCGGCCGCTGCGGACGCTGGCCGCCAGGCCACCCCAGGCGCCGACGGTCGACCGCATTCCCTTGTAGCGCATCCACGCTCGCAGCGACGCCGGGTGGTCACTACGCAGCACCGCACCCATCCGGGTCAGCTTCACCGCGCCGGATCGCCGGTCCATCGTGCAGAGACCGCACGCGACGGCGCCCCGCAGAAGGCGATGCGTGGTGTCGTCATCGCTGTCGATCCGGGCGGCGAGCTGCGCCGCGGTCATCGGCCCATCGGCCAGCACGTCGGCAATCCCGAGCTCGGCGATCGCCGCGGCGACCTGGACACCGCCGACACCCTCGCCGAGATCCAACATCGCGATCTGAGGCGGCACCAGCATGTCTGCGAGCTGCTTGAGCCTGCGTCGCAGGGCGAGCGTGGCCAGCACCACGGGGAGAGGCGTCGATGGCATTCGTGCAGGCTACCCGCGGGGCGCATTGTCGCTACGGGCCGTTCGTAGATCCGCGGGATGACGGCCTCGGTGGAGAAACGCTCAATGCAGGACCAGGGCTGTCCTGCAGCACCCACTTCAACACGTAGGTCTTGCCGTCGCCGACAGCGCGCATCCCGAGCGACATCGAGCCTGTCGCCTTTCGCCCGATGTCGGGGTCCTGCGCAACAAGATGTGGACATGTTCATACTTTTGCATCGGCCAGATGCGTTCGAACGCGATGACCTGCACGGCGGCGAATCTGACCTCATTCTGGGGTAGCACCGTAACGGTCCGACGAAGACGATTTTTGTTGCGCACCAACGGCATTGTCGCGCTTTGCGAACATGGCCAAGCAGGAGTCGGTCGCTGTCGGTTCCCAAATTCCATGTCATCGTCCCGATTTGAATGTCATCCAGATGTCATTAATGACACGAAAGTGAGGACGACGTTCGACGTACACATGAGGTCTGCCAGTCGTGTGGCGAGAAGAAGCGAGAGCACTACCGGGCGTTGGCCGATGGATGGCAACGCTGGCGCAAAGGCAAGGACCTCATTGTGAATCCGCGTGGGGAGGACTGGTGTCTGCAAGGTTTAGCGGTGAGAGTCGCGCCACCTATCATCGTCCGCTCGAAGAACCGGCGAGACCTGGTGTGGCTGTACTACAAAGAGCCTGAACTCACCTCAGATGCGGCTCGGATAGCCAATCGCAAACTCCAATTGAGTCGACGAGTATGGGCGAGGCAATGCCGAATTGCCCCGGGTTACAGCACACGTCCAGCTGATCTCGTAGCGGCCGCACCGCAGGACACCGTCAACTCGCGTTGAAATGATTTGTGCCAGAATCGAACACGGCTGGTAACTGCGATGACTGACCCGAGTGCCCACTCCGCCCTATTGCGTCGCTGTCCTGTCACGTGACAGAACCCTGGCCGACAAGAGGTGCCCCGGAGAAGCTGGCATAGTCGAACATTCCGTCGCGCGCGAAGAATTACACGAATTTGAGACCGACCCCGATGACACGACGTCTGCTCAAGCTCAGCATTGCGCCGTCGCAGTGCCCGTATCTCCGCTGCGGCCTCGCTGGAGACCCAGTCGCGCGCAACGTCGTCGACCTGCTGTTGGCGGATCCAGTTCCGCAACGTCTCAGCGTTCATTGCCAGCCGCTTGGACACCGCCGTGATCGCCGCCCACTCACTCGGATAGTCGTCTCGGTGCTCAAGCACCAGACGGACGGCCTTCGCCCGCGTCTTCGGGTCGTACTTGCTCGGCATGAAATGCACCTTCCCAAGAAAGGAGGTACGCATCAACCGCGGGACCGTTCACGAACCATCGGCCCTGGGGTGGGTCGGATCCATCCGTTCATTGTCGTTCACCGAAATATTCGTGGAGCTGGTCATGGTGTGCCGATCCGAATCTCGCCCCGCGTCAGGTTGATTTGCTTTGAACCAGTGGACTCAACTCACCCTGACACGCCGGGCCGCCCTCTCTCAAGCTTTCCGGGTGGATCAGGGTGCCTCCTGGAGAGCCAGACCTCGGTCTACTCAAAATTGAATCTGATGGTCCATGTACGGCAGCGATGCTGGCCCTGATTATGAGGTGGCGTTGAAAGGTTAGCTCCCAGACGGCAGCTTGAGATCGCTGGCGAACAAGTTGTCGCACAGCGGGACAGATTCAAACGGGTTTAGATCTTTGGTACGGGGGAGCGATGAACACTGCGAAACCATCCAGATGGCATCGGAGCCCGCCTGCCGGAACCGGGATGTCGGCAGGCTGGCTGGCACCCAGTCCATTACCACTGTCGGCGTTGGGTCAGAGCGACGAAAGAACAGGTGTACTGGGGCAGGTTGAGCAATTCCACTGCGGCGGTGCCAAAGCGCGTGGGACAGCGACGACCACCTACGCCAGATGCGTCGGTCGCGTGGGGGCGCTGGCGATCGCGCTCGGCGTCGGCGGGGCCGTAGCCACCACCCCGGGGGTGGCGTGGGCCGACGATTCCTCGTCGTCTCCCTCGTCGAGTTCGACCGCTACGGGATCGAACGAGGCATCGTCGGTGCAGACCTCCGACCCGGCACCGACAGGGACCCCATCGGGGTCAAGCTCGCCGCCGACCGACCCGACATCCACCACCTCAACCCGGTTCTCCGCAAAACGATCGGAAAGGCCCACTCAGGCTCAGGCGTCGGGTAAGTCGACACCCTCGGAGATCGAGTCGACACCGGGCGAAGGGGTAATCGTGCGCAGCTCCGGTGGCGCGCATACCTCCGAAGCCGATGCTGACGACCAGACCACCGAAGTTCCCGAGCCCGCCGACGGACACCAGACGGCAGCCTCGACCGAACCGCAGCAGCCCGTCGCGGCGGAAACGCCAACACCAACGCCACAATCGGCAACACCGGAGGTCGACCCGCCAGCCGACCCGACTTCCACCAAGAAGCCGCGCGAGAATTACTCAGCCGCAACGCAAGCCGCCAGGCAGGCCAACACGAACTCCCCGGCCTCAACCACCAGGACCGCCGGCGTTGGCCCCCGGCCGCAGTCATCGAGTGTTGAGGCGGCTCGCACCGGGACCGCAACGAACACCCGCGGCCTAGCCGCCGCCTCCTCCGATCAACCCATGGCGACGACGTTCGCCACATTGCACAGTTCGACGACCCTCCCCCCGGAACCGATCAGGCCGAATCCGAGCGCCGAATTGATGGCCGCCCCTCGCACCATCATTAGCGTTACGACTGGCCTGATCGGTTCCGCCCTCACCGAGGTTCTGCCCAACGGGCCATCCGCCCCAAAACAGACGCCGGTCATGTGGGGGCTACTCGCCTGGGTGCGAAGACAATTGGAAAGTGCGTTCAGGTATCACCCTCCGACCGCGACTCCCGCACAGACCGAGCAGATCGACCCACCGGCGACGATGGACGTCACTTCGACGGAAGGTGCCGTTACACCGGCCGTCAGTGACCTCACGGTTGCCGCAGCTGACCCGGCGCCCGTCAGTGACCTAGTAGTCGACACGGTCAGCGAGCCGCTCGCGTTGACGGCCGCCGCCCCCGAAAACCTCGCAGCTAATGTGCCAGTCGCCACCGAAGACCTCGCCTCCGTCCAGAAAACTGCGGCTGATCCGTCATCCATCCAGGCAACGGTCGCCCAGGACCCCGCACCAGTTCAGGAAGCAGTGACCGGTGACGCGGCACCGATGCAGGCAGAAGTCGCCGCCGCCGCCCCCGTTGGTGGCGGCGTTATCTTCTTCGAAGCCAACCCGAGAATCGGTGAGGCGAACGGGACCGTGACGGTACCCATCGTCCGCACAGGCGATCTGACGGGACTGGCAACCATTGAGTACGGAATTACCCCCGATACCGCAACCGACGGAGTGGACTATCTTGGCGGAAACGGAACGATAACAATGGACGTGGGCGTAGACCGCGTCTTCATCCCCGTGCAAATTCTCAACGATAACGTGTCAGAGTCGACTGAGACATTTGTGGTCTCGATCATCAATGTCGAAGGTGCGACACTGCTTTTTCCGCGAACGGCGCGCATAGATATCCTGGATGACGAAAATCCCATTGTCGATCCTCCATCACCACCGTTGACCTCGAATTATATTGTCACGGAGCAAGTCATAGTTTCAGGTTTAAATCAACCGTTGTCGTTCGAATTTGCGCCGCAAGATCCGTCACTAGTCTATGTCGCCGAAAAGGGTGGCGTTATCAAAGTGTTCAATGTTGATACCGGCGCTCAACAATCGACTTTTATCGATATAAGTTCAAAAGTAAATGACAATCAGGATCGCGGCCTACTCGACATTGTGTTGCATCCCAACTTCGGTCAGCCAGTCGAGCCAGGTCAGCCGGAACACAACTATGTCTACGCGTTCTACGTCGTTGATCCCCCCGATACCGTAGGCAACCCCGACCCGAATGCGGGACCGGACGGCGGCGGAAACCGATTCGCCTATCTGGTGCGCTTCACCGCCGATGCGGCGACCAATTACACGACGGCGGTTCCCGGCAGCGAAGTCATTATGTTGGGCGGCGTTGCTGTTCCAGGCGTCGCCGGGCTGCAACCGCGGACGCTTCAGGATATTAGCGGAACCGGAGCCGTCGATAGCACCACCGATGGTAACCAGCCCGAGTCCGGCTTCAACGCCGCAACAGGGGAGTACGTCGATAACTACCTCAAGGTCGACGCGCGGAGTCATGCCGGCGGATCATTGGCGTTCAGCCCGCTAGACGGCGCTCTCTATGTTTCTGTCGGAGATGGCATTTCCTTCAACATGACGGACCCGCGCGGGGTCAGTGTTCAGAATGTAGACAGCCTGTCCGGCAAGATCCTGCGCATCGACCCGGTAACCGGCTTGGGACTCGCGGACAACCCGTTTGTCGAGCCGGGCGACGATCTCAGCGTCAACCGTGCCAAAGTCTACCAATTAGGCCTGAGAAATCCGTTTTCCATGGGATTCACTCAGGATGGCCGTCTCTTCATGACGAATACAGGTTGGGATAGTTGGGAGGAAATCGAGAGTGGCCATGCTGGAGCAAATTTTGGATGGCCGTATTTTGAAGGCGGCGATAATGGTGTTCTTTCAGCGGCGCCAGGATATCAGAACCTCCCCGGCGACCCCGCACGTAACCTTCCCAGCGCCACCGAATTTTATGCGGCGGTCGCGAACGGCACCATAACGGTGACACCAGCTTATCGCGCATTTGCTCATGACGAGAACGCGCCGGGTTTTCAACTCGGAGCTATTGTGGGCTTCGACTCGCCTTACACGGGATCTCAGTACCCAGCGGAATTTCAGAATGACATCTTTTTTACCGACGTTAACACCGGCCATGTGTTCGTCATCGATGTCAACGATCGCAGCGATGTGAAGTTCCTTTACAGCACCGAAGGTTACCCCGTTTCCTTTAGCCAGGGACCCGACGGGTATGTGTACGTCGCAAACCTGGCTGGAAGCCTGACTAGGCTGCTTATAGAGCCAATTCCAGATCCCCCGCCTCCCCCTCCGCCCCCAAATATTACGTTGATGCCGCATGGGAGTGCGAGCGTTGCGAACGATGTCTACACCCTGACAACGGCAGGCTCGTTCGAGGCCGGCACGGCGATGTCGACGGGGCGCATCGATGTGCGCCAGGACTTCATCGTCGTTTTTGAGGTCAATCTCGGCGCCAGTGATGCCGGCGCCGACGGGGCGGCCATCGTGTTCCATAACGATCCCCGTGGTGC
>NZ_STGE01000029.1 GCF_005222675.1 Mycolicibacterium sp. CR10 | reverse complement strand
CCACCCCATTTCATCGCGCAATCGATCACCCCACCATGACCGTGGAACGCATCGTGGCGCTGACCCGGCACTACTCCCAGATCAATCCCGCCGCCACCCAGCGCCAGATCCACGCCCTCACCACCCAACTCCTCGCCCTGACCACCAGCAAAGCTAGGCCCGGAGCTAAGCCGCCAGTGAACAAGCGCGCACTTCTACGTGAGGCAACGAATCACCCTTCCCGCGCATCTTGACGTGAGGCAACAGGCCGCGCCGCGTGACCACTGAAACGAAAGTGACACAAGGGATTACATCTGCGGCTCCACGATCTGCACCACCCCGGCGGATACCCCGGCGATGAACAGTCGCCCGGTCTGCGAATCCACCGCCACGGTGTACGGATTCTGCACCGTCGGGATCCGCGCGATCTCCCGCGGCGTCGCTTCAGTCATGTCATAGCCCACCACCTCGTTGGTGCCGGACGACGCCACCCACAACCGGTCCCGGGTGGCGTCATAGGTGATGCCGTACGGCCCGCCGGGCTGCGCGACCTCGGCGACCTGAGCGGGGGAGGTGTCGAAGACCCGAATCGCGTCGCCGCGGGTGTCGGCGGCGATCAACCGTCCGTGCCGGTCGGCGACGAGGTGAGTAGGTCCCTGCCCGGCGGGGGTCGAACCGACGATGGACAGTCGCGACGCGTCGTAGACCGTCAGGTCGTTCTTGCGGACGTCGAGCATCCCCATCAGCTCACCGACCGGGGCCAGCCCGGCCGGCTGCACGCTGTCGGTGAAGACCTTGAGGATCTCGTCACCGCGCAACACCGTGGTCGTCCCGCCTAGCTCGTTGGCGACGAACACCACCCCCGACGGCGTCTCCGACGCGTCGTGCGGAATCGTGCCGGTGACGATCTGTTGCTCGGCCCGCCCGCCGGGCAGGTCCACCCGCACCAGAGCGTTCGCACTTTCCACCGGCACCAGGACCGGTCCCCCCGGCCGAGCCAGCTGAAGGTGACGAACGACACCCGGTAGCGGAGTGCGCGCGCGGACCTCCCCGGTATCGGCGTCGAGGAGCACCAGTTCGTTCGGCTTGCGCGTGGCGACAGCCACGGTTCGGGTCTGCGCGTCGACGACGATGCCCTCAGGCGCCGAGCCCACCGGCACCTGCCGGCCAGGAAGGTTCGCTTCGGGGGGCGGCGCCTGCTGTGGTTCCGCTGGTGGCGCCAGGTTATCGGCCTGCGGGCGACTGCCCTCGGTCGGCGCGCCGCCAGGCGGAATCAGTCCCGTCGTGGTGGCGGGAGCTTGCGGCGGGGACGGCGCCGGGGTGGGCTGCTCTGTTGTGCACCCCGTCAACACTGCCGCGATCAGTGCCGCGGCGAGGGGGCCGGCGAACGTCGAATACATACGTCAAGGGTTACCCGTCGGGGCCGCTGACCGCCCAGACCGTAATAACTGCATCGCGCCGTTGACGTCGACGTAACAAGATCGGAATCCGGCGTTTCTATCGTGGGCCGGTCAATCGTCCGTGAAACAGAAGCGGTCGAACGCAGTGAGAAGGAAGTCCATTGAGCGGAAATGCGGTACGCCTGCAGGCGATCAACAGCGTCGAGGCGTACGTGCCTCCAGCGATCAGCTTCGACCCTGCCGAGGAGCCCGGTGAGATCTTCGGCTCCAACGTCTTCACGCTGGCCGAGATGCGGCTGCGGTTGCCCAAGTCGGTGTACAAGTCCGTCGTCGCGACGATCGAGAAGGGCGCCAAGCTGGACCCGGCGGTCGCCGACTCCGTCGCCTCGGTGATGAAGGACTGGGCGCTGTCGCGGGGTGCCACCCACTACGCGCACGTCTTCTACCCGATGACCGGGTTGACCGCCGAGAAGCACGACAGCTTCCTCGAGCCCGTCTCCGACGGGCAGACGCTGGCTGAATTCGCGGGCAAGACCCTGGTCCAGGGCGAGCCGGACGCGTCGAGCTTCCCGTCGGGCGGTCTGCGGAGCACGTTCGAGGCGCGCGGTTACACGGGCTGGGACGTCACCAGCCCGGCCTACATCCTGGAGAATCCGAACGGCAACACGCTGTGCATCCCGACGGTGTTCGTCTCGATGACGGGTGAGGCGCTGGATTACAAGACGCCGTTGCTGCGTAGCCAGCAGGCCATGGGCGCTCAGGCCGAGCGCATTCTGAAGCTGTTCGGCCACAAGGACTTCGACCACATTGTGTCGTTCTGTGGACCCGAGCAGGAGTACTTCCTCGTCGACCGGCACTTCTTCTTGGCGCGTCCCGACCTGATCAATGCCGGTCGGACGCTGTTCGGTTGCAAGCCGCCCAAGGGGCAGGAGTTCGACGACCACTACTTCGGCGCCATCCCCGACCGGGTGCTCGCCTTCATGATGGACACCGAGCGTGAGCTGTTCAAGCTCGGCATCCCGGCCAAGACGCGGCACAACGAGGTCGCGCCAGGGCAATTCGAGATCGCGCCGATGTTCGAGCGGGCGAACATCGCCGCCGATCATCAACAGTTGCTGATGACGACGTTCAAGACCATCGCCAAGAAGCACGGCATGGAGTGCCTGTTCCACGAGAAGCCGTTTGCCGGTGTCAACGGATCCGGCAAGCATGTCAACTTCTCGCTGGGCAACGCCCAGTTCGGCAGCCTGCTGGTACCTGGCGACACTCCGCACGAGAACGCGCAGTTCCTGGTGTTCTGTGCGGCCGTGATCCGTGCGGTGCATAAGTTCTCGGGCCTGCTGCGGGTGTCGGTGGCCTCGGCCACCAACGACCACCGACTCGGCGCCAACGAGGCCCCGCCCGCGATCATCTCGATCTTCCTCGGCGATCAGCTGGCCGACGTGTTCGAGCAGATCGCCAAGGGTGCGGCCACATCGTCGAAAGGCAAGGGCAGCATGATCATCGGCGTCGACACGCTGCCGATTCTGCCGACCGATCCGGGCGACCGAAACCGCACCAGCCCGTTTGCCTTCACCGGCAATCGGTTCGAGTTCCGTGCGCCGGGCTCCGGGCAGACCATCAATGTGCCGATGATCATCCTGAACACGATCATGGCGGACTCGCTCGACTACATGGCCAGCTGGCTGGAGAAAGCCATCGAGGAGGGCGAGGACTTCGACGTCGCGGTGCAGAAGCTGCTCACCGAGATCATCACCGAGCACGGCGCCGTGGTGTTCAACGGTGACGGTTACTCGGAGAACTGGCAGATCGAGGCGGCCGAGCGTGGACTGCCGAACCTCAAGACCACTCTGGATTCGATTCCCGAGCTGGTGAAGCCCGACGCGATCGAGGTGTTCGAGAAGTACGGCGTCTTCAACGCGCGCGAGCTGGAAAGCCGCGTCGAGGTCCGCTACGAGATGTATGCACTGACCGTGGCGGTCGAGGCCAAGCTGACGCTGGAGGTGGGTTCGACCGTTGTCCTGCCCGCGGCGATCCGCTACCAGACCGAGCTGGCATCCAATGTGGCGACGCTGAAGGCTGCCGGCTTGGAGCCGGAACTGACGCTGCTGCAAGCCGTGTCGACGCCGATCTCGGAACTGACCGGTGCACTCACCGCGCTCAAGGAGGCGATGGCCGCGCACGGCGGAGACTCCGCCGCCGAGGAGGCCGCGCATGCGCAGAGCCTGCTGCCGCTGATGGATGCGGTGCGCGCGGCGGCCGATACGTTGGAAGGTGTTGTGGCCGACGACCTCTGGCCGCTGCCGACCTACCAGGAGATGCTCTACATCCTCTGATCCACATCACAGAAGCCGGCGCCCCCGCGAGATGCAGGGGCGCCGGTTTGTGTTGTGGTGCAGTCGCGGAACGACGTCAGGCCAGCGCGAGGAACAGTTTCTCGAGCTCGGCCTCGGTCATCGGCTTCGCGCCGTCGGCGCCTTCGCCGGTGATGCATTCCCGCAAGCCGGTGGCCACGATCTTGAACCCGGCCTTGTCGAGAGCCCGGGACACCGCGGCCAGTTGGGTCACCACGTCCTTGCAGTCCCGGCCCTGCTCGATCATCGAGATGACCCCGGAAAGCTGTCCTTGTGCCCTGCGCAGTCGGTTCAACACCGCAGCGATGGCATCCTCGTCACCAACCATGAGAATCGCTCCTTTCAAGCGTTACAGCGATGGTACCGGCGGGGGTATTCCCCGGCGATCATGCCGCGGCACTTACCTGGTGATTGCCTACGAGGCGGCGTAGCGGACAGAATCCAGATCGGCTGCAGGCGAGGTACATCGCCAAGGCGACGACCGTCAACGCTGCTGCGGTGATTCCGACGGCCAGATGAATCTCCTGGGCCAGGATGACCGAGGACATTCCCAGGACGAACCAGCCGAACGCCTTGCGCAGCGCGTCGGGGTCGATCATCGCTGTCAGGCGTGCGCCGATCAGGGCGCCGACGACCGCGGCCGCGGTGACTGCCAGCGCCAGGCCCCAGTCGATCTGAACGCTGGACAGGTAGCCCGCCAGGCCGGCGAACGACTTCATGGCGATGACGACCAGCGAGGTGCCGACCGCGACCGGCATGGGCAGCCCGCCCAGCAGGGCCAGTGCGGGCACCACCAGGAATCCGCCGCCGGCGCCGACGAGGCCGGTGACCAGGCCGACCACCAGGCCCTCGGCGATGATCTTCGGCACCGGCATCCGGTGTGCACCCTCGGTGGTCTGGATGGTCTTGCGTCCGCGCAACATCGCGACGGCGGTGGCGATCATCATGACGGCGAAGCCGATGAGCAACACCGTGCCCGGGATAAAGCGGGCCAGCAGGCCGCCTGCGTAGGCGCCGGCCATACCGGCGACCCCGAAGATCAGGCCGGTGCGCCACTGCACCCTGCCGGCGCGGGCGTGCGACACGGCGCCGACCGCGCTCGTCACGCCGACCACCAGTAGCGAGGTGGCGATCGCCTGTTTGGCGTCCATCCCGGCGACGTAGGCCAGCAGCGGGACGGTCAGGATCGAGCCGCCGCCGCCGAGAAGGCCCAGGGCGATGCCGACGAAGACGGCCAGACCGACGGTCAACGCGATCATGGCGGTTACCCGACCTTCTGCGCTGCGGGAGACCCGACGAGCTGGGCCACGACGGTCGGGGCGTCGCAGGTGGCGCCACGGTTGTAGGGGAGCTTGGACAGCAGCATTCCCATCGCGCAGGTATTCGACAGCGCGGCGAAGGTGAGCCCGCCACCGACCGCTCCGGCCACCCATTTGAGTTTCGGAGCGGCAAGGCTGCCCAGAATGCTGGTCAGCACGATGGAGCCGGCGACCAGGCGGACCTGGCGCTCGAGATCCCAGCGTTGGGTGCCGCGGTTCACCTCGAAACCGGCCGACTCCCAGGCCACGATTCCGCCGTCGAGGATGTGCACGTTGGCCAGGCCGGCGTTGCGCAACGACTCCTCGGCCTGCGCGGCGCGCTGACCAGAGCGGCACACGAGCACGACCTCATCGTCGAGATGCTTGATGATCTCGTCGCGGTGCTCGCGCAGCAGATCCAGCGGCACGTTGTAGGCCCCGGCGATGTGGGCGGTCTCGAACTCACCGGGGGTCCGCACATCCAGAACCCGCGGCGGCGCGGCCGAACCAAGGCGCTCGCTGAGGTTCTGCGAATCGATCGTGGCGGTGGTGGTCATGGCGATGAAGTCCTTCCGGCTGGCCGGCGGTGACCAAAGCCTCTAGGTCTTTGATACCACCGGGGGTATGTTCAATTGAGATCATAGCTATACCCCCACCGGTATTGTCAAGTAGGGAATGAGATACCCCCCAGGGTAGTTGACATACCCATAGGGGTATATGCCAGGATGGCATTGCCCAACCGAATGAAAGGACTGAGGACATGAAGTTCATCCAGTACTACTTGGATTGTCTGTCGCACGCGTCGTATTTGATCGCTGACGAAACCACAAGGCGCGCAGTGGTTGTCGATCCGCAGCGCGATGTGTCCGAGTATCTGGCCGACGCCAAGGAACTGGGCCTGACCATCGAGCTGGTGATCGAGACCCACTTTCATGCTGACTTCTTGTCCGGTCACCTCGAGCTGGCCAAGGCGACGGGCGCAAAGATCGTCTTCTCCTCGGTCGCCGAGACCGAGTTCGAGTCGATGGGGGTTGCCGACGGCGAGATCTACTCGCTGGGTCAGGTGACACTGGAATTTCGACACACCCCAGGCCACACCCCGGAGTCGCTGAGCATCGTGGTGTACGAGCACCCAGCCGACAAGGTCCCCTACGGCGTGCTGACCGGCGATGCGCTGTTCATCGGCGACGTCGGCCGGCCCGACCTGCTGGCCTCGATCGGGTTCACCCGCGAGGAACTGGCCGACAAGCTCTATGACTCGCTGCACAACAAGCTGATGACCCTGCCCGACGCCACCCGGGTGTACCCCGCGCACGGTGCGGGCTCGGCGTGCGGCAAGAACCTGTCCACCGACCTGTGGTCCACGATGGGCGATCAGAAGGCCACCAACTACGCGCTGCGCGCCCCGGACAAGGCGACGTTCATGAACCTGGTCACCGAGGGCCAGCCACCGGCGCCGGGCTACTTCGTCTACGACGCGATCCTCAACCGCAAAGATCGCGAACTGCTCGACGAAACCAAGATGCCAACCGCCATGAGCTACCCACAGGTGCTCGAGGCAATCACCCGCGGTGCCGTGCTGGTCGACGGCCGCACGCCCGAGGAGTTCGCGCTGGGGCACCTGCGTCGCGCGGTCAACATCGGTCTGGAAGGCCGCTACGCCGAGTTTGCCGGCTCGGTGCTGCCGTCCGACGTCGACATCGTGCTGTTCACCGAGCCCGGTCAGGAACTGGAGGGCAAAAACCGGCTTGCCCGCATCGGTTTCGACCGGGTGATCGGCTATCTCGACAAGCCCTTCGAGGTGATGTTCGAGAATCGCGACGACGTTCAGGTGGCCTCGCGACTGACGGCCAAGGCATTCGACGAACGCACGGCGCAGGTCGCCGGACTGCAGATCGTCGACGTCCGCAATCCGGGCGAGGTCGAGGCCGGTGCCATCCCCAACGCGGTCTCGATCCCCGTGGGCCAGTTGCCGGCCCGGCTGGGTGAACTCGATCCCACCGCGCCGACCGTCGTGTACTGCGCTGGAGGCTACCGGTCTTCGGTCGCGGCCAGCCTGCTGCGCCAACACGGCTTCACCGATGTCAGCGACATCCTGGGCGGCTACGGCGCCTGGGAAGAAGCCACCCAGAACGCCTGACGGACAACAGGAGACACGTAGATGACCACCAAGTCCAAACACCAGATCCTGATCGTCGGCGGCGGAACCGCCGGCATCACCGTCGCGGCGCGGCTGCTTCGCAAGGGCTACTCCGATGTCGCCATCATCGAACCGTCGAGTGCGCATTACTACCAGCCGCTGTGGACGCTCGTCGGCGGAGGTCAGGCGAAGGCCTCGTCGACCGAGCGGCCCGAGTCCTCGGTCATGCCGAAAGGTGCGACGTGGATCAAGAACGGCGCCAGCGCCTTTGACCCCGACAACAACACGGTCACATGCACCGACGGGGCGACCTACGCCTACGACGTGCTGGTCGTGTGTCCGGGCATCCAGCTCGACTGGAAGAGCACCGAGGGGCTGGAGGACGCCCTGGGCCGCGACGGCGTGTCGTCGAACTACCGGTTCGATCTGGCGCCGCGCACCTGGGACTACATCCGCAACCTACGGTCCGGTACCGCGGTGTTCACGGTGCCATCCGGGGCGATCAAATGTGCCGGGGCTCCCCAGAAGATCGCGTATCTGGCGTCGGACTACTGGAGAAAGCAAGGCGTACTGAAGGATATCGACGTCCACCTCGTCATGCCGGGCGCACGGCCCTTCGGAATTCCCGCCATCGCCGACAGCCTCGACAAGGTCATCGCCGACTACGGCATCACGTTGCACACCGAGGCCGAGATGACCTCCGTCGACGCGGCGTCGCACAAGGTCGGCATCACCAGCGTCGGCGGCGGTGGCACGGACACGATGCTGCCGTACGACGTGCTGCACGCCGTGCCACGCCAGTCGGCTCCGGACTGGATCAAGTCGAGTCCGCTGTCGACCGGCGATGCGGCCGGCTACGTGGAGATCGACAAGCACACCATGCAGCATGTGCGCTACCCCAATGTGTTCAGCCTCGGCGACGCCGGTTCGTCGCCGAACTCGAAGACCGGGGCGGCGATCCGCAAGCAGGCGCCCGTGGTCGTGGCCAACATCGACGCAGTCCTGACGAACCAACCGCTGCGTGCGTCCTACGACGGGTACTCGTCGTGCCCGATCGTCACCTCGTCGCACGCCATGCTGCTCGCGGAGTTCGACTACGACCTCAACCTGGAGCCCTCGTTCCCGGTGCTCGACCCGACCAAGCCGCACCGGGCGTATTGGTACCTCAAGAAGTACGGGCTTCCATTCATGTACTGGAACCTGATGCTCAAGGGCCTTGCCTAGCAGTTCCTCTGCGGCATAGAGAAAGGACACCGCAATGTCAACAGTCAGTCTGTCCACGTCGAACTTCGAATCCACCATCGCCGACAACCCCGTTGTGGTGGTCGACTTCTGGGCGTCGTGGTGCGGGCCGTGTCGCGCCTTCGCCCCGGTCTTCGACCGCTCGGCGACGTCACACCCCGACGTCGTTCACGCCAAAGTCGATACCGAGGCCGAGCCGGAGATCGCCGGAGCACTGCAGATCCAGGCGATCCCGACGATCATGGCGTTCCGCGACGGCGTGCTCGTTTACCGCCAGCCCGGCGCGATGCCCGCGGCGGCCCTCGAGGACCTGATCACCAGGGTCAAGGCGCTCGACATGGCCGACGTGCGCGCGAAGATCGCCGCCGAGAGCTGATCCGTCCACATCATCGCGAAAGGCAAATCCAATGTGCTATCCCGAGAAGTGTCCCCGCTGCGGAAGGACCGGCTGGGCCGGATGCGGCGAACACGTCGACGACGTCATGCGCTCGATACCTCCAGCCCAAAGATGCACGTGTGAACTGGGTTTGCCCGGCACCGGGCCACAGGCAGGGAAACAGACGTGACGACCAGTGAGCTCGCGCCCGTCGCCGGCATGCCGCGCATCGGTGACGCGGCCCCGTCCTTCACCGCCGACACGACGCAGGGGGAGATCAACTTCCCGGCGGACTACCTGGGCAAGTGGGTCATCCTGTTCTCGCATCCCGCGGATTTCACGCCGGTCTGCACGAGCGAGTTCATGACGTTCGCTTCGATGCAGCAGGAGTTCGCGGCGTATCACACCGCGTTGGTCGGACTGTCCGTAGATGGTCTCTACAGCCACATCGCCTGGCTGCGGACCATCAGGGAGAAGATTTCGTTCCGGGACATGAAGAATGTCGAGGTCACTTTCCCCCTCATCGAGGACGTATCGATGAGGGTCGCGCAGATGTACGGAATGATCATGCCTGGCGAGGACTCCACGAAGGCCGTACGCGCGGTGTTCGTCATCGACCCGACGGGCACGATTCGCGCCATCATCTACTACCCGCTGAGCTTGGGCCGCAACTTCGACGAGCTGTTGCGGGTGATCAAGGCCTTGCAGACCGCCGACCACTTCGCGGTCGCGACACCGGCGGACTGGCGCCCGGGCGATCGGGTCATCGTGCCGCCCGCGGGGTCCTGCGGTACCGCCGAGGAGCGGATGGGCGGTCACGTTGACGGAGTCGAGTGTGAGGACTGGTTCTTCTGCACCAAGGAAATCCCCGCTCAGGAGGTTGAGGCTGCGATTCGCGGCAAGTGACGGCGAACCGGGGTGCGGATATCGAGGTTTACAGCAGATACCCCCATGGGTAACCTGACGAGAGGTTGAGCCGGGCGATCTGCTCGGCAGAACGCGTTCGTCGCGAACTCTGGAAAGCGTTCGTCACTGACTCTGGAAAGGAAGCCACACATGACACTGGCGATATCCACCAGCTTGCGTGCCTCGTTCGAGGATGCGGTGGAGATGACCCGAAAGGCGCTCTTCGAACAGGGTTTTGGAGTGCTGACCGAGATCGATGTCAAGGCCACCCTGAAGGCCAAGCTCGACGAGGACATGGAGAACTACCTCATCCTCGGTGCGTGCAACCCGGCCCTGGCGCACCGGGCGGTCAACGTGGATCGCCAGATCGGTCTGCTGTTGCCGTGCAACGTCGTGGTGCGATCGGACCCGGACCGGGAGGGCGTCGTGATCGTGGACGCGATGGACCCCGAGATCATGGTTCAGGTGGCCGACCAGCCGGGTCTACGCGCCGTCGCCGACGATGCCGCGGTCAAGCTGCGCGCCGCCATCGACGAACTGACCCAGAGCTCACCGGCGGAGTAACCGGCGCCCGCGAACTGCGGGTGGGCGGTATGCCATGACCATTGGGATCGCTCTTGCGCTGGGCGCCGTGATCGGCGTGCTGCTCGGTCTGCTCGGCGGCGGTGGATCCATCCTCGCGGTGCCGGCACTGGTCTACATCCTGGGCCTCGATATCGGCGAGGCGATTCCGATGTCGCTCATCGTGATCGGCATCGCCTCCGCCGTCGGTGCCGCGCCGAAAGTCCTTGCGCGTCAGGTCCAGTGGCGGCTTGCCGCGATCTTCGCGGCGACCGGCATCCCGGCGACCTTCCTGGGCACCGCGATCGGCAGGCACCTGCCGCAGCCGGCACTTCTGATCGGCTTCGCGGTGGTGATGGTGGTAGCCGGAATCCGGATGTTGCAGGACAAGGGGGACACCGGCACCGCCTGCACCGTCGGAGACAGCGGGATCAACTGGCGCCGTTGCGCACCGCGATCCCTGCCCGCCGGATTCGTCGTCGGGCTGCTCACCGGCTTGTTCGGTGTCGGCGGCGGATTCCTCATCATCCCGGCGCTGGTGTTGATGCTCGGTGTGGAGATGCCGATCGCCATCGGCACCTCGCTGCTCATCATCGTCGCCAACTCCGCCGCCGGAGTGGTCTCACACCTGGGAGGGGCGGGCATCGACTGGCCGATCACGACGGCATTCGTCGGAACCGCCATTGTCGGTTCACTGGTCGCGGGCCATTACGGCACCAAGCTCGACACCGGGCGGCTGCAGCGCTGGTTCGCCTACCTCGTCTTCGTCGTGGCGGGCTACGTACTGGTCGACACGATATTCCTGCACTAGAAACCTCGGAAAGGGGCAAACATGCACATCTCGATCATCGAAACCTCTGGCCTCGGTGACCGCAGCTACCTGGTCGACGACGGCGGTGTCGCTGTGGTGGTCGACCCCCAGCGCGACATCGATCGGGTCCTGGCGCTGGCCGAAGAGCGCGGTGTGATCATCACCCACGTGGTGGAGACCCACATCCACAATGACTACGTCACAGGCGGTCTGGAGTTGTCACGCACGGTGGGTGCAGAGTACGTGGTGCCGGCGGGTGATGACGTCGCCTACGAGCGGCGGCCCGCTCGCGACGGTGACATCGTCGACGCAGGACCGATTCGATTGCAGGTCATGCACACCCCGGGCCATACCCACCACCACGTCAGCTATGTGTTGCAGGACGAGGCGGGATCGGTCCGCGGTGTGTTCACCGGAGGATCGATGCTGCACGGCACCACCGGTCGCACCGATCTGCTCGGCCCCGAACACACCCAGGCGTTGACCCACGCCCAATACCACTCGGTTCGACGCCTCGCCGACGAGTTGCCCTCCGACACCACGGTTTATCCGACCCATGGGTTTGGCAGCTTCTGCTCTGCCACGCCGGGCAGCGGCGACGCCTCCACCATCGCCGACGAACTGCGCACCAATCCCGCTCTGACCAACGAGGAGCAGATCTACGTTGATGAACTGCTCGGGGGCCTCTCCGACTACCCGGCGTACTACGAGCACATGGGGGTCATCAACACGGCTGGGCCGGCGCCGGTGGATCTGTCCCTGCCGGAACCGGTCGACCCGGTCGAACTGCTCCGGCGCATCGATGCCGGCGAGTGGGTCGTCGACCTGCGCAGCCGCACCGCATTCGCCGCGGGCCACCTGGCAGGAAGCCGTGGGTTCGAACTGTCCGAGTCCTTCGTCACCTACCTGGGGTGGCTCTACGAATGGGGCGAACCGTTGACGCTGATCGGTGACGACACCGACCAGATCGCCCAGGCGAGAAGGGAGCTCGTCCGGATCGGCATCGACGGACTGGACGGGGCTGCCGTCGGTGACATCGAAGATCTGCGGGCGGGGACGCAGCCGCGGTCCTACCGCGTCGCGTCGTTCACCGATCTTGCGGCCGCGCTCGAGTATCCCGATGTCGTGGTCCTCGACGTCCGGCAGAGCCAAGAGTTCGACGGCGGTCACATACCGGGAGCGGTCAACATTCCGCTGCACGAACTGGCGAACCGTATGGATGAGGTGCCGGATGGCGAGGTGTGGGTGCACTGCGCGTCCGGGTACCGATCCTCGATCGCGGCCTCGCTGATCGACCGCACCGGCCGTAGGGTCGTCCTGGTCGACGACGAGTATCAGAAGGCCGAGGAACTGGGCCTCGCCGCGTAGCCGATCGAGGGTTTCCGACGTTCTACCGCCGCGCCCGCCTCAGACTGATTCGGCGTCGCACAGCAGCGGGCGCGCGGACTGGGCAGCAAGTTTGAGCGCGTCGTGCACCGGTAGTGCCCGGAATGACGTCGACAGGATCTCCACACCCCACGGACCGCGGAAGCCCTTGGTGCGCAACAATTCCACCAGCCCGGGCAGGTCAAAGCATCCCTCGCCGCAGAGCAGCCGGTTGTCCACGGTGTCCTCGAACAGGGTGCCGACCACCGCCGGTGCAGCGTCGTCGAGTTCGACCCCGAAGATCATGTCGCCGGCTAGTGCATTGCCCAGCTCGTCGAGGGTGGTGCCGGCGCGGAACACGTGCCAGGCGTCCACCAGCAGCCCCGCCGCCGGATGAGCAGCTGCCGAGACGATTTCGGCACCCATGGGCACCGTGGCGATGACCGAGAACGGCATGGTCTCGATGGCGATCCGGGTACCGCGTGCCGCCGCCTGGTCGGCGAGTTCGCGCAGCGGCTCTGCAAGTGCGAGCGGATCTCTGGTTGCGGGTCCGTTCTCGGAGCCGATCTTGATGAAAGCGGGCGACAAGACATCGGCAGCGTCGAACAACAGCTCCCGGACCGCGTAGGTGTTCGTCGGCTCGTCGCGGGGGACCCACCACCGTTCCAGCAATTCGATCTCGATGTGCGTCAGCCCGTGGTCGGCCAGCAGATCACGCAGACCCGCGAAGCCGATGTCGTCCCGAATCACTGCCAGATCGGCGGCGATCAGCCCCATACCGCAGTAGCCCGCTTCGGCCACTGCCGCAACACGTTCGGCGATGGGCACGGGGCTGACCGGCGGCGTGCGCACCGGTGAAGTGTTGCCGGCGCTGGTCCACGCCGTGGCGACGAGTGTGGATCCTGCCATGGGGGTTCCTTAAAGGCGCCGAGAGTGCGGTTGTTGATCGCGCTACTCGCTGAACGCGTCAGCAACCGCACTCTCGACGGGTCTGGTCAGGCGTTCTGCGGGAAGCCCAGTTCGATGCCGCCGTGGCTGGGGTCGAGCCAACGGCTGGTGATCGCCTTCTGGCGGGTGAAGAACTGCACACCGTCCATGCCGTGGGCGTGGCTGTCACCGAACAGCGAGGCCTTCCAGCCACCGAAGCTGTAGTACGCCATCGGCACCGGGATCGGCACGTTGATGCCGATCATCCCGACCTGCACCTCGTTCTGGAACCGCCGGGCAGCGCCACCGTCGTTGGTGAAGATCGCGGTGCCGTTGCCGTAGGGGTTGGAGTTGATCAGGTCGAGGGCCTGGTCGTAGGTCTCGACGCGGACCACCGAGAGCACCGGACCGAAGATCTCGTCGGTGTAGACGCTCATCTCCGGAGTGACGTTGTCGAGCAGGGTCGGGCCCAGCCAGAACCCCTCAGCACCACCGTTGGCCTCGACGTTGCGGCCGTCGACGACGACCTTGGCGCCATCGGCCTCGCCGGCGTCGATGTAGGACGCCACTTTGTCGCGATGAGCCTTGGTCACCAGCGGGCCCATATCCGAATCCTTGGTTCCATCGCCGATTTTCAGCGGGGTGGTGCGCTCGGCGATCTTGGCGACCAGGTCGTCGGCGATGGGGCCCACGGCGACCGCCGCGCTGATGGCCATGCATCGCTCACCGGCGGAGCCGAACCCGGCGTTGACCATGGCGTCGGCCGCAAGGTCGAGGTCGGCGTCGGGCAGGATGACTGCGTGGTTCTTGGCGCCGCCGAGTGCCTGGACGCGCTTCCCTGCAGCGGTGCCGGTAGCGTACACGTACTGGGCGATCGGGGTGGAGCCGACGAAGGACACCGACTTGACCTTGGGGCTGGTCAGCAGTTCGTCGACGGCGGTCTTGTCGCCCTGCAGGACGTTGAAGACACCGGGCGGCAGGCCGGCTTCGGCCCACAGCTTGGCGATCCACAGCGAGGCGGTGGGGTCTTTCTCAGACGGCTTGAGCACCACTGTGTTTCCGGTCGCGATCGCGATGGGGAAGAACCACATCGGCACCATCGCGGGGAAGTTGAACGGGCTGATCACGCCGACCACGCCGAGGGGCTGGCGGATCGAGTAGACGTCGACCTTGGTCGAGGCGTTCTCGGTGAAGCCGCCCTTGAGCAGATGCGGTATACCGCAGGCGAACTCGACCACTTCCTGGCCTCGGGAGACCTCGCCGAGCGCGTCGGAGACGACCTTGCCGTGCTCGCTGGTGATGATCTCGGCCAGCTCGCCCTTGCGCTCGTTGAGCAGCTCCCTGAATTTGAACAGCACCTGCGTGCGCTTGGCCAGGGAGGTGTCGCGCCACTCCGGGAACGCCGCGGCCGCAGCGTCGATCACCGCACGGGCGTCCTCGACGGTGGCCAGTGCCACCTCACCGGTGACCTCACCGGTGGCCGGATTGGTGACCGGCGCAGTAGCGCTGCTGCTGCCGGCGAACGGTTCGTTGTTGACCCAGTGGCCGATGGTGTTCGTCATCTGATTCTCATTTCTTGTCGTGGCGTGGTCAGGGACGTTCTGCGAGGTGGACGTCAACGGGCAGGCCGGATTCGAGCGACTCGACACCGGCCGCGCAGACGGCAGCGGCGGCGTAGCCGTCCCACGCGGTCGGCCCGTCTACGTAGTTCCCGGTGGTGTCCCCGCCCTGGACGGCGTCCACCCACCGTTGAATCTCCTTGTCGTACGCGCGGCCGAAGCGTTCCCGGAACCCGGGGGTGATCTGGCCGCCCCAGGTTCCCGGAGCCGACTTGCGGATCAGGCCGACGTCGAGCCCGATCATCGCACTGCCGTGCTCGCCGACAACCTCGGTGCGCACCTCGTACGCGACCCCGGTAGTGACGAACAGCTCCACATCCACGTGCCTGCCCGAAACAGTCCGCAGGATCGCGATCTGCGGATCGACAACGCCCTCGGGTGCGCCGGGATTCGATCCGGGTCGCACGATCTGCACACTCGCGATCTCCTCGCCGAACAGGAATCGTGTCACGTCGACCTCATGCACGAGGGAGTCCTTGACGATCAGCGAGCTGTCGAAGTACCCCGGCACGCTGGGATTCCGGTGGATGCAGTGCATCAACAGTGGTTGTCCAAGTTCGCCGCCGTCGATCAGTGCCTTGAGGCGCATGTACTCGTCGTCGAACCGCCGCATGAACCCGACCTGGATCAACGGTCGTCCGAGTTCGGCCTCCCGCCGGACGATCTCCAGCGACGTCGAAACATCTGTCGTCAAAGGCTTCTCGCACATCACCGGCTTGCGGTGTTCGAGGCAGGCGAGAAGTTGCTTCTCGTGGGTGGTGCCGGGGGTGGCGAGCACGACGGCGTCCACGTCGGGATCCGCGATCGCGTCGAGTGGATCGATGACCGCACGGCAGCCCTCGATCTGGGACGCGATCTGCTCGGCCTTCTCGGTGATGTAGTCGTTGACCACGACCACCCGGGCACCGGAGATCCGTGACGTGATCCGGGCGACGTGGTCGGCGCCCATCACACCCACCCCGAGAACGGCGACCTTCAGGTCGGACATCGGCTCTGTCACCGATCCGACGGCTTGATCAACGGACGTTGGACACTTTTCCAGTCGGCGTACCGCCGGTAGGCCGTCTGTGTCGACTCGAGGGTTGATTCCTGGCTGACCGGGACATCCCACCAGGAGTGGCTGTCCGGGGCGAAGATCAGCGGGTCGGTCTCGACGTAGATGACCGTGGTGTTGTCGGCTGCCTTGGCCACCTTCATCGCGTCGGCGAACTCGGCGGCCGTCGTCACCCGGATGACGTCGGCGCCCAGGCTGGCGGCGTTGGCGGCCAGGTCGACAGGCAGCTTGTCGCCGTCGAGGCGACCGTCCTGGCTCCGGTACCGGTACGACGTCCCGAAACGCTGTGACCCCAGAGATTCCGACAGCCCGCCGATCGAGGCGAAACCGTGGTTCTGCACCAACACCGGGATCACCTTGACGCCTTCCTGCACGGCGGTCACCAACTCGGTGGCCATCATCAGGTACGAGCCGTCGCCGACCATGATGAACACGTCGCGGTCGGGGGCGGCCATCCGCACGCCGATGCCGCCGGCGATCTCGTAGCCCATGCACGAGAAGCCGTATTCGACGTGGTAGCCCTTGCGATCCCGAAGTCGCCACAGTTTGTGCAGGTCACCGGGCATCGACCCGGCAGCACACACCACGACGTCACGCGGATCCGACAGCGTGTTGACCAGACCGATCACCTGGTTCTGGTTCAGTGCCACACCGTCCTCGGTGCGGTACACCTCGGACACGGTGTCGTTCCACTCGGTCATCAGATCGGCGACGCGGGTGCGGTAGTCGGTGCTCACCGTGTAGTCGCCCACGGCTGCGCTCAGCGCGTCGAGCGCTTCGCGGGCATCGGAGACCACGCTGATGCCGCCCTGCTTGACCGAGTCCAGCGATGCCACGTTGATGTTGACGAAACGCACATCGGGATTGTTGAACGCCGTCCGCGAGGCAGACGTGAAATCGCTGTAGCGGGTGCCGATTCCGATGATGACGTCGGCCTCACTGGCCAAGGCGTTGGCCGCGGTGGTGCCCGTGGAGCCGACGGCACCGACACTTTGCGGGTGCTCGTGCAGCAGCGACCCCTTGCCGGCCTGGCTCTCGCACACCGGGATTCCGGTCTGCGCGGCGAACTGGGCGAGCGAGTCGTTGGCGCCGGAGTAGATGACGCCGCCGCCCGCCACAATCAGGGGCTTGCTCGCTGAGCGCACCACCTCGGCGGCACGGGCGATCACCGAGCGCTCCGGAAGCGGCCGGGCGATGTGCCAGGTGCGTTCGGCGAACAGAGATTCCGGCCAGTCGAACGCTTCTGCCTGGACATCCTGCGGAAGGGCGACGGTCGCCGCGCCGGTCTCGGCGGGATCGGTGAGCACCCGCATGGCACCGAGCAACGCCGCGGGCAGCTGCTCCGGTCGCCAGACCCGGTCGAAGTAGCGCGACAGCGGCTTGAACGCGTCGTTCACCGTGACGTCGCCGCTTGCCGGCAGCTCCAGCTCCTGCAACACCGGCGAGCTCACCCGGGTCGCGAAAGTATCTGAGGGCAGAAGTAATACGGGCAGTCGGTTGATGGTGGCCAACGCGGCGCCGGTGAGCATGTTGGTCGAGCCGGGACCGACGCTGGCGGTGACCACCCAGGCCTGCTGCCGGTCCTGCTGCCGCGCGTAGGCGACCGCGGTGTGCACCATGGCCTGCTCGTTGCGGCCCAGGACGTACTTCAGGCCGGGCTCCACGCCGGCCTCGGCTGCGTCCACTTCGTCCTGCAGCAGCGCCTGGCCGATACCGGCCACGTTGCCGTGGCCGAAGATGCCGAAGCAGCCGGCGAAGAACTTGTGCCGTTCCCCGTCATGTTCGGCGTACTGGTTGGCGAGGAAGCGCACGGTCGCCTGTGCGACGGTGAGCCGGACAGTGGGCTCGGTGTCGGCGAGCTTCTCGGTAGCCTTGGGCGCGGTGGAAACCACTTTGTCAGTCTCCTATCCAGCCGGCGGAGCCGGCGTTCGGGTGGCGGAGTCCGCCTCGGAAGACACGGTGAACGGCAGGCGTGGATCGATGTCCTGATGCTCCCAACTGCCGCGAAGCCAGGTGTGACTGGGGTCGTCACAGATGAGCCAGGCGCGAGTGGGGCCCGAGCCGGCCATCACGTTCAGGTAGTACATGTGGTGACCCGGTGCGGCGATGGACGGACCGTGGTAGCCGTGAGGCACCAGGACGACGTCGCCCGAGCGAACCTCCTCGAGTACCTCGATCGGCCGCTCCGGCGTGCCGTAGACCCGGTGGTACCCGAATCCCGTTGTACCGGCTGGGCTGTCATCCACCTCGAAGTAGTAGATCTCTTCGAGCTGTGTCTCCGCCTCGGTGTTCTCGTCGTGCTTGTGCGCGGGGTAGCTCGACCAGTTGCCGCCGGGTGTGATCACCTCGCAGGCGATCAGCGAGTCGGCCTCGAACGTGGTGGCGGTGCCGAAGTTGTGCACCTGACGGCTGCAGTTGCCCGCGCCGCGCAGCTCGACCGAGACGTCGGCTGCGGCGACCCGGCGATTGGGGAACGATGCCTTCGCCCGCGCCCCGCAGATCGCGATCCGACCGTGGCCGGACACGGTGTAGGTCTGGTCGATGCCGAGATACACCATGTCCGCGGGGCCGTCGAAGACAGAAGCGCGCGGGGACAATTCGAAGGACTCCCCGCCGCACTCGACGCGTCCCCCGCCGGCCAGCGGCAGGATCATCACCTCGTCGTCGCCGGTGTTCAGGGACACGGACCGCCCGGCGGCGTCTGACCCGAGGTCGAGGACGTGCAGCGATGACTCCGACCACCCCGCGTCTTCGGGGGTGATGGCGACGGTGAACGGTGCGGCCGCGCTGTTGGCGGGGATGTACAGCTTGCTGTGCATGGCCTACCGCACCAACGAGACGGCGGTCGCGACCGCGGAACTCACGTCGTCGTCGGCCGGATACAGCAGGGTGCGACCGACGATCAGGCCGCGCACCGATGGCAGCGCCAGGGCCTTCTCCCAGCTGGCGAATGCCTCGTCGGGATCGGCCGGATCTCCACCGAGCAGCAGTGTGGGCATCGTGGTGGACTCCATCACGCGGTCCATCTCGGGGACCACCGGAAGCTTCATCCAGGTGTACGCGGACGTGGCGCCGAGACCCTGGCCGATGTGGACAGACTTGATCACGGCGTCGGGGGACAGGTCGTTCTTCACCTTGCCGTTGACCCGGGATGACATGAACGGCTCCAGCATGGCGATCATGCCGTGCGCGGCCAACTCGTCGACGGCCCGTGCGCAGGCAGCCAGTGTCGCGACCGTGCCCGCGTCATCGAGATCGATGCGGCAGAGCATCTTTCCGCCGTTCATCTTCGCCGCTGCGGTGGACGCGGCGGTGGCGCCGGTCATCCGGTCGTCGAGCTCGAACGATGCGCCTGCGAGGCCGCCGCGGTTGAACGAGGAGAACACCACCTTGTCTTCGAGCGCCCCCAGCAGCAACAGGTCGTCGAGGATGTCGGAGGTGGCCAGCACACCGTCCACGCCGGGATCGGCGAGCGCAGCCTGAAGTCGATCCAGCAGATCGGTGCGGCTGTTCATCGCGGTGGGCCGCGAGCCCACGGCGAGCGCGCCCCGGGCCGGGTGGTCGGCGGCGACGATCATCAGGCGTCCATTGCCACGCATCGTCGGTCGGGTGGTGCGGGATGCCCAGGCACGGGCGACAGCACCAGGATCGCCGGCGCGTAGGTCGGTGATCGCGGAATAGTCCTTGCACAGACCAGGCTCAGACATTGACGGCTCCTAGGGCGGTCTGTTCTGCCAACTCGGCGACTTCGGCGGCGGTGGGCATGGCGGTCGAGCACTCGAGTCGGCCGGCCACGATGGCGCCCGCGGCGTTGGCATAGCGCAGGGTCTTCTCCAGCGGCCACCCGTTCAGCAGGCCGTGGCACAGGCTCCCACCGAAGGAGTCGCCGGCACCGAGGCCGTTGATGACGTCAACCTCGTTGGGGGGCACGGTGACCGATGAGTGCCGGCTCTTGCCGAGCACACCGCGCGGACCCTGCTTGACGATCGCCAGCTCGACACCGAGGTCGAGCAGGGCGTCGGCCGCCTTATGCGGATTGGTCTCGCCGACGGCGATCTCACATTCCTCGCGGTTCCCGACGGCGATGGTGACGTGAGCCAGCGCCCGCTGCACCTGTTGGGTGGCGTCGGCTGGCGATGCCCAGAACATCGGCCGGTAGTCGAGGTCCAGGACGGTCAGTGGACTCCGGCCGCGCTCGCTCCAGGCCTCGAAATGCGCGCTGCGACTGGGCTCTTCGGAGAGTCCTGTGACGGTGGCCCAGAAGAGGCGCGCCGATCGCACTGCCTCGGCGTCGATGTCCGCGTTGTCGATCTGCAGATCCGGTGCGCTGGGCTTGCGGTAGAAGTACAGCGGAAAGTCATCCGGGGGGAAGATCTCGCAGAACGTCACCGGCGTTGGGAACGCACCATGGGTGGCGACGTACCGGTTGTCCACGCCGAGGCGGGCGAGCTCCGCCCGGACGAACCGGCCGAACGGGTCGTCACCGACACCGGAGATCAACGCCGAGCGGTTGCCCAGCCGCGAGGCGGCCACCGCGACGTTGGCGGCACTGCCGCCGAGGAACTTGCCGAACGTCTCGACATCCTCGAGGCCGACACCGACTTGTAGGGGATAGACGTCGATGCCGCATCGCCCGATGGCGAGGACGTCATATGGCTGGTTGATCATCAAGAGTCACTCCGACGAGTAGGTGTGGGTGGCTGCTACGACTGTGCCTCGCGTCACGCCGCCATGTCAATAGTTTGTCCTGACATTCTATCTTTCGATCATGGAATGCTACGATTCAGCTACTCTTGGCCTGCGAACTCGAGAACGGAGCCCGACGTGCCCCTGACAGTGGAGCTCGACAGGTCAAGCCCTGTTCCCCTCTACTATCAGCTCTCCCAGGCGATCGAAGCCGCCATCCGTGACGGCGAACTCGCGCCGGGAGACCGCTTCGAGAATGAGCTCGCGCTCGCCAAGCGGCTGACATTGTCACGCCCGACCACCCGGCGTGCGATCCAGGAGCTCGTGGACAAGGGCCTGCTGGTTCGCAAGCGCGGCGTGGGCACCCAGGTGGTGCAGAATCCGGTGCACCGGCGGGTCGAGCTGACGAGTCTCTTCGACGACCTCGCCCGCGCCGGACAGGAGCCCACCACCAAACTGCTCGAGTACCGCGTCGGGCTGCCCAGCGAAGAGGTCGCCCGCGAGCTGAACCTGACCGAGGGCCGCGAAGTGGCGTCGATTCAGCGGCTGCGCTGCGCCAATGGGGAGCCGCTGGCCGTGATGATCAACCATCTGCCGGCCGAGATCGCTCCCGACCCGGAGGAGCTGGAGAGCAACGGGCTCTACCAAGCGATGCGGGCCCGCGGTGTGCACATCCGGCTGGCGCGTCAGCGCATCGGCGCCCGTGGCGCCACCCGCAGCGAGGCGCAGTTGCTCGACGAGAAGGTCAATGCGCCGCTGTTGACGATGGCGCGCACCGCGTTCGACGACTCCGGCGCTGCGGTGGAGTTCGGCAACCACTGCTACCGGGCGTCGCGCTACTACTTCGACACCACGCTCGTCGACCGCTGACCCACTTTCGCCGAAATGGCATTCCAGCAGGCCCGTTCTCGCAAAAGCCCTGCCGGAATGCCATTTCGGCGGTGCATAGGTCAGGTGAAGGCGGCGCGGAATCTCTCCAGCGCGGCCTCGCTGTCGCCGGAGGCCCACCCTTCCAGCCCGATCGTTCCCGTATACCCCATGTCGCGCAGCGCATTTGCGATCGCCGGGTAGCTGATCTCCCCGGTCCCGGGTTCGCAGCGCCCCGGCACGTCGGCCACCTGGATCTCACCGATGGCGTCGCCGCAACGGCGCACCAATTCGATCAGGTTCCCTTCGCCGATCTGCGCGTGGTAGAGGTCGAGCATCATCTTCACGTGGGGATGTCCGACGCCCTCGACAAGAGCGAGCGTGTCCTTGGCGCGGGCCAGTGGGACCCCCGGATGGTCGACGATCGTGTTGAGGTTCTCCACGCAGAACGTCACGCCGGCCCGGGCGCCCAGTTCGCCGATGCGCTGCAACGCTTTCGCCGCGGTGAGCCACATCTGGCCGGTGGCACGCTGCCGCGGCCGGGCAGCCTGGCCGTCGACAAGTTCTGCGGTGTGCAGGTTCAGCCGTGAAACCCCCAGCGTCTCTGCGGCCGTGATGCTCAGCTCGGCGGTACGCACCACCTCGTCCGCAGTCTGCGGGTCGATGAGATCGCCGCGCAGATACCCGGTCATCGACGTGAATGTGGCGCCCGTGGCCCGCAGCGCCTCGAGATCCTTGTCGTGCCAGCTCCAGATCTCGACCGCGAAGCCGAGGTCGTGGATGCGTCGGACGCGGTCGAGGATCGGCAGCTCGGTGAAGACCATCTCGGAGGACACCGCCAGCTGAAAGGCACTCACTGGAGCACCCCGTTCAGGACGACGGGTGCGCCGGACTCCACGGATTCCTTTGCTGCCAGGGCGATCTCGAGAGCCACTCGGGCATCGGTGCCGGTCACCGACGGTTCGGCGCCAGCCTGCACGCACTCGGCGAAGTGTGCGAGCTGGCCTACATACGCGTCGTGGAACAGCTCGACGTTGGTGCTGCCCGCGTGGTCGGGTGCCCGCCCGGCTTGCAGGACGCCGCTGGACCCGAAGACCTCGCCGCGCACGTCGTAGCCATATACAGCTTGGAAGCTGGCCTCGGCGACCGCGAACGCACCGTTGTCGAACCTGATCTGCACCACCGAGGTGTCCAGGAATCCCTGGTGGGCGAACTTCGGATGGATCAGCGCGTCGGCCTGCGCGAACACCTGCGTGACTCTGGCTCCCGGATTCAGCCAGCACAGCGTGTCGAAGTCGTGGATCAGTGTCTCGTTGAAGATCGTCCACGGCTTTACCCGGGCGGCGACTTCGGCGGAGATGCCGGGATCGCGGGTGAGCGATCGCAGGAGCTGGGGCGTGCCGATTGAACCGTCGACGATGCGCGCGTGCATGTCGGCGAAGTCGGGGGAGAAGCGCCGGTTGAACCCGACCTGCAGCACGATCCCGGCCGACCGCGCGGCTTCGATCGCGCGGTCGGCGTCGTCGAGCGTCAGCGCCATCGGCTTCTCGCAGAAGACATGTTTACCGGCATGAGCGGCGGCGACGACGAGATCGGCGTGGGAAGCTGCGGGTGACGAGATGGCCACTGCCTCGACCGAAGGGTCGGCGATCAACTCCAGCGGGTCGCGATAGCTGCGGGGCGTTGAAAGTCGTTCTGCTGCAGCGGGTACCGGATCAGCCGCAGCGACCAGGCGCGCGTTGGGCAAGCGGCGGGCCAATGTCTCGGCGTGGAAGCTGCCGATCCAGCCGGCGCCGATGAGCCCGAAAGCCAACGGTGAGGACATGGGGTCTCCGATCTGGACTAGAACGTTCTAGTGACGGTAAGCCCTTCTGGTCGATCTCGTCAATCGCCGTGCTGGAACGTTCTAGGCTGAGCGGGTGCAACGCAGACCGACTCTCGAGGATGTGGCCCAACGGGCCGGAGTCTCCCGGGCATTGGTGTCGATCGTGATGCGTGACGCCGCCGGTGCCAGCGAGCTCACTCGTGATCGCGTGAAGCGGGCCGCCGACGAGATCGGCTACCGGCCCGATCTGCACGCTCGGCGTCTGCGTCAGCACCGCACGAAGCTCGTCGGACTGACATTCACCGCAGGGCAGGAGTTCCACGCCGACCTGGTCGACGGTGTGTACGTCGCCGCCGAAGAGCATGGCTACGACGTGGTGCTCAGTGCTGTCACGCCACATCGCGACGAACCCCGCGCGGTGCGGACACTCGTCGACGATCGCTGCGACGGCCTGGTGCTCATCGGTCCCCAGATGACGCATCGTCAGCTGGCGGACCTGGCGTCGCGAGTTCCCGTGGTAGCGGTGGCACGTCGGGTGCGTGGACTCGATGCCGTTCGTAGTGACGACGTAGCCGGCGCCATTCTGGGCACGGACCACCTCGTCGGTCTAGGGCATCGCAGGATCCTCTACCTCGATGGCGGCCGCGCACCGGGCGCCGCCGAGCGATTGCGCGGATACCGGCGCGCGGCGCGAGCTGCCCAGGTGTCCGAGCTGATCCGCCCGGGCGGGCTGACCGAACGGGAGGGTGCCGCGGCGGCGGCCGCCATGCTCGAGTCGAAGGCCTTGCCCGATGCGGTGTTCGCCTTCAACGACCGGTGCGCACTGGGTGTCATGGATGTCCTCATCAGATCGGGAATATCTGTGCCACAGCAGATTTCGGTGATCGGATTCGACGACAGCCCACTGGCGGGCCTCGCGCACATCAATCTCACGACCGTCCGTCAGGACTCCGTTGGCCTCGCCGGCGCAGCGGTGCAGCGGCTGGTGGCGCGCCTCGACGGAACCATCGAGGGCGGGGAAGCGGTCGACATCGTGCGCGAGCCGACGCTGGTCGTGCGGGGGTCGACCGCACCCCCGACGTCGTGAACTGCAACGATGCGACATGCGTATGACTTGCAGTCCTAATGTCAGGACAAAGTCTTGACTTTCCGGTGTGAGGCGTATTACATCACTTGTGAGGCGTGTCGCTCGGCACAGACCCCACGGGTCGACGAGAGCGTCGCGGGATCTCTAGGACAAGGAGAAGCAATGACGTTCAAGCGGCTCGCGGCGTTGGCCGGGGCGGGCGTGCTCGTGATGGGAATCGCGGCATGCTCCAGCAGCGGAGGTAAGCCGGAGGGGTCCGGCGAGGGTGGGGGCGGCGGAACTGTCGACACTCCTCGGATGACGATCGCGATGATCACGCACGAGGTGCCAGGGGACTCGTTCTGGGACCTGATCCGCAAGGGTGCGGAGACCGCGGCCAAGAAAGACAATATCGAGCTGCGCTACTCGAACGACCCTGAGGCGCCCAACCAGGCCAACCTGGTGCAGAGCGCGGTCGACAGCGACGTGGACGGCATCGCCGTCACGCTGGCCAAGCCCGACGCGATGAAGGCCGCCATCGCGGCCGCTGAGGCCAAGGGTATTCCCGTCGTCGCATTCAACGCGGGCATGGACGCCTGGGAGCCGCTGGGCATCAAGGAGTACTTCGGTCAGGACGGTGGCATCGCCGGCCAGGGTGTCGGCGATCGTCTGCGCGACGAAGGCGCCACCAAGGCGATCTGTGTGATTCAGGAACAGGGCCACGTGGATCTCGAGGCGCGCTGTGCCGGCGTCAAGAGCACCTTCCCGGCCACCGAGATCCTCAACGTCAACGGCAAGGACATGCCGTCGGTCGAGTCCACGATCACCGCGAAGCTGCAACAGGACCCGAGCATCGACTACGTCGTCACGCTCGGCGCGCCGTTCGCTCTGACCGCAGTGCAGTCGGCGAAGAACGCAGGCAGCACAGCCAAGATCGGCACGTTCGACACCAACGCCGCGCTCGTCGACGCCATCAAGGCTGGAGACGTGCAGTGGGCCGTCGACCAGCAGCCCTACCTCCAGGGCTACCTCGCCGTCGATTCGCTGTGGCTGTACATGACCAACGGCAATGTCATCGGCGGCGGCGCGCCGACCATGACCGGACCGGCGTTCATCGACAACTCGAACATCGATGCGGTGGCCGAATACGCCAAGGGTGGGACGCGGTGATGAGCGCTCGCGTAAAGGACGGAGCAACGAGATGACTACTCAGGCAGACCTGGACGTCGCCGCCCACAAGGTGGTTCGCGACGAACGTGTCAAGGAGCGTAACCGGCTGCAGCGCTTACTGATCCGCCCCGAGATGGGTGCGGCGATCGGCGCCATCGGCATCTTCATCTTCTTCCTGATCATGGCGCCCCCATTTCGGGAGGCCTCATCGCTGGCCACCGTGCTCTACGCCAGTTCCACCATCGGCATCATGGCGTGCGGTGTGGCTGTGCTGATGATCGGCGGGGAGTTCGACCTGTCGGCCGGCGTCGCGGTGACCTTCAGTTCGCTGGCGGCGTCAATGCTGGCCTACAACCTGCACCTGAACCTCTGGGTGGGTGCATTGTTGGCGCTGATCCTGGCGCTGAGCGTCGGCTTCCTCAACGGCTATCTCGTGATGAAGACGAAGATCCCCAGCTTCCTCATCACGCTGAGTTCGTTCTTCATGCTCGCCGGTATCAATCTCGCTGTCACGAAGCTGGTTGCCGGTCAGGTGGCCACCCAGAGCGTGAGCGATATGCAGGGCTGGGATTCGGCGCAGAAGGTGTTCGCCTCGTCGTTCACGGTCGCCGGCGTCAGCATCAGGATCACCGTCGTGTGGTGGCTCATCTTCACCGCGGTCGCGACCTGGGTTCTGTTCAAGACCAAGATCGGCAACTGGATCTTCGCCGTGGGCGGTGACGCGGACAGCGCTCGCGCCGTGGGTGTTCCGGTTACCAAGGTCAAGATCGGCCTGTTCATGTTCGTCGGCTTCTGCGCATGGTTCGTCGGCATGCACCTGCTGTTCGCGTTCAACACCGTGCAGTCCGGCCAGGGAATCGGCAACGAGTTCTTCTACATCATCGCCGCGGTCATCGGTGGCTGCCTGCTCACCGGCGGGTACGGAACCGCAATCGGTGCGGCCATCGGTGCGTTCATCTTCGGCATGACGAACCAGGGCATCGTGTACGCCGGCTGGGATCCCGACTGGTTCAAGTTCTTCCTGGGCGCGATGCTGCTGTTCGCGGTGATCGCCAACAATGCCTTCCGCAACTACGCAGCGAAGAAGTGATCTGATGACCGCAACTGTCGAAAAGCCAAGCAACGAAGCTCCTTCCGGAGGCAAGGTGCCCCTGGTCGAGCTGAAGAACGTCGGCAAGTCCTACGGCAACATCACCGCGCTGAAGGACATCTGCCTGCGGGTGCATGCCGGTGAGGTGACCGGCATCCTCGGTGACAACGGCGCAGGAAAATCCACCCTGATCAAGATCATCTCGGGTCTGCATCAGCAGAGCGAGGGTGAGTTGATCGTCGATGGCGAAGCGACCACCTTCAATTCGCCGGGGGACGCGCTCGACAAGGGCATCGCGACGGTGTACCAGAACCTGGCCGTCGTTCCGCTGATGCCGGTGTGGCGCAACTTCTTCCTCGGCCAGGAGGTGCGCAAGAAGTCATTCCCGTTCTCGTTGGATGCCAACGCGATGCGGGCGACGACGCTGACCGAGCTGACGAAGATGGGCATCGAACTGCCGGATGTCGACGCGCCGATCGGTTCACTCTCGGGTGGCCAGCGGCAGTGTGTCGCAATCGCCCGGGCCGTGTTCTTCGGGGCACGGGTGCTGATCCTCGATGAGCCGACGGCTGCGCTCGGGGTCAAGCAGTCCGGCGTGGTGCTGAAGTACATCACCGCAGCCAAGGAGGCGGGTTTCGGCGTGGTGTTCATCACGCACAACCCCCACCACGCCCACATGGTCGGTGACCACTTCGTCCTGCTCAACCGCGGCAGGCAGAAGCTCGACTGCACCTACGACGAGATCACGCTGGAACACCTGACTCAGCAGATGGCCGGCGGTGACGAGTTGGAGGCGCTGTCGCACGAGCTGCGGAGTGCCAAGAGCAACTGAGCGCATCGCCCGTGGCCCCGCCGACCGATTGGTAGGCGGGGCCTTCGGGTATGCGGGCCTGATGACCACATCGACACTCAAGGCAGAAGATGCCGGACCGCGCGCCGTCAGCCGCAGTGTGCAGGTGGGCGCGCCGGTGGCCGAGATCTTCGCGTTGATCGCCGATCCCCACCGGCATCCCGAGATCGACGGGTCGGGGACGGTCCGCGCCGTCGACGTGAAGGGTCCCCGCCGGCTCAGCGAGGGCGACAAGTTCACGGTCGGTATGACGCAGTACGGACTGCCGTACAAGATCACGTCAAGGGCCACCGCGGTACAGGAGAACCGATTGATCGAGTGGCAGCATCCACTCGGCCACCGCTGGCGTTGGGAGCTCGCCGAGGTGAGCCCCGGGACGACCAAAGTGACCGAGACGTTTGACTATTCGACGGCCAAGGTGCCGTTCATGATCGAGCTCATCGGGTTTCACAAGAAGAACGCCGAGGGTATCGAATCGACGCTCTCGGCACTCGCTGCCCGCTACGACGTGCGCTAGGAGACGGTCAGGAGCGCTGGTTTATTCCCCTCGCTCACGAAACGTTCACGGTCTCGACATGGTGACGCTTGTCGCGTCGACGGGCCGACTTCGGCCCTGCGCGGCACAATGGAGGGCATGGACAGGGATCTCGAGTCTCAGGCGGGTATGCCCGCCTGGCGCGACCCGCTGTCGGCGGGCTGGCGCGCGCACCGCAACCTGCTGATGCTGCGCCTGCGCTGGCACGAACGGCGCGCATCAGTGCCCGACCGGCAGCACTAGCTGACGGTGTGAACACTACAGCCCGAGCATGCGTACCGTTTCGGCCCGCATGTCGACCTTGCGGACCTTGCCGGTGACCGTCATCGGGAACTCGTCGACGAGGCGGATGTAGCGCGGGATCTTGTAGTGCGCGAGCTTGCCGGAGGCGTACACTCGCACGGCATCGACGTCCAACGGCACCGCGCCGGGCCGCAGCTTGATCCAGGCGCAGATTTCTTCACCGAATCTTTCGTCGGGCACCCCGATCACCTGGACATCGTGGATGTCGGGGTGGGTGTGCAGGAACTCCTCGATCTCACGCGGATACACGTTCTCGCCGCCGCGGATCACCATGTCCTTGATGCGTCCGACGATCGTGCAGTATCCGTCGTCGCGCATCACCGCCAGGTCTCCGGTGTGCATCCACCCGTCGTCGTCGATGACCTCGCGGGTCTTCTGGTCGTCGCCCCAGTAGCCGAGCATCACCGAGTAGCCGCGGGTGCAGAACTCGCCGGGCGTCCCGCGCGTGACGGTGCTGCCGGTATCGGGGTCGACGACCTTCACCTCGACGTGGGGATGTGCACGGCCGACGGTCGCGGTGCGACGTTCGAGGTCGTCCACGATGCGGGTCTGGCAGGACACCGGCGACGTCTCGGTCATGCCGTAGGCGATGCCGACCTCGGTCATGTTGAGTTCGTTGACGCAGCGCTTCATCACTTCCACCGGGCAGGGGGAGCCGGCCATGATCCCGGTCCGCAACGAGGACACGTCGCGTTCGGCGAGGTCGGGTTGTCCGAGGATCGCGATGAACATGGTCGGCACCCCGTAGAGCGCCGTGCAGCGTTCCGCTTCGACGGCAGCCAATGTGGCGCCCGGATCGAAACCCGCAGCCGGAATCACCATCGTGGCCCCGTGGGTGGTGCAACCCAGGTTCCCCATCACCATCCCGAAGCAGTGGTAGAACGGCACCGGTATACAGAGCCGATCGCCGGGGCCGAAGTCGATGAGGTCGGTCACGAAGTAGCCGTTGTTGAGGATGTTGCGGTGCGACAGCGTGGCACCCTTGGGTGAACCCGTTGTGCCCGAAGTGTATTGGATGTTGATCGGATCATCGGCTGTCAAACTCGCTGCCCGCGAGCGTAGCTCGCTGTCGGCGATCCGACCGGCTCGCTCCCTCAGCGATTCCCAGTCCTCGGTGCCCAGGAACAGCACCTCGGCCAGTTCGGGGACCTCGGAACGCACCTCGGCGACCATGGCGCGGTAATCCGACATCTTGAAGTCGACCGCCGACACCAGCAGCCGGACACCGGAATGCTGGAGCACGTAGGCCAGTTCGTGGGTGCGATAGGCGGGGTTGATCGTCACCAGGATCGCGCCGATCTTCGCGGTGGCGTACTGCAGGACCGTCCATTCCGGGCAGTTGGGCGCCCAGATCCCGACTCGGTCGCCCTGCTCGAGGCCGCTGGCCATCAACGCCTTGGCTACGGTGTCGATTTCGGCGTCGAGTTCGGCGTAGGTCCACCGCCGCCCGCTGGGCACATCGACGAGCGCCTCGGTGTCGGGATATGTTGCCGCGGTGCGCTCGAAGTTCGCGCCGATCGTCTCGTCGAGCAGCTCAGTGTCGGTGGGGCCCGCGCTGTAGGACGCCATCGCGGCGTACTTGTCGCGCAGCCTGCCCTTGAGGACTTTGCCCCCGGGGTTGCGGGGCAGCGCCTCGACGATCACGAGGTGTCGCGGACGCTTGTAGTGGGCCAGCTGCGCGCGGCAGTGCGCCTCGATCTCAGCGTCGGTGGGCGGATCGGCGTGGTCGTGCGGCACGATCACCGCCACCGGCGTCTCACCCCATTTCGGGTCGGGTACCCCGATGACCGCGACCTCGGCGACCTTGGGGTGCGCTGCGACGACGTTCTCCACCTCGGCGCTGTAGATGTTCTCGCCGCCCGAGATGATCATGTCCTTCTTGCGGTCGACCACGTACACGTAGCCGTCCTCGTCTCGACGGACGAGGTCGCCGGAGTGAAACCAGCCGCCGCGAAACGCCTCGGCGGTCTCGGCGGGCTTGTTCCAGTACTCCTGCATCACCAGCGGGCCTAGATAGACGATCTCGCCGACCTCGCCCTGGGCGACGTCGTTCATCTCCTCGTCCACGACGCGGACTTCGACGTTGAGCATCGGGGTGCCCACCGAGCCGAGCTTGCGGATCGAGTCCTCCCCGCGGAGCAGGCAGGTGATGGGACTGCACTCGGTCTGTCCGAACGCCGCGATGATCTCGGCGCCGTCGAAAGTGTCGATCATGGTGCGCAGCAGCGTCTTCGATGCCGGTGCCGCTCCCCACCACACCCGGCAGAGGCGCGAGAAGTCCCGTGCCGCGAGGTCCGGTAGTGCGCACACGATCTGCCACTGCGCCGGGGTCATCCAGCACGAGGTGACCCGTTCGTCGACGATGGTCGCAACCGTGGCGTCGGGGTCGAAGCCGCCGGACGGCGGAATGACGACCTTGCCGCCGGTGAGGAACATCGGCAGCATCCCGGAAACTCCCGCCGTGTGGAACAGCGGTGCCACGGCCATCCAACAGTCGTCGTCGTCTCGATGACCCAGCGTGGCAACCGAACTGAAGGCGTGCAGGTAGAGGTTGCGGTGGGTGAGCACCGCGCCCTTCGGGAAGCCTGTGGTGCCCGACGTGTACATGATGAACGCAGGCGCATCGTCTGCGACTGCCAACTCGGGCGGCCGGGGGTCCGCGGCGCGCAGGACCTGCTCCAGATCGCCGCCGATGGTCACCACCGTCTGTAGCGCCGGCGTCTTCGATCGCGCCTGTGCCACGACGGGTTCGAGCGCAACGTCGACGACAGCGGCTGCCGCTCCGCTGTCAGCGAGCACGTAGGCGATCTCGTCGCCGGCCAGTCGAAAGTTCACCGGCACCGCGATGGCGCCCAGACGCAGTGCGGCGAGCCAGGATTCGACGAGCTCGATGCTGTTGAGCCCGAGCACGGCGACCCGGTCACCGGCCTGCACGCCACGCGCCGCCAGCGCCCCGGCCAGTCGGGACACTCGCTGGTCGAGCTCGCCGTACGTACACCGGCGCCGCGGGTCGACCAGGGCGCACGCCTCGGGTCGAATGAGTGCGTGCCGGGTGAGCACATCGCTGAGGGTGATCCCCGTGTTCATCGTTGGCTCCTCTCGAGTGAGGTCTAGAGGCCCACGCGGTCGGCGAGCAGGGCGCGGTGTCGTGCGCTGCCGCCGAACAGTGCCTCGGTGGTCTTGGCTCTGCGGAAGTACAGGTGCATGTCGTGCTCCCAGGTGAAGGCGATGCCGCCGTGGACCTGGATGGCGGAGCCGGCACACAGCGTGAATGTGTCCGCGGCCTGCGCCTTGGCCAGCGGGGCGGTGATCCGCAGCTCGTCGGGGTCCGTCGCGCTCATGGCGGCGAACATCACCGCGGCCCGGGTGGCGTCGATTTCGATCGCCATCTCGGCGCAGGCGTGTTTCACCGCCTGGAACGAGCCGATCGGCCGCTCGAACTGTGTTCGGCCGCAGGCATACTCGACCGCCATCGCCAGGCATGCCTCGGCGCCACCGAGCATCTCTGCGGCCAGCAGTACCCGAGCGGTGTCGAGCACCCGCTCGATATCGTCGGACGAACCCGCGACCAGAGGCTCGGCTCGGGCATGCGAGAGCCGGAGTCGGGCGACCGGCCGGGTGGCGTCGAACGACGGCAACCGCTCGGCCGTGACTCCCGCGGCATCGCCGGCCACGACATGAAGTGACACGACACCGTCGGCCACCGCGGGTACCACGAACAGATCGGCGACGTGGCCGTGCAGTACCGGCGCATACTCGCCGGAAAGCACGGTCCGACCGGCGATCTGGTCGGCACGAATCGTCGCCGCGGCGGCGTCGGTGACATCGTGGCTGGCTGCGGCGAGCGCGCCGATCCGGTCGCCGGACAGCAGGCCGGGGAGCAGCCTGGCGCGCTGCTCGTGGTCGCCCAGGCGCCGTACCGCCTCGATCGCGAACACCGTTGATGCCAGCGGCACCGGGGTGAGCGCCCTTCCGAGTTCCTCGAAGACGATGGCCGCCTCCACGAGGGTGCCGCCTGCGCCGCCGTCCTCCTCGGCAAGGTGCAGGCCGGGTAGCTCGAGTTCGGAACACAGCCGTCGCCACAGCTGCCGGTCGTGTCCGTCGGCCGCTGCGACCTCGCGCACCCGCCGGGTGGGAGCGAACCCGTGCAGGAACCCGCGCACGGACGCGCGCAGATCGTCGTGTTCGGAGCTGTACCGGAAGTCCATCTTAGGTCCCCGCACCGACGGCGAGTTCGCGGACCTCGGCGGTGTCCGGACGGGGTTCCTTGGGCAGCCCCAGCAGTTGCTCTCCGATGACGTTGCGCTGGATCTGCGAGCTGCCCGCATAGATGGTTGCGGCACGCGCATAGAGCAATTCGTCCATCCAGCACGACGCGGAGTTCGGCGTTCCCGGCTCGGCGACGATCAATGCCTCGCCGTTGCCCGGGCCACCGGGGTTCAGCGCCTCGAGCCCGAGGATCTCGACGGCGAGCTCGGTGTAGCGCCGGAAGTACTCACTCCAGATGACCTTGCTGATCGCGGCTTCGCGTCCCGGTTGCTGCCCGCCCAACAACGATGTCAGGCCTCGCAGCCCCTGGTAGCGCATGATCTCGACGCGCGAATAACACCACGCCAACCCGTCGCGGACCAGCGGATCGTCGTGCAGTCCCCGCTCGCGGGCGAGGTCCCGCAGCCGGTCGAGCTCGCGGCCGAAGTCGACGGCCGCCGTCGTCACCTTCGATCCGCGCTCGAAGGCGAGGACCGTCATCGCGGCCTGCCACCCCGTGCCGACCCCGCCGAGCACGTGTGCGGCAGGGGTACGGGCATCGGTCAGGAACACCTCACTGAACGAGGCGTGTCCTGCTGCGTTCACGATCGGCCGGACGGTGACGCCCGGTTGGTCCATCGGCACCAGCAGCAGCGACAGGCCCCGGTGCTTGGGTGCCTCGGGATCTGTGCGGGCCAGCAGGAAGATCCAGTTCGCGGTGGGTCCGGCCGACGTCCAGATCTTCTGTCCGTTGATCACCCAGTCGTCACCGTCGCGCACCGCCCTGGTCCGCACGGACGCGAGGTCGGAGCCGGCCTCCGGCTCCGAGAATCCCTGACACCAGCGGTCCGCCCCGGACAGGATCCGCGGGAGGAAATGCGCCTTCTGCTCCTCGGACCCGAGCGCGATCAGGGTGTTGCCGAGCAGCTGGATTCCCAGCAGGTCGTTCTCGGCGCGCTCCGGTGCACCGGCGCGCGCGAACTCCTCGTCGAGAACGACCTGTTCGATCACCGACAGACCGGCGCCGCCGTATTCCCTGGGCCAGGACACGGCGACGAGCCCGGCGTCGGCGAGGGTGCGCCGCCACCGCTGCGCGACCGCCCTGCGTTCGTCGGGGGGCAGTGCGCCGCCACCGCACCAGCCTGGGGGCAGGTGCTGGGAGAGAAAGGCGCGGACGCGGTCGCGGAACGCCTCTGCCTGGGGCGGGTAGTCGACATCCACTTCGGCGGTCCTCCGATTCAGGGGCGATTCTTGACGGCGGGCAGGATCTCGGGCGCGATGCGCCAGTCCTCCAACCCGTGCTCGACGGTGCCGATGCCCAGCGGATTGCCGGTGGCTTCCGCCCAGTAGGCGTGGTTGAGCTGGTGGATGGTGAAGCACGAATCCAGCGCGACCGAGAAGCCCATGGCGTCCACCGTCTGGTTCACCGATTCCTTGATGAACAGCGCGGAGGCCGTCGGCAATTTGGCGATGCGGCGCGCGAATTCGACTGTGCAGTCGGATAACTCGTCTTCTTTGAAGACCTTGCTCACCATGCCGAGGGCGTACGCCTCATCGGCGCCGAGCGAGTCCCCGGTGAGCAGAAGTTCCTTGGCCTTGCGCGGGCCGAACTCCCACGGGTGGCCGAAGACCTCCACCCCGCACATGCCGAGCCGGGTCCCGACCACATCGGCGAACACGGTGTCCTCGCCGGCGACGATCAGATCGCAGCACCATGCCAGCATCAGGCCGGCGGACAGAACCATCCCGTGGACCTCGGCGATGGTGATCTTGCGGAGGTTCCGCCACCGCTTGGTGTTGGCGAAGAAATAGTGCCACTCCTGCCGGTGTCGCGACTCGACCCCGCCCAACGTCCCGCCGTTGCATTGGTAGGTGGGGTGCTGGCCCGAGCCCTGTGAGCGTTCACGCACATCGTCGGAGGATCCGAGATCGTGTCCTGCTGAGAACGACGGTCCCGCTCCCCGCAGTATCACCACGCGGACGGTGTCGTCGGCCTCGGCGCGTTCGAACGCCGAGCCCAGCTCGACCAGCATGCCGCGGTTCTGCGCGTTGCGTTGTTTCGGGCGGTCGAGGGTGATGACCGCGATACGGCCCTGGTCGAGGAGGTCGTAGCCCAGGTACTGGAACAGGCACTCGGAATCCTGCACGGAAAGCTCCCTTTGCTCCGCGCTGCGCGCGTGGCGTGTGTGACTTCAGGAGAGTACGTGCTGTGACGCCATGATGTCCATCAGTGATACGCAATAAGTCAAAGTTGCTTCGGATCAAAGCGCCAAGCCAACTGCTACTTGCGCTCAATAATGTATATTGCTATTACTGTGGTGCACGTCGCAGTTGGGATGTCGGGATTTTCCGGCGTCGACGGCGTGGCGTTCGACCGTCACCGAGGAAGGTTGAAGATGGAAATCGGGATGTTTCTGATGCCGGCGCATCCGCCGGAGCGCAGCCTGTACGACGCCACTCAGTGGGACCTGGAGCTCATTCAGCTCGCCGACGAGCTGGGCTACGTGGAGGCGTGGGTCGGCGAACACTTCACCGTCCCGTGGGAGCCGATCTGTGCACCCGATCTGCTCCTGGCGCAGGCTCTGCTGCGCACGAAGACGATCAAGCTGGCGCCCGGTGCGCATCTGCTGCCGTATCACCACCCGGTGGAGTTGGCGCATCGCGTCGCCTACTTCGACCACCTCGCCCAGGGGCGGTTCATGCTCGGGGTGGGGGCCAGCGGCATCCCGGGTGACTGGGCGCTGTTCGACGTCGACGGGCAGAACGGTGAACATCGGGAGATGACGCGGGAAGCACTGGAGATCATGATCAAGGTATGGACCGAGGACGAGCCCTGGGAGCATCGCGGAAAGTACTGGAACGCCAACGGTATTGCGCCGATGTTCGACGGCCTGATGAAGCGCCACATCAAGCCGTACCAGGCCCCCCACCCGCCGATCGGGGTCACCGGCTTCAGCGCTGGTTCCGAGACGCTCAAGCTCGCGGGCGAGCGTGGTTACCTGCCTATGAGCCTCGACCTCAACACCGAATACGTGGCATCGCATTGGGACGCCGTCCTGGAGGGAGCGGCCCGGAGTGGACGGACGCCGGATCGGCGGGACTGGCGCCTGGTACGCGAGGTAGTCGTCGCCGAAACCGACGAACAGGCCTTCCGATACGCCGTCGACGGCATGATGGGGCGGAACATGCGCGAGTACGTGCTGCCGACCTTCCGGATGTTCGGGATGACCAAGTTCTACAAGCACAACCCCGCGGTGCCCGATGACGACGTCACACCGGAGTACCTCGCGGAGAACACCTTCGTGGTGGGCTCCGTCGAAACCGTGGTGGACAAGCTGGAGGCCACCTACGACCAGGTCGGCGGATTCGGCCACCTGCTGATCCTCGGATTCGACTACAGCGACAACCCCGGTCCGTGGAAAGAGTCGATGCGACTGCTCGCCGAAGAGGTCATGCCTCGTCTCAATGCGCGCATCGCCAAGAAGCCCGGAATCGCGATCGTCTAGTCACGCTACCCACGAAAAGGAGTCAGACCCGTGGTGGTTCGTCAGGTCACCGTCCGCTATCTCGGGGGGACGCAGAAGACAATGCCGGTGCAGCCCGACCAGTCGATCCTGGAGGCGGCTGAGGAACACGGCATCGCGATCGTCAACGAATGCCAGAGTGGAATCTGCGGCACCTGCGTCGCCACCTGTGCGTCCGGCGACTACGAGATGGGGCGCACCGAAGGTCTCTCCGAGGTCGAACGGGACGCGCGAAAGGTGTTGACGTGCCAGACCTTCCCGACGTCGGATTGCCGAATCGACCTGCAGTACCCGGCCGACGACAATGCGGCGCGGCTGGTCAACGGATACGGGGTGGTGACGGGGGTCGATCAGCTCTCCCCGGCGACCGCCCTACTGCGGGTGGATATCTCGGGCATCGGTGCGATCGACTACAAGGCGGGACAGTTCGCCCAATTGCAGGTCCCCGGTACGAGCGTCTGGCGCAACTATTCCTACGCCCATCCCGCGGACGGCCGCACCGAACTGGAGTTCATCGTCCGGCTGCTGCCCGACGGTGTCATGTCGAACTATCTGCGCGATCACGCGAAACCGGGTGACCGGATCGCGATCCGGTGCAGCAAGGGCAGTTTTTATCTGCGGCCGGTGGTCCGGCCGGTGGTCCTCGTTGCCGGCGGTACCGGCCTGTCCGCAATCCTGGCGATGGCTCAGAGCCTGGATGCCGACGTCGGCCAGCCGGTGCAGCTGTTGTACGGGGTGACCAACGCCGAGGATCTGTGCAAGCTCGACGAACTCGACGCGCTGAAGCAACGCATCCCCGGCCTCGAGGTGCGTGTCGTCGTGTCCCGGCCCGACCCGACATGGGATGGTGCGGTTGGCCGCGTGACGGACCTGCTGAGCGACGACATGCTGGGTGGCAGAGACGCCGACGTCTACCTCTGCGGGCCGGTCGCGATGGTCGGAGCCACCCGGAACTGGCTGGACGACCACGGTATGAACGGTGTCGGCCTGTACTACGAGAAGTTCGTGGCGAGCGGGGCGGCACGCAGGCGCACCGCTCCCCGCCTCGATCATGCGGGCCTCGATCTCGCCGACGTGCGGCGACGGGGGCACGGTACGGCCGTTGTCGTCGGCGGCAGCATCGCGGGCATCGCCGCGGCCAAGGTGCTGAGCGAGACGTTCGAACGGGTCATCGTCCTGGAGAAGGATGACCCCCACCGTCGCCGCGAGGGCAGATCGGGCGCTGCCCAGGGCTGGCACCTGCACCATCTGCTCACCGCCGGACGCATCGAGTTGGAGCGCATCTTCCCCGGCATCATCGATGACATGGTGGCCGAGGGCGCGTTCGACGTCGACATGGCGGCCCAGTACCGGATCCGCCTCGGCGGTTCCTGGAAGAAGCCCGCCACCGGTGACATTAATATCGTCTGTGCCGCACGTCCGCTGCTCGAGTGGTGCCTTCGTCGCCGCCTCGACAACGAACCGCGCATTCTCTTCCGCTACGAGTCCGACGTCGCCGACCTCGTCTACGATCGCGCCGACAATGCCGTCATCGGCGTCGCGGTGGATCACGGTGGCGGTGAATTGGAGGTCGTCCCGGCCGAATTCGTCGTCGATGCCTCCGGAAAGAACACGCGCTTCCCCGAGTTCCTGGACCGCATCGGCATCGGTGCTCCCGAGGTCGAGCAGGACATCATCAACTGCTTCTACTCCACCATGTACCACCGGGTGCCTGCAGAGCGGCAGTGGCAGGACAAGGTCATGATGATCTGCTACGCGTACCGCCCGTACGAGGACACGTATGCCGCCCAGTACTACACGGACAGCACGCGCACGATCCTCTCGACCACCCTGGTCGCCTACAACTGCTATTCGCCGCCGCGAACGGCGCAGGAATTCCGCGAGTTCGCCAAGCTCATGCCGTCTCCCGTCGTCGGCGAAAACATCGATGGGCTCGAACCGGATTCGCCGATCTACAACTTCCGTTACCCCAACATGCTCCGGCTGCGGTATGAGAAGAAGAGGAATCTTCCCCGCGCCTTGTTGGCGGTGGGCGATTCGTACACCAGCGCCGACCCCGTCTCCGGGCTGGGAATGACGTTGGCGCTCAAGGAAGTCAGGGAGATGGCGCTCCTGTTGGCGAAGTACGGGGCCGGGCACGCCGAGCTGCCGCGCCGCTACTACCGCACGATCAGCCGAATGGCCGACACCGCGTGGTTCGTCATCCGGGAGCAGAATCTGCGCTTCGACTGGCTGAAGGACGTGGACAAGAAGCGCCCGTTCTACTTTCGTGCCCTGACCTGGTACATGGACCGCGTCATGGAGTTGGTCCACGATGACCCCGAAAGCTACAGCACGTTCCTCGCGGTGGTGCACCTGGTCAAGCCGCCGGCGGCGCTGATGACACCGAAGGTCGCCGGGCGGGTGCTGGGCAAATGGGCGCGGACCAGACTGTCCGGGCAGAAGACGCTCATCGCCCGCAACTACGAGAACCGCACAGTGCCCGCGCCCGACCACATGGTCCCCGCCGAACCAGTCTCAATTGGTTTGGTAGACATACACACTCCCTGACGAGAGGTGGCCACGATGCCGCAGCTTCATCGGATGCTCGACTGCCGGGGGACCCGCATCCATGCCGTGGAGAAGGGCGAGGGGCCCCTGGTGGTGCTGGTGCACGGGTTCCCCGAATCCTGGTACTCCTGGCGTCATCAGATTCCCGTGCTCGCCGACGCGGGCTACCGGGTGGTGGCGATCGACCAGCGCGGCTATGGGCGATCCTCCAAGTTCCGGGCCCAAACGGCCTATCGCATCAAAGAATTGGTCGGTGACATCGTCGGCGTGATCGATGCCTATGGCGAGGAGAAGGCCGTGGTGGTCGGCCACGACTGGGGCGCACCGGTCGCCTGGACGTTCGCCTGGCTGCATCCCGACAGGTGCGCCGGCGTCGTGGGCGTCAGCGTTCCCTTCGCCGGGCGGGGCGTCATCGGCCTTCCGGGCAGTCCCTTCGGGGAGCATCGCCCCAACGACTACCACCTGGAACTCGCCGGTCCGGGCAGGGTCTGGTACCAGGACTATTTCTCCTTGCAGGAGGGCATCATCGCCGAGATCGAGGAGGACCTGCGCGGGTGGCTTCTCGGGCTGACCTATACGGTCTCCGGCGAGGGCATGATCACGGCCACCAAGGCCGCCATCGCCGCGGGGGTCGACCTGGAATCCATGGACCCGATCGACGTCATCCGGGCGGGCCCGCTGTGCATGTCGGAAGGCGCCCGGCTCAAGGACGCCTTCGTGTATCCGGAGACGATGCCGGACTGGTTCACCGACGCCGATGTCGATTTCTACACAGGAGAATTCGAGCGTTCCGGCTTCGGCGGCCCGCTCAGCTTTTATCACAACATCGACAACGACTGGCACGATCTCGCCGATCAGGAAGGCGTGCCGCTCACCCCGCCTGCGACGTTCATCGGCGGACAGTACGACGTCGGCACCACGTGGGGGGCGGAGGCCGTCGCGCGTGCCGACGAGGTGATGCCGAACTACTGCGGAACGCACATGGTCGCAGACGTCGGGCACTGGATTCAGCAGGAGGCACCCGAGGAGACCAACCGACTGCTGCTCGACTTCCTGCACGGGCTGAAGTAGCCGGGCAGGGGCGCGTCGATGGAATTTCGGTACTGCCCTCCGGACGGCGTCGAACTGCGCCGGGCTTTCGGTTGCTTCCCCTCCGGCGTGACCGCGGTGTGCGCCATGGTCGGTGGCGAGCCGGTAGGGATGGCGGCCAGCTCGTTCACCCCGGTGTCGATGCAACCGCCCCTGGTGTCGATCTGCGTTCAGAACACCTCGACGACATGGCCGAAGCTGCGAAACCTCTCCCGGCTGGGCCTGAGTGTGTTGGCCGAGGGCCACGCCGGCGTCTGCACAAGCCTGTCGCGCAAGGTCGGTGACCGCTTCGCCGAGGTGTCATGGGTGCAGAAGCCGAACGGGGGAGTATTCGTCGAGGGCGCGAGTGCGTGGTGGGACTGCAGAGTGCACGAGGAGCTCTCGGCCGGCGATCACACCATTGTGCTGCTCGAGATCTGCGCGCTGGGAGCCGACCCGGACACACCACCACTGGTGTTCCACGGCAGCCGCTTTCGGCGTCTCGCCGGGGCGCTGACGGCCGAGGAGAGCTGATGAAAACCATCGACGGGCGAGTTCGGCGGGCGATCGCGGCCGTGGCGGCGGGCCGGCCCGTCGTACTCACCGACGATTCCGCACCAGGCAACGACGCCCATCTTGTGTTCGCCGCCGACGCCGCGACGCCGGAGCTTCTGGCCTTCACGATCCGGCACACGTCGGGCTTCATCCGCGCGGCGCTACCGCCCGCTGAGTGCGAACGGCTCGATCTGCCGCCGATGATGCAACGGGCCGGCGGCCGTGCGGACACCGCCGCGCAGCGCGTCGCGGTTGATCGGAGCGGGCCGGGGACCGGGATCTCGGCGACCGATCGCGCCAGGACGATCGCAGCGCTGGCCTCGGAGGGCTCGGGGGCCGACGACTTCAGCCGGCCGGGTCACGTCATTCCGGTGGAGTCGCATGACGACGGGGTTCTGGGGCGCCCGGGGGCCGCAGAGGCGGCGGTCGACCTGTCCCGGCTCGGCGGCCGCCGGCCGGCCGGCGTGCTGTGCGAGATCGTCTCCCGCGACGATCCCACCGGCATGGCCACCGGAGCCGAATCAGTGCAATTCGCCGTGGAACACGGGCTCGCGGTGGTGTCGATCGGCGAACTGGCCTCATACCGCCGACGAACCGAACCGCAGGTGGTCCGGTTGGCGCAGACGACGATGCCCGCCGGGCGGGGGGTGCACCGCGTCATCGGCTACCGCGACATACACGACGGCGGTGAGCATCTGGTCGTGATCGTCGGAACGGCCGGTGCCCGTGGACCCGTCCCGCTGTATGTCCACGTCGAGTGCATCTGCGGAGATGTGTTCGGCTCCTCGGCCTGTGCGTGCGGTGGTGAGCTCGATCGGGCGCTGGCGAGCATGACGGCCGGCGGCTGCGGTGTCATCGTCTACCTGCGTCCTTCCGGGTCGCTGCGCGGGTGTGGTCTCTCGGGTGCGCGAGACGCGCCTTCGCCCGATCTGGCGTCGCAGACCGTCGCGTGGATCCTGCGTGATCTCGGCGTGTACTCGGTGAGGCTTTCCGATGACACCCCAGGATTCGGGTTGGTGATGTTCGGCGCGATTCGCGAGCACGGGCTGCAGGTCCAGGAGCAGACCTCGGGCTGGCGGGTTGCTGGGTGAGAACTGTTATGGTGCAACGCAACACAAAGGTGACTCGATGACGCATCCCGATCTTGTCGACAAGGTGGCCATCGTGACAGGGGCCGGCGCCGGCATCGGGCTGGCGATCGCCCAGCGGCTGGCCGCAGAAGGCTGCAAGGTGTTGTGCGCCGACATCGACGCCGGCGCCGCCGACTCCGCTGCCGCGAAGGTCGGCAACGGAGCCGTGGCCCACGCCGCCGATGTCAGCGACGAGGATCAGGTGATCGGCATGGTCGAAGGGTGCGTCAACGCCTTCGGCGGGCTCGACAAGCTCGTCGCCAACGCGGGCGTCGTGCACTTCGCGCCCCTGACCGAAACCACGGTCGAGGATTTCGACCGCGTCATCAGGATCAATCTGCGCGGCGCCTGGCTCTGCACCAAACACGCCGCGCCCAGGATGATCGAGCGGGGCGGCGGTGCCATCGTCAACATGTCGTCGTTGGGCGGTCTCGTCGCGGCAGGCGGCACCGCCGCCTACGGCATGTCCAAAGCGGGGATCATCCACCTCAGCCGCATCACCGCCGCCGAACTGCGTTCGGCCAACGTACGTTCCAACGCACTCCTACCCGCGTTTGTCGACACACCGATGCAGCAGACCGCGATGACGATGTTCGACGAGGCGCTCGGGGAAGGCGGGGCGAACACCATGATCGGCCGCCTGCAGGGCCGGATGGCCGGACCTGAGGAGATGGCGGGCGTCGTGGCGTTTCTGCTGTCCGACGACGCCTCGATGATCAATGGAACAGCTCAGCTCGCCGACGGCGGCACCGTCGCCGCGTTGTGGTGAGTCCCGAAGTGGGTCAGCGCCTGCTCGTCAGGATCGACAGCGCGATGGCCGTCACCTCATCCGCCACTCCGGCGAAACGGGTGAGATGCCACGTCCGGGCGACATCCTCGATGAAACTGATGGCGGCCACGGTCAGCAGCCGCGCCTCGGCGACGGTGGTCTCCGGAACCAGCTTGCGGATCAGCTCGATCCACAAGGCTTCGCGATCGCTCTCGTTGCGGAGGAAGGCGTCTCGGACCTCGGTGGAGGCATACGACAGCTCAGTGACCGAGATCGACACCAGGTCAGGGGAATCCAGGCTGATCCGGATGCGACCCTGCACCAGAACGCGCAGGCAGTCCGTGGTACTCCCGTCGGTCCGAAGCGCGCGAATACATTCGAGGGTGTACCAGTCGTCGAGCCGTCGGATGAGTGCATCCAGTATCGCCTGTTTGGACGAGAACGACCGGTACAGGCCGGGACCCGCGATTCCTGCACCCTTTCCGATCTCACTCGTGCTGACGGCCGGATAGCCGTGCGCACGGAACTGTCGTGCGCCCGTGGCCAGTAGCGTCTCATGTCGGGAGAAGAGCACGCTTTGTTCGTCGGGTGCGTCCTCCAGCGGTTCCAGCGTGCGGACCGGCGGGGTGCGTGCGGCAGCCATGCAGGCCGTGAACAACAGTTGGTGCAGTTCGTCTTTCGGCAGTGTCAGGTTGTGTCGGCCCAGGCTGGTGATGGTGCTCGACACCGCCCATGCCCGCAGCTCCGACTGCTGAGGATCCAGGTCCGGCAGTTCCAGCTGTACGGCCTGGTGCATGCCCGCCACAATCGCGTTGATGCGCCGGCGCACCTCGGTTCGCTCGGCCTCATCCAGGTATCGCGCCTCGCGTTGCCACAGCACCGTCAGCGAGCGCGATGCCACGGCCGCGGTGATGAGATCGGGTAGCTCCTCGCTCAGCGGCCGATGCGTCGACGTTGCCTCGCCCTGGGCCAGCTGACGCGCGCTCTGGTACTGCTCCTGGCCGGTGCGGATGGCGGCGGCCAACAGGGCCTGCTTGTTGTCGTAGTGGCGATAGAGTGCTCGCGCGGTGACTCCGGACGCCTCGGCGATCTCCTCCAGCTTCACCGAATGAAAGCCACGCTCGATGAACAGTCGCACGGCCTGGTCGAGGATCTGCTGTTTGCGATCCTTGGGCCTGCGCTTGACGAGTGGGACCCCGGCGGTATCGACCACGCTTCGCCCCCTTTCCTGCTCGATCGAACAATCAGATCCTGCCAGACGTACCGGGCTGGACGCTTGCGCGACCCGGCACGTGGCACCGCCGATCTGATGTGTCTCCACCCCCCTCGTGGCCACAGTTTGAGGATATCGGCAAAATACATCTGTCGCCACAAAATGATCTCCACAAGGCATATTGACGCCAACGTGGTACTTGACACTGCATACTCGCTATAGACATCATGAATCATCGCCGCGTACGCTCGGTGGCATCGACCACTTCGGACTGACGGGAGGGGCGGCATGAGTAGGACCTCTGACCGCCCCCCTTCTGGACGCGGCAGTCGCGCCTTATCGGCCGACGGCGGTCCGCGCCTGTCGTCCATCGGGGCGCCATTCGCGCGACGGCGGGGCGCGTTGCTCACCACTGCGCCGCGGGGCGCGTCATGGTGACGGCCACCGCGGCGGCAACGAAACCGCTCCGCGCGGCAGGCGGCTTCTTCGCCATGGCGCTGGACACTTTCGTGTTGATGTTCAGGCGGCCGTTCGCGGGGCGCGAGTACGTCATCCAGACGTGGTTCGTGGCTCGAGTGTCCGTGCTGCCGGCGCTGATGTTGACAATGCCGTATTCGGTGCTTCTGGTGTTCACCTTCAACATCCTGCTGAATGAGTTTGGTGCGACGGACTTCTCGGGTGCCGGCGCGGCGATCGGAACCGTCAACCAGATCGGGCCGATTGTCACGGTACTGGTGGTCTCGGGTGCCGGAGCGACGGCGATGTGCGCCGACCTGGGAGCGCGCACGATTCGCGACGAACTCGATGCGCTGCGGGTGATGGGCATCAATCCGATTCAGTCACTGGTCGTTCCACGCGTTCTCGCGGCCACCACCGTCGCCCTGGCGTTGTCGGCATCGGTGATCATCGTCGGCCTCGCGGGTGCGTTCATCTTCTGCGTATACATCCAGAACGTCTCTGCGGGTGCGTTCATCTCGGGCATGACGTTGCTCACCGGCGTCGGCGACGTCATCGTATCGCTCTGCAAAGCAACTCTTTTCGGTCTCGCGGCGGGCCTGATCGCCTGCTACAAGGGTGTCTACGTCGGCGGTGGTCCCGCCGGAGTCGGCAACGCGGTCAACGAGACCGTGGTGTTCACGTTCATGGTGCTGTTCGCGATCAACGTGATCGTGACCGCGGTCGGTATCCAGTTCACGGTGTCGTGACGGTGACCAGATGAGCGCCAGCGCACCCAGCCGGCCGGCCGGCCGGCTGGTCCACTTCGCCGAAGGATTCGCCGCCGGCTGGAACCGTATCGGCGGCCAGGCGCGGTTTTACGCCGAGACGCTGGCGGCCATTCCCGACGCCGTCGTCCACTACCGCACCGAGTTGCTGCGGTTGATCGCGCAGATGGGGCTGGGCAGCGGCGCGCTCGCGGTGGTGGGCGGGACGGTCGCGATCGTCGGCTTCCTGACGATGACGACCGGCGCTCTGGTGGCGGTCCAGGGATACAACCAGTTGGCGTCGGTCGGTTTCGAGGCGCTGACGGGATTCGCCTCGGCGTTCTTCAACGTGCGGCTCATCGTGCCCGGTACGACGTCGGTAGCGCTGTCGGCGACGATCGGTGCGGGGGCCACCGCTCAGCTGGGCGCGATGCGGATCAACGAGGAGATCGACGCGCTCGAGGTGATCGGCATCCGCAGCGTGACTTACCTGGCGGCCACGCGGGTGCTCGCGGGCGTCGTCGTGGTGATCCCGCTGTACTGCATCGCCGTGATGATGGCGTTCTTCGCAGCCCGGTTCGGCACCACGGTCATCTACGGGCAGGGGTCCGGTGTCTACGACCACTACTTCGGCACGTTCCTGAGCCCGACCGACCTCATCTGGTCGTTCTTCCAGTGCCTGGCGATGACGGTGGTGATCATGCTCGTGCACACCTACTACGGCTTCACCGCGGCCGGTGGTCCGGCGGGCGTCGGTGAAGCGGTCGGTCGCGCGGTGCGCACGTCGATGGTGGTGGCCGCCGTGGAGATCGTGATGATCTCGCTGGCCGTCTACGGCCAGACCGGCAACTTCAACCTGGCCGGTTAGCGTGCAGCCGCGACAGGGCGAAGCCCGCCTTCACAACGCGTGGTGGACGGCCATGCTGCTCGCGGTGATCGCCGCGTTCCTGCTCGTCACCGCCACCGTCTACAACGGGACGTTCCGGTCCACGATCCCGGTCACGCTGATGGCGAACCGATCCGGGTTGGTGATGGAGACCGGCGCGAAAGTGAAGCTGCGCGGCGTCGAGGTCGGCCGGGTCACCAGCGTCGCCGGAGGCTCCGGGCGGGCCAGTCTGCAGCTGGCCATCGATCCCGATCAGATCCAGTTCATCCCGGCAAACGTCGAGGCACAGATCCAGGCCACCACGGCATTCGGGGCGAAGTTCGTCGACCTGGTGTACCCCGCCGACCCCAGCCCGGAGCGGCTGGCCGCCGGTGCGGTGGTGCAGTCCACGAATGTCAGCACCGAGGTCAACACCCTCTTCGGCAACCTGTCCGATCTGCTGCAGAAGGTCGACCCGTCGAAACTCAACGCGGTGCTCACCGCCCTCGCCGACGGTGTCCGCGGCCAGGGTGAGCGGATGGGGCAGGCCACCACGGACCTGAACGTCGTTCTCACTGCGCTCAACGAACGCAACGACACCATCCGGCAGGACTGGCGGTCCTTCAAGAACTTCAACGACACCTACGCCGCGGCCGCAGCCGACATCATCACCGTCCTTGACGGCGCGAGCACCTCCAGCGCGACGGTGGTCGACCATTCCTCAGAGTTGGACACCTTGCTGCTCAACACCATTGGCTTGGCCCGTTCGGGCACGCAGCTTCTCGGGTCCAGCAAGGACAGCCTCGTCGGACTGGTGGGCACGCTCGAATCGACAACCCGGCTGCTATCGAAATACAGCCCCGTCTACACCTGCTGGCTGCAGGGCGCGACATGGTTCCTCGACAACGGCGGGTTCGACGCCTGGGGCGGCGGGAACGGACGCTCGATCAAACTCGATGTCGGTCTGTTGTTCGGAAACGACCCCTACGTGTATCCCGCCAATCTGCCCGTCGTCGCCGCCAAGGGTGGGCCGGGCGGACAACCGGGCTGCGGGTCATTGCCGGACGCCACCAAGAACTTCCCGGTCCGCCAACTCGTCACCAACACCGGCTGGGGTACCGGCCTCGATATCAGGCCCAATCCCGGTGTCGGCCATCCGTGTTGGGCCGATTACCTGCCGGTGACGCGCGCGGTCCCCGAGCCGCCGAGCATCAGACAGTGCCTCCCGGGACCTGCGCCCGGCCCACCCGGGTGGCCCACTCCGTGACCTCACACCATCGACCGCAGGAGACGACATCATGAAGGACGACTTCAGGGGCGCGGCCTGGCGCCTGGCAGTCTTCCTGACGGTGTGCGCCCTCGGGGCCTTCGCGTTGGTGACGGTGTTCGCGCAGTTCCGGTTCGGTGGCGGCAGAAACTACTTCGCCGAGTTCACCAACGTTTCGGGTCTCACCGGTTCCGACATGGTCCGGATCGCCGGGGTCGAGGTCGGCAAGATCGAAGCGATCACGTTCAATCCCGACGCGACCGTTCGGGTCGAGTTCACCACCGACGACACGGTGGTGCTCACCGAGGGAACCCGGGCGGCGATCCGCTACGACAACGTGATCGGTGGCAGGTACCTGGCGTTGGAGGAGGGAACCGGCGACCTCGCGACCCTGCAACCCGGCGCGACGATACCGGTGAACAGGACACAGCCTGCCCTGGACCTCGACTCCGTCATCGGGGGGTTCAAGCCGCTGTTCCGTGCGCTCGACCCCGGTCAGGTCAATGAGCTGAGCGGCCAGCTGATCTCGGCACTTCAGGGGCAGGGCGCCACCATCGGGTCGTTTCTGCAGCAGGCCGCCGCGGTCACCAACACCCTGGCCGACCGGGACATGCTCATCGGACAGGTCGTCGACAACCTCAACGTCGTCCTCGGATCGCTGGGCAGCCAGACTGACCGCCTCGACACCGCGGTGACGTCATTGTCGGAACTGGTCCGGGGACTCGCCGAACGCAAGGTGGATCTCTCGAATGCGTTGGCGTACACCGACGCAGCCGCTTCGTCCATCGCCGATCTGCTGTCCCAGTCTCGGGCGCCGTTTTCGAAGCTTGTCCATGAGACCGACCGGGCCGCCGCGATCGCCGTTGCCGACCACGCCTATCTCGACAACCTGCTCAACACCTTGCCCGACAAGTACCGGGCTCTGGGCCGGCAAGGCATGTACGGCGACTTCTTCAGCTTCTATCTCTGCGAGATCGTCGTGAAGGTCAACGGAAAGGGCGGCCAGCCGGTGTATGTGAAGATCGCCGGACAGGACACCGGGCGGTGCGCCCCCAAATGAAGTCATTTTCTGAACGCAACCCCTTGGTGCTCGGGACGATCGGCGTCGCGGTGGTATCCGTGCTCGTGATCGGCGCGCTCCAGTACCAGAATCTTCCCCTCGTGAATCAGGTGAGGACCTACTCCGCCTACTTCGCTGATGCGGGCGGCCTTTTCACCGGCGCCACCGTCGAGGTCGCCGGGTATCCGGCCGGCCGGGTGTCCGACATCGACCTGGCCGGGAACGCTGTGCTCGTGCGTTTCAGCGTGGACAAGAACATCCGGATGGGCGAGGAGACCGAGGCGGCGATCAAGACCAAGAGCCTGCTCGGTACCAAGATGCTGGCCGTCGTGCCACGCGGCGGGGGACAACTCGACGGTGCCATTCCGATCGACCGCACGGCGTCGCCCTACCAATTGCCCGACGCGCTGGGCGATCTCGCAGACACCATCAGCGGGTTGGACACCGACCAACTCTCCGAGTCGTTGTCGACGCTGTCAGAGACGTTCGCCGACACCCCAGAGGAACTCAGGAATGCAGTGCAGGGTGTGTCGCGCTTCGCCCAGACGCTCAACGAACGAGACGCACAGCTGCGCAATCTGCTCGACAACGCCGCCGAAGCAACCGGAGTCCTCGCCAACCGCAGCGATCAGATCGCCCGCATGATCGCCGACACGAACGCGCTGCTGGTGCAGCTTCGCACCCAGAGCGATGCCGTCGATCAGATCTGGACCAGCATCTCGGCAGCTTCCCGGCAGTTGAAGGCCTTCATCGCCGAGAACCGTCAGCAGCTGAGGCCGGCGCTGGACAAGCTCAACGGGGTGCTGGCGATCGTGGACAACCGCAAGGAACGGCTGCAGCAGGCCGTCAAACTGCTCAACAAGTACGCGATGTCGCTGGGGGAGTCGCTGTCGTCCGGGCCGTTCTTCAAGGCCTACGTGGCCAACCTGCTGCCGGGGCAGTTCGTGCAGCCGTTCGTCGACGCCGCGTTCTCCGACCTGGGACTGGATCCGAATGTACTGGCTCCGTCGGAGTTGACCGACCCGCAGACCGGCCAGCAGGGCACACCGGCGTTGCCGGTGCCGTACCCGCGCACGGGCCAGGGCGGCGAACCCCACCTCAACCTGCCGGACGCCATCACCGGAAATCCCGGCGATCCCCGTTATCCGTATCGGGAGCCACTGCCCGCGCCACCGCCCGGCGGTCCGCCGCCGGGGCCGCCCGCGCTGCAACCGGACGGCCAGCCGTGATCCGTGTACTGCGCCGATCCCGTCGGGTGCTGGCGGCGATCCTGGTATCGACCCTCGCCGCCGGGCTGGTCGTCATCGTGCGCAACACCGACCAGTCCGGAAGAATTTGGGTGACAGCCTATTTCGAGAACAGCAACGGGCTGTTCGCCGGTGACGACGTGCGGATCCTCGGTGTGCCCGTGGGGCGGGTAGACAGTATCGAACCGCAGCCGACCCGCGCCAAAGTGACGTTCTGGGTGGACCCGCAGTACCCGATCCCCGCGGAGGCCAAGGCGGTGATCCTGTCGCCCCAACTCGTAACAGGCCGGGCGATCCAGCTGACCCCCGCCTACACCGGTGGACCCGTCATGCCCACGCAGACGGTGATCCCGCGGGAACGCACCGCCGTCCCCGTCGAGTGGGACGACGTGCGAGTTCAACTGCAGCGCTTGACAAAGCTGCTGCAGCCGGCGGGCCCGGACGGAGTGAGCACTCTCGGGGCGTTCATCAACTCCGCCGCCGACAACCTGCGCGGGCAGGGTGCGGGCATTCGCGAGACAGTCACCACTCTGTCGCAGGCTTTGGGGACGCTCGGTGATCACAGCAATGACATCTTCGCGACGTTCACCAATCTGTCGACACTGGTGTCCGCCCTTCACGACAGCGCCGACCTACTCGAGCAACTCAACAAGAACATGGCGTCGGTGACGTCGTTGGTCGCCGAGGACCCGCAGAAGGTGGCGCGGACAGTGGAGGATCTGGGCGGCGTCATCGGTGACGTCAAGAGCTTCGCGGACGACAACCGGGAACAGATCGGGACCGCGACCGACACGCTGGCATCGATCAGCGAGGTGCTGGTCGCCAGTCTCGACGATCTGAAGCAGACACTGCACATCGCTCCCGGAACGGTGGCGAACTTCTACAACATTTTCGAGCCCGCCAATGGATCGCTGACAGGAGCGTTGGCGGTGAACAACTTCGCCAACCCGATCAGCTTCATCTGCGGTGCGATCCAGGCGGCGTCGCGAAGCAATGCCGAGCAGTCGGCCAAGCTGTGTGCCCAGTACCTGGCGCCCATCGTCAAGAACCGGCAGTACAACTTTCCCCCGATCGGAGAGAACCTCCTCGTCGGAGCCCAGGCCCGGCCCAACGAGATCACCTACAGCGAGGATTGGATGCGGCCCGGCTTCATGCCGCCCGCACCTCAGCAGCCCCTGGCCGCCGAAGCCACCGACCCGGCCACGGGCCTGTCCGGAATGATGTTGCCCCCCAACGGAGGTGGTTCGTGAGTTACCGGCCGTGGTGGAGGATCGGAGCGACCCTGCTGGCCGTCGCTCTCCTGACGGGGACATCCGGCTGCGCCGACTGGCACGGGCTGAACTCGCTGCCGATGCCCGGTACCCAGGGTCGCGGCCCCGGCGCATTCGTGATCCAGGCCCAGCTGCCGGATGTGAACAACATCCAGCAGAATTCGCGGGTTCGCGTCGGGGACGTCGACGTTGGCACGGTGACGAAGATCGAGCGGCAGGGCTGGCATGCCCTGTTGACGATGCGCCTCAACGGCGACGTGGTCCTTCCCGAGAACTCCACCGTGACAATCGGATTGACCAGCATCCTGGGATCGCTGCACATCGAGCTGGCGCCGCCCGCCGACGTTGCACCGGAAGGCAGACTTCACGACGGATCGGTGATCCCGCTGTCGCGTGGTGGCGCGTTCCCGAGCACCGAGCAGACCCTGGCCGCGCTGTCGATCGTGCTCAACGGCGGCGGCCTCGGTCAGGTGCAGGACATCACCGAGGCGCTCTCCACCGCATTCCGTGGCCGCGAGCAGGATCTGCGCAGCATGATCAGTCAGCTGGACACCTTCATGCGCAACGTCAGTGAGCAGACCGGCGACATCATCGCCGCCACGGAAAGTCTCAACAACCTCGTCGGTCAATTCGCGGAGCAACGTCCGGTGCTCGATCACGCCCTGGAAACCATTCCCGCCGCGCTCGCCGTACTCAACGGTGAGCGGCAGAACCTCGTGGACGCTGCCGATCAGTTCGGCAAGTTCAGTGCGCTGACCGTCGATTCGGTGAACAAGACGAAGGACAACCTCGTCAAGGAGATCACCGACCTCGGTCCGGTGCTCGAATCGCTGGCCGATGCCGGTCCGAGCATGACCAGGGCGCTGTCGCTGATCCCGACGTTCCCGTTTCCGAACGAGACCATCGAGAAGTGGCAGCGCGGCGACTACGCCAACCTGACCGCGATCGCCGACCTCACGCTCAGCCGCATCGACGCAGGCATGTTCACCGGAACCCGGTGGGAAGGTGACCTGACCGCGCTCGAACTGCAATGGGGCCGCACCATCGGCCAGTTTCCCAGCCCCTACACCCAGGCCAATCCGCTGACGGTGCCCTACCGCTGGGATCAGGGGCCCTAGATGCGACTCGACAGGCGAATGCAGATCCAACTCGTGGTGTTCACGGTCATCGCCCTGGTGGCGATCGCCTTGATGACGCTGCGCTTCATGAAGTTGCCCGCCGAACTGTTCGGCGTCGGCCGGTACACGGTCACCGTCGAACTGCCGAAGACCGGCGGTCTCTACGGCGGCGGGAACGTCACCTATCGCGGCACCGAGGTCGGGCGGGTGCAGACGGTGCGACTGACCCCGACCGGGGTGGAGGCGGTGCTGTCGCTGAAGTCGGGCATCGACGTCCCGTCGGATCTGCGGGCGGAGGTGCACAGCCAGTCGGCGATCGGTGAGCAGTACGTGGCGTTGTTGCCGCGCACCGGCGACGCACCGGCGTTGCGGGACGGTGACGTGATCCGACTCGCCGACACGTCGGTGCCGCCGGACGTCAACACGCTGCTCGCCGATGCGAACGCCGGCCTGCAGGCGATTCCGGGTGACAACCTCGAAACCGTCATCGACGAGTCCTATACGGCGGTCGGTGGACTCGGCCCGGAACTGTCGCGAATCGTCAGGGGCTCAACCCAACTCGCGATCGACGCCCGTGCGCATCTGGACCCGCTGATCACCCTGATCGACGAGTCGCGGCCCGTACTGGACTCCCAGACCCGCACCTCCGACGCGATCCGGACATGGGCATCACAGGTGGCCGCGGTGACCACCCAGCTGCAGACCCACGACCAGACCGTCGCGCGGGTTCTCGAGGACGGGGGCCCGGCGGCCGATGCCGTACGTCAGCTGGTCGACCGCGTCAGCCCCACACTCCCGGTCCTGCTGGCGAACCTGGTGAGCGTCGCCGACGTCGCAGTGACCTACCACGACGGCATCGAACAACTTCTCGTCCTGTTTCCCCAGGTCGTGTCCGCGGCCCAGGCTGGTTTGGTGGCCAACGTCGACACGAAACAGGACTACCGGGGCCAGTACCTGAGCTTCAACTTGAACATCAACCTGCCGCCACCGTGCAGCACCGGCTTTCTGCCTGCGCAGCAACAACGTTCAGCGGTGTTCGAGGACTACCCCGAACGCCCCCCTGGCGACCTTTACTGCCGGGTGCCGCAGCAGTCGCCGTTCAATGTGCGCGGCGCACGCAATATTCCGTGCCAGACCGTGCCGGGCAAACGCGGGCCGACGGTGTCGCTGTGCGAGGGTGACGCACCGTACGTACCGCTCAACGACGGCTTCAACTGGAAAGGCGACCCGAACGCCACACTGTCCGGCCAGGACGTCCCCCAGCTTGCGCCGGGACCCGCCCTGGCCGCCGCAGAATACGACCCTGCCACGGGAAGTTACCTCGCGCCCGATGGTCGTCGGTATACCCAGTCGGACCTCGCCCAGGGGGCACAAGGGAATCAGACGTGGCAGACGATGCTGCTGCCGCCGGGGAACTGATCAAGCCGCCGGGCCGCTGAACGCTTTCAGAGTCAACGCCGAGTTCATGAAGTCCCGGAAATGCAGCCAACGACCGTCCCGCAACGTGATGATGTGCGCGAACTCCGACTCCCATTCGTGGCCTGTGTCCAACCGCCGGAACCGCTGCCTGCCCCACGTCGCCAGGTCGTCGCCCTGCTCGATGAACTTCCACGCCTCCATCTCGGTGATGGCGATCGTCTGTCCCACCTTGGTGAAGAACGTGACGGCTTCGTCGATGCCGTGATAGTCACCGGCATAAGGGATCTCGTCGGTGCCGTAGTAGGTGATGCGCACTTGCGGGTCCAGATGGTCGAGTGCGGTCTGCAGATCGCCATCGGGCACCGCGGCGTAGATCGCCAACGTCGCCTCGACGTTGCGCGACTCGTTCGTGATCGCGGTCATGACAGGTGCAGCGGCAGACGGACATAGGCATGGGTCAGCAGGCTGGCCGTCTGTTTGGTGCCGGGATCGTCGGTGAGCGCGATCGTGCGGTAGCGGTCCAGGACAGCATTGAGCACGGCGATGACTTCCAGGCGCGCCAGCGATGCGCCGAGGCAGAAGTGAAGACCGTGTCCCAGCGACAGCTGCTGACGGATGTTGGGTCGATCGAGATCCAGCCGGTTCGGATCGGGGAACACCTCCGGATCGCGGTTCGCCGAGCCGAAGAACAGCGCAACCCAGTCGCCTTTGCGAATCACCTTGTCGCCGAACTCGACATCCCGGGTGGCAATGCGGAAGAGGCGTTGCGGGGGACCGTCGAGCCGCATCGCCTCCTCCACGAACGCGTTCAGTAGTGTGCGGTCGGCGCGCAGGCGCTCCGTGATCTCGGGCTCGCGTGCCATCGCGTGCAGCAGGTTGCCGATCAGGAATGTCGTGGTCTCGCTGCCGGCGACCACCAGCGTCACACAGAACCGCACGATCTCCTCGGGTGTCAGCCGCTGCCCGCCGACCTCGGCCCGCAGCAGTGCGGAGATGAGGTCCTCGGCGTCCTCGACGTCGTCGCTGGCGGGGTGCTCCGCCAGCCGGGCGGTGTGTTCGGCGAGCCGGTCGGCGAAGGTGGTCACCATTTCCTCGTTGCTGGCGATGCGCTGCTCCGGGGTGAGTGACGACGACAGCATGAACGCGTTCGCCCACTGCTTGAAACGGATGTGATCGCCGTCGGGTAGCCCCAGAAGGCGCACCATCGCGCGCGTGGGTATCTCGGCGGCGAACCCCATCACCTCGACATCACCATCACCAAGGTCGTCGAGCAGGCGTGGCACCAGGTCACCCAGCCAGCCTTCGAGGCGCTTGACCCGGCGCGGGGAGAACGCCTGGCTGACCAGCTTCCGCTCGACCTCGTGCTGGGGAGGGTCGGTGTTGACCAGCATCAGGCTCGGCGCCGAGGACGCCTCCTGCAGCGGATCCCGGGACGAGAATGTCGCGTTGTCCCGTGCGGCGGCGAACACCTGGTCGTAGCGGAAGAGGGCCCACGCGGAGACAGGTTCGTCGGCGCCGGGGATGGTCCCCGGTGGCCAGTCCCGGTAGCCCGCCACCGGGGAGAGGTGCCGAAGCCGGTCGTACAGCGGATACGGGTTGGCGATGCCCTGCGCAGTGGTGAGCAGATCGAGGTCCGAGACGGTGGTGGATGGCATATCCATCAGCCTCTGCCACGCTCCTCGGCAAATCGATCCCCCGTTGGGGAGGACTCGTGACCCCCATTGAGGTCAATTGACCTGTTGTCCGGCAATCCGCCCGCAACCGCCGCCCGGTCGGAGGAAAGTCATCATCGTGAATGTTGTGAGCGGCCTGCCCGAAACTCCGCCGGTCGACACTCTTGCCGACGGTGACCACCCGGGCTGGGCGTCGCGCCCGGTCAAGGATTCCGAGGCGGCACGCCGCTATCGCGAAGCTTTCCTCGGTTGCGACATCGACCCGAACGACGACCCGGTGGCGGTCGTGGCCGAGGCGGTCGACGCGAAAGCCACCGTGGTGCGCAATGCCCTCGAAGCCCTCGGCGACGAGACCGCGCTCAACGCACTCGAGGCCGTCCTCGACCTGGCGTCGCTGGAACGCGAATTGATCGAGGACGGTGCGGGGCGGCGGACGTTCGCGCTGCTGCAGGTGCAGGAGGGCCTGAGCAAGCTGCGTGTCGTCGACGATGTCGCGACGATCGTCGACCGCGCGCCACGTGAACTGGTCGAGTCGTGTGGCTTCGACCGTGCCGTGCTGTTTCGCGTGCACGAGGGCCGAATGGTCATGGAGTCAGCGTATTTCGGCCCGGACCGGGCCGGCGCGGAGAAGATGGTCGAGTTCGCGCAGTCGGTGGCGCCGCCGTTGGATCACATGTTGCTCGAAACCGAGATGATCCGTCGCCACGCCCCCGCGATCGTGCGCGACGCCCGCAACGATCCGCGCGTCAACCGTCCGATCGTCGACTTCTCTCTGACCCATTCCTACGTGGCGGCTCCGGTGATGCCGACAGGCAAGGTGATCGGGTTCCTGCACGCCGACCGGCTGTACTCAGGCCGGGTTGTCGATGAGATCGACCGGGACACGGTATGGGCGTTCGCGGAGGGCTTCGGGTACGCCTATGAACGGACGGTGCTGCTGGAGAGGATGCGCCGCCAGCAGGCCGATGTCCGCCGCGCGCTGGCCACCGCGGACGAGGCGGCCCGGGCGCTTCAGGACGCGGACCTGGACCTGCGCAAGATCGAACCGGTGGAACGCAGTCCGGCGGCGCAGTCGTTGGCCGAGGTGCAGACGCGCGCTCTGTCGATGCTCACCCGCCGTGAGGTCGAGGTTCTCCGCCTGATGGCCGCCGGGCGCACCAACCAGCAGATCGCCGACGAGTTGGTGATCTCGCCGGGCACGGTGAAGTCCCACGTGAAAAGGGTGCTCAGGAAGTTGCGCGCGACCAATCGGGCCGAGGCCGCGTCGTCCTATGTGCGGTTGGCCAGCATGCCGGCCCGCGACGGACTCACCGCGGCGGCATACCCGCCGCGCGATACGCGTCATCGATGAGGGCCATGTTCGCCACGGCATCGTCGGTATCGAGCGGCACCGGTTCGCCCCGCTGGACGTGAGCGGCGAACGCCTCCAGCTGATAGGTGTAGGACGTTCTCTTGCCGAGGTGTTCGACGGTGGTGCCGTCGTCGGTGCGAATGGTGACCCTGTCGTCGTCGTTCGGCTTGATGAAGTCGTGCACGAAGGCTTCCCCCTTCGTCCCGACCACCCGCAGCGTGAACGAGTACTCGTCGGCGACCATCGTGTGGGTGGACAATCCGGTTGCACCCGAAGGGAACTCGAGTTCCACGTCGCACCACGCGTCAACGTCGGGGCTGTGCAGGCCAGCGGTCGCCCGGACCACCGACGGCACGCCGAACCTGCGCATGATGTGCAGGCCGTAGCAGCCGAGGTCCATCAGCGCGCCGCCGGCCAGTTCCAGCGACCAGCGCGGATCGCCGGGTTGCGGTGTGGGCATGCCCATCCGGACCTCGACGCGGATGAGCTCTCCCAGGGTGCCGTCGCCCGCGAGCTCGAGGGCGCGCCGGGTGACGGGATGGAACAGGTAGTGGAATCCCTCCATCACCGTGACACCCGCAGCGCCGGCGGCCGCCGCGACACGACGGGCCTCCTCGCGGTTGCGGGCGAACGGCTTCTCCGTCAGCACCGGTTTGCCCGCCGCGACGGCGGCCAGGTTCCACGGGGCGTGCAGCGAGTTGGCCAACGGGTTGTAGACGACGTCGACCTCGGGGTCGGTGACGACGTCCTGATAGGACGGCAGCACCCGCTCGACCCCGTACTTCTCGGCGAACAGGGTGGCGCGCTGCGGATCACGCGCCGCCACGGCGACCAGGCGGTGGCCCAGCTCCTGGGCAGGACCGACGATGGCCGATTCGGCGATGCGTGACGCGCCGAGCACCCCGATCCGAAGGCTCACGATGAGACGCGCGCGGCAGCGCCCTGCAGGAAGGCGACGCTGGCGAGGACGTCGGCCAGCGGACCCTCTGCCTCGGGAGCGCCGCCAGGATCTGCGTCGAGGATCTTGTCCTGCTCCATCACGTACCACCCGTCATAGCCGTTGTCCTCCAACGTCTTGACGATGCCGGCGATGTCGATGTCGCCGGCGCCGAGCGGCACGTACATGCCCGCGGCGACGGCCTGGGTGTAGGTCAGCTCACCGGACTGCACCTTGGCGGCCAGCCCGGCGTTGACATCCTTGAGGTGAGCGTGCGCGACCCGCTCCGGTACCGCCTTGGTGAGCGCCAGCGGATCGGTTCCGCCGATGAGGAGGTGGCCGGTGTCCAGGCACAGCGGGATGGTCGATCCCGTCAGCACGCGGTCCACCTCGGCGCGGTTCTCCACCATCGTGCCGACGTGCGGGTGCAACACCGCCGTCAAACCGCGGGCGGCGACGATTTCGGCGAGCCGGTCCAGATTGCTCAGCAGCGTGGCCCATTGGGGCTCGTCGAGCATCGGCCGATCGTCATAGCCGTCCTGACCCGTCGCGGCCGCCAGCACCACGACACCGGATCCGGCGGCGACCAGTGACTCCAACGGCCCGGCAAGGTCGTCGGCCGGATCATGGTCGTCCTTGAACAACACCACCGGGACGAACCCGCCGACACACGAGAGCCCGTACCCGTCAAGGAGTTCCACGAGTTCGGTGGAGTCGGCCGGCAGGAAGCCCTCGGGGCCGAGTTCGGTGGCAGCCAAGCCGGCCTGCTTCATCTCGGCGAGCACGCGGTCGGGCGTCAGCTGGTAACCCCAGCCCGGTACCTCGCACACCCCCCACGAGATCGGTGCACCTGCGATCTTCACTTCTGGGTCTCCTTCGTGGCCGACTTCTTGACCGACTCGATCGATACCGGGACGCCCCGGCGCAGGGACTCTGAAGCCGCTTCCGCCATCCACGCGACCTCGACCGCATCGGCGACGGTGGCGCCCTTGACCGGGCCGCCCTCAACGACTTTCACAAACTCGCTCAGCTCGGTGCGGAACGCCTCGGTGAAACGGTCCATGAAGAAGTGGTGGGGCTGGCCGCTCGGAAAGTCGTTCGCCGGATCGGCGTTGCGCACCGGCGCACCCTGGTCCCACCCGGCAACGATCGTGTCGTCGAACCCGTGGACCTCCAAGCGGCAGTCGTAGCCGCGGCCGTTGTAGCGTGCGGCGGACACCACGCCGAGCGCGCCGCCGTCGAAGCGCACCACGATCGCGGCGGTGTCGACGTCGCCGTACTCGGTGAACAGCGGATCGCCCTGTACGCTGCCGGTGGCGTAGACCTCGACGGCGTTCTGCCCGGTGACCCAGCGCACCACATCGAAATCGTGGACCGCACAGTCACGGAAGATGCCGCCGGAGCCCTTGATGTAGTCCATCGGCGGGGGAGCGGGATCCATCGTGGTGCTGCGCACGGTGTGCAGCGCGCCCAGCGAGCCGTCGTCGACGGCGCGTTTGACGGCGGTGAACGCCGCGTCGTACCGGCGCTGGTAACCCACCTGCACCGGAACCCCCGAGCGGGCGATGATCTCGGCCACCCTGGCGCTCTCGGCGGCCGTCGATGCGATCGGCTTCTCGCAGAACGTCGGCAGTCCGCGCTCCACGGCGGCCAGCGTCAGCTCCGCGTGAGCGGGTGTGGCCGCGGCGACCACGACACCGTCGATCCCGGAAGACAGCAGCGCCTCGACCGAATCCGCGGGCGTGGCACCGTATTTCGCTGCGACCTCCTTGACGACGTCCGTCCGCTCGTCGGTGATGACCAGTCCGGACAGGCCGGCAAGATTCATCAGCGTCTCGGTGTGGAATGCACCGATCCGGCCGAGTCCGATCAAGCCGAGGGTGGTCATGGGTTTCTCCGTTCGTTCTGATCGCGAAGTGCGATGTCGAGGTCTTCTTGGGTGAGGTTGTTGGCCAACGCGTCGAGCACCGTGTCCACCTGGCTGGCAGGTGCCAGGCTGCCGATCGGCTGATCGCTGTCGAGATTGGTGGGGAAGGCGTAGCCCTCGGCGGTGGCGACCACCGCGTTCTCCAGATCGCGGTGCGGCCGTCCGGCGGCCTGCATCGCGCGCAGGGCCGGGTAGACGGCGCGCACCATCGCGGTGCGGTCCAGTGCCTCCATCGCCCGTCCGAACGGCGACGAGATCTGCATCAGGTTCGCGATACGTCTGATCTGCGAAGATCCTGTTGAGATGTTCGATCCCGCACCGTGATACAGCGCCGGGTTGAAGAACACCGCGTCGCCCTTCTGCAGCGGAAGTTGCACCTGGCGGCTCGCGAAGTAGTCGATGAACTCGGGGCGGTTGAACGCGATGTAACCGCCGGCGAAGCGCTGCGAGTGCGGCAGCAGCATCGTGGGCCCGCTCTCCAGCGGCATGTCGCAGTGCGCGACCGCGCCCTGCAGCGTCAACACCGGCGACGTGCGGTGCACGTGCGCGGGGTACGAGGCGAGGTGCGCGTCGGGGACGAAGCCGAGGTGGTAGTCGCGGTGCGGGACCTGGGCGTTGCCGCCGGGGTTGACGACGTTGACCTGGGAGGTGACCTGGTAGCGGGGTCCCAGCCAGGCCTGGCACACCACGGCCAGCGCGTCGTTGGCGTAGTAGTCGGCGAAGACAGCAGGGTCGTGCAGCGCCAGCTTCTGCGCGGCGTTCCAGATTCGGTCGTTGGCGCCGGGCTTTCCGAAGTGGTCGCCCGCCGCCAGGCCGTCGGCGCGCTGCGCCTCGATGAGCGCGAAGAACGCCTCGCTGGCGCGATCGACGACGCCGTGCTCGAACGCCTGGGTGAATACGACGACCCCGGGGCCGTCTGCGAGCGCGCGAATCAACTCCGACTGCAGGGCACGCCTGTCGTATCCAGCCATGTCGTGCGCCGTGTAGACGAGGACGTTGGAGCGAACGTCATGGGCGAGCGGGTAATCGGCGAGGTCGGTGTCGCGCTCGACCTGAGCGCGGAAATCGTCCAGGTCGAAATCGGACTCGCCGAGCCAGGGCGACGGTGTGTCGACCGATGTGCGGAGGGGCGTTGCCATGGCAGATAGTCTTGCTGTGATCGGCACCGCATTCAACAGCATGAATCCATCAAAAAGACCTCAGCATCGAGTCGCAGACGGAGGCCAGGTGTGGCGCATCGCTACAAGGTCCGTGAGATCGCCCAGCAGTCCGGGCTGAGCGAGGCCACCGTCGACCGGGTTCTCAACGATCGGCCCGGCGTCCGGGAGAACACCCGCGCCGAGGTGGTGCAGGCGATCGCCGATCTCGACAAACAGCGGGCCCAGCTGCGCCTCAACGGCCGCCGGTATCTGATCGATGTGGTCATGCAGACCCCGCAACGCTTCTCCGACGCGTTCCGCGCGGCGGTCGAGGCGGAGCTTCCGGTGTTCGCGCCCGCCATGGTGCGGGCGCGCTTCCACCTGTGGGAGTCGGGATCGACAACGCAGATGGTCGACACGCTGGCCAAGATCCGCGGCAGCCACGGTGTGGTGCTCAAGGCGCAGGACGCACCCGAGGTCGCCGAAGCGATCGACCGGTTGGTGGCCTCCGGAGTCCCGGTGGTGACGTACGCGACCGATGTTCCGTCGAGCACCCGGTGCGCCTACGTCGGCATCGACAACCACGGAGCCGGTGTGACTGCCGCCTACCTCGTCAACCAGTGGCTCGGCACGGCCCCATCCGACGTGCTGATCACGGTCAGCCGCGCGGCGTTTCGCGGTGAGGGGGAGCGGGAGGTCGGATTCCGAAGCGGTCTGCGCGGATCTGGGCGCGGGATCGTCGAGGTGAGCGACAGCGACGGTATCGATGCCACCAACGAACGGCTCGTCCTTGAGGCGCTGGAACGGAATCCGGGCGTCGGGGCGGTCTACTCGCCCGGTGGCGGCAACACCGCGGCCGTCGCAGCATTCGAAAAGATCGGACGCGTCTGCCATGTTTTCGTAGCCCATGACCTCGACGCCGACAATCGCCGTCTGCTGCGGGACGGCCGCATTTCGGTGGTGCTGCACAACGATCTGCGTACCGACGCCCGGCTGGCGATCCGATCGATTCTGCAGCGGCACGGAGCGCTGCCCACCGAGCCCCTCCGGCCGACACCGATCCAGGTCGTGACGCCCTACAACCTGCCTGTCTGACCCGGCTGAATCGTCGAATCCCAGCATTCCCCGATAGCATTTCGCCCCACGGTGTCGAGAACGCGCCGAAGAAGACCCGGGAGATCGATCGGTGCCGCGAGAACTCATCAACGGTGTGACCGTGCTGGGAAACCTGGCGATCGATGTCATCAACGGGGCGCCCAGGAGTCCGGGCGGCTGCGCGTCGTTCGCCGGCGTAGCGCTGCAGGCCTCCGGCTGCCCCGGCCGAATCGTGGCCCTCGGCGCCGAAGAGGACCACGAGCTCTTCGATCCGCTGCTCGACCGGTTCGGTGACCTCGTCCGGGTTCTTCCCTCCGATCGGACCAGCGCGTTCCGCCTGGACTACGACGATGTCGACCATCGCCACATGGCGGTCGACGCGATCGGCCCCGTGTGGGGTGCGGCTGAGATCGCGGCCGCCGACCCCGAGACCACCTGGGTGCACCTGGCGCCGCTGCTGCGCACCGACTTCCCGGCCGAGACGCTGGAGCTTCTCTCCGAACGCGGCCATTTCGTCGCCTACGACGGCCAGGGTCTGGTGCGCGCCGACCGGTTGGGGCCACTCGTCGAGGACCGCCACTTCCCGGCGGACCTCCTGGTCCATCTCGATGTCCTCAAGCTGGCAGAAGATGAGGCCGTGGTCGTGGCGGACGGACCGTTCGACGCTGCGGCCGCCAAGCGGCTCGGGGTACCGGAGATCGTGGTGACCTACGGTTCTGAGGGGTGCCATATCTACACCGAAGGCGAGATCGTCCGCGTTCCCGCCGCGTGGCGCGTGCTGGATGTGCAGACCACGGGCGCAGGCGACATGTTCACCGCGTGTTATGCGGCCAACCGTGCCATGAGCGCTGACCCCCGGCGGGCGGCCGAGTTGGCGAGCGAGCTGGTGGCAAAAGAGCTCGAGAAGCGGCGGCGCGTGTAGTCGGTGCCACTCTGGCTGACCCGCACCGGGGTGCTAGCGGGCGCTAGCTGACAGCTACCGACGGGTAACCCAGTCTTAGAGAATGACATTCTCGAAAAAGTGACGAAAGCCACAAAAATGTCTCACGCCCCGCGGCTGCGCGCGGTTGAACTGGCCATTTCTTCGTTCTTTACTTGCCGGTAACCGATGCGTCGCGTTCAGGGGAGCCTAAGAGAAGTGCAATAATCGGTACTGCCAGTGACAGGAAAATCGGGTAGACAAGAAACTCGATCGGCGCGCCGTGCAATCGCAGCCTCGTCTTGCGACTCATCGGCGCCGGCCAACCGGATGTGAAAGGCAGGGTCGTGGGTCAAAACGGTAGTGACGCCGGTACCGGCGCCGCCCCGCGGCAGAAGCTCGAGAAAGTCGTCATCCGATTCGCCGGGGACTCCGGCGACGGCATGCAGCTCACCGGTGACCGATTCACCTCCGAGGCCGCGCTGTTCGGCAATGACCTTGCGACGCAACCTAATTACCCCGCTGAGATCCGGGCGCCACAGGGCACGCTGCCCGGTGTGTCGTCGTTCCAGATCCAGATCGCCGACTACGACATCCTGACGGCCGGCGACCGGCCCGACGTGCTGGTGGCGATGAATCCCGCCGCACTCAAGGCCAACGTGTCCGACCTGCCTCGCGGCGGTCTGATCATCGCCAACTCCGACGAGTTCACCAAGCGCAATCTCGCCAAGGTCGGCTACGACGCCAATCCGCTGGAGAGCGACGAGCTGTCCGACTACGTGGTGCAGGCGGTCCCGATGACCACGCTCACGCTCGGCGCCGTCGAAGCCATCGGCGCGACGAAAAAAGACGGCCAGCGCGCCAAGAACATGTTCGCCCTCGGCCTGCTGTCGTGGATGTACGGCCGCGAGCTCGAGCACAGCGAGGCGTTCATCCGCGAGAAGTTCGCCCGCAAACCCGATGTCGCCGAGGCCAACGTGCTCGCGCTCAAGGCGGGCTGGAATTTCGGTGAGACCACCGAGGCTTTCGCCACCACCTACGAGGTGTCGCCGGCCAAGCTCAAGACCGGCGAGTACCGGCAGATCTCCGGCAACACCGCACTGGCCTACGGTCTGGTGACCGCGGGCCACCTCGGTGATCTGCAGATCGTGCTCGGCACGTACCCGATCACCCCGGCGTCGGACATCCTGCACGAGCTGTCCAAGCACAAGAACTTCAACGTGCTGACCTTCCAGGCCGAGGACGAGATCGCCGGTATCGGCGCGGCGATCGGCGCGTCCTATGGCGGCGCGCTCGGCATCACCAGCACGTCGGGTCCGGGTATCTCGCTGAAGTCGGAGGCCATGGGTCTCGCCGTGATGACCGAGCTTCCGCTGATCGTCATCGACGTGCAGCGCGGCGGTCCGTCGACCGGCCTGCCGACCAAGACCGAACAAGCAGACCTGCTGCAGGTGCTCTACGGGCGTAACGGTGAGTCGCCGGTGGCGGTGCTGGCGCCGCGGTCGCCGTCGGACTGCTTCGACGTCGCCGTCGAGGCCGCCCGCATCGCGGTCACCTATCACACGCCGGTGGTCATCCTGTCCGACGGCGCGATCGCCAACGGTTCGGAGCCGTGGTCGATCCCCGACATCTCCGATTCCTCGGCGTACCCACCGATCAAGCACACATTTGCGAAATCGGGCGAGCCGTTCGCGCCGTACGCGCGTGACCCCGAGACCTTGGCCCGGCAGTTCGCAGTTCCGGGGACACCCGGTCTGGAGCACCGGATCGGCGGTCTCGAGGCCGCCAACGGCTCGGGCAACATCTCCTACGAGCCGAAGAACCATGACCTGATGGTCCGGCTGCGCCAAGAGAAGATCGCCGGCATCAAGGTTCCCGACGTTGAGGTCGACGATCCCAGCGGTGAGGCCGACCTGCTGCTCCTCGGTTGGGGCAGCAGCTACGGTCCGATCGGCGAGGCTTGCCGCCGGGCCCGGCGCAAGGGCATCAAGGTCGCCCACGCCCACCTGCGCAATCTCAACCCGTTCCCGACGAATCTCGGCGAGGTGCTGGGGAAGTACTCGACGGTGGTCCTGCCGGAGATGAACCTCGGACAGTTGGCTCTTTTGCTGCGGGGCAAGTACCTCATCGACGTCCAATCGGTGACGAAGGTGGAGGGCATGGCTTTTCTGGCCGATGAGGTCGAGGGCATCATCGATTCGGCGCTGGACGGAACTCTGGCGGAAAAGGAACTCGAGAAGGGCAAGTTCGCGCGATTGGCGGCGGCCACCATCGAAGTCTCAGACGACACAGCGGGCGTGGGAGCGAGCGCATGACGACAGCGAGAAGCGACGCGGATCGCGCATCGGACCAGTTGATCGGCAGCGACCTGGGGTTGACGCCTTCCGGGCTGACCAAGACCAGCCTGGTCCCGACGACCGATGAGCCGCAGAAGGCCAAGGATTTCACCAGCGACCAGGAGGTGCGTTGGTGCCCCGGCTGCGGTGACTACGTCATCCTCAACACCATCCGCAACTTCCTGCCCGAGCTCGGGCTGCGCCGCGAGAACATCGCGTTCGTCAGCGGTATCGGCTGCTCGAGTCGGTTCCCGTACTACCTGGAGACCTACGGCTTCCACTCGATTCACGGCCGCGCGCCGACCATCGCCACCGGCCTGGCCCTGGCCCGCGAGGACCTGTCCGTCTGGGTGGTGACCGGTGACGGCGATGCGCTGTCAATTGGCGGCAACCACCTCATTCACGCGCTGCGACGCAACATCAACCTGACGATCCTGCTGTTCAACAACCGGATCTACGGGCTCACCAAGGGGCAGTACTCGCCGACGTCCGAGGTCGGCAAGGTCACCAAGTCCACCCCGATGGGCTCGCTGGATTACCCGTTCAACCCGGTCTCACTGGCGCTGGGTGCCGAGGCGACGTTCGTCGGCCGCGCGATGGATTCCGATCGCAAGGGCCTGAGCGCGGTCCTACGTGGTGCGGCCGAGCATCGCGGTGCCGCACTCGTCGAGATCATGCAGGACTGCCCGATCTTCAACGACGGATCGTTCGACGCGCTGCGCAAGGAAGGCGCCGAGGACCGGTTGATCAACATCTCCCACGGCGAGCCGATCATCTTCGGCGCCGACGGCGAGTACTGCGTGGTCAAGTCGGGGTTCGGGCTCGAGGTCGCGAAGACCGCCGACGTCACGGCCGACGAGATCGTCGTCCACGACGCGCAGGTGGACGACCCGGCCTATGCGTTCGCGCTGTCCCGGCTGTCGGAACAGAACCTCGACCACATGGTGACGGGCATCTTCCGTCAGGTGAGCAAGCCGACCTACGACGATCAGGCCCGACAGCAGCTCGTCCAGGCACGCGAATCCAAAGCCCACGACACGGCGGCGCTGCAGTCGCTGCTTCGTGGCAAGGACACGTGGACCGTCGACTGATTGCGCTAACCTCGCCGGTGTGACGACCACCCTGCCGCTGGCCGCTGTCGTGTTGGCGGGCGGGGCATCCCGCCGGATGGGCCGTGACAAGGCCACCCTGGTTTTCGACGGCCCCGACGGGCCCACCACCATGGTCGAGCGTGTCGTGTCGATCGTGACCGCACGATGTGCACCTGTCTTCGTCATCGCCGCGCCCGGTCAGGCGCTCCCGGACCTGCCGGCTCAGATCGTTCGCGACGAGGTGCGCGGTGTCGGGCCCCTTCTTGCCACCGGACGTGGCCTGCGGGAAGCCGCCGAGGCCGGCCTGGAGCACGCTTTTGTCTGTGCCGTGGACATGCCGGAGCTGACCACCGACCTGATCGAGACGTTGACCGGCCCCGCTGAGCGGTTGGGCGCCGACGTCGTCCTGCCGTGGGACGGCCGCGACCACTATCTGGCCGGCATCTACCGCACCGCGCTGTTCACCACGGTCGCCGAGCTGGTGGCTGCCGGCGAGCGGAGCATGCGGGCCCTGGTGGACTCCGTCGATACGCAGCGGATAGTGATGCCCGAGCAGCGGGCGTTGACGAACGTCAACACCGCAGCCGATCTGGAGCTCGAGGCACCGCCGCGATTGGGCTAGCAAATTCGAGTTGGAATTCCACCGAATATGCATTTCTTGTCGCAGTAATATCCGACAGTTAATTCGCGCGTCTTTGATTGTGATAGGTGACGGGTAGTCGCCAATGACGGTGCACGGGCGGGGCGGAGTATTTTTCTGAAACCTGTTGTTGCGCAATGGATTTACCGGCCCATATATCAGAAAGTGGCGCTATGTGGCCGCTTTTCGCCGTCGGGAGCGCACCTATACGAAGGGTCGACCGCCTGAAGGCATCTCGCGCGGGCCAGCCGACGGGCGGCCGCCTCTATTCCGATCGGTTCGGCCTCGTCGACCCTTCGACACGCGGTTTGCGAAAGATGTTGTCCGCCAAACATCATTGGGATTTGACGGGCTGCCTCGCGTCCGATCGGGCGCGCGAGCCACGGCGTCGGATTCGCTTCGTGAAATCTCTGAAAGTGCTCAGCGACAGTGGTTTTGAGCTTATTAGAGATGTGTCGATAAAAGCGTCGCCACAGCGAACCCCGGCCGGGCCGAAGCGGCGTTGACGAGGCATTTCTGGCTCTGGCTATGCGTTTTCGGGTCCATGGCCGACCTGATGACGCCGGTGAGGGTGGCCCAGCTCACAATATGGCCGTGATTTGGCTCACGTTCTCGTGTAGCCGCTCCGATATCGATAACGATAGTGAATTTCCGGCTGACCTGCGTGGACGCCGGCATAGGACGCCCGTGATCATTCCGTTATCTGATCGCGACACGTCCGAGGCCGACATGACTTTGCGCGAATCGCTTTGTACGGTCCAAACCAGCTTCTTTCGGAGCAAATAATTCAAAAACCACGAAACCAGCGTGTGTGGGGCTGTGGGAGGCCGACGAGCCACCCGCAGTTGCCGGGTCGCTGACCCGGCGAGGCGAATCGATGCCTTCCCTGTCGTGCCTAACCGAGACGGTGCGACCCGACCACTACCTGCCTGAGTACAGGCACGAAACCCGCGTGCAAATCCCCGCGCGGGCGGTCATGGCGCGCGCTTGTCGAAAGGATCGAAGTTGAAGAACATCCGCAAGACGTTTGGGCTGGCCACCATCGCCGGCGCGCTCACAGTTGCGCCGATTGTCCTGGGGACCGGTACCGCCAATGCGGACAGCGTCAACTGGGATGCTGTGGCTGCCTGCGAGTCGGGCGGCAACTGGGCGATCAACACCGGTAACGGCTACTACGGGGGCCTGCAGTTCGCGCAGAGCACCTGGACGTCCAACGGTGGGTCGGGCTCGCCCCACGCCGCCAGCCGCGAGGAGCAGATCCGCGTGGCCGAGAACGTGCTGCAGTCGCAGGGCATCGGCGCGTGGCCGGTCTGCGGTCAGCGCGGCTGATCACTCGCACGACCATCACGAGAGGCGGTACCGGCTGATGCCGGTGCCGCCTCGTGGTCTTGCGGGCCAGTTCCCATGGCTCTCAGAAGTCTCTTACGCCAGATAAGTAACGACTAAAACTTTTGACACTCGCGTAACACGTGATGTTCATCACCCGACAGACCTGATAGCCGCAGCGTGAGAGCGCTCCACCACTTCACCTGCGGGCCTTTGAGTCATAACGGTCGGGGAAGGACCGCAGAGATGAACATTCGCAAAGTTGTCACCAAGGCACTGATGGCCACCGCGATCTCCGGAGCGCTCGCCGTCATCCCGATGACCCTTGACGGCTCCGCCGCCACCGCACACGCCGACTCCGTCAACTGGGACGCGATCGCACAGTGCGAGTCGGGCGGGAACTGGGCGATCAACACCGGCAACGGCCACTACGGAGGCCTGCAGTTCAAGCCGGCCACCTGGTCGTCCAACGGTGGCGTGGGTAGCCCGGCGACGGCCTCGCGTTCCGAGCAGATCCGCGTCGCCGAGAACGTGCTGCGGACCCAGGGTCTGAAGGCATGGCCCAAGTGCGGTGCCAAGGGGATGGCCGCGCAGGTCTGGAACAACACCCCCGCCGCGCCGGTCACCCCCGCCGTGGTTCCCGCGAAGGCCAACGGCTGCGCAGGGATGCCGACCTCGGTCTTCGGCGGCCTGCTGGACCTGCGCAAGATGTGCACCGCGCTGACCACGCCGCGCGCGGCACGCTGACGACCGGCTGATCTCACACCGCGACGTCCGTGGCGGTCGGTAGGACGAACGCCGAGCCCGCCGCGATCGACGCGAGATGCGACGTCACGGCGCGTTCGGGGATCAGGGCCGAGGCCCTGCTGGCGGCGCCGCTCAGGATCGACGGACGCAGGTTGACGATCCGCCCGATCATCGCCGATTCGCGGACCAGCGGACGTACCCGCCGCTTGCGGAACTCGCCGAACGACTGGAAGGCGCTGGGCAGGTCGGGAGACAGCTCGATGAACCGGGCGAGGATCGCCGCATCCTCGAGCCCCTGGCACCCGCCCTGGCCGAGGTGGGGCCGCATCGGATGCGCGGCGTCACCGACTATCACCGCGGGGCCACTGGCCCAGCGCTCGGGCTGGGCGCGGTCGAAGAGGTCATTGCGGAGCAGATCCGCCGGGTCGGTCGAGGCAATCAGCTGCGGTATCGGCTCGGCCCAGGAGGCAAGCTTGGCGATGAGATAGGCGTGTTCGCCACCGGGAGCCGAACTGCCTTCCCGCGCGCGTTCGGTGGCGAACCAGTACGTGTGGTCAGGACCCAACGGGACGTGTCCGACCTCGGTCCCGGCGCCCATGGTCTCGCCGGCGAGTGCGGGGTCGAGTGGGCATGCCGCGATCCCACGCCACGCGGTGTATCCGACGTAACGGCTGCGCAGCGGGCCGTTGAGGATCCGCGCAACCATGGAGTTGACGCCGTCGGCGCCGATGACCGCGTCGGCTTCCCGGGTCGGTGAGTCGGCCAGCGTGATCTGCACCGTCGAACCGGTGATGACGAGCCCGGTCGCCGTCCCCGTCTCGACGGTGCCGGCAGGCAGCGCGCGCCGCAGGATGTCAGTCAGGACCGACCGGCGCACCACCACCAGGGGCTCGCCGAGCGCGTGAACGATGCGCTCCGGCGACGGACGGCGTAGCCAGTTGCCGTCGCGCCAGCGGATCGCCCCTGCGGTCACCCTGCCGCCTGCAGCCCGCACGGCGTCGCCCAGTCCGATCTCATCCAGGGCCGCCAGCGCGTTGGGCCAGATGCTGATGCCTGCACCGCCGGCGGCGTCGGTGCGCTGTTCGACGACGGTCACGTGGTGTCCGGCACCGCGCAGGGCGACAGCGGTGGCCAATCCCGCGATGCCGGCACCGATCACCGTGACACGCGCAGACATGCGGTGACACTATCGGTACCGGCACGCGTCAAGCGGGCGAGACCGCCAAGTCACATCCGCGAAACGCAGACCTGGTTTTCTCAGCGGTAACCCGGTCAACCACAGGTATCCCGGAAGACGGCCGGCGTCGGCGTGTAGCCGCCGCGGTCGTCGATCAGGACGGTGACGTCGTTGGCGGCGAGCACCTCCAGCGCCGTGCTCCAAGCCGGCTCGGAGAGGCCGTGCGTGTCGGCGCCGACGAACAGCGGCCCGTCGTACCCTTGCTCGCGGCGGTAGTCGCAGATCGCCTGCGTGGTCGCCAGGATGTGCGTCTCATTGAACGAGGTCTTCAGCGAGGAGCCGCGGTGGCCGCTGGTGCCGAACGCCACCTGCTGGTCGACGTCCTCGGGGTTCGGCACCTCGGTGTAGTACGCCGTGACCAGCTTCGCCACGTCGACGAGGTCACTCGGCTCTGCCTGCTGTCCGGCGCGGGGGTCGCTCACGGGGCCGGCACCTCCTGGTCCTTGGACAGCACCGTGAGGCCGTCCTCCACGAGGAAGCCACGCGCCTCGTCGGCTCTCGGGTCGACGCCGATCGCGGCGCCCGGAGGCACCACGACGTTCTTGTCGATGATCGCGTTGCGGATGACGGCCCCGGCGCCGATCTTGACGCCGTTGAGCAGCACGGAGTCCGAGACCTCCGCCCCCGACTCGACACGGCACGACGGGGAGAGCACAGACTTGTTCACATTGCCGCCGGTGATCACCACACCGGGCGAGAGGATCGAGTTGTAGGTCTTAATCGGCTTGCCGAGCTCGCCCTCGACCAGCTTCGCCGGAGGCAGCGCGCCATAGCTGGTGAAGATCGGCCAGGCGGAGTTGTAGAGGTTGAACTCCGGCAGCGGCGCCACGAGGTCCATGTGGGCGGCGTAGTAGGACCGCATCGTCCCGACGTCGCGCCAGTAGCCGCGGTCGCGCTCGTAGGACCCAGGCACAGTGTTGTCCTTGTAGTCGTAGACCGCCGATTCCGCGCGGTCGACGAACCACGGCACGATGTCACCGCCCATGTCGTGCTTGGAGGCGGCGGCGGCCGCGTCACGTGTGACGGCGTCGCGCAGCGCGTCGGCGCTGAAGACATAGTTGCCCATCGAGGCGAGCACCTCGTGGGGCGCGTCGGGCAGCCCCTGCGGATCGGTCGGCTTCTCCAGGAAGGCCCGGATCTTCTGCGGCGACGTCGGGTCGACGTCGATAACGCCGAATTGGTCGGCGAGCTCGATCGGCTGCCGAATGGCGGCCACCGTGCAGCCTGCCCCACTCTCATCGTGCTGCTGCACCATCTGGGCGAAGTCCATCCGGTAGACGTGGTCGGCGCCCACCACGACGACGATGTCGGGGTCCTCGTCGTTCAGCAGGTTCAGCGACTGGAAGATCGCGTCCGCGCTGCCGAGGTACCACCGCTTGCCGACCCGCTGCTGGGCCGGCACCGGCGTCACGTAGTTGCCCAGCAGCGTCGACATCCGCCACGTCGTGGTGACGTGGCGGTCGAGGCTGTGGCTCTTGTACTGCGTCAGCACGACCACCCTGAGGTAGCCGGAGTTGACGACGTTGCTGAGGGCGAAGTCGATGAGGCGGTAGATGCCCCCGAAGGGCACGGCCGGCTTCGCCCGGTCGGCGGTCAGCGGCATCAGCCGCTTCCCCTCTCCTCCCGCAAGCACGATCGCGATGACTTTCTTGCGGCTCGGGACCACATTTTTCATACTACGTAGCGTAGTACTACGCACGCCGTTATGCTCGCGAGATGCGGATCGATCTACTGACCAGGGAGTACCCACCGGAGGTCTACGGCGGCGCCGGCGTCCACGTCGCCGAGCTCGTCCGGGCGCTGCGCACAGAACAGGGCGTGGAGACACGCGTGCACGCGTTCGGGGCGCGGCGCGACGAGGCCGGCACCACCGGGTACACCGACCCGCCGGGTCTCGCCGACGCCAACGGAGCAATCCGGACGCTAGGCGTCGACCTCGAGATGGTCGGCGGATGCGCCGGGGCCAACCTCGTGCACTCCCACACCTGGTACGCCAACATGGCCGGTCACCTCGCCTCCCTCTTGCACGGCATCCCCCACGTCACGACGGCGCACAGCCTGGAGCCGATGCGACCATGGAAGGCCGAGCAGCTCGGCGGTGGGTACGCGGTCTCGAGCTGGGCAGAGCGCACGGCATACGACGCTGCGGCGGCCGTGATCGCCGTGAGCGCCGCGATGCGCGATGACGTGCTGCGCAGCTACCCCGACGTCAACCCGACCAAGGTCCACGTCGTGCACAACGGCATCGACACCAACGCCTGGGCACCGGTCGCCAACCCCGACCGCGTGCGCGAGCTCGGCGTCGACCCCGACCGGCCCAGCGTGATCTTCGTCGGCCGGATCACCCGCCAAAAGGGGCTGCCGCTCTTCCTGCGCGCCGCAGCGCAGCTGCCACCCGACGTGCAGGTCGTCCTGTGCGCCGGCGCCCCCGACACCAAGGAGATCGAGGCCGAGGTGCGCGGTCTGGTCGACGCGCTGGCCACCGAGCGCGACGGCGTGGTGTGGATTGCCAAGATGCTCCCCCGCCCCGACATGGTCGTGCTGCTGACCGCCTCGACCGTCTTCGCCTGCCCATCGATCTACGAGCCGCTCGGCATCGTGAACCTCGAGGCGATGGCGTGCGAGACCGCCGTCGTAGCGACCGCCACCGGGGGCATCCCGGAGGTCATCGTCGACGGCGAGACGGGCTGGCTGGTGCCCATCGAGCAGGCCACCGACGGCACCGGCACCCCGCTCCAGCCCGAGCAGTACGTCGCCGACCTCGCCGGTGCCCTCGTCGACGCCGTCTCCGACCTCGACCGCGCCCGCGAGCGCGGCGTCGCCGGCCGCCGTCGCGCTCAGGAGTCGTTCAGCTGGCCGGCCATCGCCGGCCAAACCCTCCAGACCTATCGCTCCTTGACCTGATGCGAACAACGCGCGGCAAGGCGCCGCGCAGACGAACGGAGTGGGCTTGTGGTGGGACGTATAGAGATCGATGACGTAGCGCCCGTCGTTTCCGGGGGACGGTTTCCTGCCAAGGCTGCCGTGGGCGAGGTCGTGCCGATTCGGGCGACGGTGTGGCGTGAGGGCCACGACGCGGTCGCGGCCACTCTGGCGGTGCGCTTCCACGGCACGGCGTATCCGCAGCTGGTTCGGACGCCGGCCGGCGCGGGTAGTGCCGCCGCGCAGCCGGTGCCGATCGAGAAGGTCGTCAACCCGCAATCCCGGATCAAGCCGCAGCAGCTGCGGATGTCGGCGGGCCGCACCCCCGACGTGTTTCACGGCCAGTTCACGCCCGACAGCGTCGGCCTGTGGACGTTCCGGGTAGACGGCTGGGGCGACCCGATCGCCACGTGGCGCAAGGCCGTCACGGCCAAGCTCGACGCCGGCCAGGGCGAGGTCGAACTGTCCAACGATCTGCTGATCGGCGCGCGGCTGCTCGAACGCGCGGCGACCGGCCTGCCCCGCAAGCTGCGGGACCCACTGATCGAAGCAGCGACACTGCTGCGCCAGCCCGGCGACCCGTTCACCCGCGCCGGCGCAGCACTGTCGCCCGAGGTGGCCGAGCTGCTGGAACAGTATCCGCTGCGCGAATTAGTCACGCGCGGTGAGCAATACGGCGTCTGGGTGGATCGGCCGCTGGCCAGGTTCAGCTCGTGGTACGAGCTGTTCCCACGGTCGACCGGCGGCTGGAACAACAAGGGCAACCCCGTCCACGGCACCTTCGCGACCGCCGCCAAGGCGCTACCGCGCGTCGCGAAGATGGGCTTCGACGTGGTCTACCTGCCGCCCATCCACCCGATCGGCAAGGTGCACCGCAAGGGCCGCAACAACTCGGTGACCGCCGCACCCAAGGACGTGGGCTCACCGTGGGCGATCGGCAGCGACGAGGGCGGCCACGACGCCGTGCACCCAAAGCTGGGCACCATCGAGGACTTCGACGACTTCGTTGCCGCCGCCCGGAATCAGGGTTTGGAGGTCGCGCTCGACCTCGCACTGCAATGCGCGCCCGACCATCCATGGGCCAAAGAGCATCCGGAGTGGTTCACCGTCCTGCCCGACGGCACCATCGCCTACGCCGAGAACCCGCCGAAGAAATACCAGGACATCTACCCGGTCAACTTCGACAACGAACCCGCGGGCCTCTACGAAGAGGTTCTGCGAGTGGTGCGGTTCTGGATCTCCCACGGCGTCAAGGTGTTCCGCGTCGACAACCCGCACACCAAACCACCCGACTTCTGGGCCTGGCTGATCGCGCAGGTGAAGCACGAGGACCCCGAGGTGCTGTTCCTGTCCGAGGCGTTCACCCGGCCGGCCCGGCTACACGGGCTGGCCAAGCTCGGCTTCACCCAGTCCTACACCTATTTCACCTGGCGCACGGCCAAGTGGGAGCTCACCGAATTCGGCGAGCAGATCGTCGAACACGCCGACTACACGGGCCCCAACCTGTTCGTCAACACGCCCGACATCCTGCACGACAGCCTGCAGCACGGCGGGCCGGGCATGTTCGCGATCCGCGCCGCGCTGGCGTCCACCATGAGCTCGTCATGGGGCGTGTACTCGGGCTACGAGCTGTTCGAGCACCGCCCCGTCCGTGAGGGCAGCGAGGAATACCTCGACTCCGAGAAGTACGAGCTGCGCCCCCGCGACTTCGAGGCCGCGCTGGCCGACGGCGAATCCCTGGAACCATTTCTGTCCCGGCTCAACGAGATTCGCCGGTTGCATCCGGCGCTGCGTCAACTGCGCACACTGCGGTTCCACCACATCGACAACGACGCACTGCTGGCCTACAGCAAGTTCAACCCGGTCACCGGCGACACGGTCCTGGTGGTGGTGACACTCAACGCGTTCGCTCCCGAGGAGGCCACGCTGAGGCTGGACATGGGCGCGCTGGGCATGGAGCCCTACGACCGGTTCTGGGTGCGCGATGAGATCACCGGAGAGGAACACCAATGGGGGCAATCGAATTACGTTCGCATCGACCCCGGCAGGGCGGTCGCCCACATCTTGAACATGCCGCTCATACCGTACGAGAAGCGAATGGAATTGCTGCGCAATGAATGAGGACGTGATGCGAACCGATCAACCCACCAGTCCACATCTGCAGCCGGACCCGGCGGACCTGCAGCGCCTGCTGACCGGCGTGCATCACGACCCGCATGCGGTCCTGGGCGCCCACGAGTACGGCGACCACACGGTGATCCGGACCTACCGGCCGCACGCGGTCGAAGTGGCGGCCTTGGTCGGCGGCGAGCGCTATCCGTTCTAGCACATCGAAGCCGGCCTGTTCGCCGTCGCGTTGCCGTTCACCAACCTGGTGGACTACCGGCTGGACACGGCCTACCCCGGGGGCGACGATTCGACCTACGTGCACACCCTGGCCGATGCCTATCGTTTCCTGCCCACGCTCGGCGAGATGGACTTGCACCTGTTCGCCGAGGGCCGCCATGAGCGGCTGTGGGAGATCCTCGGGGCCCATCCGCGCAGCTTCACCACACCCGACGGTGTCGTCGACGGGGTGTCGTTCGCGGTGTGGGCGCCGAATGCCAAGGGCGTCAGCCTGATCGGTGAGTTCAACCACTGGGACGGCAACGAGGCGCCGATGCGCGTGCTCGGGTCGACGGGCGTATGGGAATTGTTCTGGCCCGGATTCGAAGTCGGCGGCCTGTACAAGTTCCGGGTGCACGGCGCCGACGGCACGGTGACCGATCGTGCCGACCCTCTGGCATTCGCTACCGAGGTGCCGCCGCAAACGGCGTCGAAGACGACCCAGAGTTCCTACACGTGGGGCGACGACAATTGGATGACACAGCGCAGCAAGCAGAATCCGGTGTTCGAGCCGATGAGCACCTACGAGGTGCACCTGATGTCGTGGCGGCCGGGGCTGAGCTATCGCCAGCTCGCCACCGAGCTCACCGAATACGTTGTCGACCAAGGCTTCACGCACGTGGAGATGATGCCGGTCGCCGAGCATCCGTTCGGTGGGTCGTGGGGCTACCAGGTGACCTCGTATTACGCGCCGACATCACGGCTGGGCACGCCCGACGACTTCCGGTTCCTGGTGGACACCCTTCACCGGGCGGGCATCGGCGTGATCATGGACTGGGTGCCGGCGCACTTCCCGAAAGACGCGTGGGCGCTGGGCCGCTTCGACGGCACCGCGCTCTACGAGCACTCCGATCCGCACCGCGGCGAGCAACTGGACTGGGGCACCTACGTGTTCGACTTCGGCCGCCCCGAGGTGCGCAACTTCCTTGTCGCCAACGCAGTGTACTGGCTGCTGGAGTTCCACATCGACGGGCTGAGGGTCGACGCGGTCGCCTCGATGCTCTACCTCGACTACTCGCGGCCGGAGGGCGGCTGGACGCCGAACGTCTACGGCGGCCGGGAGAACCTGGAAGCGGTGCAGTTCCTGCAGGAAATGAACGCCACCGTGCACAAGGTCGCACCCGGCATCGTGACGGTGGCCGAGGAATCGACGTCGTGGCCCGGCGTGACCCGCGCGACCAACCTTGGTGGCCTTGGCTTTTCGATGAAGTGGAGCATGGGCTGGATGAACGACACGCTGGACTTCGTCAGCCGCGACCCGGTGCATCGCAGCTACCACCACCACGCGATGACGTTCTCGATGCTGTACGCGTTCAGCGAGAACTATGTCCTCCCGATCAGCCACGACGAGGTGGTGCACGGCAAGGGCACGCTCTGGGGCCGGATGCCCGGCGACGACCACGTCAAGGCGGCGGGGTTGCGCGGCCTGCTGGCCTATCAGTGGGCACACCCGGGCAAGCAGTTGCTCTTCATGGGCCAGGAGTTCGGCCAGCGCGCCGAGTGGTCCGAGGAGCGCGGACTGGACTGGTACCAGCTCGGCGAGAACAGCTTCTCCAACGGCATCCAGCAGATGGTGCACGACATCAACGACATCTACCGCAGCCGTCGGGCCTTGTGGTCGCGCGACACCAGCCCCGAAGGCTACTCGTGGATCGACGCCAACGACTCGGCCAACAACGTGCTGAGCTTTCTGCGCTACGGCGACGACGGCTCAGTGTTGGCGTGCGTGTTCAACTTCTCCGGCTCCGAGCACACCCGCTACCGCCTGGGGTTGCCGCACGCGGGCACCTGGCGCGAAGTGCTTAACACCGACGCCGACATCTACAACGGCACCGGCATCGGCAACTACGGCGCGGTGGAAGCCAACGACGAGCCGTGGCACGGTCTCCCGGCGTCGGCGCTGATGGTGCTGCCGCCACTGGCGGCGCTGTGGTTCGAACCGGCCTCGTTTCCCGGCGAGCAATTGCTCCTACACCATTCCTGACGGTGCGGCATGCCCTGAGCATCACGCCCACCGACAAGGGTATGTGGATCTGCGGACCGGGCCACAGGCCTAACGCGGACCGGGCCGACGAAGAGGCGTACGCGACCGGCTACACCAACTGACCGGGCGGCGCCGGGGGCTTCGGCCCTCGGCCATCTGACCGGCGTCCGACCTCATGCCGCCGACGTCGACCAGGCGGGAACGCACGTGCCCCAACGAAAGGATCGAACCGGTGGACATCGAACTGATGACCAAGATGCGCAACACGCGCCGCCTGCGCCGCAGCGCCTGGGCTTCGACCGGACGCACCGCCAAGCGCGAGGCGGCGATGCGGGGGCTCTATCAACACGTTGTCAGCCAGTCGTCTTGCTGGTTCTCGGCCTCTGCGCAGGCAGCGCCGAGTACGGACCGGGCTCAAGACGGAGCCCCGCAGCACAGCGAGGACGAATGGCCTTGATGCCGCCATGCGAGCCCGCGCCGCGAACGGGGGCCGCGGTGTTGTCGGTGGGTGTATTGGTTTGCCGGTCCGGCCATGACCGTGCCGATACCCCGGCATCGCAGCTGGGTTCGGATGGTACGTGAGGAGTAGGCCTTGTCGGCGCGGACAGATGCGCGGCCCGATTGCACAAGTGGCGACTGTCGATGTGCACTCGCCAAGTGGCCCCTCGCTGTTCGGTCTCGACATACGACGTGCTGTTAGAGCGGTCGGCCGCCAAGGCTCGACACGGGTCCCAAACATTCTGCTAGCCAGACGGTTTCACTTCTGGCACATTCGCGCCTACCAGAACGACGGGTGCCACTCCCGAACTGGCCAAAGCCCCCGCGGAATCAAACGACTCGATCAGACGGTCAACACTGCCTCCACTTTGGCCGCACCGACCGCCCCGCCCGTGCGCCCACCGAGCACAACGCGACTTCTGACTCGCCTGCCCGGGCCACGACCAACCAGCCGACAGCGACACCCTCATCGTCTAACGCTGCAAGCCGTGATAGATCGAGCACCTCAATCGGGGGCGCCCGCGACAGCGGCTCCCTGATGATCCAGCGCAGTCCCGACCACGTCTCAGCGTCGGCGGCGCCTTGGACGCTGCGGATTGATCTGTACGAAGCTCCTTGTGCGGCAGACTGGGCCAGCCGGTGCCAGTGCACTGTTCATGCCCGTCGAGATAGCCCGGTGGACCACGCGCGGCCGGTTTGCCGAACAGCGAGGCTCATACCGACTCCTCTTCCCGGCGTCCGCGGGCGTTGACGCTTTCAACCCGACGGAGCCTGTGATGCCGGAAGCCGTCGTCGTCGCCGCTGCCCGGCGGAGCGCCCGCAAGACATACCCACTCAGGCTCCGGGGCTCGATCTCGGGCATCGAAAAGGGCTGGCATACCCGAGAACCGCGCCACCCGTACGAGGCGCAGCTTCGAGCTGGAGTCCGGCGACGAGCAGCAGTGGAAGATCTGCCGGGCCACCGCAACTAGCCCGCAGTCACTGACCGGCCCGCGCTGTGCAGGTCGTTGCACGCCTCGATGACCCGCTCGGTCATGGAGGCCTCGGCCTTCTTGAGGTAGCTGCGCGGGTCGTAGGCCTTCTTGTTGCCGACCTCGCCGTCGACCTTGAGCACACCGTCGTAGTTGGTGAACATGTGCGCGGCAAGCGGACGGGTGAACGCGTACTGGGTGTCGGTGTCGACGTTCATCTTCACCACGCCGAACTTGAGCGAGTCCTCGATCTCGGACGTCAGCGATCCGGAGCCGCCGTGGAACACGAAGTCGAAAGGCTTTGCGCCCTCAGCCAATCCGAGCTTGGCCGCGGCGACCTCCTGTCCCTCGGCCAGCACCTCGGGCTTCAGCTTGACGTTGCCCGGCTTGTAGACGCCGTGCACATTGCCGAACGTCGCGGCCAGCAGATACTTGCCGTGCTCGCCCGCGCCGAGCGCCTCGATGGTCTTCTCGAAGTCCTCGGGAGTGGTGTAGAGCTTGTCGTTGATCTCGTGGGCCACACCGTCTTCCTCGCCGCCGACCACGCCGATCTCGATCTCGAGGATGATCTTGGCCTCGGCCGAGAGCTTCAGCAGTTCCTTGGCGATCTCGAGGTTCTCGTCGATCGGCACCGCCGACCCGTCCCACATGTGCGACTGGAACAGCGGGTTTTTGCCTTCGGCGACTCGCTTCTGCGAGATGGCCAGCAGCGGGCGCACGTATGTGTCGAGCTTGTCCTTGGGACAGTGGTCGGTGTGCAGCGCGACGGTGATCGGGTACTTGTCGGCGACGATGTGAGCGAACTCGGCCAGCGCGACGGCGCCGGTCACCATGTCCTTGACGCCGAGGCCGGAGCCGAATTCGGCACCACCGGTGGAGAACTGGATGATGCCGTCACTGCCCGCGTCGGCGAAGCCCTTGAGCGCGGCGTTGACCGACTCCGAGCCGACGCAGTTGATGGCCGGGAAGGCGAAGGAGTGCTCCTTGGCGCGGCCGAGCATCTCGGCGTACACCTCGGGCGTGGCGATGGGCATGCGAACTCCTCTCGACGGCTCAGCTCAGATGTGCCCTGCAGTCTGTCTGAATCCGGTCGTCACTGCGACCGATAGTTCTGCTTATCAACTGCTATTGAGCGACGCTCACGACGAGGAGCACCATCCGGTGGCCGCCGCCACCGGATGCAACCCCAGGGGTTCGCAACCGCGCATCATCTCGGCCTGCACATGTCGTGGTCGTACTATCGCCCACCATGAACGCCATCGCTGCGGGGAGCCCAGCCAGAGGACATACCGTTCACAGTGAGGTCGACGGTGCGGCCTACCAGTCGTTGCGACAGCGGCCGGTGACTCGGGCCGAGCGTTACGCACTCGGCAAGAGCCTGCGCGAGCGGATGTCGCGCCGCTCGTTGGCCGAGTGGACACCATCAGCAGACCGGCCCGACCCGATCGACCTGATCAAGGTCAGCCACGAGGGCAGGGTCGACGGCCTGATCCCGGTCCGGGTCGGGCGGATGACGGCCTCGCCGTACGGCTTTCTGCGTGGTACTGCTGTGGTGATGGCCGCGGACGTCGCACGGCTGCCATCGACGGGTATCACCCCGGTCGTCTGCGGGGATTCCCACCTGGGCAACTTCGGGTTCTACGCCTCGCCCGAGCGGGACCTGGTGATCGACCTCAACGACTTCGACGAGGCCCACCCGGGCGGCTGGGAGTGGGACCTGCGCCGGTTGGTGGCCAGCATCTGGGTCGCCGGGCGCCATAACGGGGCTTCCGAGCTGCAGTGCGGCGCGTCGGCGCGGTCCTGTGTCGCCGCCTACCGCCAGGAGCTGCGCCGGCTGGCCGACCAGCCGCTGTTGTCACGGTCCTTCGTCCGCCTGGACGTTGACCGGCTGGCCGCTGCCACGGCGGGCCCGCTGAAGGCAGAGGTGGCGCGCTCGGCCCAACGAGCGCGTAACCGCACTAGCGACCGCGCGCTGCCCCGGTTCACCCGCGAGGTGGCGGGGCTACGCAGAATCGTCGAGGAACCGCCGCTGATCACTCGGCCTCTACAGCGAGAGGCGGAGCTGCTGGCCGAGGCGCTCGATGAGTACCTACAAACCCTTTCCCCGCATTGGCGGCGTGTTCTCGGCGGCTACACGCTGGTGGACGTCGCGCACAAGGTGGTCGGGGTGGGCAGTGTCGGACTGCGCGCTTATGTGGCGTTGCTGGAGGGATCCTCGGCCGAGGACGTCGTGTTCCTGCAGCTCAAGCAAGCCCGCCGGTCGGTACTGGCTCGCTACGTGCACGGCGAGTCGGCGTGGCACGCACACCAGGGCCAGCGGGTTGTGGAATACCAGCAGGCGCTGCAGACGGTGAGTGACCCGTTACTGGGTTGGACCACGATGGACGGGCTGCAGTACTACGTGCGCCAGTTCCGGAATATGAAGGGCACCATCCCCCTCGACACGCTCGATGCGGCCGCACTAACCGACTATGCGGGAGTGGTGGGGCAGCTCCTCGCCAAGGGACATGCCCGGACGAGCGGCGCCTCGATGATCGCCGGATACATGGGCCGCTCGGATCGAGTCGACGCGGCGCTGTGCACATTCGCCCAGCGCTACGCCGATCAGACCGAAGCCGACCACGCCGCGCTGGTCGCCGCCGTCGACCGTGGGATCCTGCCCGTCGAGCGCGGGGTCTAAATGCCGGTGGCCGGCCACGGGCCCTGCGCGACCGAGCATCTCCCCGAGTGCGCGACCTATGGCTGGCCGGAAGCGTGCGCCCATGTTTTTGCGAGGTGGACGGCGTGGTGCCAGCGCGCGAGTTCGTGGGTGCGCCACGAGTCATCGAGCGTGGGCTGCCACTGGGCCGCGCGCTGCCAGTTTCGTCGCAGCACGGCCTTGTGTGGCCAGTATCCGGCACCGAGGCCCGCGGCATAAGCCGCGCCGAGTGCCACGGTTTCGGTCATCATCGGTCGCTCGACCGGGATGCCCAGCAGATCAGACACGGTCTGCATGAGCAGATTGTTGGAGGTCATACCGCCGTCGACGGCAAGCGATCGGGCGGGCAGTCCGGAATCGGAGTTCATGGCGTGGACAACGTCGCATGCCTGGAAGGCTGTGGCCTCCAGGATCGCTCGGGCAACGTGGCCTTTGCTGGTGTAGCCGGTGAGCCCCACGATGAGTCCTCGTGCGGCGTTGTCCCAGTAGGGTGCGAGTAGTCCGGAGAACGCCGGCACGATGTAGCAGCCGCCGTTGTCGGCGACGGTGTTCGCGACGGTTTCGATCTCGGGTGAGGTTTCGATGATGCCCAGTGTGGTGCGACCCCAGTCGACGAGTGAGCCGGCGGCTGCGATGGATCCTTCGAGCGCGTAGACCGGCGGCTCGCCGTCGATGGCGTAGGCGACCGTGCTGATGAGTCCGTGGGTTGACCGCACGGCGGTGGCGCCGGTGTTGAACAGCAGGAAGCTTCCCGTCCCGAATGTGCACTTCGCGGAGCCGGCGTCGAACGCGGTGTGCCCGAACAGCGCGGCCTGCTGGTCACCGATCATGGCGGTGATCTTGATGCCCTCCACGGGTGTCTTGGTGGTGCCGAATGGCGCCAGCGTGGGCCGAATCTGCGGCAACATGGCGCGCGGGACGTCGAAGAGCGCGAGCATCGTCGGGTCCCAGTCGAGGGTTTCCAGGTTCATCAGCAGCGTGCGGCTGGCGTTCGTGACGTCGGTGGCATGAACGCCGCCGTCCACGCCGCCGGTCAGGTTCCACAGCAGCCAGCTGTCCATCGTTCCGAAGAGGATCTCGCCGCGCTCAGCGCGGGGGCGAAGGCTCGGATCGTTGTCGAACAGCCAGCGCAGGCGCGGGCCTGAAAAGTAGGTCGACAGGGGCAGTCCAGTGCGGGCGGTGACCTCGGCCACGTCGATTTCCTCGGAGACCGCGTTGACGATGTCCGCGGTGCGGACGTCCTGCCAGACGATGGCGCGGTGCACGGGGCGTCCGGTGCGGCGGTCCCACACCACGGTGGTTTCGCGTTGGTTGGTGAGGCCAAGCCCGATCACCTGTCGTGCGCCGATGCCGGCGTCGTCGAGGGCTTCGGGCACGATGTTGCACACGATCCGCCATATCTCCTCAGCGTCGTGTTCGACGCGGCCCGGCTGCGGGAAGTGTTGCGCGTGTCGGCGTTGAGTGATGGAGACCATGTGGCCGTTGCGGTCAAAGATCATGCACCGGCTGGAAGTCGTTCCCTGGTCGAGCGATGCGACGAAATATTCTCTCATCGTGGTCGCCCGTGGCCCAATTCGCGCGATATCGCGCGGCCCGCGCGGACAACCTGCCCCATCAGGGCATGGCTTGGTCGTCTGCGGGTGTCGCAGATCCGATCGCAGTGGCCTCGCACGCCGACCGCGGCAACGACTGATCCGCTGCTATCCCGCAGCGGGGCGGCGATCGCCGCCTGCCCGGGTTTGCATTGTTCGACTTCCGCGGCCCAGCCTTCATCACGCACGGAGGCCAATTCTCGGTCGAGCGTGGCCACGTTTGTGATGGTATGAAACGTCAAGCTGTCCAACGTGGTTCGCTCGATGCTGCGGTACGCACCGGGATCGTAGGCGAGCAGGATCTTGCCGAGCGCCGTGGCGTGTAATAGCAGTTCGGATGCGTCGGACCCGATTTCGTGGCCGGCGGCCGGCGGAACGACCTCATACACATTCACAACATGATCGTCGCGAAACGCTGCGACCTGCACCATTTCCCCTGACCGGGCGGCAAGCGCATCGGACCAATTGATCGCCCGGCTCCGAAGAAGATTGAGGTCGATCCGCGGGGCGCCGAAATGGAACAGCGCCGGAGCGACTCGATACCGGGAAGAATCGCGATCCTGCTCGACAAACCCGACTCCCACCAGCGTTCGCAGCAAGCCGTGAGTCGTCCCCTTGGCCAGATCGACTGCGTCGGCAATGTGGGACAGTGTCAACGGCTCGGGGTCTGCGGCGAGCAGTCGCAGGATCGCTGCCGCCCGTGCCACCGATTGAACCGGACGCTTGCCCGGCATGGGTTCAGACTGCACCGTCACATCATGCCGTCGTTCGGCAATGTCGAACAATGCGGGTCGTTCGGTATCGCCGAACCGGACGGCGTTCAGTGATGCTGAACCGAACCCGTTTGTGTGCAGCGCAAACGCCCTTAGCGTTTATCAAGCCGTGAGACGGCGGTCACACCATCGCTGATAGATGGCTCAGATCACCGGGCGGGCGGCAGCCGGCCGACACACAATGCGCGAGGAGAACCCGAATGGCACGAAACACCATGGGGCAGGAAAACCTCGACTTGCCCTCACCGATCGTAAGGGTTCGGTCCACTGCTGGTGAAGTGGCGGCCGAGTTTTTCGGCACCGCCGTTCTCATCTTGTTCGGAGTCGGTGTGGTGGCCCAAGTCGTGGCCGGCGGTATCGGTGATCACGACAGCATCGCCTGGGCCTGGGGGTTGGGTGTGATGCTGGGAATCTATGTTGCGGGACGTATCAGCGGCGCCCATCTCAACCCCGCTGTCACCGTCGCGCTGGCGCTGTTCCAAGGCTTCCCATGGCGCAAAGTTGCACCCTACATATGCGCGCAGACAGCCGGCGCGTTCATTGCCGCCCTGGTGGTGCGCTGGAACTACTCTGAGGTTCTCGCGAAGTTCGACCCCGGGCACACGATCGCCAGCCAGGGTGTGTTCTCGACGCTTCCCGGAAATGGGACGGCACCGGTCACCGACTTGGGTGCGCTTCGAGACCAGATCATCGGTACCGCGATCTTGGTGTTACTAGTGTTCGCGATCACTGATGCCCGCAACTCGGCTCCGCTGGCGAACCTGACGCCGTTCGTGGTTGGGCTGCTGGTGGTGGCAATCGGCATGGCGTGGGGCACCAACGCTGGGTACGCCATCAATCCGGCCCGCGACTTCGGGCCGCGGCTGGCATCGTTCATTACAGGCTACGGCGGGGCGTGGCGCGATCAGTACGGGGATCTCTACTTCTGGGTCCCGATACTGGGTCCGTTAATCGGCGGCGTTCTCGGTGGCGCCCTCTACAAGTACTGCGTTGCTCGCTTCCTGCCTCCCGAAGACCAACCACCGACCAACAACTGATCGTTTCGTCGAAACCCTCAAGGAGACACTGTGGCTGATTTCGTAGGTGCCATCGACCAAGGCACGACAAGTTCGCGGTTCATGATCTTCGATCACGCCGGTAGGGAGGTCAGCAAACATCAGCTCGAGCATGAGCAGATCATGCCTCGCCCCGGCTGGGTGGAGCACAACCCCGTCGAAATCTGGGAACGCTCCAATGCGGTCCTGCAGACCGCGCTCAACAGCGCACTGCTACAGCCCCGCGACCTGGCCGCGCTGGGCATCACGAACCAACGCGAAACCACGGTGGTGTGGAACAGGAAGACGGGCCGTCCCTACTACAACGCGATCGTGTGGCAAGACACCAGGACCGACAAAATCGCGACCGCACTGGAACGTGACGGCAGGGGCGCTGTCATACGGGAAAAGGCCGGCCTGCCGCCCGCAACGTACTTCTCCGGCGGCAAGATCCAATGGATTCTGGAGAACGTTCCGGCAGCGCGTGCGGACGCCGAGAACGGGGACGCGCTGTTCGGCACGACCGATTCGTGGCTCCTATGGAACCTCACCGGCGGCCCCGGCGGTGGCATCCACGTCACTGACGTCACCAACGCGAGCCGCACCATGTTGATGAATCTGGCAACGCTTGACTGGGATGACGAGCTGCTCAGCTTCTTCGACATTCCGCGGGCGATGCTGCCGCAGATCCGGCCGTCGTCGGACCCAACCGGCTACGGGATCACCGCTAGCAAGCTGCCCTACCCAGGCGTCGCGCTGACCAGCGCTCTCGGGGACCAGCAAGCGGCGATGTTCGGGCAGGTCTGTTTCGCCCCTGGCGAGGCCAAGAACACCTACGGCACCGGGAACTTCCTACTACTTAATACCGGCGTCGAGCCGGTCCCCAGTAAGAACGGACTGCTGACGACGGTCTGCTATCAGCTCGGCACCGAACGCGCGGTCTATGCGCTGGAGGGATCAATCGCAGTGACCGGGTCGGCCGTGCAGTGGTTGCGCGACCAGCTGGGCCTCATTGCGAGCGCCAGCGAAATCGAGGATCTAGCGGCCGGGGTCACCGACAACGGCGGCGTCTACTTTGTACCGGCTTTCTCCGGGCTGTTCGCGCCCTATTGGCGCAGCGATGCACGGGGAGCGATCGTCGGCCTGAGCCGATTCAACACCAACAAGCACCTCGCCCGCGCCACCCTGGAGTCGATCTGCTATCAGAGCCGCGACGTCGCTGAGGCGATGGAAGCCGACTCGGGTGTGCATCTTGAGGTGCTGAAAGTGGACGGTGGCGTCACGGCCAACAACCTGTGCATGCAGATGCAAGCCGACATCCTCGGTGTGCCGGTCAGCCGTCCGGTGGTCGCCGAAACGACCGCCCTGGGCGCGGCCTACGCCGCCGGCCTGGCCGTGGGTTTTTGGCGCAGTACCGACGAACTACGCACCAACTGGAACGAGTCTCACCGCTGGACACCGCAATGGACCGACGAGCAGCGCGCCGCCGGCCACGTCGGATGGCAGAAAGCGGTCCAGCGTTCGCTGGACTGGGTGGACGTCGAATAACGCAGGACATGCCCCACACGCCGGCAACGTCCCCGACACGAAGGACACCTTGACATGAGCACAGCCTGTCCGCTGAGCCCCACCGCACGCAACGCCGCGCTGCACCGGCTGGGCACAGAAGAGCTCGACATTCTCGTCATCGGAGGTGGGGTGGTCGGCGCAGGAGCCGCGCTCGACGCTGCTACCCGAGGTCTGAAGGTGGGACTCGTCGAAGCCCGCGATTACGCGTCGGGGACGTCAAGCCGATCCAGCAAGTTGTTTCACGGCGGGCTGCGCTACCTCGAGCAGTTCAACTTCGCCCTGGTATTCGAAGCACTGCGGGAACGGTCGCTGGTGTTGAACTCGTTGTGTCCGCATCTGGCCCGTCCGGTGCCCTTCATCTACCCGCTGGAGAAGGTGATCGACCGCGGCTATGTGGGTCTGGGAATCGGCGTTTACGACGTCATGGGCGCCGGCCGTGGCGTGCCCGGCCACCACCGGCATCTGAGCCGAGGTCAGACGGTGGAATCGTTTCCTTCCGTCAAAAGGTCAGCGATCCGCGGCGCGGTCCGGTTCTACGAAGGACAGGTCGACGACGCCCGGCACACGATGATGCTCAGCCGCACCGCCGCCGATTTCGGCGCGCTGTGCGCGAACAGCACCCGAGTGACTGGGTTCCTGCGCGAAGGAGGCGCAGTGGTCGGAGTCACCGCCACCGATCTGGAAACCGGACGCGAACTAGAGATCTTCGCCCAACAGGTCATCAACGCGGCCGGCGTGTGGACCGACGAGATTCAGCAGATGGTCGGCGGCCGCGGCCAATTCCAGGTGCGGGCATCGAAGGGCGTGCATCTGGTGGTACCGAGAAACCGCATCAATTCCGCGACCGGAATCATCACCCGAACAGAAAAAAGCCTGCTCTTCATCATTCCGTGGGGCAGCCACTGGATCATCGGAACCACCGACACCGACTGGACGCTGGACCTTGCTCACCCCGCTGCGAGCCAGACCGACATCGACTACCTGCTCGAGCACGTCAACGCCCTCCTAGCCGATCCCCTGACCCGAGAAGATGTCGTCGGTGTGTACGCCGGACTCCGCCCGCTGCTCGCCGGCGAATCTGACTCGACCAGCAAACTCTCCCGCGAACACGCAGTCGCCAGCCCCGTCCCCGGTCTCACGGTGATCGCCGGCGGCAAATACACGACCTACCGGGTCATGGCCAAAGACGCGGTGGACTCCGCCGTGCACGGATTGGAACGCAGCGTCCCGAAATCGTGCACCGAGTCCGTTCCCCTGGTCGGAGCGCACGGGTATGTCGGCGCATGGAACTCGCGCCATCTCACCGCCCAACAGACCGGTCTGCGCGTGTCGACGATCGAACACCTCCTGGGCCGATACGGCACGTTAATGTCGGAGCTGCTCGACCTGATCGCGGCGCGCCCTGAACTCGGTAAGCCGCTCACCGGCGCCCCGGAGTATCTGCAAGTCGAGGCCTACTACGCCGCCAGCCATGAGGGCGCCCGGCATCTCGAAGACGTGCTCACCCGGCGGACCCGGATCTCCATTGAAGTGCCCGATCGGGGAGTGGCGGCCGCCCGCGAAGTCGCAACATTGATCGCGCCCGTCCTGGAATGGGATGCGGCCGACATTGCGCGCGAACTCGAACACTACGAGGGGCGCGTCGCCGCGGAGTTGGATTCCCAACACCAGCCTGACGACCTGACCGCCGATGCTGCCCGACTAGGCGCACCCGATGTGCGGCGCGCGGCATCCAATGCGGAGGCCTCCCATGATGACGTCAAGTAGAACCATCAGCACCTACGTCCGCCCTGATCGCAACCTCGCACTGGAGCTGGTTCGCGTCACCGAGGCGGGCGCGATCGCGGCCGCCCGGTGGGTCGGCCGCGGCGACAAAGAAGGCGGCGACGGCGCAGCCGTGGATGCGATGCGTCAGCTCGTGAGCACCGTTTCGATGCGCGGCGTTGTCGTCATTGGTGAGGGTGAGAAAGACGAGGCACCGATGCTGTTCAACGGCGAACAGGTCGGCAACGGCGATGGGCCCGACTGCGACGTCGCCGTTGACCCGGTCGACGGCACTACCCTGATGGCCAAGGGGATGCCCAACGCGATCGCGGTGCTGGCAGTCTCCGAACGAGGGGCAATGTTCGACCCGTCCGCGGTCTTCTACATGGAGAAAATCGCTACCGGCCCTGATGCAGCCGACGTCGTGGACATCACCGCACCAGTCTCAGAGAACATTCGTCGCGTCGCCAAAGTCAAGAAATCATCTGTCTCAGACATCACCGTGTGCATTCTCGACCGGCCGCGACACCGCGACCTGATCCAGCAGGTTCGTGACAGCGGTGCCCGGATCCGGTTGATCTCCGATGGTGATGTCGCCGGCGCCATCGCTGCCGCGCGCCCGGGATCAGGCACAGATCTATTGATCGGCACGGGGGGCACCCCGGAGGGCATTATCGCTGCCGCGGCCATGCGCTGCATGGGCGGTGTGCTGCAGGGCAGGCTCGCACCGATCGACGACGCCGAACGTCAGAAAGCGATCGATGCCGGCCACGATCTCGAGCGTGTTCTGTACACGGAGGACCTCGTCGCCGGCGAGAACGTTTTCTTCACCGCGACCGGCGTCACCGATGGTGACCTGCTGCGCGGGGTCCGTTTCACCGGTGGCGGCGCCCAGACGCAGTCGATCGTCATGCGATCGAAATCAGGAACGGTCCGCACAATCGATGCCAGTCACCGGCCATCCAAGCTGCGTGAGCACTGGCATCCGGGCCACGATGAATGACCCAAATGAACTCGCACAGACCCAAAGGAAGGGAGTGGGTCGCAGCTGTCCAGCGACCCGCCCGATCTCAGCAAGACGGCCACCGCGGCGAGCAGCTTACAGAGGTACTCGACAACAGGCGCGAACACACCGACGCCGAGACTCTCATCCTGGCGACTGTAGGTCCGCAATCTCCTGCGTACCTCCCACGCAACTAGCGTGTGGCTCTAGTCGGTGTGTCACCCCGCCGACCGTGCGCGTGCTGGAGATGTCTACGCGCCAGGGAGGTCTCGCAGTGAGCCCAATCAGCGCTTTTCGTCAGAGTGACGCTGGTGTCTGCAAGCAGGGAACTACCGTCACGCCCGCGCGAGCGAAACCGCGAGTCTGTGTCGTCGTCCGAACTGAGCGGGTCACCGCCGCACAGAACTCACTCGAGGAGTCGACGCCGGTCGGCTCGAAGCTGCGGGCGGCGGCGTACGTGGAGTTGACGGTGATTCGGGTCGACGTTCCCAGGCTGGGCGGTTCCCCAGAATCGTTAGTACCGTTTGGGTTTCCGTACCTGGCTTGGACTCTCGGCCGGGCGCTTAGAAGACTGGGTGTCGGTGTCATCGATGCACCCGGCGTCTCCCGGGGCGGGGCGCTGGCGCAGCAGGTCGCGTTTCAACCATGAAACTCACCACCGGCACGTGCGACTCCGCCGCCGTCGAGGAACTCCTCGACGACCCGGAGCGCGCAGTCCTACATGCGGTACAAAACGCCATGGCCAACCGGCGCGACCAGATCGTCAACCCTGTCCGGGACAGCAGCCCGTTCCCATTCGACAGCGTGCCCGAATTCGGCCAGCTAGGACTGGCCGGATTGACCCTGCAGGGCTATGGATTCGGCGGCGCGAGCTTTCTACTCGACGGATCGGTTCACATGGAGATTGCCCGTGTCGATCCGATGTTGGCGATCCGCAACAACACCCATAGCGGGCTAGCGATGCGGTCGATCTGCCATTTCGGTTCCAGCGAACAAAAGGCTCGGTTTCTGTCGCGGATGTTTTCCTACGCCACGCTGGGTTCGTTCGCCATACCCGAGCGCGGCTTCGCTGCATCGCCGCGCCAATCTCCTGCCCTGATTGCTGAATTGGTCAGCGACGAAGTCTGGTTACTGAACGGCCAGGCCCGATGCATCGGCGGTGACATGGCGTGGGACGTGATGATCGCGTGGGCGTGGGCTCCATCGATTCACGGCTTCCGGGCATTCATCGTCCACAACGACTTAGCCGGGATTCGATTGACCTCCTCAGCGCAACATACGAGCCCCAAAGCCGCCGGTGTCGTGGCGGTGACATTCGACAACGTCGAGATCCTTGAGTCCAACAGGCTCGCGCTCGCCAGTCGCTCATCGGATGTCGCTGCTGTGCTGACTTGCAGTCGGGCCACCGGCGCATGGATAGCCCTTGGATACGCGCACAGTGTCTACGGGATGGCACTACAACGCGCGTCGGCCGAGGTCACCGCGCATGTCGACGTCAACGATCACGCACTGGCGCGTCACCTGCTCGCGGTGATGGGCGAGAACATCTCCGCATCCACGAACCGATGCGTGCAATTGGCACGATTACTCGACAAAGGCAAAGCGACGCTACGGCATTCGACCATCACCAGTATGTATTGTGCACGGCTGATGCGCGACAACGTCGCGCTTGGCACGCGGGTCGCGTCGGTACTGAACCGGCCCAACAGTGGACCGCGAGCCGTCGATTCGGGACGACTCACACTGGACCGCGAGAGCCCCGATGTATCAGCCCTACTGTTCGGCGGCGCAGTGCCCCAAAGCGTGTCCAGTCGGTGACCAGTAGGCCAGATACATAGTGCTGCATACATTTCAGGCGCACCCGTCCCGTCGTCATCCTCAATCGAACAGGGTGTCACGGATTCCGCTCACAAGGATCGGAGCCGCGGTGGAATGGCTTCATCGAGGTCCGCACGCGTCCCGCGCCGGGTGCGCCCGCGGCCTCTCGGGTCCACTACGTCGGCCGTGTGCCCAGTCTTGCTCGTTACGGCCATGCAATCATCGCCAGCTTCATCTTCACCTACGCCCTGCCCTCGCTGGCAAGTGGCGTGGTGATCATGCACCTGGTCTTTCTGAGCGCGAACATCATCGGGCTGCGCGTGCCGCACCCACTGTCGCGATACATCTTGGACTGTTCTACGCGGCGTCTGTCGTTTTGATCGCGCAGTTAGTATATGCAACTGCGCACATATCTGACCGTTGCCCGTTCGGCCGTCCGGTTTGCGTGGTTGTGTTGCTATGTCTCGCAACGGGTCTCGGTCGGTATCTCGGTTTGGTGTAGATGACCGAAAACCTTCCTCCTTTCTTGGGCATTGGTGCTGCGGCTGCGAAACGGAGTTCGGAACAGCCCCGCACCCATCCACGTCGTCGCTTCGCGCAATCCGCGCCCGCCGTCCACGCTTCCCGTGCCGCGGATGTCCCGGCGCAACAGGCGCAGGATACGCAGCCGTCGTGTGTCTTTCCAGACAAGCTCGACAGATTCGATCGCGACCTTTTGCAATTCGCACTGAACTGGGCACCGTATGGTGGGCCGCCCACTGACGAACTGTTTTCCGAGTTCGGCATCCCCAGCCGACAACTTGTGCCACGCATCCGGGCGATCGCCGCACAGTACCTCTACACCCCGATGAGCCAGAGTGATCGAGGCTTGCTGCTACACGCGATCCACCACTTCATTCATCTTGCCCCGCCGAAGGTGCCGCCAAGAAGCCGCGACCACCCGTAATGAGCTAACGCAGATGAAGGCCCTGGGCGAACCCGTTTCGGGTGCAACAGAACAGAGCGTCGCTTTCACGAACTCAGGAATATCGAGGAGGAGGATATGTCGGAGGGGAGTTCGATACAGAGCAAGAGGATTCTGCCCCTCGTCGAGAACTGGGACTGGCAAGCTCGCGCGCTGTGTCAGGGCATGGACTCGGCGGTGTTCTTCCATCCGGACGGAGAACGCGGCTACGCCTCCAAACGCCGCGAGCAGCGGGCCAAGGCGCTTTGCCAGCTTTGCCCCGTACAAGCCATGTGCCGCACCCACGCGCTCAACGCTCGCGAGCCTTACGGCATATGGGGTGGCCTTTCCGAATCAGAACGTGCCCGACTTCTGGAGGCTGTTGATTCAACACCAGTCCGGACCTCGCTTAAGCGACGCTGAGGACGCTCATTACTCGGACCCCTAAAGGCTTCCAAGTGTGTCCGCGGCCATGAAAAGTCCCAGTGAATGAGTCCGAGTTTTAGAGTCCTGTGGCCCGATGTCGGAGCTCGGCGAGATTTCCAATCCGGCTAGCCTGCGTCTAGCCGTCGCCGACGCCACGGGCGAGTGGGCCGATCTGGTCTGCGACGCGAGGACACGTATGCGACGAGACCTCAGGGCGTTGACCCTTGCGCGGCATGCCCGCCATCTACTCTTGCGGGCTGCATTTTTGGATGCGGACGGTGAATGGAATGAAGCAATCGGAGAGGCGTGCTTGGCACAGCGACGCGATGGTGCTCAGGGCTGCTGGGCGTTGCGTAGTCTCGCAGCCATTCTGTGGGCTGAATCGAGCGACATGCCGGATGACGTCGGTAGCGCGTTCGCCCAGGACTACGACGTACGGGTAAGACGTGCACTGGCAACGGCTCTTGCAAACAGGGACAACGTGGGCAGTGCACATGTGCGGGATGTCCTGCACGCAGACTCGAGATGGTCGGTGCGTTCGATCTTGCGAAGCACCAACTCCTGAGGGCTACGGCCCTCGTCTGCCGACAGGCGCACTGATCAGCCAGTGCGCCGATTTAGCGATGACAGGCGTGCAAGATTCGAGCACGTCGAAGACGACGTTGGCTTCATCCGCATGGAGGCCATGCAGTGAAAATTGACAAGCCCCAGCGACACGCCGAGATCTTGTCAAAGTAGCCAGGCGTGTCGTGTCAATGTTCGTGTCGGCGGCACCTGAATACTGACCACTGCGCGGCAACTGAAAATTGACCAGCTTCCTGGAGAACCTTGGCTATGGGC
>NZ_STGE01000028.1 GCF_005222675.1 Mycolicibacterium sp. CR10 | reverse complement strand
CCCAGCTCCGTCGTCGGCATCAACCTCCCCACCGAAACCGACCCCAACCGACTCCACGCAGCTTGACATCGCCCGCCAGCAGGGAAAGTTCGAGAGAACGCCTGCTGGAATGCCATTTCGGCGGGGGGTTGGGCCGAGACCTAGACTCCGTCCGTGACTAGTAGGAACCCGCTGCGGCGGCTAGCCGATCAGGTCGTGTTGACGAGCATGCGACCCCCGATCCTCCCGACGCTGCTGCAGTACGGGCGCGACCGCACTGTCGTTGACCTGACGGGCAAGCGCATCCTGCTGACCGGCGCCTCGTCGGGCATCGGCGAAGCCGCCGCGGCGAAGCTGGCCCGCCGCGGCGCCACGGTCGTCGTGGTTGCACGCCGCCGGGACCTGCTCGACGCCGTCGTCGCCCGCATCACCGACAACGGCGGCCGGGCCCGCGCGTACGCCGCCGACCTGTCCGACCTCGACGCCGTCGACGACCTGGTGGCCACGGTCGAGAAGGAACTCGGCGGCATCGACATCCTGATCAACAACGCCGGGCGCTCCATCCGGCGCCCACTCGCCGAGTCGCTGGACCGCTGGCACGACGTCGAACGCACGATGGCGCTGAACTACTACTCACCACTGCGGCTGATCCGCGGGCTGGCGCCCGGGATGCTCGAACGCGGCGACGGACACATCATCAACGTCTCCACCTGGGGCGTGAAAACCGAATCCCCGCCACTGTTCGGCGTGTACAACGCGTCGAAGGCAGCCCTGTCCTCGGTGAGCCGCATCATCGAAACCGAGTGGTCCGACCGGGGCGTGCACTCAACGACCCTCTACTACCCGCTGGTGAAAACCCCGATGATCGCCCCGACCCGCGCCTACGACGGACTGCCCGGGCTGTCCGCCGAGGAAGCCGCGGGCTGGATCATCACCGCCGCACGCCACCGCCCGGTGAGCATCGCACCGCGGATCGCCGTCACCGCCCACGCGATCAACAGCATCGCCCCCGCCGCGGTCGACGCGATCATGAAGCGGCAGCGGATGCAGCCCCGAGACGCATGATCACCGGCCTGGCCGACATCGTCCGCGTGCACGGCCGACAGCGTCCCGACGCACCGGCCCTCATCGTCGGCGAGCGCACCGTCACGTTCGGCGAACTCGACGCCCGGTCCAACCGCGCGGCCCAGGCGTTCGCGCATGCGGGCATCGGGTTCGGGGACCGGGTCGCCTTCGTCGAACGCAACGGCGCCGAGTTCTTCGACGTCGTCTTCGGTCTGGCCAAGCTGGGCGCCGTTGGGGTGCCCGTCAACTGGCGGCTCGCCGCGCCCGAGATCCGGCACATCATCGACGACTGCGGCGCCACGATGGTGATCGTCGGCCAGGAGTTCTTCGGCCTCCTCGAGGCCGTCGAGGACCGGATCACCGCCGACATCGTCGCGGTCGGCACCCACGAGCGCTGGCCGTCCTTCGACCACTGGGTGGCCGCCCACCCCGCAGTCGACCCAGGCGTGCGCACCGGCCCCGACGATCTGGTGTTCCTGATGTACACCTCGGGCACCACCGGGCTGCCCAAGGGCGCCATGCTCAGCAACGCCAACTACCGGTGCAAGACCGCAGGGGTCGCGGGGCCGTGGCGGTTCGACGCGGACGCCGTGAGCCTGGCCGTGATGCCGCTGTTCCACATGGCCGGCTCCGGCTGGGCGTTCGCCGGGCTGTGGCAGGGCGCCACCACCGTGGTGCTGCGCGACGTCGACCCCGTCGCGATCCTCGACGCCGTCGCCGAACACCGCATCACCAACATGCTGCTGGTGCCCGCGGTGATCGCGTTCCTGCTGGATACCCCGGGCGTGGAGACCGCCGACTTCTCCAGCCTGCGGGTGATCGTCTACGGGGCGTCACCGATCAGCGACGACGTGCTGGTAGGCGGGATCGAGCGGTTCGGCGGGGTGTTCGCCCAGGTGTACGGCATGACCGAAACCACCGGCTCGATCACCCAGCTCGACGATCACACTCCGGAACTGCTGCGGTCGTGCGGTAAGCCGTATCCCTGGGTCGAGATCAGGATCGTCACCGAAGGCGGCGCCGATGCCGCGCCGGGCACTGTCGGCGAGCTGTGGACCAGGTCCGAACAGAACATGATCGGCTACTGGAACAACCCCGACGCGACGGCGTCGACGTTGACGGCCGACGGGTGGCTGCGAACCGGCGACGCCGGATATGTCGGGGCCGACGGCTACGTCTTCCTGCAGGACCGGCTCAAGGACATGGTGGTGTCCGGCGGCGAGAACGTGTACCCGGTCGAGGTCGAGAACGTCCTGATGACCCATCCCGGCGTCGCGGACGCGGCCGTCATCGGGGTTCCCGACGCCAAGTGGGGGGAGGCGGTCAAGGCGGTGGTCGTCGTCGCCGCCCACGCAACGCTGACCGAGGCCGACGTGATCGCCTACGCCCGGCAGCGACTCGGCGGCTTCAAGCTGCCCAAGACCGTCGACTTCGTCGCCGAACTCCCGCGCACCCCGAGCGGCAAGGTGCTCAAGCGCGCACTGCGCGAACCGTATTGGACGGGCGCGGGCCGACAGATCGGCTGAACGTGATAGACACGGAGCCATGGAGATCCTGGCCAGCCGGATGCTGTTTCGGCCGGCCGACTACCCGCGGTCGGTGGCGTTCTATCGCGACGGCATCGGCCTGGCCATCGCCCGCGAGTACGGCGGCGGCACGGTCTTCTACGCCGGACAGTCTCTGATCGAGCTCGCCGGCCACGGCTCCCCCGACCACGGCGCGCCACCGTTCCCGGGTGCGCTGTGGCTTCAGGTGCGGGACGTGGCAGCGACGCAGGCCGAACTGCGGGGCCGAGGCATCGAGATCGCCCGCGAGGCGCGACGGGAACCGTGGGGGCTGCACGAGATGCACGTCATCGACCCCGACGGGGTGATGCTGATTTTCGTCCAGATTCCCGAAGATCATCCGCTGCGCCGCGACACCCGCGACTAGCGTGCGGGTGCCGCCAGCGGCCAGCCGACCGACGCCAGCCGCGCCGCGACCTGGTGGATCTCCTCGGGATTGGGTTCCTTGTCGGTGATCACGTGGATGGCCGCGCGGATCTCCCCCGGGGTGACCGTGTCCGAGTCGATGCCCTTCAGCACGGTTTGGGCGACCTTGACGACCTCTTCCTCGGACAACGATCGCGCCAGCAGCGCGAGCAGCGGGAAGTAGTCCTTCTGCGGTATGCCGTGCGGATACCCTTCGTGCAGCCAGCCGAGAATGTTGTCCATGACGCTCTCAGTCATTGCGGCAACTCACTTCTTGGGGAGGAACGGGAACAGGTCGATTCCGGTGTGGTGAATGATGGTCGCCCTGGTGATCCACATGACCGCGGTCAGGATCACCCAGCCGACGAACACAAACAACGCCACGCCGAGGTACTTCAGCGCGGGATTGGGTGCCACGGCCGCGCCGTCTGCGCCGTCGCCGCCAGCGCCGCGCGAGAAGGCGACCAGACCCAGCGCGAAGACCGCGGGCAGGCCCGCGCCGAGGACCAGGCCGATCACGAGCACCTTCAGGATGCTCTCGAAGTACGTCATCGGATTCCTTTACTGAAGGGGGTGGCGCTCACACCGACGCCGTGGGCTTGGCGTTGTCGGTCACGGCTCCACGCAGTTCGGCCGGTACGACGGAGTTGGTCGACGAGTCCCAGTCGGCGTTGACGTTGTTGTGGTCCACCTTCTGCTGCTGGGCGCGCCACCACATGTACCCCGACAACCCGACCAGGATCAGGAAGATCAGCCCGTCACCGATGAGGTCCGAACCGGTCAGCGACTCCACTCCGTGGGACAACCAGTACGACAGCGCCCCGACCAGCCCGGCAGCGGGCAGCGTGATCAGCCAGGCAACCGCCATCCGGCCCGCGACCGCCCAGCGCACCTCGGCCCCCGGCTTGCCGACACCGCTGCCCAGGATCGAACCGGTGGCAACGTGGGTGGTCGACAGCGCCATGCCGGCGGCACTCGAGCTCAAAATGATTGCGGCCGAGGATGCTTCGGCGGCGAAGCCCTGGGGCGACTCGATCTCCACCAGGCCCTTGCCGAGCGTCCGGATGACGCGCCAACCACCGATGTAGGTGCCGAGACCGATCGCGACGGCGCAGCTGAAGATGATCCAGAACGGCAGGCCCTCTTCCTTTACGTCGCCGGTGAGGTGGCCGGTGGTGATCAGCGCGAGCGCGATGACGCCCATCGTCTTCTGGGCGTCGTTGGTGCCGTGCGACAACGCGACCAGGGAGGCGGTGGCGATCTGCCCCCAGCGGAACCCCTCGCGCCGCCGATTTTCCGCCACCTTGCGGGTGAGCCGATACACCAGCCAGGTTCCGCACGCGGCGACAAGACAGGCGATCACCGGCGCGGCGACCGCGGGGATCAACACCTTCTGGGTGACGCCGGACCAGTTGACGCCGCCTGTGCCGAGCGCTGCAAGTCCGGCGCCGATCAATCCGCCGAACAGGGCGTGCGACGAGCTCGACGGGATACCGAACAGCCAGGTCAGCAGGTTCCAGAGGATGCCGCCGATCAGACCGGCGAAGATGATCGTCAGCCCCATCGACGCGTCGATGTTCGGCAACAGAGATCCGGTCTTGCTGTCCTGGACCTTGAGGACCGAGGTGGTCACGGTGACGGCGACCTCGACGGACAGGAAGGCGCCGACGAGGTTCAGCACGCCCGCGAGAAGCACGGCAGCCTTGGGCTTCAGTGCGCCGGTCGCGATCGACGTCGCCATGGCGTTCCCGGTGTCGTGGAACCCGTTGGTGAAGTCGAAAGCCAGTGCCGTCACGATCAACAGCACCAGGATGATCAACTCTGCGCTCATGGCGCTAATTCTGCGGGGTCCGGGCCGGATTTGCCTAGCGCCGAAAGTCCTCAACACCCCTCGTTGAACTGGCCATTTTCCTGGCCGGCCGAGGTGTTCATCCGGTGTTCACCGCGAGGCTGGGATGCGTTGGCCCGCCGACGGTGTCACGGCATGCCCGATTCGATCCAGGTCTACTATCGAGCGCCAAGGGCGCTCTGTGCACGCTGTGGGGAGTTGACGCTGTGACGAAGTTTCTCGCCAGGATCGTGGCGTGGATCAACGCCGGGTATCCGGAGGGCGTTCCGGGCCCCGACCGAGTGCCACTGCTGGCCCTGCTGCGCCGGCGTCTGACCGATGACGAGGTGAAGGCGGTGGTGGCCGCCCTGATCGACAACGCTGTGCGCGCCGAGCCGGAAGTCCGCTCCGGCGGAATCGATTCGGTCGACATCGGCGTGCAGATCACCCAGATCATCGACGACCTCCCCTCCCCCGACGACGTCGAGCGGGTCCGTGAGCGATTGGCCGCCAAGGGCTGGCCGCTCGACGATCCGCGGGACGCTGAATCCGACACAGAATCCGCCACGGAAGCCGACGAAGAGGACCGCGCATAGCCACCCTGCACCCGCTCGGCATCGGGTCGGGCGCCGCGGCACTGTCGGCGCTGGCCGTCATCGAGGACGTGCTCGCCGGGCGCGCCACCGTGTTGCCGGTTCCTGCCGATGACGCTGCCCAAACCGCGCTGCTGACAACGGCGTTGCGCGCCGGGCAGCCCATCGACGACGACGTCGCCGCCGTGCTGTCGACATCGGGGACGACGGGCACACCCAAAGGCGCGTTGTTGACCGCGTCGGCTCTGGTGGCCAGTGCGGAGGCGACGCATCGCCGGCTCGGCGGACCCGGCCGGTGGTTGCTCGCGCTGCCCGCCTACCACGTGGCCGGTTTCCAGGTGTTGGTCCGCGGCGTGGTGGCCGGCACCGATCCGGTGGCGATACCGGCCACGTTCGGGGCAGTCGATCTCTCGGACGCGGTCGCTGCGCTGGGCTCGGGGCGGCGGTACGCCTCGCTGGTGGCGGCCCAGCTGGACAAGGCGTTGCGGGATCCGGACGCCGCGCTGGCGCTGGCCGAGCTGGACGCGGTCCTCATCGGAGGTGGGCCAATGCCTGCGGGGGTCGCCGAAAGAGCCTCTGCGGCAGGTGTTTCAGTGATCAGGACCTACGGGATGAGCGAGACGGCAGGCGGCTGCGTGTACAACGGGGTGCCGCTGGACGGAGTCGGCGTGAGGCTGGATTCCGGCGGCAGGATCGCGCTGGGCGGGCCGACCGTGGCGTCCGGCTACCGCAGCCCGGTGACACCCGACCCGTTCGCCGAGCCGGGCTGGTTTATCACCGACGACATTGGTGCAGTTGATGATTCAGGTATCCTCGCGGTCCTCGGCCGGGTGGACGACGCGATCAGCACCGGTGGACTCACCGTGCTCCCTGGCCTGGTCGAGGCCGCGGTGACCACACATTCCGCCGTTGCCGAGTGCGCGGTGTTCGGCGTCGCCGACGAACGATTGGGCCAGCAGGTGGTGGCCGCGGTGGTCCTGGAACCGGGCGCAACGCTCACGTTGGCGCAGCTGCGTGCCCACGTCGCCGGGACGCTGCCGTCGACCGCGGCACCGCGGCAGCTCCACATCGTCGACGCGCTACCGCGACGAGGTATCGGCAAGGTCGACCGCCGCGACCTCGCGCGCATGTTCGGCCCGGCGTCCTGAAAGGGCGGGGAGAACCTGCTCAAGGCGCTCGACTGACCGTGCCGTCACCGAATCGTTCGGACCGCGGGGCGTCGGGCCTTCCGGCCCGCAATAGGCTCGGTGTCGTGCCCATCGGTCGCAAAGAAGCGGTTGCGGTCAGCGCCGCCGCGGTGCTGGTCATCGCGGCGTTCGTCGTTCCGCACCTCCACCTCGACATCGTCACCCCGCTGCTCAACGCCGACGACGAGCGATTCCGCACCTTCGCGGCCACCTCGCCGATCTTCGGCTGGTGGAACGCTCACGTCGGCCCCGGCACCGTCCCGGCGGTCGCGATCGGCGTCGCCGCGGTGCTGTGGGGGCCGTCGCTGGCCCAGCGGCTGCCCTGGCGCTGGCTGCCTTGGGTGTCGTGGGCGGTGTCGTGTGCGTGGGCGTTCTCGCTGGCCATGGTCGACGGCTGGCAGCGCGGCTTCGCCGGCCGCCTCACCGCGCGCCACGAGTACCTGCGCCAGGTGCCGACCATCACCGACATCCCCGAGGCGCTGCGCACCTTCGCCTCCCGCATCCTGGACTACCAGCCCGACTCGTGGATCACCCATGTGTCGGGGCATCCGCCCGGCGCGCTGCTGACGTTCGTGTGGCTGGACCGCATCGGGTTGGGCGGCGGCGCCTGGGCGGGGCTGCTGTGCCTGCTGGCCGGCTCGAGCATCGCGGCCGCGATCGTCGTCGCGGTGCGCGCCCTGGCCGACGAGAACATGGCCCGGCGGGCCGCGCCGTTCGCGGCAGTCGCGCCGACCGCCATCTGGATCGCGGTGTCGGCCGACGGCTACTTCGCGGGCGTCGCCGCGTGGGGCATCACCCTGCTGGCGCTGGCGGTCACCGGGAAGGCCCGGGTGCCGCTGCTGGCGGCGGCCGGCTCCGGACTGCTGCTGGGCTGGGGCATCTTCCTCAATTACGGGCTGGCGCTGATAGCCGTGCTCGCGGTGGCCGTACTGCTCAGCGCACGAAACTGGCGGGCCGCACTGACCGCACTGGTGCCCGCGGTGGTCGCGGCGCTGGCGGTGGCCGTGGTGTTCCTGGCCGCGGGATTCTGGTGGTTCGACGGATATCTTCTGGTGCAGGAACGCTATTGGCAGGGCATCGCCAGCGAGCGACCGTTCCAGTACTGGGGCTGGGCCAACTTCGCGTCGGTGGTGTGCGCCGTCGGACTGGGCACCGTAGCCGGGATCGGTCGAGTGTTCGACATTGCAGCGATCAGGCGGCGGTCCGGGCTGCATCTGCTGGTGATCGGTGCGCTGCTGGCGATCACGTTCGCCGACCTGTCTCGGCTGAGCAAGGCCGAGACGGAACGCATCTGGCTGCCGTTCACCGTCTGGCTCATCGCCTCCACCGCGTTGCTGCCGGCACGCTCACTGCGATGGTGGTTGGCGCTCAACGTCATCGGCGCCCTCGCGATCAACCACCTGATCCTGACCAACTGGTAGAAACCGCATCATCAGGTAGTACAGCGGCACGCACGCCCACACGACGGCGAGCGAGATCCACAGTCCCAGTGGGTAGTCCCGGTTCAGCACCGTCGGATTGTCGGGCCGCATCCCAGGTTTGCCGTACACCGGTATCGCGAGCAGGGCAAGCACGACGGTGCACAAGGCGGCCACCGCGACCGGGGACCGCCACCCCGCCGGGAGCAGCCGCCGACCCGCCAGTCCCACCGCGACGCACAGCGGCGCGAACACGAAGTCGTGTACCACCAAACCCACCGCCGCCCACATGACGATGCGGATCAGCACCACCGGCGGGTTGTCCCATAGCAGCACCGCACCGTAGGCACCGAGGGCCAGGCCGACGGCGATCAGCAGCGCCCGCACGGCGGTCACCCGACGACCTCGATGCGGGTCAGCCATTTCGTCTGCAGCACACCAGGTCTCGTCGGGGCGATCAGCCGGCACGGGTAGCCGTGATCGAGGTTCAGCGTCTCGCCGTTGATCTTCAGCGCGATGAGCGTCAGGTCGTCGCGGGCATGGCGGGCCGGCAGGACGGTGCGGGAGTACGGGCCGGGCGGCTCCAGCGAGATCATTCGCACGTCGGAGTCCGGCGACGCCCCGACCGTCGCGATCAGTTGGGCCAGCACCACACCGGTCCACTCGGCGTCGGCGCTCCACCCCTCGACGCAGGCGATGGGCAGCCGGTGGGTCGTCTGCGGCATCGCCTCCAGGTCGGCGACGGTGAAGGACTTGGTCTGCGCTCCATCGGTGACGGTCAGCCGGTAGTCGGGCGAGCGCGCCGACTTCAGCACGCCTGCCGCCACCGCCGACCGGTTCACCGGCACGCCCTGCGGCCCGTCCCCGGTTCGCGGTGCCAGCACCGAGACCTTGCTCAGCCACGGCACGGTCTGCCCGACGGTCGCCAGCGTCGCCACCCCGACCGCCAGCCAGGTGCCGCGCAGCACCGTGCGGCGCGACGGGCCGACCGGCCCGCCCTCGGCGACGTCGTCCAAGGGTCCGGCCAACGCACGCCGGATGACGGGCAGCTTGACGCCGATGTGCACCACGATCGCGCCGATCGCCACGTAGGACATCGCGTAATGGACTGTGGTGAAGAAGAATTCGAACGCATACCACTGCGCGATGTTGAGCAGGCCGGTGCTGAGCTGAAACAGCATCGAGGCCACCAGCACCAGGATGGACAGCCGCTCGAGCTGCCGGACCACGCCGCCGATCAGTGGGCGCTCGAACAGTTTCGGCCACACCGACCACAGCTTGACGATGAGCAGCGGGATCGCGGCGATGCCGCTGGCGACGTGCAAACCCTGCGTCAGCCGATACAGCCAGACCGGCTGCGTCGGCCACCAGAACCACGGCTGCGGATGCTGGATGAAATGGCTGATCAGTCCGGTGAGAAAACACACCGCGACCGCGACACCCAATGCCATCCCCACGCGCGCGGTGACGGCGGTCCCACGCAGCGTGGCGGTGCTCACGCCACGGCCAGGCTGGCGACCACCCGTTTACCGATCGGGTGGATGCCCGCGACCGCGAGGCCGACCTGCGCGGCCAGCGTGGGCACATAGTCGATGCCCACCGACGCCCAGCGGAACCACGGGCCGATCGTCCGCGACGACTCCAGACGCACCCAACCGACGTCTATTCCTGTTGTCTCCACATCGAATTCGGCGACACACCGGCCTCCCTCGTGCAACAGATCAACCGCCCTGCGCAGAACCCGCTTCGGGTCCCCGCCGACCCCGATGTTCCCGTCGGCCAGCAACACCGTCTGCCAGCGACCGGTACCGGGTAGCGGCTCGAACATGTCCCGACGCAGCGCAGGCGCACCGCTGCTGCGTGCCAGTTTCACGGCGGTCGCGGACAGGTCGACACCCAGCGCCGGCACGCCACGCTGCACCAGGTCGGCGACCAGGCGCCCTGGGCCACAACCCAAGTCGATCGTCGGCCCCTCGCACATCTCGACGACCGCGCGGTCGAACCGGGCGTCGGAACCGCGGCCGCCGAGCCAGCTGCGCACCGGGAGCTTGCGGACGCGGCCGTCGTCGTGGCGGACCCAACATCGTTCGCCGTCGAGGGCACGGTCGTAGAGCTGTCCGAACATCAGACCTCCAACGGGGCGGTGATTCGAGTGAACCGGGAACCGGGCAGGCAGGCTCGGCGCACCTCGCCGATGTCGTCGATCGTGTCGACGTCGGACAGCTCGCACACCAACTCCACGTTGATCCCTGTGTGCTGCAGCGCCGCCAGCGTTACAGCGCCGGTGTCAGGGGCCGACATCGGCACGGCCCGCAGACACCCGGCGGTCGCGGGTTCGGTCACCCCCAGCACCCACCAGCCACCGTCGCGCGCCATGCCGAGGACGGCGCCGTGGTCGACCAGAGACTGCGCGCATCGGCCGATCAGCTCCGGGCTGACCTGCGGAGTGTCCATGCCGATCTGCAGCACGGGCAGACCGCCGGTGGCCGCGGCGGCATCGAAATGCGCGTTGGCCAGTCGGTCGGCGAAGTCCTCGCCCCGCTGCGCGACGACGATGAAGTCGTCGAGCCGGGACCTGATCTCGTCGGCGCACGGGGCGTCGTCGAGGTTGCCGGTCAGCGCGACCACCCGCGCCGCCACCGGGCAGTCGGCGACGGCGTCGAGGGTGTCCAGCAGCGCCGCCGCCGCGATGTGGGCCGCCGCCTCGTCGCCGACCCTGGCGGCCAGCCGGGTCTTGGCCAGACCGGGCACCGGCGCCTTGGCGACGACCAGCACGCTCACCGGGATCACGAGATCACCTTCCAGAAGTCGAAGGCCGCGGTCGCACTTCCGCGGACCGAGCCGCTGACCTTCGAGGTGCCGCCGGTACGCGGCCCGTAGGCGACGTCGCGTTCGGTGACCGACCACCCGGCCTGCGCGGCGCGCACCAGCAGCTCCAGCGGGTAGCCCGAGCGTCGATCGGTCACCCCGAGCGCGAGCAGCGCGTCGCGGCGGGCGACTCTCATCGGCGCGATGTCATGAACCTGCAGGCCGTAGCGGGTCCGCAGCCGCCAGCACACCGCGGCGGTGCCGAGCCGGGCATGCCACGGCCACTTCAGGCCGGGCTGCGCGCGGCGCCGCCCGATCGCCATGTCGGCGCCGCCCTCGACGTCGTCGACCAGGGCCGGCAGCTCGCCGGGATCCAGCGAACCGTCGGCATCGAGCACGGCCACGATCGGCGTCGTCGCCGCCACCACCCCGGCATGGACCGCCGCGCCGTAGCCGGGCCTGCTCTCCGCGACTACGTCAGCACCGTGCCTGCGGGCCACCTCCGCGGTGCCGTCGGTGCTGTTGTTGTCGACCACGAGAGCCCTGTACCCAGTGGGCAAAGCCGCTAACACCCCTGGTAGCGACGTCGCCTCGTCCAGACAGGGCAATACCACCGTGACCGGACAGACGGGCATACCCGCTCACGATAGGCGACGCCGCTCCGCTTCGCGGAGTTTGCAAGCCTGACAATTCAGTGACGTCGGCGCAGGTAGCGGCCGTTTGCGGCTAACCTCGGTGTGGTGACCCGGGTCCTCATAGCCGACGACGACGACGTCGTCCGCGACGTCGTGCGCCGATATCTGGAACGCGACGGACTCGACGTGTCGATCGCGCATGACGGAACCGAGGCGCTGCGACTGCTCGGCTCGCAACGCATCGACGTGGCCGTCCTGGACGTGATGATGCCGGGCCCCGACGGACTTTCGCTGTGCCGCAGCCTGCGTCGGCGCGGCGACAACCATGGCTACGGAGTGCCGGTGATCCTGTTGACAGCCCTCGGCGAGGAAGAGGATCGCATCGCCGGCCTCGAGGCCGGTGCCGACGACTATCTGACCAAGCCCTTCAGCCCGCGCGAACTCGCGCTGCGCGTGCGGTCGGTGTTGCGTCGCTCGCCCTCTGCCTCCGGTGTGCTGCCGATGGACATCAAGGCCGGTGATCTCACGGTGTCGACCGCCGCCCGCACGGTGTCGGTGCAGGGCAAGCTGATCAGCCTCACCAACCGTGAGTTCGATCTGCTGCTGTTCTTCCTCACCCACAGCGACAGCGTTTACACCCGCGAGGATCTCCTCAAACAGGTGTGGCAGTGGGACTTCGGGGATCTGTCGACGGTGACGGTGCACGTCAAGCGGCTGCGCTCCAAGCTGGGCGGCCGGCATCGGGTGCAGACGGTCTGGGGCCGCGGCTACATGTGGGTCTCCGAAGGGGCGACGTCGGGGCAGCCGGATGCCGACGGCTGACTTCTGGGAGATCGTCGGTTGGGCGCTCGCCTGCTCGGTGCCCGTGGTCGTGACCGGAGCCCTGATCATCCGGTTGGCGCGGACATGGTCGCTGGCCGTCAGCATGGTGGCGCTCGTACTGATTCCGGTGCTTGCGACGTTCACCGGGGTGATGGGCGCGACCGGCTTCATGATTACCGGGGCCTTCGAGCGCACGGCCGTCGTGCTGGTCATCGTCGCGATCGTGACGATCCCGGCGGCCGTGATGTTGGGCCGGTACCAGGCGCGGCGCACGGTGTGGGAGGCCGAGATCCGCGACTCCGAGCGTGCCGCCGAACAGTCTCGGCGGCGCCTGGTCGCATTCGTCAGCCACGACCTGCGCACTCCGCTGGCGGGCATCCGGGCGGTCTCCGAGGCGATCGCCGACGGCGTCGTTCCCGACGACGAGGTGCGGGTGCATGCCAAGCACATCGAGAACGAGTCGGTGCGGCTGTCCGAGATGGTCGACGACCTGTTCGAGATGTCGAAGATCAACGCCGGCGCGCTGACTCCGTCGTTCGACAAGGTGGCGCTCGACGAGGTGGTCGACGATGTGCTCGCCACGCACCGGATCGCGGCTGAACGTGCCGGAGTGCAGTTGCGCGCCGAACTCCCCGAGCAGCCGGTGCGGGTGGTCGGTAGCGATCGCGCGCTGGTGCGGGTGCTCTCCAACCTGGTGGCCAACGCGATCGCCCACACCCCCGAGGGGGGCAGCGTCGAGTTGAGGCTGGGCTCCGACGAGAACAGCGCGTGGGCCCGCGTCGACGACACCGGTGTCGGTATCGACGAGGCGGACCTGCCGAGAGTGTTCGACGTCGCCTACCGCGGCTCGAACAACCGTGTGCCACGGTCGGATTCGTCGCTGCCGAGCGGATCGGGTCTCGGCTTGGCGATCGCGGCGGGGCTGGTGCAGGCGCATCGCGGCACGCTGTCGGCGCACAACCTGCCCACCGGCGCCCGCTTCGAGGTGCGCCTCCCCCTGGCCGCCGACTGACTGGTTTGGCGCACCCGCCCTTCCGCCCTTCCCGCCCTTCCCGCCCTTCCCGCCCTTCCCGCGAAATATCATTCCCGGCTGTGATTTTGGCGTAGTAGCGACCCGGAATGATATTTCGGCGCTGGCACAGCGGCGACGGAGGTCGGGGGGTATTTCGCGAATGCCGGCAAAGGGCTGTGCCATCTGTGCGCCGCTATGTATGTCGCGGTGAGACGGGGGAATAGCACCCTGCCAACCAGAGACGGCGCGGCGTGTGCGGCACCCGCAGGCGCCCCCGGGGCCTCAGCTGGTCGCCGGGGAAAACCTCGGGCACCCGCACAGGCCATCAGTCACGTAGTCGATGAGACGGCAGTTGTCGGTGCCGTCCCAATGGCACATGGCGCTGTGCCCGCACCGGCACATTGGCGACGATTCGGCCTCGCTGCGTAGCGCCTGACGAACCGCCGACCAGACATTAATGGGGCACCTGGTACCACCTTCTCGGCCAGCGCGTGAGGTCCCACCCCGGCCGGATCGTGTTGCTCATGTTGTCGAACGTATTCGGGATGCCCCGTTTACGGCGGGGTCAATCTCACACCCATACCACCGTTCCCGCCATCCACGAGATGATGCCCGAGCCCCCGACACGCCCCGCCTTGTCCCCGCCCAGGCGGCAAGGGTTGCGCGACAGCAACCCGTCGGCGACGGCGATGGCACAGATGGAGTGCAGGAACCAGTACAGCTTGAACTTGCGGTGCTCGGTGGTCTCCAGGGCAGCGAAGCAGGTGCGCACGGCGGCGGCGTCCAGGCCGTGCACGATATCTCGCCGCGGCGGGTCAGCCGGGCAGTGAGTTGCTCAGGCGTTCGGCGGCGGCCAAGTAGTCCTCGATGAACTCGCGCACCACCTCGCGGGCCGGCTTCACCTTGGTCATCAGGCCAACGCCCTGCCCGACGAAGTAGGTCGCCAGCGCCTGAGCGCCCTCATGGCCCTGCGACGCCAGCACGTCGATCCGGCGGATCACCGGTTCGCACAGCATCGACTGCAGCGGCAACGGCAGCGGTTGGTGTCCGCCGGCGTGCGGCACCCAGGCGTCCGTCCACTCCGAGACCAGCTGACGCGACGGCTTACCGGTGCGGCCCGCCGAGCGCACAGTGTCCCGCGACGTGGCGGCCAGCATCTTGGCGACCGTGTGCGGGGCCGTCTCGGCCTCTTCGGTGGTCAGCCACACCGAACCGGTCCACGCGCCCGCCGCCCCCATGGCGACCATCCCGGCCATCTGCCTGCCGGTGACGATCCCGCCCGCGGCCAGCACCGGAACCGCGCCGGCTACGGCCTCGATGACCTCCGGGACGACCACCAGCGTGCTGACCTCGCCGCAGTGCCCGCCGGCCTCGGTGCCCTGCGCGACGATCAGGTCCACCCCGGCGGCGACCTGCTTGACGGCGTGCTCCTTGGCCCCGACCAGGGCGGCCACCGGGATGCCACGCTCCTTGCCCGCCTCGATCATGTAGTCCGGCGGCACACCCAGCGCGTTGGCGATCAGCTTGACCGGATGGGTCAGCGCGACGTCGAGCAGCTCGCGACCGGTGTCGCCCGACAGCGAGGCATTGCCGAGGCGGCGCTGCGGCTCGGGCTCGATGTCGTGGGCGCGCAGCAGCTCGTCGACCAGGTCGCGGTGGGCCTGCGGGATGCGCCCGGCCAGGTCGGCGCTCGACAGCTTCTCGCCCTTGCCCTCGAACTTGGCCGGAACTATCAGGTCCACGCCGTACGGCTTGCCGCCGACCGCGTCGTCGATCCACGCCAGCTCCTGATCCAGCTGCGCGGGGGTGTACGCGGTCGCACCCAGCACGCCGAATCCGCCGGCGTTGGTGACCGCGGCCACGACGTCGCGGCAGTGGCTGAACGCGAAGAGGGGAAAGTCGATACCGAATTGTTCGCACAACGCTGAGCTCATGAGGGTCAGTATGGCTTGACGGTCGATGAGCGCTTGCGCGAAGAGCGACAAGCCCGCTAGACCCCCCGCAACGGTGCGGTGGCGAACTCCCGTAGCCCGTCGGCGGGGTCGACGACGGCGCGGAAGTCGAGCATCCTGGCGGCCTTCGCCGGGTCGGCGACGATATGACGGACGTCGCCGCTGCGGTACTGGCCGGTGACCACCGGCGTCACGTCACCGCGGGTCTCGCAGAGCGCGGTGGCTACGTCCAGGATCGACACCGGCCGTCCCGAACAGACGTTGAACGCGTCGAAGCCCGCCGGGCCCGCCTCGATCGCCGCGACGTTCGCGGCGGCGATGTCGTCGACGTGGACGAAGTCGCGCATCTGCCCGCCGTCCTCGTAAACCCTTGGCGCGTCGCCCTTTTCCAGCGACGAGCGGAAGATCGCCGCGACCCCCGAATACGGGGTGTCGCGCGGCATGCCCGGGCCGTAGACGTTGTGGTAGCGCAGCGCGACCACCGATCCGCCGGTCGACTCGGCCCAGGCCAGCGCATAGTGCTCCTGGGCGACCTTGCTGGCCGCATACAGGCTGCGCGGCCGCAGCGGTGCGTCCTCGCCGACGAGCTCCCAGCGGACCTGCTCACCGCCGACGGGGCAGCGGTGGTCGAAAGCGCCGCCGTCGAGGTCGGCGCGACTGCGCGGCACCGGGTCGACCAGACCGTGTTCCGGGCACTCGTAGCGGCCCTGCCCGTAGACCACCATCGAGGAGGCCAGCACCAGACGGCCGCAGCCTGCCGCGAACATCTCGGCCAGCAGCACCGCGGTGCCCAGGTCATTGTGGGACGCGTACGACGGACTGTCGGCGGCGTTCACGCCCGCACCCACCACCGCCGCCTGGTGGCACACCACGTCGACGCCGGTGAGGACGTCGGCGACCGCCGCCGCGTCGCGCACGTCGACATGTCGGACATCTGCGGGCAACTCGGCGCCCTCGCCGTGCGCCGCGGGCAGCATCGCGTCGACCGCGACGACGTCATGACCCGCCTCGGCCAGCAGGGCCGAGATCCGCGTCCCGATGAACCCCGCGGCACCGGTCAGCAGCACCCTCACGGCAGTTCGATCGGCAGCGTGACGCCCTCGTGCGGCAGACAGTGCGTGCACGTTCGCTCCGAGGCCACCTCAGCGATGGCCTCATGCACCAGCTGCTTGAACGGCACCAGGTTGCGCTCGAACTCGGCGAACACGTCCACCGCCCGGACGCCCTGCCCGGACTCGATCCCGGAATCCAGATCGGTGACCAATGCTATTGCTGCATAACACATTTCGAGTTCACGAGCTAGCACCGTCTCGGGATATCCGGTCATGTTGACCAACCGGAACCCCTGGTTCGCGAACCACTGACTTTCCGCCCGCGTCGAAAACCGTGGCCCCTGGATCACCACCATCGCGCCGCCGTCGACGACGCCGGGCAGCCCCGTCGCCGCCGCCCGTAGCGACGGGCAGTACGGGTCGGCGAAATCGACATGGATACCGCCGGAATCGAAGTAGGTGTCCCGGCGGCCCGACGTGCGGTCGACCAGCTGATCGGGCACCACCATGGCGCCGGGCCCGAGCTGCGGGTCCAGGCTTCCGACCGCGCACGGACCGAAGACGCGCCGCACCCCCAGCGCGCGCAACGCCCACATGTTGGCGCGGTACGGCACGGTGTGCGGCGAGAACTCGTGGTTGACGCCGTGCCTCGGCAGGAACGCCACCTCGTGGTCGCCGACCGTGCCAACGGTGATGGCCGCGCTCGGAGACCCATACGGGGTGTCCAGGTTGATCGCACGGGCATCGGGACCGAAAAACGAATAGAAACCGCTACCGCCGATGACTCCCAACATCCGACCATTGTGAGTCATCGGGTCGCCTGTCCAGACATGACGGTGCTGTGACATCGCGCCGCGGGACGACATGCGGAGGCTCATGGGTGGGAAAGCTGGCGACGACTCTATGCGGCCGCACATGTCGAGACACCAGACCTGGATCGCCCTGCTCGTCGGACTGACCGGTGTGGTGAGCGCCCTCGCGCTGCCCTTCGCACCCGTCGTCGCCCAGACCACAACCGTCGCGTGGCCGGCACCCGGCGAGCCGACCAGCTCTAGCACGGCTCTTCTCGTCCCGTACCGGCCGAACGACCTCACCGTGTCGATCCCGTGCTCGGCGCTGCGCGCGGCCGCCGGGCAGACCGTGCTGGCCACCGGAACCGGTGGCGACGCACTGACCGTGGTCGGTTCCGCGGGTGGCGCCGTGTTGCGCGCCGGGGACGTCGAGCACCGGCTCACGGTTGCGACCGGTAGCCCGAGCTGCCGTGTCGGCATCGAGGCCGGCGCCGGCGGGCTGTCCGTCATCGAGGCCGACGGCCGCGTCACCTTCCTGGCCTGGCAGCCCGTGCCGGAGGTGTTCGGGTTCCGCACCGATCTCGACCCCGACCAGACCGAGGGCCTCTCGGTGACCGCCGTCATCGCCGGTCCGTTCGCGACGACCCCGACGCCCCTGAAGGGAGTGCTCGTCGCCGTCCAGTTGCTCGCGGCGGTCGTCGCGCTGACGCTGCTGAATCGCGGCCGCGCCCCGCCGATGCGGATGCCGCGGGTGCGGTGGAAACGGTTGTGGTGGATCGACATCGCGATGGTCGCAGCGTTCTGCGGGTGGGCCGTCATCGGTCCGCTCGCAGTCGACGACGGCTGGGCCACGACGATCGCCCGCAATGTCGCCGCGACCGGCAACGCCGGGAATTACTACCGCTGGTGGGACGCCGCCGAAGCGCCCTTCGCGTTCTGCCAGCAGTTGCTCGCGCCCCTGACTCAGATCAGCCTCGCCCCGCTGTGGCTGCGAATACCCAGCACCCTGCTGGCCGTGGCGACGTGGTTCGTCTTCAGCCGCGGCGTGCTCGGCGCCGCACTGCCCGGGATCGGGCGGACCGCCCGCGTGCGCGTCCTGGCGGCGGTCTGCCTGCTCGTCACGTGGCTGCCGTTCAATCTCGGGACCCGACCGGAGTCCTATGTGGCGCTTGGCGTCACCGCGGTGCTGGCCCTGGCGTGGCGGGCCCGCCGACCGGCCGCACTCGGCTGGCTCGCCCTGGCCGCGGCACTCACCATTCCGATCAGCCCGACCGGGCTGCTGGTCGTCGCACCGATCATCGTCTTCGCGCCGCGACTGGTCAGCGCTGCGCGCGCCACCAGCCAGAATCGCCTGCAGCAGATCGCCACCGCGGCGCTGGTGGGCTGCGTCGCCGCAGTCGTGTTCACGGTGATCTTCGCCGATCAGACGTGGGACGGGTTGATCACCGCCACCGACTGGCACAACTATTTCGGGCCGTCGCTGCCCTGGTACGAGGAGCCGACCCGCTACGGCTACCTGCTGCAGGCCGACCAGCAGGGCAGCTTCGCCAAGCGGCTGCCCGTGGTCATGACGATCGCACTGCTGCCGATCGTCGGCCTGCTGGCCGGCCGCGACCGCATCGGCGCGTCGGCGGCGCGGATGGTCGCGGTGGTGGTCATCGCGCTGCTGGCGTTCGCGGCGGGACCGTCGAAGTGGTCGTATCACTTCGGCTCGGCCGCAGGGGTATTCGCGGCGTTCCTGACCGTCGCGGTGGTCTTGCTGGTGCGCCGGGCGCGCGCCCCCGATCGCAGGGTCGTCATCGTCGGTATCGGCGGTTCCGCGCTGCTGGCCGCGGCCGCTGCGCTGGCATTCGACGGCCCCAACGCGTGGTGGCTGCCGGCCGTGTACGACGTGCCGTGGCCGACGGGCCCGGTGCGCCCGGCCGGTGCACCGCTGGACCATCCGCTGCTGTGGGCGGCGCTGCTCGCAACGGGCACCCTTGCCGCGATGCTGGTGGTGCGCCGCGACCGCCCCGCCCGACTGCTGGCACTCGGGCCCGCGGTGGTGACGCTGGTCGCGTTCGGAACGGCGCTGGCGGTGTTGTTCGGGTCGTTCGTCGCGGCACCGATGCGGCGGCCGGAAGGGTCGCTGACGATGGCGAACCTGCACCGGATCGCCTCGACCAAGATGTGCGGGCTGGCCGACGACATCGAGGTGCTGCCCGACGGCGAGGTGTTGAGGTCAGCGGAGCCCGGCGGGCAATCAGCCGGGTTCGCCGCGCTGACGGGATACTTCCCCGGCGCGCCGCCGCCGGACCCGCCGGGCACCGGGACGTCGGCCCAGCTGTGGGGCAGCCGAGTCCCCGACGCGCGGGCCACCGGGGAGATCACCACCGGTTGGTTCGTTCTGCCGCCGCTGGCACCCAATGCCGGTGTGGCCCTGTCGATATCGGGGCGGACCTCGGAGGCCAACTCGTTGGTGCTGGAGTTCGGGAGAATCGACGGACCCGCTGTCACCGTGGTGGGCGCACGCACACCGGTCGACCGGCCCGCGGTGGACGAAGATCCCGAACATCCGTTGTGGCGCTCGGTGGGGATCGATGCCGCCGACGTGCCCGCGGGGGCCGACCGCGTCCGCGTCCACGCGATCGACGACCGGACCGACGACGACGGCTGGCTGGCATTCACCGGTCCGCGACTGCGAACGGCCATCGCGCTCAACGACTTCCTCGCCGACAACGGACCGGTGCTGATCAGCTGGCCGCAGTCGTTCCTGTTCCCCTGCGTGCGCGACATCGCCGGAGTTTCGGGGGGCGTGGCGCAGACACCGCGCACCGTGATCGAGTCACCGCGCCCCTGGATGACCGACGACCGCAATCCCGACATCGGCGGAACCTTCACCGGGCTCGCCACGTTCGGACAACTGGGCGAAATCCCGAGCAGACTGATCGGACACCCCGACATCGACTGGGGCTCCGTGCTGGTCTCCGGCGACACCGCTACCCGGGATGCCTACGTGCGCAGCACAACTCACAACCAGGTGTGGGGCGCAGGAGGTACGCCCCGTCACCGTCCGGACCGGTGAGGTGCTGGACGGCTACTGCTCGTCGGGATCGTCGTCGAGGCGCTTCGACGCGCGCCGGGCTCCGTCGCGGATCTCGAACATGTCGGTGGCCAGCCCACCGATCGCATTGGCGACATCCTTGACCGCGGTGGTGATGATGGAGGTCACCTCACCGACCGTCGACGCGCCGGCACCGACGATCTCCTGCACGGTGTCCTTCCGGATCTCGGCCTTGCTGAGTCGGTCGTCCATGACGCTCAGTCTGCCACGGTTGGCGCACTCCGGACGCGGGAGTCACGACCGGCACCTGTAAGACTGACGACCGTGGCCAGTTTCGCCCAGTGGATCGAGGGTGCGCGTCCCCGGACGCTGCCCAACGCCGTCGCGCCGGTGATCGCGGGAACCGGCGCCGCGGCCTGGCTGGGCGCTGCGTCGTGGTGGAAGGCGCTGCTCGCGCTGCTCGTCGCGGTGGCGATGATCATCGGGGTGAACTACGCCAACGACTACTCCGACGGTATCCGCGGCACCGACGACGTCCGGGCCGGACCGCTGCGCCTGGTCGGCTCGAAGGTCGCGTCCCCGCGGTCGGTGCTGACGGCGGCCGTCGCGAGCCTGACCGTCGCCGCCGGGGCCGGCCTGGCATTGGCGTGGTTCAGCTCGCCGTGGCTGATCGCGGTCGGCGTGGCATGCATCGCCGGGGCGTGGCTCTACACCGGCGGCGCCAAGCCCTACGGCTATCTGGGCCTCGGCGAGGTTGCCGTGTTCGTGTTCTTCGGGCTGGTCGCGGTGCTCGGCACCCAGTACACCCAGGCGCTGCGGGTCGACTGGGTGGGCGGCGCGCTCGCGGTCGCCATGGGGTGCCTGTCGTCGGCGGTGCTGGTGGCCAACAATCTGCGAGACATCCCCACCGACGCCCAGTCCGGGAAGATCACGCTGGCGGTCCGACTCGGCGACGCGAAGACGCGCGTGTTGTTCCAGGTGCTGCTGGCCGTGGCGTTCACGCTGACGTTGGTGCTGATGCTCGCGACGCCGTGGTGTGCGGTGGGGCTGGTGGCGCTGCCGCTGGCGGTGCGGGCCGCCAAGCCGGTGCGTGGCGGGCTGGGCGGCAAGGACCTGATCCCGGTGCTGCGCGACACCGGTCTGACGATGCTGGTGTGGGCGCTGGCGGTGGCCGTTGCGCTGGTGCTGAGTTAGCCGCGACGCCCAGGGTCGGTTTGCGCACCGGATTCGCGTGGTACCCCCGAGGCGATGACTGCTGCGCCGATTTCCCGCCCGGACGACGACGTGACCGCAGCGCAGCGGATCGTGCGTGCGCTGTCCGACGCGTTCTCGGCCAAGGTCGTCGGCCAGGAACACCTGCGTGAGTCGCTACTGATCGGGCTGCTGACCGGCGGACACATCCTGCTCGAGAGCGTTCCCGGCCTGGCCAAGACCACCGCGGCCCGCGTCCTCGCCGAGTCCATCGACGGCGTGTTCCGGCGCATCCAGTGCACGCCGGACCTGCTGCCCAGCGACATCATCGGCACCCAGGTCTATGACGCGACCACCACCTCGTTCGTCACCCAGCTCGGGCCCGTGCACGCCAACGTCGTGCTGCTCGACGAGATCAACCGCTCCGGGGCCAAGACCCAGAGCGCGATGCTCGAGGCGATGGAGGAACGCCAGACCACCATCGCCGGCACGGAGTATCCGATCCCGGAGCCGTTCCTGGTGATCGCGACCCAGAACCCGGTCGACCAGGAAGGCACCTACGCGCTGTCGGAGGCCCAGACAGACCGCTTCCTGCTCAAGGAGATCGTGCGCTACCCCTCCCCCGAGGAGGAGGTCGAGGTTCTCAGCCGCCGCGATGCGGGGCTCTACGACCGCGAGCACCGGACCCCGCCGGTCGCCGGCCTCGGCGACATCCGCCATCTGCAGCGGGTCGCACGCCAGGTGCACATGAGCCGCGACCTGATGCTCTACGCCAGCCGGTTGGTGGGTGTGACCCGCGATCCGGGCAACTACCTACCGAAACAGGTGGCGCGACTCGTCGAATACGGTGCCAGCCCCCGGGCCACGATCGCCCTGTGCACATCCGCCCGCGCGCTGGCGGTGCTGTCCGGCCGCAACCACGTGATTCCCGGTGACATCGCCGATCTGGCGCACCGGGTGCTGCAACACCGGCTGATCCTCGGATTCGAGGCGGCCAGCGCAGGCGTCACCGCGGATGTGGTGATCGATGCCGCGCTGCAGTCGGTGCGGGTGCCCTGAGAGGGGCGGGCCGTGGGTAAGCACCTCAACAGGGCGAAGGCGCACTTCGGCACCGACACCCGAGGCATGCTCGAGGGTGGCCGATACGCGCTGTTACACACGCGCAGCCTGGAATTCGACGAACTGCGGCCCTACGTACCCGGCGACGACGTTCGCGACATCGACTGGAAGGCCTCGGCGCGTTCGGGCGGCGTGCTGATCAAGCGGTTCGTCTCCGAGAAACACCACAAGGTCTTGCTCGTTGCCGACGCCGGACGCAACATGTGCGCCGTCGCTCCCGGCGGGGAGCTGAAAATCGATGTCGCACTCAATGTTCTGGGTGCCTTCGGCCTGATCACGCTGGGACGCACCGACGAAGTCGGGATGGTCTACGGCGATGCGCGCGGCAGCATCAACGTCCGGCAGCGACGCGGCGAGAACCACATCGAGAGCATCCTGCAGCGTTACCACAGCCACCCCACCCGCGGCCCCAGCGATATCGTCCACCAGTTGACCTATGTGGCAACGCATTACCGTCACCCGATGTTGATCGTGGTGGTCTCCGACGAGCCCGAGACCGATGACCGCCTCACCGACGTGCTGGCCCGACTGACGGCACGGCACGACGTGATGTGGGCGATGATCCCCGACATGCCCGCGGTCGCCGCCGGGTCAGACGGATCCGACGGCGGCTACGACGTCGCCACCGGGAGGATCGTCAACGGGCCCGCCGCGCTCGAACCGCGGGTCGTCGCCGCCTACCGGCTCGCCGAACAGCGGCGCGTCCACCGCCTGGCGGAGCTGTTGACCGCGAACGCGATTGCGCACGTGACGATCCCGGGGAGCGCACAGATCCGCCGCGGGATCGTAAAGATGACCGGGGTGTGGTCGCGTGCCGGATGACCTACTCGAGTTCGTCGGTGGGCCGACGTCCTACGCACCGGGATGGCTGTGGCTCGGCCTGGCACTACTGCTGCTCGTCATCGCCTGGTACGCAACGGTTATCGTCGCGACACTACCGTCTGAACAACTCCGCCGGATGCCGGTGATCAGGACGTTGCACTCGCGGGTGCTGCGGTATCGCTTCACCCGGGCCGTCAGAGCGATCACCCGCAGGCACTGCAGCGGTGAACTCTCCACCGAGCAGGCCGGCGCGGCGCTGAGCCGCACACTGCGCAGCTTCCTTCATCAGGCCACCGGCCGCAGGGCGCAGTTCATGCAGTTGCGTGCCATCGCCGCAAGCGATCTCGCGGCGGCGGCACCGGTGCTCTCCGCCCTGGGCGACGCGCAGTTCGACAGCTCCTCGAGGGCCGATGTGGGCGTGCTGGGCGACCAGACCGAAGAGTTGATCCGCGCATGGAGCTGACCTGGTGGGCGGTGGCGATCATCGGGCTGGGGGCCCTGGTCGTGGTGGGCGCGCTGGCGGTGCTGCTTCCCACGGACCGACCCGCCGGGCGGCGACCGCTGGCCAACACCACCCGCCTGACCCGGCTTCCCGAGTACCGGGCCGTGGTCCGCCGTCAGACACGGGCCACGGCTGCGGCGCTGGGTCTCCTCACCCTGCTGTTCGGCGCGACGGTGCTCGCCAGCGCGCGACCCAGCGGAACACTCTGGGAGGCAGACGGTTCCACGCCGCGCGACGACATCATGCTGTGCACCGGCGAGCCCGTCACCAACCAGGCGACCGGCGAGTTCCTGACCTACTTCGCCCGCCAGGCCACCACCTACGGCACCCAGCGGATCGGCCTGACCTCGTCGAACCGCCGGGTGATCCCGCTGACCCGCGACTATCAGTTCGCCGCGGGCCGGTTCGGCGAGTACGCACAGGCCTCGCGGGCACAGGCCGAGGCCGACGCCGGGACCCTCGCCCCGGCCGAGGCACTCGCACTGCGGGCACGCGCCGACGGCTATTCCCCGCCGGTGCAGTACGACGATTACGCACCGACCGTCGCCGACGTGCTGGCGCTGTGCCTCACCGGATTTCCCGGCTTCGAAAGCGCCGGCGACACCCGCCGCTCGCTGATCTATCTCGGCCCCGGCGCCCTGCGGACACCGGACGACAGCAGGCCGTCGCTGTTCACCGACGCCCAGGTCACCGAGATCGCGCAGCGGGCAGGGGTGCAGATCAACGCGATCGCCACGCCGGGTCGCGACACCGAGTCGCTGACCACGATCACCGACGTGACCGGCGGGCAGTTCTTCCGCTACGACACCGCGGACCTCGACGCCGACCTGGACGCGATCCGAGGCACGGCGGGACGCGAGGACGGCGTCGGAGCCGACCGCGGCGACTCCCCGGTGCTGGTGCTCGTTGCCGCCCTGGCGTTGGCCAGCCTGCTGGGCGTGTCGATGATGGCGGTGCGGCGATGACATTCGACCCGGTGCTGCCCCCACTCGTTCTCGCTGTGATCGCCGTGGCGCTGCTCGTGTTGCGGTTGGTGACGCTCAGGCCGGCCACCCGCTCACGCTCGGGCAGGAACGCGCTGCTGCGTTGGTGTGGCGTCACATTCGCCCTTCTGCTGGTGCTGGTCGCCGCCGCACGCCCGGGCACCGGACCGACCTCCGATGACGTGGCACCTGCCGCCGCCGGGGGTGGTGCCAACGTGTACTTCGTCGTGGACCGCTCCGCGAACTCGGCGATCGGCGACTACGCCGGCGGCACCCGGATGTCGGGGATCCGCGACGACATCCAGTCGTTGATCGAATCCCACCCGGACGCGCGCTTCGCTGTCATCACGTTCGCGTCGCGGCCCGCGATCGACTGGCCGCTGTCGAGCGACGCGTGGAGCCTCGAGCCGGTCGTCGATGCGCTCACCCCCTACGGCGACGCGGCCAGCGACCAGGTCAACGCCGGCGCGGCCGCCAATGTGCTGCGCTACCAACTGATCGCGGCGGGACAGCAGTATCCGCGATCGGAGAACCTGGTGTACTACTTCGGGTCCGGGGCCGGTCAGTCGTCGGCCCCCCAGGGGGTGTTCGACACCGGCGCGGTGGATGGCGGTGCGGTGTTCGGTTACGGCGGCGGCCCTGCCCTCGACGAGCCATCGCTGCGCGGCATCGCCGACCAACTCGGTGTTCCGTATGTTGCGCGCGCCGCCGGAGAGCCGTTGCCGCAGGCCGAAACACCGGCAGCACCGCCCACCGCAGGACCGCAGCCCGGTAAGCGGCGTGTCGAATTCTATTGGGCGTTCACGATGCTCGCCTCGCTCCTGCTGCTCACCGAGGTGTATCTGTCGGCGCGAGATCTTCGCCGCGCCCGGGCCACCTATCGTGAGGTACTGACGTGACCCGCGCGCCCGTGCCCGGCCGGCTGCGGTTTCGGCGACGGTTGCTCGCGGTGTCCACCCCGGTCGCCGTCATCACGCTCGCAGTCGCTGTCAAACTGATCTCCGTTGTCGCCGTGGGTAGTTCGGCCCAGGAACATTTCAGCAAAGGCGATATCGGCGCGCTGAAGACCGACGTGTCGATGCTGAAGATCGTCAATGTGATCGAGCCCGGCAACGCCGCTGTCGCCGCGGGCGGCCTTGCGGTGCTCGAGGATCGGCTCGATGTCGCCGATGCGGAGTTCTCGAAGGCGCTGGCCGGAACCGACGCTGCGCGTTCGTGTGAGGTGCGGGTCGATCTCGAGTTGGTTCGAGAGCGTCGGGGAGATATCGACGCGTGGGAGGCCAGGCTGGATACCGCGCGGGAGCGCTACAACAGCGCTCTTATGCTGATCGCCGAAGCGCCGGCGGAGTGTTTCGCCGGCAACGAGGACCCGGACCCACAGCGACGCCAGGTGAGAGCAGATGCCGCCACGCGCGTCGCCGCGAAGATCAGCGCCCTCGGCACGGTCGCACCGCAGGCACCACCGCCAGTGCCGCCGCCGGCCGCGGCGCCGGCGCCGCCGGCTCCGAACGTCGCGGCACCCGAACCCGATGTGGCACCGGACGCGCGTGCACTCGACCCCGCCGGAGGGGATCCGCTCGAGGTCCTTCGGCGGGTGTTACGGGACGCGGCCGCGGGTTGAGAACACGGGTTAGGCGTGCGAGGTACCGGACCAGTATTCGACGACTTTCCCGTTCGCGATCCGCAGGATGTCGTTTCCGGTGAACCGGGCAGGACCATTCTTGCTCGCACCGGTGCCGATCCACCGGGCGAACACCATGTCGCCGTCGATGAACGGACCGACATCGACGATGAATTCCAGCTCCCGCAGCGTGCCCCTGGTGTTGTCGATGACGGTCTGCAACCCCTGAGGACCGTGGACGTCGTGGGTGGGCCAGTGGCCGACGAAATCGGCGGACACCAGTTCCTCCGCGATGGGATACCCGGCCCACAACTCGTTGATCCAGCGGTGGTACAGGATCTTGTGGCTATTCGCATTCCGTAGGTTGCTGCTGCCCCTGCGAGCACCGGCGACCCGGTGACGGCTCACCACCTGTTGATCGGTCATGTGATGGCGGTTACCCCGCGGGGACGGTATTCATGCGCCCCGCGACCGGTAACTGGTCGTTGGCAATCAAATTTGCTGACACGATGGTGCGGATCCTTCGACACGGATCCCGTACCAAGGGCACCCCAGGGTCATGTTCTCGGGAGGCCTATCCGCCCTTGGCGTCGTCCTGGGGCGCCGCACCGGGTTCGGGTGCGCTGTCCCCGCGCAGTCTGGCTTGCAGCTGTTCCCTGTCCCTGCGGCGTCGCGCGTCCACCGTCGCGATGCTCTCGTTGGCCCGCCGCCGCAGCGGGGCGAACAGCCAGATGCCCAGAGGAAGCGCGACGACGATGGCGAACAGCAATGCCACCGCCACCGGGAACTCCCTGACCCCTAGGAGGTGCCCGACGCCGACGATCACCGCCGCCACGACGGCGACCAACACCAGCCGGGCCGCGACGTAGGCGAGGAGATCAAGCATCAGGCGGGATGTGGGACGTCCATCAGACACGGACCGAGCCTACCGACGGCGCGTATATTGACAGGAAGGAGGTTTTGAGTGGCGTATCTGCTCCTGATTCTGGTTCTGGCCGCCCTGGTCTACGTAGGTTGGCGGGTGGCCCGGATGGCTGCGAACCGGCCGCAGACCCGGGTGATCGGGCCCGATGACGATCCGGATTTCCTGCGGCGGATCAATCCGCGAGACGACCAGCCGCGGTCCTGACCGTGTCGAGACCGGCCTGTTGACCTAGCCTGATTTAGCCCCCGCCGACCGGGTCGCCGTGTCTGCGCGCACCCGGAAACCCTTCCGCCACCACGGCGGCCAGCTCGAGCAGTGACTCCCTGGTCTCGGGACGCAACCGGTCGAGACTGATCTCCGCGCCTTCCTCCAGATGCGGGTCGAACGGCACCTGGCACACCGCACGGCACCGCCGGGTGAAGTGGTCGATCACCTTGTTGAGGTCGACCTTCGTGACGCCGCGGCCGGAGCGGGATCGCACTCCGTTGATGACCGCGATCGAGTTGCTGACCATGTCCTGGTGACCGTGGGCATCCAGCCAGTCCAGCGTCGCCGATGCGCTGCGGGCGCCGTCCACCGAGCCCGAGCTGATCACCACCAGCACGTCGGCCTTGTCGATCACCGCCGACATCGCCGAGTGCAGCATTCCGGTGCCGCAGTCGGTGAGCACCACGCTGTAGAACCGCTCCAGCACCTCCAGCGTCCGGGAGTAGTCATCGGAACTGAACGCCTCGGACACCGCGGGGTCACTTTCGGAGGCGAGCACCTCCAGCCGACTCGGGCCCTGCGACGTGTAATGCCGGACGTCGGAGTAGGCCGCGATCCCCTCTGCGTCCCGCAGCAGGTGCCGCACGGTGGCCGGCGTCTCCAGCGGCACCTTCTGGCTCAGCGTGCCGCGGTCGGGATTGGCGTCCACCGCGACCACCCGGTCCCCGCGCGTCGTCGCGAACGTCGCACCCAGAGTCGCGGTGATCGTGGTCTTGCCGACCCCGCCCTTCTGGGACAGCAGCGCGATCCGGTAGCACCCCCGCAGCGGGCGCTGCACCTGCGCCACCAGGGTGTCGTGGCGGATCGCTTTCGGGCTCTCGCCCAGGTTGATCAGCTTGGCCGAAGCCCAGTACAGCGCCTTGCGCCAGCCTCCGGACGGGGCCCGGTTGGCCTTCCCGAGAAGAGCGACCGTCGACAGGTCGAGGTAGGGCGCCGGATCGGGTGTGCCCGGCTCCCTGGGCGTCGGTTCGGGCACCGCGGCCGCGGAGGGCAGCGCCGCCACCACGGGCGGGAACCCCTCGGGCGGTGTCGGGGCGGTCCACTCGGCGGGCACCACCTCTTTGGTTGCCGCCGGATCGACGAACCGTTGCTGTGACCGAAACCCACCCTGCAGGTCAGACAACGGGTGATCCCCTCTCTCGCGACGGTCGGGCCCCGACCCGGTCAGCCCACTCCAGCGTACGAATGCAGTCCGACGGTCACCAGGTTGATGAAGAACAGGTTGAACACCATCGCGATGAACCCGGCGACGTTGATCCATGCGGCTTTCCTGTCGCGCCATCCCGCGGTCGAGCGGGCGTGCAGGTACGCCGCGTAGATGACCCAGGCGATGAACGACACCGTCTCCTTGGGATCCCAGCCCCAGTAACGGCCCCACGCCTCCTCGGCCCAGATGGCGCCGAAGATCACCCCAAACCCGAACACCGGGAACGCGAATATCGTTGTGCGATAGGCGATCCTGTCCAGCGTCTGGGCGTCCGGCAGTTTCGCGATGACGCGTCCCAGTACGTCGGTGCGATCGGGGTCGCCCAACCGCGACATCTTGAGAAGGAACAGGACACTGGCGACACCGCCGACCAGGAAGACCCCGGACCCCAGGCTGACCACCGACACGTGGATCGGCAGCCAGTAGGACTGCAGGGCGGGCATCACCGGCGCGGCGTGCGAGTACAACCACTTGCCCGAGACGGTGAGCAGGATCAGCACCGGAACCAGGACGAACACCCACAGCGAGCGGTACTGGGGGCGGCGTAGCACCACCGCGGCGGCCACCAGACCGCAGAAACTCGTCAGGTTGATGAACTCGTACATGTTCCCCCACGGCACCCGTGAGGTGGACAGACCGCGCAGCACGATGCACGCGAACAGAAGCGCGATACCGACGTAGACCAGCGCGAGGCCCGCCTTGCCGACCCGCTCGTCCAACGGTGGCCGCGGGCCGTCCAGGACCACGCCGGGGGTCGCGCTGTTGACCGCGACCCCGGGGCTCGATGTCGCCCGTGCCCCGGCATTCACCAGCTCGCTGGATTCGACCTTGCGGCCGCGGCTGTAGGCCAGCTCGACGGCGAGCAGCAGTAGCGCGACCACTAGCACCACTACTGACGACGTGAACGCCCAATCCGAGTAGCGGGCCAGCCCGATATCGATGTCGTAGGTGTTCATGCGCGATCCGCTTTCTTCTCGTGGTCCTGCAGCGCGGCGGCGCCCGGCTCGACCCCGGAAAGCAGCCGCGCCGTCAGCCGCTCGAACTCGTCGCCCCACCCCGAGTTGTCGGTGCGGGCCAGACCGCCCAGCTCGACGTTCACCGTACCCGCAGCTCCGGGGGACAACCGCACCCAGACGCGTCGGCGCCGCACGATCAGCGACACCAGCAGACCCGCCATCATCGTCATCGCGAACACCAGAACCCAGATCTGGGCCGGGTCATGGGAGACCTGCAGGTTCACGAACTCCTCGGCACCGTCGAACCGGACGACCGTGCCGTCCGGCAGGCGGGTGTCCTCACCGGCACGCAGGTTGACCCGCGCCACCTTCGCCAGCCGGCCCTGGTCGATCATGCGCGGGTCCAGGGAGAACAGCGACTGCGGCCGCCCGGTGTCCAGACCGGTGTCGCCCTTGTAGATATCGATCGCCACCGCCGGATCGTTCATGGCGGGGAACCGCGATGACAGCAGCGTGCCGTCCAGTTGTTCGGTGGGCGCGAACAGCCCCTGGATCGCGATCTGGTTCTTGCGGCGCTCCCGTTCGTCGGCGTAGGTGCCCCCCGGCGGGTCGAAGCGCATCGCCCCGGAGGACAGGAACGTGATCTGGTCCTCGGGCTTCCACTGCAGTGTCTGGGTCCGGGTCTGCCCGTCCGGGAAGGTGACGGTGAACGTGGGCGCGTAACCGTGCCCCTGCAGATAGACCCGGTCCCCGCCGACCCGCAGCGGTTCGTTCACCTTCAGCAGATACGGCTGCCAGGTGCCCGCGTCCAGGTCGTCACCGGCCTGGTAGTCGATATTGGCCTGGAAGCCGACCGCCTGACCGTTCTCGAGATACGTGGCCTCGAAGTCGTTGACCCGCACACACATCGGATACAGCGAGGTCCCGTCGACGGTGTTGCCCGCGCGGAAGGAATCGAACACCGCGGGTGACGCCGAGCAGAACCCCTGCCCGCCGTCGGCGACGACGATGACGTTGCCCTCGTAGCTGAACAGCTTGCCTGCGGCGATCGCGACCAGAAGTCCGAGCAGCGAGAAATGGAAGACGATGTTGCCGAACTCCCGCAGATAGCCCTTCTCCGCTGAAATTTCAGCGATGCCGTCCTCGCGTCGGGTGGTGCGCCGCCAACCGCGCAACCCCGCGTCGATGGCGGCCACCATGCCGGCCACATCGTCGCCGCGGACCTCGGCGGTGTGATGCTTGGGCAGCCGACCCAGATTGCGGGGCGCGGGCACGGGGGTGGCGCGCAGGCTGCGGAAGTGCTCGAACAGCCGCGGCGTCAGGCAACCCACCAGCGAGATGAACAGCAGCACATAGATTGCGGTGAACCAGAAGCTGGAGAACACGTCGAACGCCTGCAGCCGATCCAGCCACGGCCCGAGGGTCGGATGCCCGGCGATGTACTCGGCGACCTTCGCCTCGTTGAGGCTGCGCTGCGGCAGCAGCGCCCCCGGGATCGCCGCGAGCGCCAGCAGGAACAACAGCACCAGCGCGGTGCCCATCGAGGTCAGGGTGCGCCAGGTATTTCGGGCCAGGGCCAGCACGCGAGATGATCCCCTGCCCGCCGGGGTCATATCGGCAACCTGACGTCGCTGACGAACGCATCCCGCACCCAGGACACGAACTCGTTCCACAGGCCGGTCACCAGAGCGACGCCCACCAGAATCAACAGCACGCCGCCGAAGATCTGGATGGTACGGGTGTGGCGGCGCAGCCAGCCCAGCCCGGCGACGGCCCGCGCGGACCCGAAAGCCAACAGCACGAACGGGATTCCCAGCCCCATGCAGTAGGCGACCACGAGCACGACGCCGCGCGCCACATTGCTGCCCTCGGTCGCCGATGCCACGGCGATCACCCCGGTCAGCGTCGGGCCCAGGCACGGCGTCCAGCCCAAGGCGAAAACCGCACCCAGCAGCGGGGCACCACCCAACGTGGAGAGTTGGCGCGGCGTGAACCGGGTGTCGCGCTGAAGCACGGGAACCAGGCCGATGAACACCAGCCCCATCGCGATGGTGATCACGCCGCCGATGCGCTGCAGCAGAAGCTGATTGGTGATCAACGTGGTGGTCATGCCGAGCACCGCGACGGTGCCCAGCACGAACACCACCGTGAATCCCGCAACGAACAATGCTGCCGCTCCCGCAACCCGCAGGCGCGCGCGCCGCACCACGACTGCACCGGGCGCCGCGGCGTCACCGTCGACACCGACCACCGCGGCCAGGTAGGACAGGTATCCGGGTACCAGCGGAACCACACACGGCGAGGCGAACGACACGATGCCGGCGAGCACGCTGACCGCCACGGCCAGCAGCAGCGGCCCGCCCGCGGTCACCTGGTCGAAGTTCATTTCTCTGACGCCAGCCGTTCGACGACCGGTTGCAGATCCTCGGCCAGCAGTTCGCGCAGGAACACCGCGGCCACCCGATGTTCACGGTCCAGCACCACCGTCGACGGGATCACCGTGGTCGGATAGCGCCCACCGAAAGCGATCATGGACCGCATCGACGGGTCGTAGATCGATGGGAACGTGACTCCGCGATCGATGATGAAGTCCCGTGGTGCGTCGATGTTGTTGTCCCGCACATCGATTCCCAGGAACGCCACATTCTGGTCGCGCGTGGCCTCATAGACCTTCTGCAGCTGGGTGATCTCGGTGCGGCACGGGCCGCACCACTGCCCCCACACGTTGATCACCACGACCTTGCCCGCGAAGTCATCGAGCGAGATCGTCTTATCAGTGTCCATCAGGTCCGGGCCGGCCAGCCGGCCGGGCTTGCCGCGACTGTCGGGCGGGTCGTAGAAGATGTCGGTCTTCCCGCCCGGCGCCACGAACTCGAAGGTGCCACCCTGCGCGACAGCGTCGCTTCCCGTCGAGCATCCGGCGAGTCCGAGCGCCGCACACATCACGAGCGCGACAAGCCGGGCACTGGCTCGGCGGGGCCGGCGCACCGAACACCTCACTGCCCGGCCAACTCCGCATATCCCCAACCGACGCACTGATCGTCGTGGAAATAGAACGACGTCACCGACGCCAGGTTGCACATCCGCTTGGTGGGAAAGTGATGCAGCGGGCGGTCGGTCATCGCACGGCGCAGCGTCTCCACCGGCAACTGATGGCTGACACACACGGCTTCGTGACCGGTCGCCGCCACCCGGGCCCGGTGCACCGCCCGCATCATCCGGTCGGCGATCTCCTGGTACGGCTCACCCCACGACGGAGTGCGGGGGTTGCGCAGGTGCCACCAGTTGCGGGGGTCGCGCAATGCGCCGTCACCCGGCGAAACCCGCTCTCCCTGAAAGACGTTCATCGACTCGATGAGTTCGTCGTCGGTGGCCAGCGCAAGACCGTGCCTAGCGGCGATGGGCGTCGCGGTCTCCTGGGCGCGTTCCAGCGGCGAGGCCACCACATAGGTGATGTCCCGAAGGGCAAGCCAGTCGGCCACCGCCTGGGCCTGCGCACGTCCCCGTTCGGACAAGTGGTAGTCGGGCAGCCGCCCGTACAAGATCTTCTCCGGGTTGTGCACCTCGCCGTGACGCATGACGTTCACGGTCGTCTTTTCGGTCACGACGGCACCTGAGCCTCGGCCGCGGCGCGCGCCGCCCCGGGCAGCGCTTCGGCAATGCGGTCGAAGGCATCGTCGTCGAGCGCGGTCGAGACGAACCAGGCCTCGAAGGCGCTGGGCGGCGGGTACACCCCGGCGTCGAGCAGGCCGTGGAAGAATGCCGGGAACCGCCACGTCTCCGTGGCCCGCGCCGCGGCGAAATCGGTCACCGGGTCGTCGTCGCCAAAGAACACGCTGAACATGTTGCCGGCCCGCGAAATCTGATGCGCGACACCGGCATCGGTCAACGCTGCGCCGATCAGTGCGACCAGCCGGTCGGCGTTGCTGTCCAGTGAGGCGTAGACAGCATCGTCGGCGGCCCGCAGCGTCGCCAGTCCAGCCGCCATCGCGACCGGGTTCCCCGACAGCGTGCCCGCCTGATACACCGGTCCGAGTGGGGCGAGCCGGCTCATCACCTCGGCCCTGCCGCCGAACGCCGCGGCGGGCAGTCCACCACTCATCACCTTGCCGAACGCGAACAGGTCGGCATCCACCGGATCCAGTCCGTACCAACCGGATCGGCTGACCCGGAAGCCCGTCATCACCTCGTCGGAGACGAGCAGCGCGCCGTGCTCGGCGGTGATGCGGCGCAGCGCGGCATTGAAGCCGGGCAACGGCGGCACCGTCCCCATGTTGCCCGGGCTGGCTTCGGTGATGATGCAGGCGATCTCGTCGCCGAAACGTGCGAACACATCTTCGAGCGCAGCAATGTTGTTGTACGGCAGCACGATCGTGTCGGCTGTGGCGGCTCCCGTCACCCCCGGCGACGACGGCAGCCCCAGCGTCGCAACGCCGGAACCGGCGTCGGCCAGTAGCGCGTCGCTGTGGCCGTGGTAGCAGCCCGAGAACTTGATGATCTTGGCCCGGCCGGTGAATCCTCGCGCCAGCCGGATCGCGCTCATGGTGGCCTCGGTTCCGGAGTTCACCAACCGGAGCAGCTCGACCGGGGCCACCCGGTCGATGATCTCGCGGGCGAGCTCGGACTCCGACGGCGTCGGCGCCCCGAATGACAGCCCGTCGGCGGCCACCCGCTGCACCGCCTCGACGACGGCGGGGTGGGCGTGGCCGAGAATCATCGGGCCCCACGAGCACACCAGGTCGACGTAGCGATTGGCGTCGGCGTCGGTCAGCCAGCAGCCCTTGGCCGACGTGATGAACCGCGGCGTGCCACCGACCGCGGAGAACGCCCGCACCGGCGAGTTCACCCCTCCCGGGATCACGGAGCTCGCATCGGCGAACAACTTCGCGGACAGGTCGGTACTGCTCATGACGACCAGTCTCCCAGCCGGAACGAAAGCGTCAACTACAGGGTGTAGTGGTCTAGTGTCCGCTCCGATACCGTGGGCGCGAACCGGGCTGGTCAACTAGTCTGAGCGTGTCGTCCGCGCCGGTTGATCATTCTCGGCGTCGCGACGTCGCCGCTGATTCCCACAGCAGCGTTCACCGGGTTGAGCTGGCAGCCCAGCTACCCACTGATGCCCGTGTCGCATGTTGCGTGCCGGCAGTGAATGAGGTGCCACGTGGTTGACAAGCCGCCCGAGACTGCCATGTCGCATGGCGCTCAACCCCTCGCGCTCCAGGTCCGACCGACATGGATCGACCGCGTGCTGGTGCTGTCGGTGTCCGGTGACATCGACGCGCTGACCGCACCGCAGCTGACCGAAGCGATCCTCACCGCGCTGGCCGACCAACCGGACGCCATGGTCGTCGACCTCTCGGACGTCGACTTCCTGGCGTCAGCAGGGATGTCCGTCCTCGTCCTGGCGCACGAGCAGGTCACCCGGACCGTAGGGTTCGCCGTCGTCGCGGACGGGCCGTCGACGAGCAGAATCCTGAAGTTGGTCCAGCTCGATCAGGTCTTTCCGATCGTGTCGTCGCTCCCCGAGGCCATCGAGGCCGTCAAGCGGGATCAGGCGAGCTAGCGTCCGTCGTCACGCCGTCGGCGTGAGCGAGAAGACCGGGTGATCGGCGTCGTCGGGCAGCTGGCGCCAGTAGCCTTCGACCACCTTGCCGGCCAGCGGCCGGTACGCCGCGATGACGGACGCACGCTGGTCGACCGGGAGTTCGGTGGCGACATACGCGATGCCGCCGAGCGTGACGTGCGGGTCCGCTCGGACGTTCTTGACCCAGTCCGACTCGCCCCGCGTCGACACCAGGTACTTCACGCCGTTGACGTCGGGTGCGACCACGGGGATCTTCTGGGGCTCCCTGCTGCCCCGCCTGATCACCGCCAGGGTTTCGATGTTGCCCATCCCGGTCGCCATCGCGAACCTGTTGAAGACCTTGGCGGTGAACCACGGGGGCTTGAGGTAGGCCATGGTCACGAGTTTGATCGTGGTCATGCAGTTACCGCAATGGCTGGCCCGGTTCAACAGGCACGTCACCAACCCCATCCAACGACTGTGGGCGGGCTGGGCGCCGACGATGGGCATCCTCGAGCACGCCGGGCGGCGCTCCGGCACGCGGTACCGCACGCCGTTGACGGTGTTCAGCACCGAGGACGGGGTGGCGATCCTGCTCACCTACGGGCCCGACCGCGACTGGCTGAAGAACATCACCGCCGCCGGCGGGGGCACCATGCGCCGCTACGGCAGATCGTTTCCCGTCACCGATCCTCGGGTGATGTCCAAGGCCGAGGCGGCACCGTCGGTGACCGGCCTGATGCGACCGCTGTTCGGTCTGTTGCCGTTCGAGTCGGCGGTGCTGTTGCGGCGCGGCTGACGTCAGCCGCGCGGTGTCCGGGACTGCAGGTGTGCCCTGATCGGGCCGCGGGCGACCGTCGTGAACGGCACGTCGCAGGCGAACTCCGCGTCCACGGACCGGACGTTCATCGCCCGCACGATCGTGGCCAGCGCGAGCGTCGTCTCGAGCCTGGCGAAGTGTTCGCCGATGCACGGGCGGCCACCCCCGAGGAACGGGAGGAACTGCCACCGGTCGCGGGCGGCGGAATTCTGCGGGCTGAAGCGGTCGGGGTCGAACTCCAGCGGACGGTCCCACAGCGTCGGATCCCGATGCAGCGCGTAGAGCCCGATCGCGATCAGGCTGCCCGACTCGACGCGGTAGCCGGCCACCGCGATGTCACGCGTCGCCAGCCGGGCCACGCCGGCCGCCGGTGGGCAGAGCCGCAGCGCTTCGTGCAGGACCTGGACGGTGTACTCGAGGCGGGGCACGTCGGCCGGCGTCAGCTCCCGGTCCCCGATCGCGGCGGCCTCCGCGGCCACCCGGTCCTGGATGTCGCGATGATGCCCGAGCGCCCACAGCGCGTAGGTCAGCGCCGTCGCCGTGGTGTCGTGCCCCGCGAGCATGAAGATCAGCAGATCGTTGGAGATGTCGGCGTCCGAGATGGGCTGCCCGGTGTCCGGGTCGGTGGCGGCGAGAAGCGCGTGGACGAGCGGGGCGTCATGGGTGGGATCGGCGCGGCAGCGCCGCAGGATGTCGTCGGTGATCTCGCGCATCGAGGCGACGGCACGGCGGGCCCGTCGTCGTGCTGGGGTCGGCAGCCACCGCGGCGCCCGCACCGGGCGCAGTGCACGGTCGGCGGTGTAGGACGACGCGACGTGCATGTGCTCGGCGATGGTGGCGCCACGATCGTTCAAATCGATCCCGAGCACCGACCGCCCCAGTGACCTCATCGCGATCCTGCGACACTCGATATCGAGGTCGACGTCGCCTCCGTCGCGCCGACTGTCGACGAAAGCCTGTGCAGCCCTGGACATCTGGCCGCCGAAACCCTGGACGTTGGCTTTGGTGAACACCGGCTGCAGCGCACGCTTGCGGGGCCGCCACTGCTCGTTGGGGAGCACGAACAGGCTGTCGCCGGCCATGTGACGCACTTCGTCGTGGATTATGCACCGCTCGGAGGAGGCGTCACCGCGCCCCAAAACGTCACGCATCCCCGCGGGCGACATCACGGCCACGATGGGTGGCACCAACCGCTTCGGCCCCAGCTGGATCCGGGTGATGGGACCGCCGGCCTCGCGGATCACTTCCTGTCCGGTGTCGAGGCTGCGCACCAACGTCACCAACCGCCACAGCGGCAGCGGGTTTCGCGGCGCCAGCGGCAGCGTGCGGATGTCGGGCGAGGTGGTCGTCACGGCGTTTCCCAGCGCAGCACCTCGCCCTTGCCTTCGGTCATCGCGGTGCCCGGCATCACCCGCAGCCGATACGGCGCCAGCCGGAGCACGGCGAACTGGTCGGAGGTGGGGCCGTCCTGCCACATCGGGATGATGCTGGGGTCGTAGCCGACGGGTTCAGGACCGGAGGCGAACTTGTGCCACACCGCGGCGCGTGTCTCGTCGTCGGTGTACCACTCGACGAGGCAGTCGGCAGCGCAGGTGTCGTGGTTGATGGTCCAGTAGCTGACCGACACATCGGGGTGCACCGCGAGGTGCGCGCGCTTGATGGGCGTCGGCACCGTGGCGATCCAGCCGAACAGATCGATACCGTCCCACTCCCAGATCGGGTGCAGGATCCGGGAGCGCGGTTTGCTGTCAGCGTCGACGGTGACCACCGTCGCCCAGACGATCGAATGTGCCATACCCACGAATTCCGGCGCGATCTGTTCGAGTGGCGTCACAGCAATTCAGCCTAGGCATGGCGGCCGCCGCATGCGACCGGCAACTCACCCCTCGAGTTTCTCCTTGAACTCGTCGGTGTTGCGGTATTCAACATTGCCCTCGTCGGCGGACGTCTCGATGTTGCCTTTGTCCTTGTCGTCGACCCAATTGGTGACCGAAGTGCCTGACACTGTCCCGCCGCTGCCCGGCAGCGTCGTCGTCTGGAGGTTCTCTTCCTTGTAGGCCTCGGCCATCTCCTTGGCCTGCTCTTTGTGCTCGTCGGTGACTTCGGGCTTCTCGGTGGCCCGATCCTCGTGCACGTCAGGAGCGCCGTCTGCGGGCCGGGTGTCGGTTGTCTCTTCTGTGCTCATGGGCATACGACTGCCCGAAAGTGTGAGCTACGAAACAGTCGGTGACTGTCACGCCGGGACGGCGCGCAGCGCCGCGGGCAGGCTGGGCAGGAAGTGCTGGCGCGCAAATGCCCGGATGTCGTCGGCAGTTGCCAGCGGCTGTGCACTGGGCAGCAGGAGCGCCATCGCGGCGTAGCGCAGGATGCAGTCCGCGAGTTCGTCGACGGCGTTTGAGCCGATGCGCTCGGCGAACCCCGGCGGGAAGATGACCCGCAGCGCGTCGGCCATCCGCTCGATGGCCGGCCGGTGGTAGCGCCCCGCGAGTTCCAGAACCAGTCCGGGCTCGTCGATGATCATCTGGTGCAGCACCCGGTGCCTGCGGAACCTGAGGATCGACAGCGTGAACGCCTCGACGTAGTAATTCGACTGCGGGCCTGCGTTTTTCAGTTCCGCAGCGATGTCGGCGAAGAGGTGGACATTCTCGCGCTCGATGACCGCGCCGACCAGTTCGTCCTTGTTGGCGAAGCGCCGGTAGATGGTGGTCCGGCTGACGCCGGCGCGGCGCGCGACGTCGTCGAGCGCGACGCGACGGAAACCGTGTCGCTCGAATTCGACGACAGCGGCGTCGAGGATGTGCTCGGTCGTCGTCGTGCGCGGATCAGGCACCGAATCAGGCCGCGTCGCGGGCATAACCCTTGACCGCGTAGCCGCTGTAGCGAACCCGCATCGGCAGACGGTCCCAGATCCAGTTCACCGGCCGCGACCGCCACATCGCGGCGACACGTTGATATCGGCGTTCCTGCTTCTCCGTCCACGGCAGCTGGAGCAGCGCCCTGGCTCGCGGCGGCAGGCCACCGGTGGTCAGGAACGCCGCCATCGGGTTGAAGACGGGCTCGACCAGCCGCCACACCAGCGGAGGCACTGCCCTCGGTCGCGGGAAGCCCTTGGTGACGTAGCCGACGCCGTACTTCGCGGTGGGGTGCGCGACGACGACGTGGTTCATCATCCGGTCCCAATACTGTTCGAACTCGGCGTAGGTGGCAGGCATCGGTCGATCGCTGACACCGTAGCGCCGGTACCAGGTCTTGGATTCGAGCCAGATCTGCTCGCGCTCGGCCTCTGTTAAGCGCTTCACGAACGTGTCGGCGAAGTAGTAGATCTGCTCGACAAACGTTGCGTGCGCCCAGAAATACGTGTCGGGGTCCAGAGCGTGGTACCGGGCCGCCCCGGTGTCCCCGTTGTCGGGCATGTCGCCCTTGACGTGGTGATGGAAGTCGCGAACCTGAATCCCGGCGTTGTCGTCCTCAGAGCCGTAGACGGTGTTGAAGATGGGCGGGATGGTGCGCTTGAGTCGCTCTGCGGTGTCGGCGAAGAACGTCGAGTGGTCGTACACCCCCTGGCCCAGCTCGGCCAACATGTTCTGCAGCACTGCCGGCCGCGGGCCGATCAGATACATCCGGTTGTCGCCGAAATAGCGCCAGACCAGCGATTGCGGGCCGAGTGGCAGCGCGTCATCGAGGTGTTCGGGCTGGTGCGCCAAGGCCGTCATGAGCAACAGTGTTACAGAATTCGCACTTTGTACCAAGATGCTGTGGCGAGGGTTACACCTCTTCCGCCGGAACTGCATTCCGTGCGGTCCCTTCTCGAACTTTGACGCGTGGCGGGCGATGTCAAGCTGCGTGGAGTCGGTTGGGGTCGGTTTCGGTGGGGAGGTTGATGCCGACGACGGAGCTGGG
>NZ_STGE01000027.1 GCF_005222675.1 Mycolicibacterium sp. CR10 | reverse complement strand
CCGCGCCCTCGAAGGCTCCAAAGACTCCGACTGATGACCGGCCCCGGTGAACCGGATTGACTAGTGCAGATAAGTGCGCCCATAGCGGTCGGTCATATCTTGCGTCGGGTCCTGGACGAATGCGACCCGCTGCCCGAGAAGATTCTCCTCGGCAAACTGCGTGGCTTGCGGACCCCAGCAGCCCACGGTGTAACCGGGCTTCTTGGTCTCCGGAGTGTCGATGCCGAGAACACGAATGCGTAGTCGACCCCGCACGTCGTCGCGGATGTCGATGGTGTCACCGTCGACAACTCTCAGGACCGTCGCAGTGACATTTCCGGGATCGGCCGGCGCCAATGGTGCGGTCACGACGCCGGCGCAAGCCATTACCGCCGCGATGCTGAGTGCGACGACGCGAAATACCGCGCCGCCGAACCTCAGTCGCATGAAATCAGCTCTCGCAGCCGATGCCGTCGAGGTCGCTGTCGAGGTGCTCGCCGTAAAGATCGGAGGTCGAGGGAATGTCCTCATAACCCGCGTCGCGAGCGGCGGTGCAATTCCGGAACGGCTCGGCGCTGGCGACCGGCGCCAGTCCGACCGCAACGACTCCGCTAAGGATCGCTCCGGCGATAAGCATACGAATCATATTTCCCCCTAAGAATTTTGGTGCTTTCACTCCCCCGAGCAGCAAAAGGCTAGGCCCAAATTTGCTGAGGCACAAGTCTGCACTTCAGAGGCTTTTTGCCGGATTTTTCACGGCATCACCCCTCATCCTCGGCTACTAGCGACCGCAACGAGACGGTTGAGGTTCGCTGAGCCACCGGCCGCGACAGCTTCGAGCCCGCGACCTTTGCGTCTTTATTTCAGCAACTAGTCGGCCCGAATGTCAGGCGTCTTCTACGAATTGCCGGTGGTGACAAGCTCCGGCGTCACACCCGATGGAGGGTCTGCTGCACGAATAGGTGACGTGTTGGCTTGCCCCGATGGGATGGGCTGGAGGTTTTCCTTGTGCCTGGTCCTTACCCTCGGCCAACGACACCCGGCAAAGTTCGTATCGACCTGCGAGATATCGGTGTCCCCACTGGGACCCGAACCGACAAAGGGCGGATTCTTTGCAGGGACGACAGCATTTGTGACCTCGGCACTCGGTACCCGATTTCAGCCCAAATACAGTAAGAATGAATCTTTTTCGGCACGGTTAGCAGCGTGCGCTACACCAATCCTCCGAGGGGCCGTCACCGCGATTCTGTATTCGGGCGGGCGATGCCAAAATCACCCCTTCGGCACCAGGAGAGGATTCTGCACTGGCGGCGGTGGCGGAGGAGACGACGGCGCAAGGTCCGGATTCGACACTTGCGGCGGCGTCGGTATCACCGGCTTGGACTCGTGCAGCGTGTTGATCCACTCGCCATCTATGTAGACGTCGATAGATGTCCCGTCGGCCGATTTCCATACACATTCTGAGGCCCGTCCCTTAGGACTTGAAGTGGTTGTGTACGTACCACCCGCTTCCTTGCACCCTGCCTTGATTTCCGCCTCAGTCTGCGGCTCGGCGCTGGCCATGGCGGCTGACGCGAGCACGATACCGAGACCGATGCCGGCGGTGGCGATTGCTCGGGCGGTGCGTCCGAGCCGTTGGGTCGCAGTCCGATTCTCGATCTTCATTCCTCTGCTCCTCTTGCTTCCCTTTGACGGCTCAGTGCCGCTTCACAAGAGGAATTCTTCTGATCACCCAGCGCTTGCGTAACCGCCGGAAGGCCAGATTCCGCTGCCGAACAGGAAGGCTTTCCTATTCGTCGGGTAAGCAAATGCGGCAGATGGCGATGCTCCCGTCCGCCAAGGCGCGGAGGGGCGTGCACCCAGTTGGATGCGAACGCATGTGCACGCAATCTGGAGGCGCCAATCCCGCGCCACACGCAGGGGTCGGCCAACTTTCGACCGGCGGGCTAGCGCAGACTTCCGTCAACAGTGCTTATACCGTGCCCCCAGTCGGACTCGAACCGACACTGTGCGGATTTTAACAACGGCCGACCGGCGTTTCGCGACCTCGGGAAACGCTTCGCCGAAGCGATCAGATTGTCTGCAAGACAGCGCTTTTGGACGTTGCCGGTACGCGGTCCGGCACGGCCTCGATCCGCCCTAGAATCGGCCCAGGTCGCCGGGGTGACGACGGGGTGAGTTTTGCACACGGATATTAGCTATAGCGCGGGCCGGACAAAGACAAGACGTTGCCGGTGGCTGCCTTAGACGGAACGTCCGAACGTATTGCTATCGGCACGGAAGAAAAGGCATGGCGACGAACTGTGAGGTTGCGACGGGACATCTCCTGCCCGAACCAGGACGACGGCCCGGGCTGTTTAGGAGTATGGGTCGGAGTCGGCTCCTGAGCCCGGCGCGCGCTCAGGGGCCGGTACACGACGAACGACGCGGATGGCGCGGAAAACGGCCGATGGCCGCCTGGAGGTCCCCAGACGGCCATCGGCGCCTACCAAGTCAGGCGTAGTACCCGATGAACAGTCCGTTCCACCAGATACCCCACGAGTTGCTGCCGGGGTTCCACACCAGCGGCTGCAGGTCGCGAATGCCCAGATCGAACCAGTTCACCGGCCGCCACACCGGCGGCAGACCGAAGCGGACCGGGTCACCCCACTGGCCGGGCGGAACGCCGGTCAGGCCCAAAACCGGCGGGTTGCCGTGCTTCACCTGTCCGGGCGGCCCGAACGGGTTGTGCCCCGGCGGGTCGCCGGGCACCCAGATGTCATCGCCGCCATGCCCCGGCTTCGCTTGGGCGATCCCGGCGCCGACACCAACAATCGCCGATCCCAGCGCGACAGCCGCCACCGCGCCTGCTGCGAACCTCTTGAACTGAGCCATGAATCCTCCTCGGAGTCGCTGTTCAAACGCGACAATCGCCGTGAACTTCGTGGTCCCGGGCCACCAACTCCGCCCCGTGCCGGTTCGCAAAGGAACCACAGACCGAAACGATCAAACGCTCTCTACGGTTTAGCGCTCTGCTCCCCGGAACTGTTACCGGTCTTGTTGATGGCCTACATCACACCCAGCCAATCTTGATGTCGACCCGAGCGTTTTACGTCGCCGGTCGGCCGAGTGCCCACGGCCGATGGTCGGACCCGTGGCGCAGGGTGGCCGTCGATCGCGCCAGCGCGTCCGACCCGAGTCCGGTGAACCAGAACCGACCGTCGGGTCCCTAAAGATGTTGACGGGGATCCAATTGGCCGCCAGCGATACGCGGTGAGGAGCTGCACGGTCGCGTTGCGCCCCCGGCCCACGCGATCGTCGCCGATCTTGGCGAACCAAACGTCCCCGTTGGCGGCGGCGATACCCTATGGCGCGCTGCTCAGAGGGCGAAGGTGGCGATCGCCAGCACCACCAAAGGCTGTGTCCCGCGGGCAAGGCGGGATTCTGCGCGGAATCCCGTGGGCGCCTAGCCCGCGGCGGGCTAGCGTGACTTCACCCCGCCGTCCACAATCATTACTGAACTCGCAAGAGAGGACACAGGGGTTACGAATCGCCTCCAGTTCCGTCTCCGTCGTTATCTAGCCCGTAGATGTCATTTCCAGTAACAGTCACAGGCCCAGCGACGTAGCTCAGCCCGTTACCACTACCGCCCTCACAATCGACATCACTGTCTAACGGAACGCAGACACCCGAGTAATTGGAGTCGCACGACGAGCTTTGCTCGGCATTGGCCACCGGGGCGACGACGAGAGCGCAGCAAAACTGCGCGGACGACCGTAAACGCCTTCAATTAACCGGTGCCCAGAAGCAATAACAATCCTGAACAGGCGGTCTGCGGTGCCCCCAGTGAGACTCGAACTCACACTTGGCGGATTTTAAGTCCGCTGCCTCTGCCAATTGGGCTATGGGGGCGTCGCAGCCACCGGCCGCCGCCGATGATCCTACGACCCGCCCCAGAACGCCCCCGCGATCACGATCACCCTGCGCAGGCGAGGCTGCGCCGCGGGCATGAGGTGCCGGCGGTCGCCTAGCTCGTCGGCGGCTCGTAGTGCGCCTCGGGATGTTCTCTGTGCCAATCCCTTTGGCGCTCCTGCACCCGCCGATGCCGCAGCGCCAGCCAGCCCAGGCCCGCGGCCATGAGGAGTGCCGCGAGCACAACACCCACCACCCCGACCACGGTGTAGCCCGTGGCGAAGCCGAACAACCCCACGACAAAGGCGACGATGCCGATGCCGACGGCGACGAGACCCGGGGCGTTGACGCCAGCTTTCATCGTCTCGCCGGCGTGCTGTCGTGTCGTGCGCGCGTGGTCGACGGGATCTTGAGATGTGTCAGGCATGGATTCCTCTCGCGAAATGGCGTCGTCTCGGTTCGCTGGCCGGCTACTTCGACTGGCGCACGACGCTCAGGTGAGACGCATCGCGGGCGTCCTTTACGTGCCCGGGGTGTACCCGACGATGCAGCGCCCTCAAACGAATCGCCGACCGTCGTCACCTGCACGTCACCATTGCTCGGCGCGGGCTGCAGGGCGTGTTTCAGGTCAGCCCCGCACGGGCATGTCTCCAACTCCAACACGCACGAGAGGCCTCCACATGAGCCAGCCCAATTCGGACAAGAGCGAGTCTGACGTCGAATCCGACCCCAAAGTCGCCAGCTCTCGCGCCGCCACGGAAGACGACGGCAACTATGTCGGGCGCACCGGCGCCGACGACGATATCGACGCCGATGAAGAGTCAGGCGCGGAAGCGCGCGCCGAGCGAGGCTGACCGTCGGTCGTCCCCGGCGTTAGGGCGTCGGGGGCTGCTCCGTCGTTCGCATCGTCAGGGGTAACACCAGCCAGAACGCCGCGAACAACACCAGCGCGGCCCCGCCCGCGACGAGGGCGGCACCACGTCCCGCCACCGCTTCGAACACGATCACGGTCATGCCGGTCACCGCTGCCCCGAGAAACAACAACCCCGCGTAGGCGCACCTGTGTGCGGCGTCGACCAACTCACCGATCCGGTGGCGACGGAACAGCAGTCGGTGCATCGCGACGGGCGCGATGAGCAGCGCGGTGGACAGCACCGCCGCACTCACCGTCGCCAGATACACGACCTGCATGGAGTCGTCGAGGAGGTCGAAGCGCGGCTGAAACGGCAGCGTGAGCAAAAATCCGGTGAGCAGCTGCACGCCGGTCTGCACCACGCGCAGTTCCTGCAGCAGGCTCGCCCAGTTGCGGTCCAGCCGTTCGGTTTCGGTCTCGTTGCGCCGACCCTCGTCAGGATGCTCGACGTCCACGGAATCATCCTCCTCCCGCGTTGCGCGGCGCGCACCCACTTCAGACTCATAGCAATTCCACAGCCATCAGTGAGCAGCCTCTCAGGCAACGACCGGACCGTGGAGTCATGGCCACAGTGTTCGATTCGAGACGACGGGGCACCAATCGGATTCCCCGCGATCTGCGGCGTACCGCGCTGGCGGCCGTCCTCGCAACGATGTCCAGCATCATGCTGCTGACCCTCCCCGGCACCCACCTGGAAGTGTGGGCGTCCTGGATGGCGTCATCGGTGGCGCTCGCGGGAGCGCTGACGCTGATCGTCGTCGGCGAACGTGCCTGGGACCAGATGCTGGTCAGCGCCCGCGCCGCCGGCGTCGTCGCACCTTACTGAGCGCCCTCAAGAGCCCCGCGGCGCCAACGCCACGGCCGGACGCGGTAGGCGTCGAGAAGCACCCGGCGGTCAGTGCTGACTCGTGGGTCTGAGTGCTCCACACGAGATCGACACCGTGGCTGTGATTGCCGGCCGGTGTCGCCGATCAATGACCGTGGTGTCGATCTCGTCGTGAGCGCCACAGTGGATGATGAACAGGTGAGCCCGTCCGACCTCCCCCGCAAGCGGGGTGAGCTGCGTATCTATCTCGGCGCGGCTCCCGGCGTGGGCAAGACGTTCGCGATGCTCGGCGAGGCGCATCGCCGGGTCGAACGTGGCACCGATCTCGTCGCCGCCGTCGTGGAGACCCACGGCCGGAAGAAGACGGCGGAACTGCTGGACGGTATCGAAACCGTGCCGCCGAAGATGATCGAATACCGGGGCCGCAGCTTCCCCGAGCTCGACGTGGACGCCGTGCTCAAGCGCAACCCGCAGGTGGTGCTGGTCGACGAACTCGCCCACACCAACACCCCGGGCAGCAGGAATCCCAAGCGGTGGCAGGACATCGAGGAACTGCTCGATGCCGGGATCACCGTTGTCACCACCGTCAACGTCCAGCACCTGGAGAGCCTCAACGACGTCGTCACCCAGATCACCGGAATCGAGCAGCAGGAGAAGGTGCCCGACGACGTGGTACGCGCCGCCGACCAGATCGAACTGGTCGACATCACCCCGGAAGCGTTGCGGCGCAGGCTCGCTCACGGTAACGTCTATGCCCCCGAGCGGATCGACGCCGCGCTTTCGAACTATTTCCGGCCCGGCAACCTCACCGCGCTGCGGGAACTGGCGCTGCTGTGGCTGGCCGACCAGGTCGACGCCGCGCTGGAGAAGTACCGCGCCGACAACAAGATCACCGACACCTGGGAGGCGCGCGAGCGGGTGGTCGTCGCCGTCACCGGCGGAGTGGAGTCGGAAACCCTGGTGCGCAGGGCTTCTCGGATCGCGTCGAAGTCGAGCGCCGAGCTGATGGTGGTGCACGTCGTGCGCGGCGACGGGCTGTCCGGTGTCTCCGCACCGACGATGGGGCGGGTCCGCGAGCTGGCCGTGTCCCTCGGCGCGACCCTGCACACGGTGGTCGAGGACAGTGCTGGTGGCGTGCCGGCCGCGCTTTTGGATTTCGCCCGCGAGATGAACGCCACCCAGTTGGTGCTCGGCACGTCGCGACGCTCCCGCTGGGCCCGGGTGTTCGACCAGGGCATCGGCGCGACCGTCGTACAACGGTCCGGCAAGATCGACGTTCACATGGTGACCCATGAGAGCGCCGGCGGAGAGTCGCTCTGGTCCCGGGTCACGCCGCGTGAACGCCGCGCCGCCTCCTGGCTTGCGGCGCTTGTGGTTCCGTCGGCCATCTGCGCGGCGACCGTACTGCTGTTGGACCGGTTCCTGGGCATCGGCGGCGAGAGTGCCGTCTTTTTCATCGGTGTCCTGATCGTGGCACTGCTCGGAGGTGTTGCGCCGGCGGTGCTTTCAGCGGTTCTGTCGGGCCTCCTGCTCAACTACTTCCTCGTCGAACCGCGATACACCTTCACCATCTCCGAGCCCGACAGCGCGATCACCATCGTGGTGCTGCTCGCCGTCGCCGTCGCTGTCGCCGCCCTCGTCGACGGTGCCGCGAACCGCGCCCGCGAAGCCCGGCTGGCAGCGCGTGAAGCCGAACTGCTGGCACTGTTCGCCGGGTCGGTGCTGCGCGGCGCCGATCTGAGCACGCTGTTGGAACGCGTCCGCGAGGCCTACGCGCAGCGATCGGTGACCCTGGTGCGCGGCGAGGCCCACGGCGGCAGCGTCGTGGGCAGTTCCGGCGCGGAGCCGTGCGTGCGGGTCGACGAAGCCGACACCGCAATCGAAGTCGGCTCAGAGGACGATCCGGAGGAGTTCTGGCTACTGATGGCCGGCCACAAGCTGGCCGCCCGCGACCGTCGGGTGCTCGGGGCCGTCGCCAACCAGGCGGCCGGGCTCGCCAAGCAGACGGAACTGGCCGAGGAAGCGGGCAAAGCCGAGTCCATCTCGCGCGCAGACGAACTCCGGCGCTCCCTGCTCTCGGCGGTCAGCCATGACCTGCGCACCCCGCTGGCCGCCGCCAAGGCCGCGGTGTCGAGCCTGCGCAGCGACGACATCGGCTTCTCCCCCGAGGACACCGCCGAACTACTGGCGACCATCGAAGAGTCGATCGATCAGCTGACCGCCTTGGTCGGCAACCTGCTGGACTCGTCGCGGCTCGCCGCCGGCGCCGTCCGCCCGGAGCTGCGCCGCGTCTATCTGGAGGAGGCCGTCCCCCGCGTGCTGCTCGGAATCAGCAAGGGCAGTGGCACACTCGACCGGGTGAAGGTCGAAGTCGGCGATACGGTGGTGCTGGCCGACAGCGGTCTGCTCGAACGGGTGCTGGCCAACGTCGTCGACAACGCGCTGCGTTACGCGCACGACAGCGTGGTGCGGATCACGGCGGGACGCGTCGGCGACCGAGTGCTGATCGCGGTCGCCGACGAGGGGCCCGGCATCGCCCGCGGCACGGAGGCGCAGCTGTTCGCGCCATTCCAGCGACTCGGCGACCGCGACACCAGCATCGGTGTGGGCTTGGGCCTTTCGGTCGCCCGCGGTTTCGTCGAGGCGATGGGCGGCACGATCGCGTCTACAGACACCCCCGGTGGTGGGCTGACGATCGAGATCGACCTCGCCGCGGCGGCGGACAGCGGTGCGCCGTGACGTCCCCGTCCGCCAAAATCCGTGTGCTCGTGATCGACGACGAGCCGCAGATCCTGCGGGCGCTGCGGATCAATCTGTCGGTGCGCGGCTACCAAGTGGACACGGCGACGAGCGGTGCCCAGGGACTTCGGGTAGCCGCCGATCACCGTCCCGACGTGGTCGTCCTCGACCTGGGCCTGCCCGATATGTCCGGCATCGAGGTTCTCGGCGGGCTGCGGGGCTGGCTATCGGCTCCGGTGATCGTGCTCTCGGCGCGCACCGACTCCGCCGACAAGGTCGAGGCGCTCGACGCGGGCGCTGACGACTATGTGACCAAGCCCTTTGGCATGGACGAGTTCCTGGCTCGGCTCCGCGCCGCGGTGCGCCGCGGCGCCAAGGCCGCAGACACCGACGAGCCCGTCGTCGAGACGTCGTCGTTCACCGTCGACCTGGCCGCCAAGAAGGTCACCAAGAACGGCGCCGAGGTCCACCTGACGCCGACCGAGTGGGGCATGCTCGAGATGCTGGTACGCAACCGGGGCAAGCTCGTCGGCCGCGAGGAGTTGCTCAAGGAGGTCTGGGGACCCGCCTACGCAAAGGAAACCCATTACCTGCGGGTGTATTTGGCGCAGTTGCGACGCAAGCTGGAGAACGACCCCTCACACCCGGTGCATCTGCTCACCGAGGCGGGCATGGGATACCGCTTCCAGCAGTGAGCGCCGGCCTTCCCCCCGCCGCGGAATAGCATTCCAGGCTGCGATTGCGGCGTGCCAGCGACCAGGAATGCTATTTCGCGGCGGTGGCGGGAAACTCGGCCGCCAGCGCAATCAGCTTGGCGCGCACCAGGTCTGGTTGCTCATCGGCGATGAAGTGCCCGCCGTCGACGATCTCCATTTTGTAGTCGTCGGCCCGGGCGGTCTCGGCCGCGGCCAGCTCCGGGGCGATCGCGACGTCGTCCTTGCCGAACAGCACTCGGATCGGCACCGTCGCCCGCCGTCGCTCACCGGTGCGTGACATCTTCGGGATCTCCCGGAACAAGAACGTCCGGTAGGTGTCGCGCGCAGTGCGCGCCACGACCGGATCCCGGAACCGGTCCGTGTACACCCGCGCGGTCTGCGGGTCGAGCACCGACACCCGCCGGTACGCCCGGTCGAGGAACGCGGTATGCCGCTGCACCGGCACGCCGGCGATCGCGATCAACGGCTGGTAGGTGAGGAAGCGCCACGAGTGCCGCAGCATCACCTTCGGCGGGACCCAGGGGTGGGCGATGTTCAGCGCAAGGTAGCCGTCGATGCGCTCCGGTATCCGCAGCGTCAGCAGGTAGCCGATGAAGCCGCCCCAGTCGTGCCCGACGAGCAGGAACCGGTCCACACGGAGTTCATCCAGCAGCGCCACTAGATCGCTGACGACCTCCTCTTTCTGCCAGCGGTGCGGCGGCGGCCCCGACCACCCGTACCCGGGCAGGTCGGGCGCGATGATGCGCAACCCGGGCGGCGGGTCGGCCAGCAGATCGCGGTACACCCAGTGGTGTTGCGGCCACCCGTGCAACGCGACCACTGGTCTGCCGTCCTCGGGCCCCGATTCGGTCACATGGAATCTCACCCCTCGGACAGTCACGAAACGCCTGCGCACCTGTCCGATCGGCGGGGGTTGGCTCGTCATGCCCCTGAGACTAATGGGGAGGGTTTACCGTTCTGATATGCCCGGGTACCGCGACCTCTTCGACGCCAGCATCACCGACCCTGCGACGTTCTGGGCCAACGCCGCCAAAGCCGTCACCTGGACTCGAGCCCCCGAACGCGTCCTCGACGACAGCCATCCGCCCTTCTACCGGTGGTTCCCCGACGCCGAACTCAACACCTGCGCCAACGCGCTGGACCGCCACGTCGACTCGGGGCGCGCCGAGCAGCCCGCGCTGATCTACGACTCCGCCGTCACCGACACCAAGCGCGTCTACACCTATGCCGAACTACTGGAGCAGACCGCCCGCTTCGCCGGGGCGCTGCGTGACCTCGGCATCGACAAAGGCGACCGCGTGGTCATCTACATGCCGATGGTCCCCGAGGCCGTCATCGCCATGCTGGCCTGCGCCCGGCTGGGTGCGGTGCACTCGGTGGTGTTCGGCGGGTTCGCGCCACACGAACTCGCGGTGCGCATCGACGACGTCCGACCGAAGGTGATCGTGTCGGCGTCGTGCGGGATCGAGCCGTCACGGGTGGTGGCCTACAAACCGATGCTCGACGCCGCGATCGCGATGGCGTCCCACCCGCCACAGCATTGCGTTGTGGTGCAACGCGATCAGCTCCGCTGCGACCTCGTTGACGGGCGCGACCTGGACTGGGACGACGTCATGGCGCGCGCCACCCCAGCCGACGCGGTGCCCGTCGCGGCGACCGATCCGCTCTACGTCCTGTACACCTCGGGGACGACGGGCAAGCCCAAAGGCATCGTCCGCGACAACGGCGGGCACGCGGTCGCATTGCTGTGGAGCATGCAGCACATCTATGACGTCGGACCCGGCGACGTGTTCTGGGCCGCCTCCGACGTGGGCTGGGTGGTCGGCCACTCCTACATCGTCTACGCGCCGCTGCTGGCGGGCGCGACAACCGTGCTCTACGAAGGAAAACCGGTCGGCACACCCGATCCCGGCGCATTCTGGCGGGTGATCGCCGAGCACGGAGTGAAGGCGATGTTCACCGCGCCGACGGCGATCCGGGCAATCCGCAAGGAGGACCCGGAAGGCAAGTATCTGGACGACTACGACCTGTCAGGGCTGCAGTACCTGTTCCTGGCCGGTGAGCGCCTCGACCCCGACACCTACCACTGGGCCACCGAGAAGCTCGGAATCCCCGTGATCGACCACTGGTGGCAGACCGAAACCGGGTGGCCGATCGCCGCCAATCCCATGGGAACCGAACGACTTCCGATCAAGGCGGGCTCCCCCACGGTCCCGATGCCCGGTTACGACGTGCACATCCTGCACGACGACGGGAATCGCTGCGAGATCGGCGACGAGGGCGCCATCTGCCTGCGCCTGCCGCTGCCGCCCGGCACGCTGCCGACTCTGTGGAACGCCGAGGATCGTTTCGAGGCGTCCTATCTGTCCGAACATCCCGGCTACTACCTGACCGGAGACGGTGGCCGCTTCGACGACGACGGCTACCTGTTCGTGATGGGCCGCATCGATGACGTCATCAATGTGGCCGGGCACCGGCTGTCGACGGGGGCGATCGAGGAGGTGCTGGCGACCCACCCCTCGGTGGCCGAGTGCGCGGTGATCGGGGTGGCCGACGAGATCAAGGGGCAGGCGCCGCGCGGGCTGGTGGTCGTCAAGGCGGGAGCGCCGACCGAGGGGCTCGCCGAGGAACTCGTGCGACTGGTGCGCGACGAGATCGGCGCGGTGGCCGCGTTCAAGCTCGTGGACGTCGTACCCGCGCTGCCGAAGACCCGGTCGGGCAAAATCCTGCGCAAGACGATGCGCGGTATAGCGGCCGGCCGCACCGAGCCGGTGCCGTCGACCATCGAGGACCCCGCGGTGCTGGAGGCATTGGCGCCGATTCTGCGGTCCTGACCGTCGCCGATTAGCCGCGGGACGCGGCGGGTACCTCCTCTACACGCACGTCAATATGTCGCGGGGGAGGGAGAGCGGACCATGTCTTCAAGCCCCAAATACATGGCGGTACAGGGAGCGGCGCTGATTGTTGCGGCTGCGCTGTCGGTGATCGGTGTCCTCGGGTTCATTCCCGGTGCGACGGCCGACGTCGATCAGCTCGCCTTCGCAGGACAGCACTCGGGAGCCCGGCTGTTCGGGGTTTTCGTGGTGTCCGTGCTGCTCAACCTCGTGCATTTTGCCGTCGGCGCCGCAGGATTCATCATGGCGCGGTCGTACGCGAGAGCGCGGGCCTATCTGCTGGCCGGCGGCCTGCTCTATTTGGGGCTGTGGCTCTACGGCGTGCTCGTCGAGCACGGCAGCAATGCCCACTTCGTGCCGCTCAACTCCGCCGACAACTGGCTGCACTTCGGACTCGGCTTCGTGATGGTGTTGCTCGCGCTGACGCTGGCCGGGCAGCACGACCCGACGAAGCGACGCCGACGGGTCCGCAGCGCCGCTACCTAGCAGCTTCGCTGATGGCGATGCCTCGCTGATGCCGATGCCTCGCTGATGGCGATGCCTCGCTGATGCCGATGCCCCGCTGATGGCGATGCCTCGCCGAACGTACGGGTTCTGATGGATTTTGCTCAAATTCCGTCAGAAACCGTACATTCGGGGACGCCGGACGCGGGCGCCGGTTCGGGGACGCCGGACGCGGGCGCCGGACCGGGGACGTCGGACGCGGGCGCCGGACCGGGGACGTCGGATTCGGGGACGTCGGACGCGGGCGCCGGACTGGGGACGTCGGACCGGAATCACGCGATCGACAGCGCGATCCCGTCCAGAATGTCGTGCTCGCTGACCACGAGCTCGTCGATGCCCGCCCGCTCGCCCAGTGCAGCGGCGAGTTCCTGCACGACGATCGCTCCCCCACCGATCACATCGACGCGCCCCTCGTGCATCGGCCCGAGGACGGCCCGCTGCTGGCGCGTCATCGTCAGCAGTTCCGCGCACACCGCCAACAGGTCATCGAACCCGACCCGTGACAGGTGGATGGCGTCGGGATCGTAGGTGGTCATCTTGAGGGCGAGTGCGGCCAGCGTCGTGAACGTGCCCGCCACGCCGACCCAGGTCCTCGCCCGGTCGACCGGCACCATGCGCAGCGCCTCGCCCAGCGCCTCGCGGACGACGGCCCGGGCGGCCGCGACCTCGTCGTCGGTGGGCGGATCGGAGTGCAGACAGCGCTCGGTGAGGCGCACGCAGCCGATGTCGGCGGAGTAGCCGGCCACCACGTCATCGGAGTCATCAGCGCCGAGCACCACCTCGGTGGAGCCACCACCCAGATCAACCACCACGAAAGGCGATGCGCTGGAGTCCAACTCGCCGATCGCGCCGTGGAACGACAGCGCGGCCTCCTCGGAACCGGTGATCACTTCGGCCACTGCACCGGGCACGACGGTGCCGAGCACCTCAGAGGTCATGGCGAAAAACGTCTCGCGGTTGGATACGTCGCGGGCCGCCGACGTGGCGACCATCCGGACCGCGGCGACATCGTAGCGGCGCATCAATTCGGCGTAGTCGGACAGCGCCGCGTGGGTGCGCGCCAGGGCGTCGGGTGCGAACTCCCCGGTGGCGTCGACACCCTGACCCAGACGCACGATGCGCATCTCGCGGTGCACATCGGTCAACCGGCCGTCGACGACGTCGGCGATCAGCAGCCTGATCGAGTTGGTTCCGCAGTCCACGGCGGCGACTCTGGATGCGCGATCCCGCTCCGCTTCTCGCTGGCCCGTCACGCCCACACCGCCGCGTCCAGGATCCCGGCCATCTCGGGTTCCATCGCCAGCACTGACAATGCCTCGTCACCGAACGGGTTCACACCGGGTCCTTTCGCCAGTGAATGAGCGATCACGACATGCAGGCACTTGACCCGATCGGGCATCCCGCCGCCCGAGAACGTCGTACCCAGGGGTTCGATCGCATCGCGTTCGGCCAGAAACGACTCGTGTGCTCGACGGTATGCCGCGGCCAGTTCGGGATCCTGGGCGAGACGATCTGTCATGTCTTTCATGAGGCCCGACGACTCGAGTCGGCTCGCCGCCGCCGTCAACGTGGGGTGGGTCAGGTAGTACAGCGTCGGAAACGGTGTCCCGTCAGGCAGTTTCGGCGCTGTCTTGACCACCGCGGGTTCACCGTTGGGACAGCGATAAGCGATCTCGAGCACGCCGCGAGGCTCCCGGCCCAACTGCCCCGCGACGGCGTCGAGATCGGCCTGCTCAACCACCGGGCGGCGGCGCGCTGGGGGCCACGGGTTCCGGGGCGCCGGGCGCACCGGGCGGGGCCGGTGGCGCTGTCGGCGAAATGCCATGCGGCGCATCGGAGATGGTGTGCCACAACGCCGTGTACCAGGGGTCGCCGCTGTTCACCTCGACGGGCGCTGTAGACGGTGCACCCGGCAGCGCGGCCCCGGGCGGCAGTTGCACCTGGTACGGCGTCTCTCCGGGCATCACGAAGCCCAACCGTTCCCGGGCCTGGGCGGCGATGAACACGGGGTCGGCCAACTTGTCCTTCTGGAGTTCGAGTTCGGCGATCTGTTCGCGCAGTTGCGCTTCCGAGGCCTCCAACTGCTTCATCTCCGTCCGCTGCCCGAAGTACGTCCGCACCGGCCCGGCGATCGTCAAGGTCAGGACACAGACGACGGCGGCCAGGATCGCCGCCCGTCGTGCAGCCGAACCGAACCGTTGCTCGGAAGCCCGTTCCGCTGCCGCGGCAATGGAATCCCGGATCGACTCGCCGACCGGGAGGTCCTCGCCGCCGTCCGCGGCGGCACCGCTGGGGGCCTCACCGATCTTCGCGAGTTCCTTGCCCGACCGCGACTCGACTCCCCGAGGTTCGCGGCGCGCCGCGATCGCCCGCGGCTTCGCCCGCCCGGTGTCGCCGGGCTTGCCCGGTTTACCCGGCCGGGACGCCGGCGTCCGCCGCTTGGGATCGGGCCGTTTCGCTTCGGGCACGGGCTATTTGGTCTCCGGGGCGAATCGCGGGAAGGCGAGGTCGCCGGCGTAGCGGGCGGCGTCGCCGAGCTCCTCCTCGATGCGCAGCAGTTGGTTGTACTTGGCGACGCGCTCGCTGCGGGCCGGCGCGCCCGTCTTGATCTGGCCGCTGCCGACCGCCACCGCGAGATCGGCGATCGTGGTGTCCTCGGTCTCGCCGCTGCGGTGGCTCATCATCGTGCGATACCCGCTGTTGTGCGCCAGCGCGACCGCGTCGAGCGTCTCGGTCAGGGTGCCGATCTGGTTGACCTTCACCAGAAGCGCGTTCGCCGCGCCCCTCTCGATACCGTCCTCGAGGCGTTCGGGGTTGGTGACGAACAGGTCGTCGCCGACGATCTGCACCCTGTCGCCGATCGCCGTGGTCAATGCCACCCAGCCGTCCCAGTCGTCCTCGGACAGCGGGTCCTCGATCGACACCAGGGGGTAGGCGCCGATCAGGTTCTCGTAGAAGGTCGTCATCTGCTCGGCGGAGCGGGTTTCCTTCTCGAAGGCGTAACCGGTGCCCTCGGTGTGGAACTCGGTGGCGGCGACGTCGAGCGCAAGCGCCACGTCGGCGCCCACCGTGAAGCCGGCCGCCTCGATGGCCGAGATGATCAGGTCCAACGCCGCGTTGGTGCCCGGCAGGTCGGGGGCGAACCCGCCCTCGTCGCCGAGGCCGGTGGCCAGGCCTTGCTTCTTCAGCACCGACTTGAGCGAGTGGTAGACCTCCGCGCCCCAGCGCAGCGCCTCCTTGAAGCTCGGCGCCCCGATCGGCGCGATCATGAACTCCTGGACGTCGACGCCGGTGTCGGCGTGCGCGCCGCCGTTGATGATGTTCATCATCGGGACCGGCAGGATGTGCGCGTTCGGCCCGCCGATGTAGCGGAACAGGGGCAGTTCGGCCGACTGCGCCGCGGCTTTGGCCACCGCCAGCGACACACCGAGGATCGCGTTGGCACCCAACCTCGACTTGTCGGGGGTGCCGTCGAGGTCCAACAGCGCCTGATCGACCAGGCGCTGTTCGTCAGCACCCAGCCCGATCACTGCGGGGGCGATCTCATCGAGCACCGCCTCGACGGCCTTCTCGACGCCCTTGCCCAGGTAGCGGGATCCGCCGTCACGAAGCTCGACGGCCTCGTGCTCGCCGGTCGACGCTCCCGACGGGACCGCGGCACGGGCAACGACGCCGTCCAGCAGGCCCACCTCGACCTCGACTGTCGGGTTCCCCCGGGAATCGAGGATCTCGCGGGCTCCGACCTGCTCGATGATGGGCACTGTTGCCTCCTTGGTCTGTCTACGAAACGCGCTCTGAATCGGTCTCGGACTTGAGCCTAGAGCGTGGGGTGCGAGCGGGTGTGCTCAGAGCGCATGTCCGTTGGCGTAGGCCGTCGCCCAGTCCCGCACGTTCCGCGCGTACTGGTCCGAATGGTTGTAGGCGCGAAGCGCTTCCATCCAGCCCCGCGGGGTCGACAGGTCCTTACCCCGCCAGCACAGATAGCCCGCCGCCGACAGGGCCGCGTCGTCGATGTTGTCGACGTTGACCTCGCCGTCGTTGTTGGCGTCCACCCCGTAGAGCCGCCATGTCTCCGGAATGAACTGCATCGGCCCCATGGCACGGGCGTAGGGCTCCTCGCCGTCGTGGCTCACCGCGTCGTGGTCCATGATCTCGAGGTTGCCGTTGGATCCGTCCAGGAGGACGCCGCGGATCGGCGGGGTGATGTCGCCGTTCGGGGCGATGGTGGCGCCGCGATAGGTGCCGTGATGACTTTCCACCTGGCCGATGCCCGCCAGCGTCGTCCACGCCAGGTGACAGTCCGGGTTCTCCACCTCGGCCACCCGGGCGGCGTAGGCGTAAGCCTCGAGGGCGGTCACCGGGATCTTCAGGGCGGACGCGCGCTCGGCCGCCCACTCGTGCAACTGATCGGCGGGCCGTCCCTTGGCGTACGTATCGATTTGCGGGACCGGGTCACCGGCCGGGGGCGGGATGCCCTCGGGGATGGGTACCCCGAGCTGCCAGGAACAGCTCGAGGCCATGACCAGTGCTGTCGCACTGATCACGGCTATCGCCTGCAGCCAACGCACCCGCGTCACCGGACTCCTCAACCCACTGTGGTTGAAGCCCATGTTCCCACGCATTTGAGGTCTAAAGACTCACCCCCGGCCGCGGGGGGCCGGTGTACATTCACTTTGCACACCTAGAAATGAGGTGAGCCACACCTTGCTTTGGTTAGCCAAGGCTGGGCGCCGATTCCGCGAGCGAGGACACGTCGATGACTGCCGGCACCGACCTACCGGTCACCCTTCTGACTGCCGCGCCCAACGTCACATCACAGCTGTTCGGGAGCGGTCTGATCGGCGTGCGGGAGGGCCTCGAGGCCGCGATCGTGATCTCGATTCTGGTGGCCTTCCTGGTCAAGTCCGAACGCCGCGATGCGCTCAAATGGGTGTGGCTGGGCGTCGGCGCGGCGGTGGCGATGACCCTGGTCGTCTTCCTCGCCATCCAGTTTGGCGAGAACACCATCACGGGGCTCGCCGCGGAGGCGATCGCCGGGGTGGCCTCACTCGTGGCTGTCGCCATCGTCACCACCATGGTCCTCTGGATGAAGAAGGCAGCCGCCTCGATATCGGGCGAGCTGCGCGGCGACATGGCTCGCGCGCTGGAGACCGGACCGCTGGCCGTCGCCCTGTTGGCGTTCTTCGCGGTCGGCCGCGAAGGCGTCGAGACCGCTCTGTTCATGGTGGGCTACGCCGAGGCCACGACGTCCTGGCCGCTGATCGGCCTCGTCGTGGGCGTGTTGATCGCCGGCGCCATCGCGTACGCGATGTACCGCGGCGCACTGAGCATCAACCTCGGCAAGTTCTTCACCTACACCGGCGTGTTCCTGATCATCGTCGCCGCCGGAATCCTGTCCTACGGGATCGGCGCACTGCAGACGGTCGGGTGGCTGCCGGGCCTGGCCAGCCGTGCCTTTGACATCACCGCCTGGTTCAACTGGTCCTCCTGGTACGGCGAGGTCATCCAGGGCATCTTCAACGTCACGCCGACCCCCACGGTGCTGCAGCTCGTCGGCTGGTCGACCTATCTCGTCGTCGTGCTCGCGCTGTTCCTGCGGCCCGTGAAGGCGCCGAAGACCCTGAAGAACCGCGCCCGCACCCGAGAGACTTCCGCAGATTCCACTCCATCACCCGAAAGGTCCACCACGTGAAGGTTCAATCCTCCGCTGCGGCACTTGCTGCCGTACTGGCAGCCCTGGCACTGACCAGCTGCCAGGCCAAGGAGCAGTCCAGCACCGCTGAGGAAGGCAGCGGCAACGCAGCCCCCGCCGAGATCACCGTCGAGGCATCCGACGACTCATGTGAGCTCTCCGGCACCGAGGGCAGGACTGGCGCGAACACCTTCGTGATCACCAACAACGGCACCAAGGTCACCGAGTTCTACGTCTACGACGAGGGCGAGCGGGTGATGGGTGAGGTCGAGAACGTCTCACCGGGCCTGCAGCGCACGCTGATCGTGCAGCTGACCCAGCCGGGCACGTACCAGACGGCGTGCAAGCCGGGGATGATCGGCGACGGTATCCGCGCCGACTACACCGTCACCGGCGATGAGGTGCAGGTCGACACCGAGGGCAAGTTCAAGGAAGCCGCCGACAGCTACAAGCGCTACGTCAACAGCCAGGTCGAAGCGCTGGTTCCGGCGGTCGAGTCGTTCGCGGCCGCCGTGAAGTCCGGCGACATCGAGGCCGCCAAGGCCCAGTTCCCGACGTCTCGCGTGTACTACGAGCGCATCGAGCCGGTGGCCGAGTCCTTCCCCGACGACCTCGACCCGCGGATCGACCTGCGTGAGGCCGACCTGGAGCCCGGCATGAAGTGGACCGGGTTTCACGCGCTGGAGAAGCAGCTGTGGGTGACCGGGTTGCAGCCCGACGCCAATGCGCTGGCCGACCAGTTGGTGGCCGACGTCAAGGAGCTGCAGGCCGGTGTCGCCGCACCGGACTTCACCATCGATTCCACCCAGATCGCCGGTGGCGCACAGGGTCTGCTCGACGAGATCGCCACCAGCAAGATCTCCGGCGAAGAGGACATCTTCAGCCACACCGACCTGTGGGACTTCAACGCGAACCTGCAGGGATCGCAGACCGCGGTGGCCTCGGTGCGGCCGATCCTCGATGAGCGCAACCCGGATCTCGGCACCCGGGTGGACCAGCGATTCGAGGAGGCCGAGGCACTTCTCGAAAAGTACCGCGAGGGTGACGGGTTCGTGTTGTACGACAAGGTGACCGAGCCCGAACGTCAGGAGCTGTCGCGCTCGATCGATGCGCTCAGCAAGGAGGTAAGCCAGGTGCAAGGTGTCATTGCCCCCCAGTAACCCGCCGACAGGAGCGCAGTCCTTGCCGCAGTCCGAGCCGCAGAGCACCGGCCTGAGCCGGCGCAAGCTGTTCGGCGCGGCGGGGGTGACCGCCGCAGTGGTCGGCGCGGCGGGCGCGGGTGCGCTGGCCGGCCGGGCCTCCGCGGCGGGCACCACGGATCATCTCCTGACCTCGGTGCCGTTCCGCGGTCAGCATCAGGCGGGCATCGTCACCGAGGCCCAGGACCGGATGCACTTCGCGACGTTCGATGTCACGACCAACAGCCGTGACGACGTCATCGCGATGCTTGCCGACTGGACCGAGATGGCCGAGCGGATGACGCAGGGCAAGGAGGCGTTCCCCAACGGGGCGACCGGCCAGAACCCCTACTCCCCGCCGTCGGACACCGGTGAGGCGCTGGGGCTGCCCGCCTCGCAGCTGACCTTGACCATCGGGTTCGGGCCGTCGTTCTTCATCAAGGACGGCAAGGACCGGTTCGGCATCGCCGACAAGAAGCCCGCCGAGCTCGTCGACCTGCCGAAGTTCATGAACGAGCAGATCGATCCGGCCCGCAGCGGCGGTGACATCGTGGTGCAGGCGTGTTCCAACGACCCACAGGTCGCGGTCCACGCGATCCGTAACCTTGCGCGCATCGGTTTCGGCACCGTCGCGGTGCGCTACTCCCAGCTGGGGTTCGGCCGCACGTCGTCGACCACCCGGGGCCAGACCACACCGCGAAACCTGTTCGGCTTCAAGGACGGAACGGCGAACCTGCGCTCCGACGAGACCGACAAGCTGAAGAACTTCGTCTGGGTCGAGGACGGCGACGGCCCGGCCTGGATGAACGGCGGCACCTATCTGGTGGCGCGGCGGATCCGGATGCGGATCGAGCAGTGGGATCGCACCACCCTTCTCGAGCAGGAGCGGGTCATCGGCAGGCAGAAGGGCAGCGGCGCGCCACTGGGCCTCGCCGACGAGTTCGAGGAACTGAACTTCGATCTGGTCAACAAGAAGGACGAGCCGCTCATCGATCCGGTGGCCCACGTCCGACTGGCCTCGCCTCAGCACCTCGGCGGTATCGAGATCCTGCGCCGCGGTTACAACTTCACCGACGGCTCGGACGGCTTCGGCCACCTCGACGCCGGCCTGTTCTTCATCGCGTTCGTGCGTAACCCGATCACCCAGTTCGTCCCGATGCAGAACGCGATCTCCCGTGACGACGCGCTCAACGAGTACGTCACACCCACGAGCTCGGCCGTATTCGCCTGCCCCCCAGGAATTCCCGAGGGCGACAGGTCGACTTTCTGGGGTTCGACGATCTTCGACTGACCCGTCCGGGTCTGGCGTCGTTCAGACTGCGAACAGGGCGGGGGTTACTCGAACTCTTCCGCCATGGGCGCAGCCTCAACGACTGATGCCTCTGCTCCCTCGGCACGGGGCCAGTGCGCGCGCCAGTCCTCCTCGGAGATCACCCCGGGTGGCTGGTCATCGAGCTCCTCGGCGACGTCATCGGCACGCCGGGCGGCAGCGACCGACCGCTCTGCCGCGCGCACGTCGTCCATGAACTCCAGAACTGCAGAGCGCAAGACGTTCTCGGCGTCGACATCGGCGGACACCGTCACCGACGTGATGGCGTCGGGTATCAGATCCGCGGGCACCCCGGCAGTGTCCGCACGCGCGAGCACCTTCTGGGCCAGTGCCAACGCGGGCTGCCCGGTGGGGATGTCGTCGATGCAGGAGTCGCGGGTGCTTTTCTCCAAAGCCTTGCGCTGCTCCCACTGCGCCAGCTGATCTTCCAGCGTGATCGACTCACCGGCCAACACGGCGGGCACCCGGTTGCCGAGTTTGCGGACCAGTGCGTCGGCGACATCATCGATGTCGAACGAGTTCTCGGGGGCATCCTCAGCGATACGCGCGTGAAAAAGCACCTGCAGCAACACATCTCCGAGTTCGTCGCGCAGCTCGGCGAGGTCACCGCCGTGCACCGCATCGAACAGCTCGTAGGTCTCCTCCAACAGATAACGCCGCAGCGAGTCGTGCGTCTGCTGGCTCTCCCACGGGCCTGCGGTGCGCAGCTTGTCCATCATCGCGACCGCATCCACCAGACGGGCGCCGGCCTGCGGCTCGGGCGCGGCGATCACCCGCTCCCCCGCCGCGATCCGCGCGACCACCGACGGGTGGTCGGCATCTGAGGACAGCAGCACCGCGGCATCCTCGCCGTCATAGGAGGGCCGCGCCGACGGCAGCGACCACGGCACCTTGATCGGCATCTCCTCGGTGTACTGCACGTCACCGGTCAGCAATTCGATCGCCTCGACGGGGACCAGCGACGGGCGGCGTGGGTCGACCAGGACGACAGTCACGTATTCCAGCTCATGTCGAACTCATATCGTGCTCGCGTCTTTCATTGGCTAGCGGTACCTCCGAACTTGGTTATATCAACTTCTTCCTGCGGTTTCCCGTCGATGGCCAGAAGCAGCCCCGCCACGAACGACACCAGCTCCAGATCGCGGATCCGCGGCGCGCCGACGCCATTGCCCGATCGCGGAATCGGCACCTGAATCGTCGACGTGGTCGCGCGGTACGCCGCGCTCGCATAGAGCCGCTTGAGCCTCAGCTGCGCCGAGTCCGGCAGCGTCAGCGGCGAGATCCGAAGCGTGGACGCCGACACCGCGCCGACCTCGGTGACACCGTGGGCGCGCGCCAGCAACCGCAGCCGGGCAACCGCAATCAACAGCTGCGCGGGCTCGGGCAGCGGACCGTAGCGGTCGACGAGTTCGTCGATGACCGAGTCGACGCCGTTGTCGTCGGCAGCCGCGGCCAGCCGGCGGTAGGCCTCCAGTCGAAGTCGATCGCTGCCGATGTAGTCGGGCGGGAAGTGCGCATCGACCGGCAGATCGATCCGCACATCCTTCGGTTCCTCCGGCGCCAGAACGGTTTTCCCGTCGGCCGCCGCACGGTAGGCCTCGACGGCCTCGCCGACCAGCCGCACGTACAAGTCGAATCCCACGCCGGCGACGTGCCCGGACTGCTCGGCGCCCAACACATTTCCGGCCCCGCGGATCTCGAGGTCCTTCATCGCGACGGCCATCCCCGCGCCCAACTCGTTGTTCTGGGCGATGGTGGCGAGCCTGTCGTAGGCCGTCTCGGTCAACGGAACCTCGGGCGGGTATAGGAAATACGCGTAACCGCGCTCCCGGCTTCGCCCGACCCGGCCGCGCAGCTGATGCAGCTGGGACAGCCCGAACGTGTCGGCGCGCTCCACGATCAACGTGTTGGCATTCGAGATGTCCAGACCGGTTTCGACGATCGTCGTACAGACGAGGATGTCGAACTCGCGATTCCAGAAGCCCTCGACGGTGCGCTCGAGTTGCTCCTCGGGCATCTGGCCGTGCGCGACGACGACGCGGGCCTCGGGCACCAGCGCCTGGACCTTGGCCGCGGCCTGGTCGATGGTGCGCACCCGGTTGTGGATGTAGAACGCCTGCCCGTCACGCAGCATCTCGCGGCGCAGCGCCGCGGCGACCTGCTTGTCGTCGTGCGGGCCGACGTACGTCAGCACCGGGTAGCGCTCCTCGGGCGGTGTCAGGATCGTCGACATCTCACGGATGCCGGCCAGGCTCATCTCCAGGGTGCGCGGAATCGGCGTCGCACTCATGGTCAGCACGTCGACGTGGGTGCGCATCGACTTGATGTGCTCCTTGTGTTCGACGCCGAACCGCTGCTCCTCGTCCACGACCACCAGACCGAGGTCCTTCCACGTCACTCCGGTCTGCAGCAGACGGTGGGTGCCGATGACGATGTCGACCGAGCCGTCCTTCATGCCCTCGAGGGTCGCGCGCGACTGGGCCGGGTCGGTGAACCGCGACAGGCCCTTGACCGTCACCGGGAATCCCGCCATCCGCGCGGTGAACGTCTGCAGGTGCTGGTCGGCCAGCAGCGTCGTCGGGACCAGCACCGCCACCTGCTTGCCGTCCTGCACCGCCTTGAACGCCGCGCGCACCGCGATCTCGGTCTTGCCGTAGCCGACGTCACCGCAGATCACCCGGTCCATCGGGACCGGCTTCTCCATGTCGGACTTCACCTCGGTGATGGCGGTCATCTGGTCGACGGTCTCGGTGAACCCGAACGCGTCCTCCATTTCCGTCTGCCACGGGCTGTCCGGGCTGAACGCGTGACCGGGCGAGGCCTGTCGTTTGGCGTACAGCGTCACCAACTCTGAGGCGATCTCCCGAACTGCCTTGCGGGCCTTGGTCTTCGTGTTCGTCCAGTCGCTACCGCCCAGCCGCGAGAGGGTGGGCGACTCGCCGCCGACATAGCGCGACAGCTGGTCCAGTGAGTCCATCGGCACATACAGCTTGTCGGTCCCGCCACCCCTCTTGGAGGACCCGTACTCCAGCACCAGGTACTCGCGGCGCGCGCCACCCACCACGCGCTCGGTCATCTCGACGAACCTGCCGATGCCGTGCTGGTCGTGCACGACGAGGTCGCCCGCGGTCAGCGCCAGGGGGTCGACGACGTTGCGGCGCTTGGCGGCCAGCCGTTTGCGTTCGGTTGACGCAGTGCGGTTGCCGGTGAGATCGGTCTCGGTGATGACGACGAGGTTGGCTCCCGGGATCACCACGCCGTCGCGCAGCGGCCCCTTCATCACGCCGACGACACCTTGCGCGGGTGCCCCGCCCGGCTCCAACATCGTTGCGGGAATGTCTGATTCGGCCAGCTGCTCGACGATCCGCATCGCGGTGCCGGTGCCCGGTGTCACCACGACGCCGTAGCCGCCCGTCGCCACGTGCGCGCGCAGCATCGCGAAGATCTCGTCGACAGAGTGCTGCTGACCGCGCGCCGACGGCGCCGCCCTGATGTCCAGGGTCATCGCCGACCCGTCGCTGAGCTGGCTCAGCGTCCACCACGGGTGACCGGCGGCACGGGCGGCGTCGCGCGCGTCGCCGAACCCGACGAACCCGGATGCGCCGAGCGCCTCGATGTCGATCGGCACGTCACCGCCGACGGCCGCAGTCGACCACGACGCCTCGAGGAACTCGCGGCCTGTCTTGATCAGGTCACCTGCGCGGGTGCGGACCTTCTCCGGATCGCAGATCAACACCGGAGCGCCGGCCGGCAGGTGCTGCGACAGCGGCACCAGATCGGTGGGACGCAACAGCGGCAGCAGCGCCTCCATGCCGTCGACCGGGATTCCCTCGGAAAGCTTGGCGAGCATGTCCGGCACGCTGCCCGGAACGCTGTTCTCGAGCACCGGATGTTCGGCGGCGAGCGCCGCGGCGCGCTCCCGGACGTCGGCGGTGAGCAGCACCTCCCGGCACGGCACCGCGATCAACGTCGCGAGCTCGATCTCCGGGATGGACCGCTGGTCGGCGACGGAGAACATCCGCATTTCGGTGACCTCGTCACCCCAGAACTCGATGCGAACCGGATGCTCGGCCGTCGGGGCGAAGATGTCGAGAATGCCGCCGCGCACAGCGAACTCGCCACGCTTGCCGACCATGTCGACGCGCGTGTAGGCCAGGTCGACCAGGCGCGCCACCACGGAGTCGAATTCGATCTCGGTGCCGACGCTCAGCGTCACGGGTTCGATCTCGGCGATGTCGGGGGCCATCGGCTGCAGCAGCGACCGGGCCGTGGTGACGATGATCCGCAGGGGCGGGCCGAGTCGCGCGTCATCGGGGTAGCGGAGGCGACGCAGCAGCATCAGGCGCGCGCCGACGGTGTCGACTCCGGGTGAGAGCCGCTCGTGCGGCAGGGTCTCCCACGACGGGAACATCGCGACGGCGTCTCCGAGCACACCGCGGAGTTCCTCGGTCAGATCGTCGGCCTCGCGCCCGGTGGCGGTGACCACCAGCAGCGGACCGGTCTGCGCCAGTGCGGACGCAACGTAGACCCGGGCGCTGGCCGGGCCGGTGAGGGCGAGATCGGCGGGTCTGTCGGCGGCACGCCGAACCACTTCCTGCAGGGAGGGGTCACGCAGTGCCAGGTCGACGAGGCCCGCGATCGGGGTGTGGACGTCAATGGTCCCCGATGCGGTCATGATGTGTTCCATCGTAGGCACCTGCCGGCCGAGTCGCCGCAGTGGCACTCACCTGCAGGGCCAGCGCGGATTCGGTGCTGCGCGCGGACATCGACACGCGGGCCGTCGCCGCCGCAACGGTCGCGTTCGACCGCGAGTCCGGCGGGCATGTCTTTGCTCTTGCGCACTTCGAGCTGACGCCGAGATCCCGGAAACCGGGGACCGAATTTGGTGCACAGCCGACGACATGAGCCGTGTTAGCGTTTGATTGAAGGTTTGCGGGGAGCAGGGGTACCGATGGTGGCGACGATCTCGGTCGTTGAATCGAGCCAGCCCTCACGTTTGCTGGATGCTGCGGGCGCGATGGCCGCGTCCGCGGCGTCGCTGAACGCGCAGATCGCAGAACAGCGGCGTCAACTCGACGCGTTGCGAACGCACTGGCACGGCGAGGCGTCGACGGCGGCGATCGCCAAAGGCGAGGCGGACCTCACAGTTCAGCAGGCGGTGTTCGGCAAGCTGACGAACTACGCCGCGGCGCTGCGCTACGGCGGCACCAACCTCGACGCACTCCGCAGCCAGATTCTGGCGATGGCGGCGCAGGCGACGGCCTTGGGCGGCCGGGTCAACGACGACGGCACCGTGATCGGCAACCTCAGATACAGCATGATGACCCCGAGGCTGGCCGGGGCCTACACCGCGTCGCTGAAGGCCATGCTGTCGGTGTTCACGGCGGTCGACGCTGCCACTGCCACGGCGCTGCAGACCAGCGGTCCGGTCCCGCAGACGCCACCTCCTGCCGACGTCAACTGGACCGAGGACGACCTCTACCGGGGCGGTCGGGACGGCGATCCCCAGGGGTCCGACGTCAATCAGGACGCTGTCGGGGACTGCTACCTCGCGGCGACGATGAGCGCCGTCGCCCACGCCGACCCGCAGCGGATCAAGGACCGGATCACCTACAACCCGCAGACCGGACAGTTCGACGTGACGATGTGGGACGGCAGCCAGTGGCGCCATGTCATGGTCACCCAGTCCGACATCGATTCGAACATCGCCCAGCGCGGAGCCAGCGCGATCGACAACTTCGGCAACGGCGCACCGGTGTGGCCCGCGGTACTGGAGTCGGCCTACCAGAAGATGAAGGCGCCCGGAGGGGATCTCACGTCCATCGAGTCGGGCCTCACCCCGCCCGCCCTCGAGGCGCTCACCGGCAACAACGGGCACTGGATCTTCCCGGCGACGGAGTTCCTCACCCCCAGCCAGCACATCGACTCCCAGATCGCCGGCGCACTGCAGAGCCATCAGCCGGTGATGTTGTCGACCAGCATCGTGGGCGGACCGCTGGCCAGCCAGCATGTGTACTCGATCGAGGGCATCACCGGAACCGGCAGCGAGGCCGTGGTGACGCTGCGCAATCCGTGGGGCGCCGACACCGGGGAGGCGACGATTCAGCTGCCGCTCGGCGACATCATCGGCGGTGGCGTCCCCGGTCTCGGACCGGCCGCCATGATCAATATCGGACAGATGGGGAGTTGAGTGAAGCGCATCGGGGTGGCCGTCGTCGCGGTCCTGTTGGTCGTCGTCCTGGGGGCAGGTGCCTACACGCAGCTGTACCTGCCGTCGCAGCGCGACATCCTGACAGGCGCACCGCCCGCCTCCGCAGGCAAGCTCGAAAAGCTCACCGCGGAACCGCTGCGCAGCCAACCGCCCGCGGATCGGGAGCGGTTCTCCACTGCCCTGCACGATGCGGTCGCGACGATCAAACCCGACTACCGCATCGAGAACGAGGAGCTCTACGTCAGGCGCGGCGGTTACGACTGGGCGGCGGTCCGCAACCTCACGGGCGACTATCTGAGCAGCGAGTTCGGTTTCAGCGAGTCTGCCGATGCGCAGGCCGAGGTGGGGGGCGAGACGGTCGACTATCTCGTCTGGCAGGCGGGCTGGCTTCGCAGGCCGTTCGATGACCGGGTTGTGGTCGCCGTCGCTCTGCGCACACTGCTCGAACCTGACTACGGCACAATGGTTTTCGGCTACTTCGTGATGCGCCCCGAGTAGGGCCTACTCCTGGTGCAGCACCGGGTCGGACTCCAGATGGGTCAGCCCGTTCCAGCACAGGTTCACCAGGTGGGCGGCCACCACCTCTTTCTTGGGTTCGCGCACGTCGAGCCACCACTGCGCGGTCATCGACACCGAACCGACGAGCGCCTGCGCATACAGCGGCGCGAGGTCCGGATCGAGGCCGCGCCGGGAGAAGTCTCCCGCCAGAATCGACGCCACCTGGCTGACGGCGTCGTTGAGGAGCGTCGAGTAGGTGCCCGAGGTGATGCTGGCCGGGGAATCCCGAATCAGGATCCGAAAACCGTCCGTGCGCTCCTCGACGTAGGTCAGCAGTGCCAGCGCGACCCGTTCGACACGGACCCGGGACCGGTTCATCGCCAACGACGCCGTGATCCCGTCCAGCAGAGCGGACATCTCGCGGTCGACGACGACGGCGTAGAGCCCCTCCTTGCCGCCGAAGTGTTCGTAGACGACGGGTTTGGACACGTTGGCGCGCAGCGCGATCTCCTCGATCGAGGTGCCGTCGAAGCCGCGCTCGGCGAACAGGGACTTGGCGATCTCCACCAACTGCTGGCGACGTTCGCTGCCGGTCATCCTCGCGCGGGGTACCCGCACACTGCTGTCGGGCTTCTCGGGCGCTGCCACGCTGTTCAGGGTAGGCCTCCGGCCGCTTCGCGCGTGCCGTTGGGCACGGTGTTGCTTGCATTAGAGTCTCTGGGTGATCAGTCCGTCGTGGTGTAATCGGCAGCACCTCTGATTTTGGTTCAGATAGTTCAGGTTCGAGTCCTGGCGACGGAGCATTCATGTGCCGCGAGCGTGCGCGAGATGACACCCGGCAGCGGTGTGTCGATCCGCGGACACGCGCATTCGCGCAGGAAGGACAGCGATGACGGTGCACGGTGAGGCCGCGGTCCTGGTTCTGGCGGCGGGTGCCGGCACCCGGATGAAGTCCGACACCCCCAAGGTGTTGCACACCCTCGCGGGCCGCAGCATGTTGGCGCACTCCCTGCACGCGGTCGCGAAGGTGGCGCCCCGGCACCTGGTCGTGGTGGTCGGGCGGGACCGCGAACGGGTGGCACCGGCGGCACTGGAGATCGGCGAGGGTCTGGGCCGCGTCGTCGAGATCGCCGTGCAGGATCAGCAGCGGGGCACCGGGCACGCCGTGGAGTGCGGGCTGTCGGTGCTGCCGGCGGAGTTCACCGGCGTCGTCGTCGTGACCTCCGGTGACGTCCCACTTCTGGATGCCGACACGCTCGCCGACCTGATCGCCGCGCACAGCGCCGAGTCGGCCGTCGCCACGGTGTTGACCACCACGCTGGCGGACCCGACCGGGTACGGACGGGTGCTGCGCACCCAGGACCGCGAAGTGATCGGCATCGTCGAGCAGGCCGATGCCACCGCATCACAGAAGGCGATCACCGAGGTCAACGCCGGCGTCTATGCCTTCGACATCGACGCGCTGCGCTCGGCACTGAGCCGGTTGCGCTCGGACAACGCGCAGCACGAGCTGTACCTGACCGACGTCGTCTCGATCGTGCGCTCCGACGGGCACATCGTGCGGGCCAAGCACGTCGACGACGCGACCCTGGTCACCGGCGTCAACGATCGCGTTCAGCTGGCCGAACTCGGAGGCGAGCTCAACCGGCGCATCGTCGCCGGGCATCAGCGCGCCGGCGTGACGATCGTGGACCCCGCGTCCACCTGGATCGACGTCGATGTCTCCGTGGGCCGCGACACCATCGTGCGGCCGGGCACCCAACTGCTCGGCGCCACCCGCGTCGGCGACCGCTGCGAGATCGGACCCGACACCACGCTGACCGATGTCACCGTCGGCGACGGCGCCGAGGTGGTCCGGACCCACGGCAGTTCCTCGGTGATCGGGGACGACGCCGTCGTCGGCCCGTTCACCTACCTGCGGCCCGGGACGGTACTGGGCACCGCGGGCAAGTTGGGCGCGTTCGTCGAGACCAAGAACGCCTCCATCGGCGAGGGCACCAAGGTGCCCCACCTGACCTACGTCGGGGACGCCGACATCGGAGATCACAGCAACATCGGCGCCTCCAGCGTCTTCGTCAACTACGACGGAGAAACCAAGCGGCGCACCACGATCGGTTCCCACGTGCGCACCGGATCGGACACCATGTTCGTGGCGCCGGTGACCGTCGGCGACGGCGCGTACACCGGCGCGGGATCGGTGATCCGGGAGGACGTCCCTCCCGGCGCGCTCGCCGTGTCGGCGGGATCGCAACGCAACATCGAGGGCTGGGTGGCGCGGAAGCGGCCGGGAAGTGCCGCGGCAGCCGCGGCGGCCGCGGCGGAGGCCGCACCCCCGGGGCAGGCCGCACCCCGGGGGGAGGCGGCCGAGGCCGCCGACACGCCGAGCCCCGAAGCTACCGGCGAGTAGCGTGCGGTCGCCGTTTGTTGGCATTCTGGTAACCCACCAGCGTACGTACGTAAGCGCTACGTACGATGGCGCGAGAATCGATCCCCATCGATCTGAGAAGCCGAGGGCAGCCCTGTGAGCCACGACTGGACCGACAACCGCAAGAACCTGATGCTCTTCTCGGGTCGCGCGCACCCTGAACTGGCCGAGCAGGTCTCGAAGGAACTCGACGTTCCCGTCACCGCGCAGACCGCGAGGGACTTCGCCAACGGCGAGATCTTCGTGCGTTTCGACGAGTCGGTGCGCGGCAGCGACGCGTTCGTGCTGCAGAGCCATCCGGCGCCGCTCAACACGTGGCTGATGGAACAGCTGATCATGATCGACGCGCTCAAGCGGGGCAGCGCCAAGCGCATCACCGCGATTCTGCCGTTCTATCCGTACGCCCGGCAGGACAAGAAGCACCGCGGCCGGGAGCCCATCTCCGCTCGCCTGGTCGCCGACCTGTACAAAACCGCGGGTGCCGACCGCATCGTGACGGTGGATCTGCACACCGACCAGATCCAGGGCTTCTTCGACGGGCCTGTGGATCACATGCGGGCGCAGAAGCTGCTGACCGGCTACATCGCCGACAACTACTCCGACCACGACATGGTCGTGGTCTCCCCCGACTCCGGCCGGGTGCGCGTCGCCGAGAAATGGGCCGACTCACTCGGCGGCGTCCCGCTGGCCTTCATCCACAAAACCCGTGACCCGCTGGTGCCCAACCAGGTGAAGTCCAACCGGGTCGTCGGCGATGTCCGCGGCAAGACCTGCATCCTCACCGACGACATGATCGACACCGGCGGCACCATCGCCGGCGCGGTACGGCTGCTCAAGGAGGACGGGGCGGCCGACGTCATCATCGCCGCCACGCATGGCGTGCTGTCCGACCCGGCCCCGCAGCGACTCGCGGAGTCGGGCGCGCGTGAGGTCATCGTCACCAACACCCTGCCGATCGGCGAGGAGAAGATGTTCCCTCAGCTGACGGTGCTGTCGATCGCGCCGCTGGTCGCGAACACCATTCGCGCGGTATTCGAGAACGGCTCGGTGACAGGGCTTTTCGACGGATCGGCATAGTTGTAGTGCCGCCCGCCCGGATCTACCACAACCCGAAGTGCTCCACGTCGCGAAAGACGCTGGAGTTGTTGCGCGACAACGGTATCGAACCGGAGATCATCCAGTACCTGAAAACACCGCCGACCCGCGCGGAGTTGGCGCAGATGATCACCGATGCCGGGATCGACGTCCGCACGGCGGTGCGCAAGCGCGAGTCGCTGTACGGCGAACTCGACCTGGCCTCGGCATCCGACGACGAACTGCTCGACGCGATGGCGGCGCATCCCATCCTGATCGAGCGCCCGTTCGTGGTGACCTCGAAGGGCACCAGGCTGGCACGGCCCATGGACAGCGTTCGAGACATCCTGTGAGGGTTTGTTTTCGGATGGTCGCGGCAACTGCGGCGGTGCTCGTCGCGGCGGGGTGCGCCACCGAACCGCCGGACTACCAATCGGTGTGGTCGACGACGCCCACGACGACGAGCGCGGCACCGAGCGCGTCGCCCGCCGAGGACGTGGTGCCCATCTCGGCCTATCTCGAACAGAAAGGTGTTCTCGGCGAGCCCGTCGCCCCCGACCGGCTGACCGACCTCGTCGTCTCGATACCAACCCCCAAAGGCTGGCAGCCCTACGAGAACACCAACATGGCGCCGGGCACCCGGATGATCGCCAAGGGCGCCACCTACCCAACGGCCATGTTGATGGTGTTCACGCTCGACGGTGACTTCGACGCGGCGGAGGCCATCAAGCACGCCAACGTCGACGCCAAGATGTCGCCGGGCTTCCAGGAGCTCAACTCGTCCGCGACGGCCTTCAACGGCTTCCCGTCATCGATGATCGAGGGCAGTTACGACCTCAGCAATGCCCGGATGCACAGCTACAACCGCATCGTCATCGCTACCGGCGCCCCCGAAAAGCCCGGCACCCCCGGCCAGCGGTACCTGATCCAGTTCACCGTCACCGGCTACGCCGAGAAGGCCGCCGAAGAAGCGCCCGACATCGAGGCGATCATCAAAGGCTTCACCGTCGAGGTCCCGAAACCGCCGCCATCCAAGCCCTAGCCCCGGTACCGCCGAAATGGCATTCCGGCAGAGGATTTGCGAGTGGAGTCCTGCCGGAATGCCATTTCGGCGAGGAGTTGGAGCCGCACTAGGGTGAGGGCCATGAGCGACTGGACCGCAGCCGACCTGCCCTCGTTCGCCGGACGCACCGTCATTGTCACCGGCGCCAACTCCGGCCTCGGCCTGGTCACCGCCCGCGAGCTGGCCCGCGTCGGCGCCACGACCATCCTCGCGGTCCGCAACGTGGACAAGGGCAACACCGCCGCGGCGGACATGGCCGGCGACGTCGAGGTGCGCCAGCTCGACCTGCAGGACCTGGCGTCGATCCGCAAGTTCGCCGAGGGTGTCGACTCCGTGGATGTGCTGGTGAACAACGCCGGCATCATGGCGGTGCCCTACGCGCTGACCGTCGACGGGTTCGAGAGTCAGATCGGCACCAACCACCTCGGTCATTTCGCCCTGACCAACCTGCTGCTGCCCAAGGTCACCGACCGCGTGGTCACCGTGTCGTCGTTCATGCATCTGATGGGCCGCATCAGCATCAAGGACCTCAACTGGAAGTCGCGGCCCTACCTGGCCTGGCCCGCCTACGGTCAGTCGAAGCTGGCCAACCTGCTGTTCACCAGCGAACTCCAACGTCGACTCAGTGCCGCCGGGTCGCCTGTGAAGGCCGTCGCAGCGCATCCCGGGTACTCGGCGACCAACCTGCAGTCACATTCGGCGGGCGCCTTCGGCAGGGTCTTCGAGGTCGGCAACCGGGTGCTGGCCACTGACGCCGACTTCGGCGCCCGGCAGACCCTCTATGCGATATCCGAGGACGTGCCCGGCGACAGCTTCATCGGACCCCGGTACGCGATGCGCGGGTCCACCGGCCAGAGCCCACGCAGCCCTCTGGCCCGCAACCGCGGAAAGGCTGCAGCGCTGTGGACGCTGTCCGAGAAGCTCACCGAAACCGAATTTCCGCTCTGATTTTCGGCTGAACGGGCATCTGCGCTACCCTTGCGGACGCGTCACGGCGAGGGTGGCCTGCTCTTCTGAAGCCACCGTTATCGACGGGAACCCGCATCTTGATGGTGTGAACCCTGGCCGTGCCCGACACAGATCACCGGCACAGGAGCATCACAATGGCAAAGAACGCCCCCAACAACCTCGTCGCGCAGGTCCGCGAAACGACCGGCAAGGGCGCGTCGCGTCGCGCCCGCCGCGAGGGCAAGGTGCCCGTCGTGCTCTACGGTCACGGCGCCGATCCGCGGCACCTCGAGCTCAATGCGCGCGACTTCGCGGCCGTGCTGCGCAACGCCGGCACCAATGCCGTGTTGACCCTCGACATCGGCGGCAGCGAGCAGCTCGCGTTGACCAGGTCGCTGGAGATCCACCCGATCCGCCGCAACATCCAGCACGCCGACCTGCTCGTCGTGCGCCGCGGCGAAAAGGTGACCGTCGACGTCAGCGTCGTCGCCGAGGGTGACGCCGCCCCCGGCACCTTGGTGAACCAGGAAACCAACACCATCGAGATCGAGGCCGACGTGCAGTCGATCCCCGAGCAGTTCATCGTCTCGGTGGAGGGCGCCGCGGCGGGCACCCAGATCACCGCCGCCGGCGTCGAGCTGCCCGAAGGCGTCACGCTGGTGTCCGACCCCGAACTGCTGGTCATCAACGTCATCGTCGCGCCGACCGCCGAGGACCTCGAAGCCGAGGGCGCCGGCGAGGAGACCGCAGCTGCCGGCGAGGCCGCCGACGAGGGCTCCGAAGACGGCGAGTCCGAGGGCGGATCGGACTCCGAATCCGACTCCGACTAGTTCGGGCAGAACGGACTGCTGTCATGGCCGAACCGCTGCTGGTGGTCGGCCTGGGCAATCCCGGACCGAACTACGCCAAGACCCGGCACAACGTCGGTTTCATGGTGGCCGAGATCCTCGCCGAGCGCATCGGCGAGAAGTTCAAGGTGCACAAGAAGTCCGGTGCGGACGTGGCCACCGGGCGGCTCGCGGGCCGCTCGGTGGTGCTGGCCAAGCCGCGGGTGTACATGAACGAGTCCGGGCGTCAGGTCGGTCCGCTGGCGAAGTTCTATTCGGTGGCCCCCGCCGACATCGTGGTGATCCACGACGAGTTGGACATCGACTTCGGTCGTATCCGACTCAAGTTGGGCGGCGGTGAGGGCGGCCACAACGGTCTGCGTTCCATCGCATCAACCCTGGGCACCAAGGACTTCCAGCGGGTGCGGATCGGCATCGGCCGACCGCCCAGCCGTCAAGATCCGGCCGCGTATGTGCTCCAGCAGTTCAACTCCGTTGAGCGCGAAGAGGTGCCCACGATCTGCGAACAGGCGGCCGACGCAACGGAGCTATTGATCGCCCAAGGCCTCGAACCCGCCCAGAACACCGTCCACGCCTGGGGCTAGAGTCCGCGGATCCCGCTGTCGACGACCTTGACGGGCTTGTGCGGGAAACGCTTCCTCGCGTGCGTGCCGGCCTCGGAATTCGGCAGCACATAGAGGGTCTCGACCTTGTCCTGGAGCGGCTTGAGGACCAGATCCATGAACCCTTTGCGGTCTTCCAGATAGGGCTCGATGACCTCCTCCCCCGCAGGGCAGACCGCCAGGCAGTAGGCGGCCTTGTAGTTCGCCTTGAACGACAGGCTCTGCCACATCGATGCGTTCTCGGAATCGCTGACGCGGGAACGGAAGTCGTCGGCATCGGAGCTGTCGGCGATCGTCTGCGCCCAGTCGGTGAAGCCGCCCATGAACTCGCGGTAATTGTGCACCGAGCACGCGACGAAGTCGAAGTCGCCGTTCTTCTTGATCGCACCCACCGGGCACGCTGCAACGCACAGCTTGCATTCCAGGCACGGCGAATAATCGAGCGGCGCATCGTAACTGCTTATCGGCGTCGCCACGATGATGGTCCCGAGCAGGATGAAATTGCCGAACCGCGGGTGGATGACGTTGCGGTGGATCCCCATTGCGCCCATACCGGCGGCCACCGCGACCGGCTTGTGTGCCACCACCCAGATGCGGCCGGGGTAGCGGTCCATCTCCATCGGGAAGGTGGCCGACGGATTGATCACGCGGTGGCCGGCGTCCTGAAGCACCCGGGTGATGCGGTGCGCCGCCTCGTTCATGATCTCGCCGCTGCGGTGGAATTCCTGGTTGGCGACGCTGCGCGCCGTGGAGCGCACGTTGTCGCGGTTCATCTTGACGACCAACGAGATATAGCTCACCGCGCCAGGCAGTGCCGCTTCGACGTAGGAGAGTTCAGACGCCAGGGAAGGGTCGGCGACAGCGGCGAAACCGACATCATCGGCGCCCGCGTCCACGCACACCTGCCGTAGCCAGCCGGCGTCGAGGGTGCCGGGCTTGCGCGCCGATCGGGATCGCACCGCGCGCACCGTGGGGTGCTCCGCCAGTCGCGCCGGCAACTTCTCCACCATTCTGGGTATAGTACACAATACCTAGCTGTGGCGTGCCGGGCGACCTAGCCTGCTGTGCGGCGCCGGTAGGCGTACAGCGCCACCGGCGCGAAGACCGCCGTCAACGCCAGCGACCACAGGATGGTCGCCAACACCGGATGGTGAAGCGGCAGTTGAGCGCTCGCGGGCGCAGGTCCGCCGTTGCCCCACAGTTCACGCATCGCCTGAGCCAGCGACGACACCGGGTTCCACTCCGCGATCACCCGCAGCCAGTGCGGCATGGGTTCGGTGGGCGCAAAGGTGTTGGCCAGGAAGGTGATCGGGAACAGCACGGTGAACATCACGCCGTTGACCGCTTCCACCGAGCGCATCACCGAGCCGATGAGGATGCCGAACCAGATCATGCTGAAACCGAACACCAGTATCAAGACGAACGCCAGCACGGCATCGAGCACGCCTCCGCGGATGCGCCAGCCGATCGCCAGCCCGGTCACCGCCATCACCACCACGCCGATCGACGAATGCAGAAGGCTGGCGATGCTGCGGCCAATCAGCACCGCGGACCGCCGGATCGGCAGCGACCGGAACCGATCGATGATGCCCTTCTCGACATCTGCGGTGATTCCGGAGGCGACCACGAACGCGGTGAACACGATGGTCTGCGCCTGGATCCCCGGCAGCAGGAACTCCCGGTAGGACGCGCTGCCACCGGTGGCGATCGACGCACCGAACACGAAGGCGAACAGCAGCACGAACATGATCGGCTGGACCGTCACGTCGCTCAGCATCTCGGGCATTCGCTTGGTGTGGATCATGTTGCGCTTGACCATGATCCACGACTGCTGTGCGATGTTCGTGGGCCGGATCTTCGGCCGGTCGGACGTCGATTGCGGTTTCTGGGCAGTGACGGTCATGCGCCGACCTCCTCGGTGTCGTCGGCGCGGTGGCCGGTGAGCGACAGGAAGACATCGTCGAGGCTGGGACGGGACAGGCCGATGTCGTCGACGTCGATGCGTGCGTCCTGCAGCCAGGCGGCCACTGCGGTGAGGTCGGCGATGCCACCGGCCGCAGCGGTCAGCTGCCGGGACCCGCTGTCGACGTGGACGTCGACCCCCGTTCTGGCGACCAGTTCGCGTGCCGCCCCCAGGTCCGCGGCGTGCGAAACCGTCACCACCAGGCTCGCGTTGCCTGCCTGCTGTTTGAGCTCCAGCGGGGAGCCCTGCGCGATGATGCGGCCCCGGTCGATCACCACGATCTCGTCGGCCAGTTGGTCGGCCTCCTCCAAATACTGAGTGGTGAGCAGCAGCGTGGTTCCTTCGGCGACCAGGCCGCGCAACACCTCCCACAGCTCGCTCCGGCTGCGGGGGTCGAGCCCGGTGGTGGGCTCGTCGAGGAACAACACCGGCGGCGTAGCCAGCAGACTCACCGCGAGGTCCAGCCGGCGCCGCATGCCCCCGGAGTAGGACTTGACCACCCGGTCGGCCGCGTCGGTCAGTGAAAACTGTTCGAGCAGTTGGTCGCCGAGCTTCTCCAGCTCCTTGCGGCGGATGCCGTAGAGACCGCCGACCATGCGGAGATTCTCACGTCCCGTGAGCAGTTCGTCGACGGTGGCGACCTGACCGGTCAGGCCCATGTGGCGGCGAACCTGGTCGGGGTCCGCCAGCACGTCGAACCCGGCGACCCGCGCCGTCCCGCTGGTGGGCGTCGTCAACGTCGTCATCATCCGGACGGTGGTGGTCTTGCCGGCACCGTTGGGACCCAACAGGCCCAGCACCGTGCCCGGCGGCACCTCGAAGCTGACACCGTCCACAGCATTGTTCTGGCCATACTGCTTGACCAGATCGATCGCTTCGATCGCAGGAGAGGAGGGCATGAGTCCGACGTTATCGGCGCGGACCGACATCCGGCCAATCGTTTATGCGTGTGTCATGCCGGGCGAGCACGCACGGAATCCACCGATCGCGGCGCGTCTGCGTGCAGACACGCGCGCTCGCGGGCAAGGGACTTTGCCCGGGATCAGCCGGTGACGAGCGACACCGAAGTCGAGCGACGGAGCTTGCCCGACGGCGTCTTCGGAATGCTGCCCGGCCCCAGCACCACGACGTTGCGCGGCCGCACGTCGACCTCGGCCACCACCTCGTGGGCGACCTGATGCTCGATCCGGCGCACCTCGACGGGATCTTCCCAGGCGTTGGACTCGACGGCGACGGCGAACGTCTCGCGCGAGTGCCCGGCGTCGAGTCGGACCGCGACGGCGCAACCGGCGCGCACACCCTCCACGCGGCCGGCGGCACGTTCGATGTCGGTCGGGTAGATGTTGCGCCCGGCCATGATGATGACGTCCTTGACGCGTCCGCAGACGACGACGTGGCCGTTCTCGGTCAGGTAGCCGAGGTCGCCGGTGTCATACCAGCCGTGCTCGTCCTGGGCCGGGATGAAGCCGCCCATCGTGAGGTAGCCGGGTGTCAGGCATTCACCGCGCAGCTCGATGACGCCGACACCGCGCGTCGGCATGATGTTGCCGTGGTCGTCGATGATGCGGGCCTCGAGGTCGGTCAGCAGCGGGCCCAGGGTGGCCAGTCGTTTGGTGTTGCCCTTGGTGGCGGGCACCGCGCGTCGCAGCGCGGCCAGCAGGTCGGCGTCGACCTCGTCGACCACCAGACCGGCGTTGCACGGCGAGAAGGACACCGCCAGCGTGGTCTCGGCCATGCCGTAGGCGGGCAGGATCGCCCCGGGTTGCAGCCCGAACGGCTTTCCGGCGTCCAGCAGGTCCTCGACGTCGGCGGGGTCCACGGGCTCCGCACCCGACAGCGCGAATCGGAGGGACGACAGGTCGAACTCGCCGGGCTTGGCCTGGCGGCGCAACCGCTTGGCGAACAACGCGTACGCGAAGTTCGGCGCCGCCGTCATCGTGCCCTTGTACTTGTCGATCAGCTTGGCCCAGAGCAGCGTGTCCCGCAGGAAGTCCATCGGCGTGACCTTGACCAGCTCGGCGCCGAAATACATCGGGATGGTCAGGAATCCGACCATGCCCATGTCGTGGAAGCAGGGCAGCCAGCTGACCATCACGTCGTTGTCGACGTCGTACTCGGCGCCGATGAACATGGCCTCGGCATTGGAGTGGATGTTGCGATGGGTGATCTGCACGGCTTTCGGGGATCCGGTGGAACCGGACGTCAGCTGCATGAGCGCCAGATCGTCCTCACCGACCTCGATGGGATCGATCGGGTCGGCCTTCAGCAGGTCCCCGACGGTGAGCACCTTGATGCCCTTTTCCTCGAGCACGGGGATCGCGACCAGGAACGGCTCCGAGACGATGACGGCCTTGGCTTCGATCATGCCGATGACCATCATGGTGTCCTCGGCCCACATGACCAGGTCGGTGCGCGGGGTCGGCTGATGCAGCATCGTCAGGCTGGCGCCACGCATCCACAGTCCCTGCGCCGTGGGGGCTATCTCCACGGGGAATCCGGCCAGCACGCCGACGGCGTCACCCAGCCCGACTCCGGCCTCCGCGAGTCCACCGGCGATGCGCCGTGCGCGCTCGTGCACCTCACCCCAGGTGTACCGAACCGGCTCGTACGGCTCGCCCGTCACCATGCCCCTGGTTGAGTTGCGGGCATTGAAATACATCTTGTCGGTGAATCTGCTCACGACGACCTCCTCGCCGACATCTGCCCCGGTGCACATGCCCGTTTGCCATGCTCCGCCAGGTGGGAGGCCTTTTCAGGGAGGCGCGCACACATTTGGGGAGCGGTTGTGTCTCGAATCGGTGATGGGTTGTGAGCCCGATCGAATGCAATCCAGCGCCCACCGACGTTGCCGGTGGGGGAACTCGACGCGCCAACTGCTCGACCGCTAGCTCTCACCGTTGATCATCTTAAGCAACTCTTAAGTAACTGCCAAACGGAAGCGATTATTGAGGCATTACTCACACCCGTTCGTAATGTAACCGCTGCGATCCAGACCGCTCTTCGACAGACGCCCGGTTTCAAACAGAAGCGGAGGGGCTCGGCACAACCCGGGCGCCCTGCACCGGCCCGCTGGCCACCCGCACCGTGCGACACACCCCTGCGCCGGCGAGTTCAGTGCCGACATCGACCGCGGCGCCGGCCGAGGTGCACAGGAACGCACACGTCGGCCCGGAACCGGACACCACGCCGGCCAGCGCGCCGGCCTCGACCCCGGCACGCAACGTCCGGCGCAGCGACGCATCCAGGCTCAGCGCCGCCGCCTGCAGATCGTTGCCGAGCAGCGGGGCCAGCTGCGCCGGATCCCCGGACGCCAACGCGGACAGCACCGGTTCGGGGGTCTCCAGACGCGGCGGCAGGTTCCGGTCTTTCGCCGCCCGCAGACGGTCGATCTCCCCGAAGACCTTTCGGGTGGACAAGCCGCCCGCCGAGAAGGCCAGCACCCAGTGGAACGTGTTGCGGGCCAGCACCGTCGCCAGCTCCTCGCCGCGGCCGGTGCCCAACGCGGTGCCGCCGTGCAGCGCGAACGGCACATCGCTGCCGAGCTGCGCGCCCAGCGCGTGCAGGTCACGCCGCGGCACGCCGAGCTCCCACAGCGAGTTCATCGCCACCAACACGGCCGCCGCGTCAGCGCTCCCCCCGGCCATACCGCCCGCCACCGGGATGGTCTTCTCGATCGAGATGGCGACATCCGGTGCCCGGCCGACATGCTCGGCCAGCAGTTCGGCGGCCTGCCACGCGAGGTTACGTTCGTCGGTCGGCAGGGAGTCCGCGCCCTCGCCCGAGACCTCCAACGTCAGCACGTCGGCGGTGGTGACCGTGACCTCGTCGAGCAGTGACACCGCATGGAAGACGGTGGTCAATTCGTGGTAGCCGTCGTCGCGCTGGTCCCCCACCTCGAGATAGAGGTTGACCTTCCCGGGAACCCGGACACTGACAGCTCCCGTAGGAACCCAGTCGGATGCGGTATTTCCGTCGCGCGCGGACACCGCTCGACACTAACGCCGCGGCGACCGGCGGGTGAACTCTACGCTGGAACCGTGCTTCGCCCGGCGGCCGCTTCGAGGGCTACCTCGTCGACGGGATCGTCGGCCACGGCGGGTCCGCGACGGCCTACCGGGCCCACGGCGCCACCGAATCAACTGGCCACCAAGGGCGTTCGATCCGATCAGCGAGCGGTGATCTCCTGCTCGGCTTCGGCCACCGGCTCCGCGACCGGTTGCGCCTCCACGGGCGTCGCCTTGGGCATCAGGTGCCAATCCTCGGAGCGCTGCAACAGCCGCACGAAGTCGGCGACTGTCAGCGTCTCACCCCGACGGGACGGGTCGATGCTGGCGGCCAGCAGACGACTGGCCGACTCGTTGCCAGAACCCGCCCACTCGGCGAACGCGTTGCGCGACGTCTTGCGCCGCTGCGCGAACGCCACGTCGATGAGTTCGAAAACCTGCTCGCGGAACTCGGGGTCGGTGGGCCACGGCGACGTCTCGTACCGGTCGATGCGCACCAGACCGGAGTAGACCCGCGGAATCGGCCAGAACACCGTCGGCGACACCATGCCGTAGCGGCGGACGTTGCCGAAGAACCGGACCTTGACGCTGGGAACCCCGTAGTCCTTGCCGCCGGGCTCGGCCGCGAGGCGCTCGGCGACCTCGGCCTGCACCATCACCATGACGGTGCGAATCGACGGGAACTCGGCGAGCAGATGCAGCAGTGCCGGCACCGCGACGTTGTACGGCAGATTGGCCACCAAGGCGGTCGGCATCTCGTCGAGATCGGAACGCTTAAAGGTCAGGATGTCCCGATTCAGCACATGCAGCCGGTTGATCTCGCTGTGCGAATGGTCCGCGATCGTCGTCGGCAGCTGGCGGGCCAGCACCGGGTCGATCTCCACCGCGGTCACCTTGGCGCCGCGATCTAGCAACGCCAGCGTCAGCGAACCGAGGCCGGGACCGACCTCGAGGACGTGATCGGAGCGGTTGACGCCGGAGGCTGACACGATGCGGCGCACGGTGTTTGCGTCATGGACGAAGTTCTGGCCGAACGACTTGCGTGGACGGAAGTCCATCGCCTTAGCCAGATGGCGAATTTCAGTTCGCCCGAGCAGTCGTATTGTCACGACGCACCGATCCTCCCGCTACAGGTCGGCCACGCCCCCCAACCTTGACGTGCCCGAGTTACCTCAGCAATCGCGATCTGCTCTTCTCTAGTTGCCAGATCCGCTCGGCCAGCATACCTCAGACCACCGTTGCGTTCCCATGTGTTTTGGTCAAATTGGACGCCACCGAAATATCCGTTGCCGGTGTTGATGGCCCAATTACCTCCCGCTTCGCAGCGAGAAAGCGCATCCCAGGTGGCTCCGTTGGACACCGCGGGCACCTCCGTGCCCGGTTTGGCGCCGACTCTGAGCACACCGTCGCGCGCCGGGGAGATGACGACATTGGCTACTGGCAGCCTGCCCGTCTCGACCCCGTTGACCGTCGCCACAGCGAAAGTGACGTCCTGGAGGCCGGGGCTACCGGGATTCTCGACGATCTGACGGCTCATATTGAGCGTCACATCTTCGATGCGCTGGTTGTTAGGGGCTAAAGGCACTTGCTGGGTGATTTTCGCGATCCGGATCCGGGTCACCTGGACCTGCATGCCGTCGACGACGGGGGCGGACGGTGCCGGCACGACTGTGTCACTTTGCTGAAGGGGGATTCCGGCGGCGTCCAGCAGGGCCGCGACGTTCGGTGCCGCCAGGCGCACCGTGCGCATCGCGCCACCGTCGTTGATCTGCACCGTCCTGGGGCTGACCACCGGGAGAGACATCCCACCGAGCGGGACGCGGCTGCCGCGGGAAGCCGCCAACGGCGCCTTGTCGGTCATCTGAAGCTGGCTCAGCGCCTCGTCCACCGTCGACGCCGTGGTCCACACCTGCTCGGAGCCGCCGCCATCGGTGGAGATCTCCAGGGGCCGACTGCGACGCAGCACGATCGTCTCAGCCTGCTGGACGGGGGTGTCGGCCGCCGGGAAGAGATCGTCGCGGTCACCGACCTCGAAACCGTTCTCGGTGACGACGTCGATGACGCGCGTCTTCATCGTCGGGACCGTCATCGACGCGCCGTCGACCGTCAGCGTGACGGTCTTGTGCGCGGCTACCGCAGTCCCGCCGGCGAAGATCAACGCCAGCAACAGCGCCGCGACAACCAGCCGCAACATGGGCGAACGCGTTTCATGAAGTTTGTTCACAGCATTCAAAATCGTCGTCAACCCCGACTACAGAAGGACGCGCGACGTGGTGGCCGGCACGTGATGATCACAAGACGGTAACGAATAGGCCTAGGAGCGGCAACTCTGCCACCCGTAAACCCGCTCCGCCGCCGCGGAACTCTCCTCGGCGATCGTCTCCGCGGGCCGGCCGACGACGTCGGCCAGCGCTCGAACAGTGTAGGGCAGGCAATAGGGCTCATTGGGTGCCCCGCGATACGGGTGCGGGGTCAGGAACGGGGCATCTGTCTCGACGAGCAGCTGGTCAGCGGGGATCAGTGCCGCGGCTTCCCGCAGCGCATGGGCGTTTTTGAAACTGACCGTGCCGGACAAACTCAGCAGCCAACCGGCCGCCACGCAGGTCCTCGCCATCTCGGCGTCAGACGAAAAACAGTGGAAGATCACACTCTCGGGGGCGCCCTCCGCCCGCAGGACGTCGAGGACGTCGGCATCGGCGTCACGGTTGTGGATCATCAGCGGCTTGCCGGTCCGCTTCGCCAGGTCGATGTGCCAGGCGAACGCGTCACGCTGTTCGGCAGGGTCGGCGCACCCCTCCAGCCGACCGGGCCAATACATGTCCATACCGGTCTCGCCGATCGCGACCACCCGGGGATGCTCTGCCAGCCGCTCGATCACCGTGCGCGCCTCGTCGGTCAGCGCGTTGGCACGGGTCGGGTGCAGGGCCACGGCGGCGTACACCCGCGGATCCCAGTCGGCCGCCGCTACCACCCACTGCGCCGACTCCAGGTCGTCGGCGATGGTGACGACCGCCTGCACCCCGGCCGCGGCGGCGCGGTCCAGGATCGCGCGCACATCGTCGGCGTCGACGGCGCCGCAGGCGTCCAGATGGGTGTGCGCGTCGACGAGAGGAGTGAGCGGTTCCGGAACCGGTGGCTTCTCCCGCGCTGATCGGTGGGAACTCACCTCAACACCATAAAGTGAAGCCAAATGAGCAAGCCTGCCTACTACATCACCACGGCCATCGATTACCCCAACGGGGCACCGCATATCGGGCACGCGTACGAGAAGACGGCCACCGATGCGATCGCCCGTTTCAAGCGACTTGATGGATTCGATGTGCGGTTCCTGACCGGCACCGATGTGCACGGTTTGAAGATGGCCGAGACCGCTGCGGCCGAGGGCATCCCCACCGCTGACCTCGCCCGGCGAAACTCAGACGTTTTCCAGCAGATGCAGGAGAAGCTCAACGTCTCGTTCGATCGGTTCATCCGCACCTCCGACGCCGACCATTACGAGGCGTCCAAGGAGATCTGGCGCCGGATGAACGAGGCGGGCGACATCTATCTGGGTGCGTACGCCGGCTGGTACTCGGTGCGTGACGAACGGTTTTTCGCCGAGGACGAGATCGCGGTAGGCGCCGACGGGGTTCGGGTGGCCATCGAGACCGGCACCCCGGTCACGTGGACGGAGGAACAGACCTATTTCTTCCGGCTGTCGGAGTACGCCGATCGACTGCTCGCGCACTACCAGGCGCATCCGGAGTTCATCGGCCCCGACGTGCGGCGCAACGAGGTCGTCAGCTTCGTCTCAGGCGGGCTGCGGGACCTGTCGATCTCGCGGACCACGTTCGACTGGGGCGTGCCGGTCCCCGAACACCCCGACCACGTCATGTACGTCTGGGTGGATGCCCTGACCAATTACCTCACCGGGGTCGGCTTCCCCGACACCGAATCCGAGGCCTTCCGCCGGTACTGGCCCGCCGATCTGCACATGATCGGCAAGGACATCATCCGTTTCCACACGGTGTACTGGCCCGCGTTTCTGATGTCGGCCGGCATCGACTTGCCGCGCAGGGTCTTCGCGCACGGGTTCATCAACGTCAAGGGCGAGAAGATGAGCAAGTCCGTCGGCAACGTGATCGACCCCATCGCCCTCGTCGACGCCTTCGGTGTGGATCAGGTGCGCTACTTCCTGCTGCGGGAAATCCCCTTCGGCCAGGACGGCAGCTACAGCGAGGACGCCATCGTCGGGCGCATCAACGCCGACCTCGCCAACGAGTTCGGCAATCTGGCTCAGCGGTCGTTGTCGATGGTCAACAAGAACCTCGACGGTGCGGTGCCGGAGCCGGGACCGTTCACCGACGCCGACCGGGAGCTTCTGGCCCTCGCCGACGAGCTCCTCGACAAGGTCCGCGCGTACTTCGATGTGCCGGCCATGCACCAGGCGCTCGAAGCGATCTGGTCGGTGCTGGGGGCGGCCAACCGGTACTTCTCCGCGCAGGAGCCGTGGGTGCTGCGCAAGACCGACACCGATGAGGCCCGGCTGCGATTCCGGACCGTGCTCTACACGACGCTCGAGGTGGTGCGCATCGCGGCGCTGTTGACCCAGCCGGTGATGCCCGAGTCGATGGCCACGCTGCTCGACCTGCTGGGCCAGCGCGACGACCAGCGCGAGTTCACCGCGGTGCCGGTTCGGCTCGCACCCGGCACCGCGCTCCCCGCTCCCGCCGGGGTGTTCCCCCGCTATCAAGCCGATTGATCCCTTCCTTATCTATGTGATGCGCATCACGTCCTGTCACATCCCGCCCGCCCGCGGTGTCTTGAGGTCAGACCGACTCGATACGAGTCGACAACACCGAAGGAGTGGACATGAGCGCGAACCAGACTCGCCCCGCAACACCGACCAGCATCGTGGTGATCGGCGGCGGCTACGCCGGCGTGATGGCCGCCAACCGGCTGATGACGCGCGACGATGTGCGGGTGACGCTGATCAACCCGCGGGCGCAGTTCGTCGAGCGGATCCGGCTGCACCAACTGGTGACCGATAGTGATGACGCGGTCGAGGATTACGCGACCGTCCTGAACTCCGGCGTGCGCCTCGTCGTCGACGGTGCCCACCGCATCGATGCCGCGGCGCGGCGAGTCACGTTGACCGCCGGCGACATCCTGGACTACGACTATCTCGTCTACGCGGTCGGCAGCACCGGGTCGGTGCCGGCATCGGTGCCCGGCGCGGCCGAGTTCGCCTATCCCCTCAGCGAATTGGAGCAGGCGCACCGGCTGCGCGAGCGACTGGCCGACGTGCCGATGCAGGCGCCGATCGTCGTGGTCGGCGGCGGACTCACCGGAATAGAGGCGGCCTCGGAGTTCGCCGAGACCGGCCGTCACGTGACGCTTGTGAGCGGCATGGTCGGACCCTCCCTCAGCAAGCCGGGACGCCGCTCAGTCGTCAAGCGGCTGACCAAGCTCGGCGTCGCGATGGTCGAGGGCGCGGATGCGACGGTGTCGGCCGTGGGTCCCGATCATGTGGTGCTAACCGACGGCCGCGTGCTGGCGAGCGCGGTGACGGTGTGGACGGCGGGCTTCGGGGTTCCCGGCCTCGCCGCGGCGAGCGGACTGACCACCGACGCTGCAGGCCGGCTCGTCACGGACGAGACGCTGACCAGCGTCGATGATGCCCGGATCGTCGCAGCCGGTGACGCCGCGGCGCCGTCGCGACTGCCGTACCGGATGAGCTGCCAGGCGAGCCTGCCGCTGGGCGCTCAGGCCGCCAACACCATCCTGTCGCGGATCGCGGGCACCCCGATCGCCGACGTGTCGGTACCGATGTCCGCCCAGTGCATCAGCCTCGGCCGCGGCGGCGGAACCCTGCAGTTCCAGCACAAGGATGACACCGTGACCAACGTCTACATCGGCGGCCGCGCAGGCGCGTTCATCAAGGAGCAGGTGTGCCGCTACACGGTGAAGTGGCTGCGTGGCGAGGCCGCCAAGCCGGGCTCGTACACGTCGCTGAAGGGACCCGATCGCGCCGCCCTTCTCGCCGAGGCGAAGGTGGTACCGGCACGATGACCGCCACGCCGGGTGACGAGCACGCCGAGCGATTCACGACCCTGCGGCCGCTACTGTTCACGATCGCCTACGAGATACTCGGCAGCGCAACCGAATCCGACGACGTGCTGCAGGAGAGCTACCTGCGCTGGGCTGGGGTTGACCTGTCCGCGGTGGCCGACACCAAGGCCTACCTCGCCCAGCTCGTCACCCGGCAGTCGTTGAATGCCTTGCGCGCGCAGTCCCGTCGGCGCGAGGAGTACGTCGGCCCCTGGCTGCCGGAACCTCTGTTGACACAACAGGATGCCTCCGCCGATGTGGTGCTGGCCGAATCTGTGTCGATGGCCATGCTGGTGGTGCTGGAGACGTTGAGCCCCGACGAGCGCGCGGTGTTCGTGCTGCGGGAGGTGTTCGGGTTCTCCTACGACGAGATCGCCACCACGATCGGCAAGTCGGCGGCCGCGGTGCGCCAGATGGGGCACCGCGCCCGCGAGCATGTTCAGGCCCGGCGCAAGCGGTTTGAGCCCGTCGACCCCAAGGTGTCCTCCGAACTGACCACGCGCTTCTTCGCCGCTGCCGCCACCGGCGACCTCGACGGCCTGATGTCCATGCTCGCGCCCGACGTGGTGTGGACCGCCGACAGCGACGGCAAAGTCAGCGCGGCCCGCAGGCCGGTGTCGGGGGCCGAACGGGTCGCGAGGCTGATCGTCGGCCTGGTCCGATTGGGCGGCACCGACGGCCGGGTCGAGCCCGCGATCTACAACAGCGCCCCCGCACTGGTCCTCTACCTCGGCGACAATCTCGAGGGCGTGATCTCCATCGAGGTGATCGATGGCAAGATCGCCAACTTCTATGCGATGCGCAATCCCGAGAAGCTGGCGACCGTGACGATGCCCCGGCGGATCGGCCGATAGCCCGCCACCCGCCCGGGTCTGACAGGCTGAGTCGGTGCGCATCGAGCGGCTCGGTGACCTGGGCGAGGCCCCGTCGGTGCTGCGCGCCCTGGCCAGAGCGACGACGCGGCTGCGGCTGGCGCCTCCCGCCGCACTGACCGGCGAGTGGTTCGGGTCTCGCGCAGTCATCGCTCCGTCGGTCACGGCGGCCGGCGTCGCGGTGGGCGACGTCTTCGACGTGGACCCCGGAGAACGCACCGACGGCCCCGTCGGTGGCGGCTGGTTCGGCTACCTGTCCTACCCCGACGCGGGCGCGGACGGTGTGCAGCCACGGATCCCGCAGGCCGCCGGCGGATGGTCGGACTGCGTGCTCCGTTGCGACCGCGACGGCACCTGGTGGCATGAAAGCCTCTCCGGTGCAGCACTTTCGGACTGGGTGTCCGATGCCCTGCAGTCGGCTCCTGTTCCCCGGGACGCCGTCATCACCTGGGGCGCCGCCGACCGGGCCGCCCACCAGCGTGGGGTGCGTGCCTGCCTGGAGGCGATCGCCGCCGGTGAGGTGTACCAGGCCTGCGTGTGCACGCGATTCACCGGAACCCTCGACGGTGATCCCGTCGACTTCTTCGTCGACGCCGTATCGCGGACCGCGCCGGCACGCGCGGCCTACGTCGCAGGCGACTGGGGCGCGGTGGCGTCGTTCTCGCCCGAGCTGTTCCTGCGTCGGTGCGGCGAGGCGGTGACGTCGAGCCCCATCAAGGGCACGCTTCCCGCCCACGCGGACCCGGCCGAGTTGCGGACGTCCGTCAAGGACGTCGCGGAGAACATCATGATCGTCGATCTGGTCCGCAACGACCTGGGTCGGATCGCACACATCGGATCGGTTACGGTGCCCGAACTGCTGGCGGTGCGTCCGGCGCCGGGGGTGTGGCATCTGGTGTCGACGGTATCGGCACAGGTTCCGGCCCGCCTACCGATGGCATCGGTGCTCGAGGCGACGTTCCCGCCGGCATCGGTGACCGGCACGCCGAAGGCCCGGGCGCGCGAACTGCTCACCGGGTGGGAACCGCACCGTCGTGGAATCTACTGCGGGACAATAGGTTTAGCGTCTCCGGTGGCCGGCTGCGAGCTGAACGTGGCGATCCGCACAGTGGAGTTCGCCGCCGATGGCACGGCGGTGCTCGGCGTCGGGGGCGGTATCACCGCGGACTCCGATCCGGCGCTCGAGTGGGACGAGTGCCTGCATAAAGCGGCGCCGATCATCGGTGGTAGCGCCGGCAGCGCTCGACGAGAATCTCCGCGAGTCTTTTCGGCTCGCTGATCCTCAGGTTGTGGCAGGTGTCGACCTCGATGAGGGTCCCCCGGAACAGGATCACTCGCGTGCGCGCAGAACCGCATCGTAGAGCGCACGGCGCGACGGGGCGCCGGGATTGGCGGCAATCACCCGCGCGCACGCATCCTTGACCCGCATACCGTCCTCCACCAGACGGTTCACCTCGACTACCAGTTCGTCGGCGTCGGCCGTCGGCTTCGCCCCGGCCAGTACCACGGTGATCTCGCCCAGCACTCCGTCGGCGGCCCACTGCGCGAGCTCACCGATCGGACCGCGCCGGATCTCCTCGTGCGTCTTGGTCAGCTCCCTGCACACAGCGGCCCTGCGCTCGGGGCCGAAGACGTCCACGGCGTCGCGGAGACAGTCGGCCAGCCTGCGTGGCGACTCGAAGAACACGCACGTCCGCGGTTCGGCGGCCAGCGACTGCAGCCAGGACCGGCGCGCCGCCTGCTTGCGCGGCGCAAAGCCCTCGAAGCAGAACCGCTCCGACGGCAGGCCCGCGACAGCCAGGGCCGTCGTCACCGCGGACGGGCCGGGCAGGCAGTGCACCGGCAGCTCGTTCTCGATACACGCCGTCACCAGCCGGTAGCCGGGATCGCTGATCAGCGGCATGCCGGCGTCGCTCACCAGCAACACGGTCGCGCCGCCGCGAATGTCATCGAGCAGCGACGGTATCCGGGTGGCCTCGTTCTGGTCGAACAGGCTCACCACCCTGCCCGCGATGCGGATTTCCAGCGCCTGCGCCAGCGTACGAACCCGCCGGGTGTCCTCGGCGGCGACTACATCGGCGCTGCCCAGAGCCCGTATCAGCCTCGCCGACGCGTCCGACGGCTGACCGAGCGGTGTGGCTGCGACGAGCAACCGGCCGGCCGTCATTTCGGCGGGCTGTAGCGTAGCCACCGGGGGATCGTCATCAGTACAGCCTACGATCGCAGGCGTGAGCGCCCCGGCCGACGAACTCGTTGTTCGCCACCGCACCGCTCCCGTGATCAGTCCGGGACCGCTGGTACCCCTCGCAAATTTCGGTCCGCTCGACCGGCTGCAGGGATGGGCGATGACCGCGGTCCTCACCGCGCTGGCCGCGGTGACCCGATTCCTCAACCTCGGCTCGCCCACTGATGGCGGCACCCCGATCTTCGACGAGAAGCACTATGCGCCGCAGGCCTGGCAGATGGTGCACAACCACGGCATCGAGGACAACCCGGGCTACGGCCTGGTGGTGCATCCGCCGGTCGGCAAGCAACTCATCGCGATCGGTGAGGCGATCTTCGGCTACAACGGGCTGGGGTGGCGGTTTTCCGGCGCGGTGTGCGGCGTCATCCTGGTGCTGCTGGTGGTGCGCATCGCGCGGCGCATCAGCAGGTCCACACTCGTCGGCGGCATCGCCGGGCTGCTGCTGATCGCCGACGGGGTCAGCTTCGTCACCGCGCGCACCGCCCTGCTCGACGGGTTCCTGACGCTGTTCGTCGTCGCCGCGTTCGGCTGCCTGATCGTCGACCGCGACCAGGTTCGCGAGCGCATGCACATCGCACTGCTCGAAGGTCGCATCGGCGAGACGCCGTGGGGTCCGCGGCTCGGGGTCCGGTGGTGGCGGTTCGGCGCGGGCGTGCTCCTCGGGCTGGCCTGCGGAACCAAGTGGTCCGGCCTGTACTTCGTGCTGTTCTTCGGCGTGATGACTGTGGCTTTCGACATCGCCGCGCGCCGCCAGTACCGGGTTCCGCGACCGTGGTTGGGGACATTCCGCCGCGACGTCGGTCCGTCGCTGTACGCACTGGTGCTCATTCCGTTCGGGATGTACCTGGCGTCGTACACGGCATGGTTCGCCTCCGAGACCGGCATCAACCGCCACGAGGTCGGCCGGTCCATCGGACCCGACAGCGTGCTGCCGATTCCCGATGCGCTGCGCTCGCTGTGGCACTACACCTACGCGGCGTACCGGTTTCACTCCGGCCTGACCAACGCCGACGGGAATCATCACCCGTGGGAGTCCAAGCCGTGGACGTGGCCGATGTCGCTGCGCCCGGTGCTGTACGCCATCGACACCGAGAATGTGCCCGGGTGCGGGGCGCAGTCGTGCGTCAAGGCCGTGATGTTGGTGGGGACACCCGCCATGTGGTTCATCGCGGTGCCGGTGCTGGCATGGGCGCTGTGGCGCGCATTCATCAAGCGGGACTGGCGATATGCGGTGCTGCTGGTGGGCTACAGCGCGGGGTTCCTGCCGTGGTTCGCCGATATCGACCGGCAGATGTACTTCTTCTACGCGTCGACGATGGCGCCGTTCCTGGTCATGATGATTGCGATGATCCTCGGCGACATCCTCTACAAACCGGGCCAGAACGCCGAGCGGCGAACGCTCGGGCTCCTGGTGGTGTGCATTTATGTGGCCCTCGTGATCACCAACTTCGCGTGGCTGTACCCGATCCTGACCGGCCTGCCGATCTCGCAGAGCACCTGGAACATGCAGATCTGGCTGCCGTCCTGGCGCTGACGGTCTGCGGGGGCCGCGTGTCGCGAGTGAGAAGCCAGGGTCGTGAATCGAGGCGAACCACCGCCCGGAACGCTGATATGGATGGCGTTTTGTCAAGAGGGCAGGGTGAAGCGGCGGCCACAACCGTCGTCGTGGCCGCCGCTT
>NZ_STGE01000026.1 GCF_005222675.1 Mycolicibacterium sp. CR10 | reverse complement strand
CCCTCAATCAGTCGGCTACGACACGCCGGTACCGCTGATCAGGTCCGACTCGTACACCACTCTGCTGGACGCAACCCGTCCGCGGCCGCAGAGCATCTGTTCGACGGATGCCTGACCGATGGGCCGGTCGGTCCGGTAGGCCTTGAGATCGAGGCCCACTGTTACGACATGGCCGACCCGGTGCGCCGCCCCGGGTGGGACGAGCTGACGGCGACGATCGCGGCGCTGCCGGCTCTGCCGGGCCGCAGTCTGGTCACCGTCGAACCGGGTGGTGCGGTCGAGCTCTCGGGCCCGCCGGCCGACGATCCGGCGGCGGCGATTGCGGCCATGACCTCGGACCGGGCGACGCTTCGGGCGTCCTTTGCGCAGCGCGGATTGGGTCTGGTTCTGCTGGGAGCCGACCCGCTGCGGCCGGCCTCGCGGGTCAACCCCGGGCCGCGCTACCACGCGATGGAGCGTTTCTTCCGCGCCAGCCAGACCGGTGCCGCGGGCGCGGCGATGATGACGTCGACCGCATCGGTGCAGGTCAACCTCGAGGCCGGACCGAAGCGGACCTGGGCCGACCGGGTGCGGCTGGCGCACGCGCTCGGCCCGGTGATGATCGCGATCGCCGCGAACTCTCCGGTGCTCGGCGGCGGCTTCACCGGGTGGCAGTCGACCCGCCAGCGCGTCTGGAGCCAGCTGGACTCGGCACGGTGCGGGCCGATCCTGGGTGAGAGCGGCGACGACCCGGCCAGTGACTGGGCCCGGTACGCGCTGCGCGCCCCGGTGATGCTCGTGCACAACCCTGATCCGACGCCGGTCACGCAGTGGGTGCCGTTCGCGGACTGGGCCGACGGGCGGGTTCTGCTCGGGGACCGCAGGCCGACCATGGCGGATCTGAATTACCACCTGACCACGCTGTTCCCGCCGGTGCGGCCCCGCGGATTCCTGGAGGTGCGCTACCTGGACAGCGTGCCCGACGCGATCTGGCCGGCGGTGGTGTTCACCCTGGCCACCCTGCTGGATGACCCGGTGGCCTCGGACATCGCCGCCGAGGCCACCGAATCGGTGGCCACCGCCTGGGACCGCGCCGCACAGGTCGGTCTCCGAGATGTGCGGCTGCACGCAGCGGCCCAGCGGTGCGTGCGGGCTGCTGCGGAACGCGCGCCTGCCGAGGTCCAGGAATCTATGGACCTGCTCGCGCGTTCGGTCGATCAGGGACGCAGCCCGGCCGATGACTTCGCCGATCGGGCAGTCCGGTACGGGATCGCGGACGCGGTCACCCAACTGGCCCAAGGAGAGCTGTGACGGCACGCGAGCTACTCGCGGGCGAGCTGACCAAGGCGAGAGACCGCACCTTGCGGCTTGTCGACTTCGATGACGCCGAGGTGCGTCGCCAGTACGACCCGCTGATGAGTCCGCTGGTCTGGGATCTGGCCCACATCGGCCAACAGGAGGAACTGTGGCTGCTGCGCGGCGGTGACCCGGACCGGCCGGGCCTGCTGTCACCTCAGGTCGACAAGCTCTACGACGCGTTCGTCCACTCCCGCGCCAGCCGGGTCGACCTGCCGCTGCTGCCCCCGACTGACGCCCGCAACTACTGCGCGACAGTTCGCGGCAAGGCCCTCGACGCGTTGGAGGCGCTGCCCGACGGCCATCCCGACGCGTTCACCTTCGGGATGGTGATCAGCCACGAGAACCAGCACGGCGAGACGATGCTGCAGGCGTTAAGTCTGCGGTCGGGCGCACCACTGCTCGACCGGGGCACCGCACTGCCCGCGGGACGCGACGGGATCGCCGGGACGTCGGTGCTGGTGCCCGCCGGTGAGTTCGTCCTCGGAGTGGACGCCGCCACCGAGCCGTACTCGCTGGACAACGAACGTCCCGCCCACGTCGTCGACGTGTCCGCGTTCCGCATCGGCCGGGTGCCGGTGACCAACGGCGAGTGGCAGCAGTTCATCGGCGACGGCGGCTACCACCACGACCGTTGGTGGTCGCGTGCCGGCTGGGCCCATCGCAGCCAGGCCAACCTGACGGCCCCGCTGTTCTGGAACGGTGATGGCACCCGCACCCGCTTCGGCTACGTCGAGGAGATCCCCGCCACCGAACCGGTGCAGCACGTCACCTACTTCGAGGCCGAGGCCTACGCGGCATGGGCCGGGGCGCGGCTGCCCACCGAGATCGAGTGGGAGAAGGCTTGCGCGTGGGATCCGCAGACCCGGTCGCGCCGCCGATACCCCTGGGGCGCAACTGAACCCACCTCCTCTCTCGCCAACCTCGGAGGCGACGCGCTGCGCCCGGCGCCGGTCGGTGCGTACCCGGCGGGGGCGTCGGCGTACGGCGCGGAACAGATGCTCGGCGACGTCTGGGAGTGGACGACCTCGACGCTTCGGCCGTGGCCGGGGTTTACCCCGATGGTCTACGACATGTACTCCGCGCCGTTCTTCGATGGGGTCGCCAGCGGCGACTACCGGGTGCTTCGCGGGGGAGCGTGGGCGGTGTCGCCGAACATCCTGCGGCCCAGCTTCCGCAACTGGGACCACCCGATCCGCAGGCAGATCTTCTCCGGCGTGCGCCTTGCCTGGGATGTGGTCGATGGGCCGCGTGCGCGAAGAGCAGACCATGGCGATGAGCCGCTTGCGCGAAGAGCAGACCCTCATGTGTAGGCATCTGGCGTGGCTCGGTGAGCCCGTGTCGGTGGCATCGCTGGTGCTCGATCAGCCCTCCGGATTGCTGGTCCAGTCTTACGCGCCGCGGCGCCAGAAGCATGGCCTGATGAACGCCGACGGTTGGGGCGTCGGCTTTTTCGATCCTCGGGGGCAGGAGCGGAGCGACTCGGGGGACGATACCGCGCCGCGTCGGTGGCGCAGCGCGTCGCCGCTGTGGGGCGACGCCTCGTTCGCGTCGGTGGCCCCGGCTCTGGTGAGCCGCTGCGTGGTCGCGGCGGTGCGCTCGGCGAGTGTGGGCATGCCGATCGAGCCGTCGGCCTCGGCGCCGTTCACCGACGGGACGTGGCTGCTGTCACACAACGGCGTCGTCGACCGCGCGGTGCTGCCGCCGTCGAAGCACGCAGAATCCACCAACGACAGCGCGCTGCTGGCGGCACTGATCTTCGACCGCGGTATGGACGCCCTTGGTGACGTGCTCGTCGAGGTCGCCGCTGCTGATCCGAATGCCCGGCTGAACATCCTGGCCGCCAACGGTTCTCGCGTCGTCGGGACCACTTGGGGGGACACGCTGTCGGTGCTGAGTCGCGATGACGGTGTGGTGCTTGCCAGTGAACCGTACGACGACGACCCTGCGTGGCGGGAGATCCCGGATCGCCACCTCGTCGAGGTGCACGACTCCCGTGTGCAGCTCACGCCGCTGAAAGGATCGTGATGACCTTCTCTCTTGCCAACTACCTGGCCGCCGACGCCGCGGAAGCGGCGCTTCGTCGCGACGTCCACAACGGTCTCATCCAGGAGCCGAAGTCGTTGCCGCCCAAGTGGTTCTACGACTCGGTGGGCAGCGACCTGTTCGACCAGATCACCCGGCTGCCGGAGTACTACCCGACCCGTGCCGAGGCGCAGATCCTGCGCACCCGGGCGGGTGAGATCGCCGCGGCCTCCGGTGCCGACACGCTCGTGGAACTGGGCAGCGGCACCTCGGAGAAGACCCGTATGCTGCTCGACGCGCTGCGTGACCGGGGATCGCTGCACCGCTTCGTCCCGTTCGACGTGGACGCGACCGTGCTGAGGGCGGCGGGGGCGGCGATCGAGCAGGAGTATCCAGGCATCGAGATCGATGCTGTGTGCGGGGATTTCGAGGAGCATCTGGGGAAGATCCCCGACGCAGGCCGGCGACTGGTGGCCTTCCTGGGTTCGACGATCGGGAATCTGACACCCGGGCCGCGTGCCGATTTCCTGGCTTCGGTGGCCGAGCTCCTTCAGCCGGGTGACGCGCTGCTGCTGGGCACCGATCTGGTCAAGGACACCGACCGGCTGGTCCGCGCGTACGACGACAGCGCCGGGGTGACGGCACGGTTCAACCGCAACGTGCTCGCCGTGGTGAACCGGGAACTCGGCGCCGACTTCGACGTCGACTCCTTCGAGCACGTCGCCCGGTGGAACGACGCCGAGGAACGCATCGAGATGTGGCTGCGGTCGACACGCGCTCAGCAGGTTCGCATCACCGGCCTGGACCTCGACGTCGACTACGCCGACGGTGAGGAGATGCTGACCGAGGTGTCGTGCAAGTTCCGCCGCGACGGTGTCGATGCCGAGCTGGCCGCTGCTGGACTGCGTCGCACCCACTGGTGGACCGACGAGGCCGGAGACTTCGGGCTGTCGCTGTCGGTACTCATCGATGGGTGAGCCCTCGATCGCCGAGCGATGGCGTGCTGCCCGGCCGCCCGTCGCCGGCGTGCACGTCGACAGCGCGGCCTGCTCGCGGCAGAGCTTCGCCGTCATCGACGCCGCAGCGCAGCACGCGCGCCACGAGGCGGAGGTCGGCGGCTACGTCGCCGCCGAGGCCGCGGCACCGGTGCTGGAAGCCGGCCGTGCCGCGGTGCGTGTGCTGACCGGGATGAGCGACGCCGAGGTGTTCTTCACCACCGGATCCAACAACGCGCTCGACGTCCTGCTCGGCGACTGGACCGGCGACCGCACCGTGGCGTGCCTGCACGGCGAGTACGGCCCCAATCTGGCGATCCTTGCGCGACACGGGTTCGACATCCGTGAACTCCCGGTCGACGGTTCCGGCCGGCTGGACCTCGACGCGGCCGCCGCCGTGCTGGCCGCGAACCCGCCCGCCCTGGTGCATTTCACCGTGTTGGGCAGCCACAGCGGCATCGTCCAGCCCGCCCACGACATCGCTGCGCTGTGCCGCTCCGGCGGTATCCCGCTGTATGTCGACGCCGCCCAGGGGTTATCCCACCTCGACTGCGCGGACATCGGCGCGGACGCGGTCTATTCATCGTCGCGGAAATGGACAGCGGGTCCGCGGGGTGTCGGCATGCTCGCCACCCGTCCCGAACTGCTTTCTGAGGCCACGCAGCTGAGTCTCGGCCATACGGAGTCGAATGTCGGCCTGCACGTGGGACTCTCGGTGGCCCTCGGCGAACAGCTGGCGGCGGGCCCGCAGCACATGCAGGCCAGGCTCCGTGACGTGGGTGCCGCGACGCGCACTGTGCTCGCTCAGGTGCCGGGGTGGAGCGTGATCGAACCTGTCGACGAGCCCAGCGCCATCACCACGCTGCGGCCACCCGACGGGGTCGACCCGCTGGCGGTGCGGGGGCGCCTGATCGCCGAGCATTCCATCGTGACGACTTTCGTTGGCCCGGAACGGGCGCCGCGGGTGATGACGCGACCCGCGCTGCGGGTGTCCCCGCATGTCGACGTCACCGACGCCGACCTCGAGTCGGTGGCCGATGCGCTGGCGGCCGTAACGGGCTGACGCGCGCAGGTGTGACACAACACACTTCTGGTTACCCCTCAGTCACCACTGTGGAGGGAAGCGACCATGACCAGCGCCGACGGCACATCCACCGAGCCTGACGAGGCAGAACCCAGGAAGGCCAAACGCGACAAGACCCACTGGCTCTACATCATGGTCATCGTCGCCGTGGTCGCCGGCATCGTGGTCGGCCTGGTCGCACCTGACACCGCAGCGTCACTCGGAGTGCTCGGCGAGCTATTCGTGAAACTGATCAAGATGATGATCGTCCCGGTCATCTTCTGCACCGTCGTCCTCGGAATCGGCAAGGTGCGTGCCGCGACCTCCGTCGGCAAGGTCGGTGGCCTCGCGCTGGCCTACTTCATGGTGATGTCGACGGCCGCGCTGGCCATCGGCCTTGTCGTCGGCAATCTGATCAGCCCCGGGACCGGGCTCAACATCACCAGTGATCCCGGTAAAGGCGCCGAGCTGGCCGGTGAGGCTGAATCATCGGGCGGCACAATGGAGTTCATCTCCGATATCATCCCGACCTCGCTGTTCTCGGCGCTCACCGAGGGCAACGTGCTCCAGGCGCTGTTCGTCGCGCTGTTGGTCGGGTTCGGCATCCAGTCCATGGGCGCCAAAGGCGAGTCGATGCTGCGCGGGATCGACAAAGTCCAGAAGCTGGTCTTCAAGATCCTGATCGGCATCCTGTGGTTGGCCCCGATCGGTGCCTTCGGCGCCATTGCGGAAGTGGTCGGCGACACCGGCTTCGACGCGGTGATCCAGCTCGGCGTGCTGATGGGAGCGTTCTACCTGACCTGTCTGATCTTCATCTTCGGAGTGCTCGGGGCGCTGCTGTGGACCGTCGCCCGGGTGTCGATCTTCAAGCTCGCCCGCTACCTGGCGCGCGAGTACCTGCTGATCGTCGCGACCTCGTCGTCGGAGTCGGCGCTACCGCGACTGATCGCCAAGATGGAGCACGCCGGGGTGAAGCCGGCGACCGTCGGCATCGTCGTGCCGACCGGCTACTCGTTCAACCTCGACGGCACGGCCATCTACCTGACCATGGCCTCGTTGTTCATTGCCGATGCGCTCGGTGACCCGTTGTCGATCACCGAACAACTCGGGTTGCTGGCCTTCATGATCATCGCCTCCAAGGGCGCGGCCGGGGTCAGTGGCGCCGGACTGGCGACGTTGGCCGCCGGGTTGCAGAGTCACCGGCCCGAACTGCTCGACGGCGTCGGCATCATCGTCGGCATCGACCGGTTCATGTCCGAGGCGCGCGCCCTGACCAACTTCTCGGGCAACGCGGTCGCCACCGTGCTGGTCGGAACGTGGACCCACACCGTCGACAGCGACCGGCTGAACGAGGTACTCGACGGCGACCGGCCGTTCGACGAGAGCACGATGGTCGACGACGACGATGACAGCACGGAAACCGAGTCCGACGAGGCCCGGCGCAGGCCCGCGAGCACGGCCCCCTCTCCGAACGGGTAGGTCGGACACTACCCGTTCGTGTGCAATTGCGCTGCCTATGGATCGGTCTTCGCGCTTCGCTGTTCTCCTGCTCACACCGCGGCGCCTACGTTGGTGGTCGACGTACCCGCGTGCTCGCGAGACAGCTCAGAAAGGACGGCCACGATGAAGGTCGAAGATCTGCTCAAGCCCTTCCCCATCAAGGAGTTTCATCCGTTCCCCCGCGCCATGATGGGCCCCGGCGCCCACGAGATGGTCGGGCCGGAGGCTCTCAAGATGGGCTTCAAGCGCACCCTGCTGATGAGCTCCGGCCTGCGGGGCACCGACATCGTGCACAACATGGCGGAGTCGCTGAAGTGGCACGGCCTCGAGGTCGTCGTCTATGACCAGGTGGAGTCCAACCCCAAGGACTACAACGTCATGGACTCGGTGAAGCTGTACCAGGAGAACGAATGCGACAGCTTCGTCTCCATCGGTGGCGGCTCCACCCACGACGCCTGTAAGGGCGCGCGCATCTCCGTCGCCCACGATGGTCGCAACGTGAACGACTTCGAGGGCTTCAACATGTCCGAGAATCCGAAGAACCCGCCGCACATCGCGATCTCGACCACCGCGGGCACCGGGTCGGAGACGTCGTGGGCCTACGTCATCACCGACACCACCACCGACCCCGACAACCCGCACAAGTACGTCGCGTTCGACGACGCCTCGGTCGCGACGCTGGCCGTGGACGATCCGGTGCTCTACTTCGAGTGCCCGGTCGACTACACCGCGCAGTGCGGGTTCGACGTGCTGGCACACGCGTCGGAGCCCTACGTCTCGCGCCTGAACTTCGAGCCGTCGCTGGGCAACGCGATCCGCGCCATCAAGCTGACCGCCGAGAACCTGCGCGAAGCCACCTGGAATGGAACCGATCTCAAGGGCCGCGAGGGAATGATGTACGCGCAGTACATCGCCGCGCAGGCGTTCAACTCCGGCGGGCTGGGCATCATCCACTCGATCTCGCACGCGGTGTCGGCGTTCTACGACACCCACCACGGCCTCAACAACGCGATCGCGCTGCCCCGGGTGTGGGCGTTCAACATGCCGGTCGCCTACAAGAGGTTCGCCGACATCGCGCAGGCGATGGGAGTCGACACCTACGGCATGACCGACGTGCAGGCCGCCGATGCCGCGCTGGCCGCCGCGATCCGACTACTGCGCGACGTCAACATCATCGAGAAGTTCACCGACGTCAAGCAGGACAGCTACTCGAAGAACCGACTGGGTAAGGGCCCCACCAAGTTCTACGAGAACGCCCCGGTGATCAAGGGCGACAAGGCCGACGTCGACCGCATCACCAACCACGTGCTCGGGGACGCCTGCACCCCCGGCAACGCCAAGGAATGCACGTTCGACCTCGTCCGCCCGGTTGTCGACCACTGCATGAACGGCGACCTCGACGAGCTGCTGCCCTGAGCCATGTCTAACTCGGTGGAGGCTCAGACATTCTCCTCTGTCGAAGAGGTGCGCGAGGCGCTCGCCGGCGAAGGCTACATCGCCGACGAGCGGCTTGCCACAACGGTTTTCCTGCAAACCCGCCTCGACAAGCCGCTACTGGTCGAAGGTCCCGCGGGCGTCGGGAAAACCGAGCTGGCCAAGGCGCTGGCTCTGGCCACCGGTCGTAGGCTGCTGCGGCTGCAGTGCTACGAAGGGCAGGACGAGACCAAAGCCCTTTACGAGTGGGACTACGGCAAGCAATTGCTGTACACGCAGATCCTGCGGGAGAAAATCGGCCAGTTGGTTTCCGACGCGGTCGACCTGAACGATGCGGTGGACCGCATCGGTAAGCAGGAGAGTGTGTTCTTCTCCGATCGGTTCCTCGCCCCGCGGCCGCTGCTGGAGGCGGTGCGCTCCGAGGAGCCCGTGGTGCTGCTGATCGACGAGATCGACCGCGCCGACGAAGCATTGGAGGCGGTGCTTCTGGAACTCCTTGGGGAGTACCAGGTTTCAGTTCCCGAGATAGGAACGTTCAAGGCGAAGCACGCTCCGTACGTGATCCTGACGTCGAACAACACCCGTGACCTGGCGGCGGCGCTCAAACGCCGGTGCCTGCATCTGTTTCTGGACTATCCGTCCGCCGAGCGCGAGCTGGAGATCATCCGGTCCAAGAACACCGGTTTGACCGAAGCGCTCGCGGCCCAACTCGTCGACGTGGTGCGCGGGCTGCGGGACCTGGAACTGCGTAAGGCGCCGAGCATTTCGGAAACCATCGACTGGGCGCGCACCCTGGCCGTCCTCGGCGTCGACGAGCTGTCCGCGAAGGTGCTCTCCGACACGGTGTCGGTGGTGGTCAAGTACGACAAGGATGTCCGCAAGTCCCTCGATGCGCTGCCGCGACTGGTGGATCCGAATGCGAAAGTCCCCGAGTCGGCGCGGTCGGGTCATTCCCACGACCACGGGGACGGCCACACCCACGACCATGCGCACGACGACCACACCCACGACCACACCAGCGAGGACCACCCGCACGACGACGGCCCTGCGGTGCGCGCGGCCAAGGATCAGCCCGGCCGCTTCACCAACGGCTACTACGGCACGCCCAAAAAGACGCCGACCTCCACGCTGGGTCGGCGACGGGCGCTGTAGGACACCCCGTGGAGGCCACCCTGCACCGCTTCGTCAGGCTGCTCCGCCTCGGTGGGCTACGCGTCTCGATCCCCGAGGCGCTGGACGCGATGCGGTGCGCCGGGCAGCCCGGTGTGTTGTCTTCCCGGGCTGTCCTGCGCACCGCATTGCGCGTCGCGCTGGTCAAAGATCACCGCGACGAACCGATCTTCGACGAGATCTTCAACGCGTTCTTCTCGTTGATCCGTATCGGCGACGATGACAAGGGGCACGGACATTCCCACGCGCACGACGACCTCGTCGACTCCGGGGAGCTGGAGTCGTTCACGCTGTCCGAGGAACCCAGCGACAAGCCGGAGGAAGGCCACGAACACGGCAAGCCGACCAGCATCAAGGACTACTTCAAGCAGGAGGACCTGGCCCAGCAGTACAACCTGCACCAGGAGGCCAACAAGATCGACCTGGCAGCGCTGACCGACCAGATCGTCTTCTCCAAGGAGAGCACCGGCGAGGACGCCGACAAGTACCGCGTCGAGCTGTCCGCCGATCGGCTGCACGGCGCGGGGCGGCCCGGCAACCTGGCGACGTCGACAGGCACCAGCGTCGACGCATCACTGACGATCGCCGAACAGGATGCGCTGCTGGGCTGGCTCAACGAACTCGACGACCTGGATCAGAAGGGCGACGAGTCGGATGCCGCCGCGTTGCGCCGCCGACTGACCGGAATCCTGGAGAACCTGCCGCAGGCGCTCAAGCGTCACCTGGAGGCGCTGCTGGCGCTGGAGAACAGCATCATCGAGACGCGAGAGCAGCGCGAGGCGAAGGTCGACCGCATCGGTGAGGCGCAGCGCGCCGAGCTCGAGGACTCGCTGCGCCGGCTCGCGCGCAGCCTGCACGGGGCGCTGACCCATCGGCGGCGCACCGCGGCGGCGGGTCGGGTGGACTCCGGGCAGACGATGCGGCGCAACATGCGCTTCGACGGCATCCCGTTCATGCCCGTCACGGTTCGCCGAGCCGAGGACCGGCCGCGGCTGGTGGTCCTCGCCGACGTCAGCCTGTCGGTGCGCGCGACGTCCCGCTTCACCCTGAACCTGGTGCACGGTCTGCAGGACCTCTTCACGCAGGTGCGGTCGTTCGCCTTCGTCGCGGAGGTCGCCGAGACCACCGAGTTGTTCCGCGACTTCGAGAGCGAACGCGCGTTGGGGCTGATCTTCGGCGGCGACGTGATCGACGTCGACGCGAACTCCGACTACGGCAGCGTCTTCGCCGAGTTCCTGGCCGAGCATTCCTCGGCCGTGACCCGGCGCACCACCGTCGTCGTCCTCGGCGATGGCCGCAACAACGCGAACGCCCCCAACTTCGCGGCGTTCGAGGAGATCACCCGCCGGGCCCGCGAAACCGTATGGCTGACGCCGGAGCCGCGGTACTCGTGGGGTCTGGGCAGCTGCGACCTGCCCGGCTACGCGGAGTTCTGCAGCCGGGTCCGCGTGGTGCGCGACCTCAGCGGACTGGAGCACGCCGCGCAGGAGTTCGCCGCCGAAGCCGTGGGCCGATGAGCCGCCGAAATGGCATTCCAGCAGAGGAAAGTCGAGATAGGCCCCGCTGGAATGCCATTTCGGCGGGGCCGGGTCGTACGCTGGACCGCGCGGTGTTACCCGGGTCACAGTCGGTGTCCCAGGCGCGTGGCGGGCAAGGCGGGACTGTGGCGAAACTGGACACGTGGGGGCGGGCGGAGGCGACGGTGTACCCCACGCTGATCCCTGAGCACGACCATGCCTGTGCCACTTCCGCGCCGCGGCTGCTGAAGTTCCATGCGCCCGAGATCGTCTTCGGTATCGACTCGATGGTGGAAGCAGCGCACGCCGCACTGCGACTGGGCGCGCGGCGGCCGATGCTGGTCACCGACCCCGGTCTCATCGAAGCGGGCTGGGCCGACGAGATGGTCAGGCACCTCGCCGAGCAGGGGGTCACGGCCTGCCTGTGGAGCGGGCTGACCGCCAACCCCAAGGACCACGAGATCGCCGCCGGCTATCAGAAGTACGCCGAGCACGGCTGTGACGTGCTCGTCGCCGTCGGCGGCGGGTCGGTGATCGACGCGGCCAAGGGGGTGGCGATCCTGGCCACCAACGGCGGCGACATCCTGGACTACGAAGGCGTGGACAAGGCCCAGGTGCCGATACCGCCGCTGGTGGTGGTGCCGTCGACGTCAGGCACCGGCGCCGATGTGTCGCAGTTCTGCATCGTCACCGACACCACGCGCAACACCAAGATCACGATCCTCGGTCGCGCGCTGGTACCCGACATCACCGTCATCGATCCCCGGCTGCTGACCACCATGCCGGAATGGCTCAACGCCGCAACCGGACTGGACGCCCTCACCCACGGCATCGAGGCGTTCGTGTCTCTCGGGCACAACCAGCTGACCGACCACCACGCGCTGCGAGCCGTCCAGATGGTGACCGACAATCTCGCGCACACCATCGAGCGCCCGGCCGAGATGGCGCCCCGCGTGCTGATGGCCCAGGCCGCGCTGGAAGCCGGGCTGGCGTTCACCAACGCGATCCTCGGCGCGGCCCACGCGATGAGCCATCAGGTGGGAGGGCTGCTCGATCTGCCGCACGGCGTCATCAACGGTGTGCTGCTGCCTCACGTCATCCGGTTCAACGCGGAGGCCGATCCGGAGCCGTACGCCATCATCGCCTGCTGCCTCGGGGTCTCGCAGACAGGCGCTCCCGCCGCCGAATCCGCACTGGCGCTTGCCGACCGCATCGAACGACTGGCATCCGAGGTGGGCGTGCCCAGGGGGCTGGCGCAACTCGGCGTGCGCGACGAGGATCTGGCGGGGCTGTCGAAGACCGCGCTGCAGGACGCCTGCATGACCACCAATCCCCGCCCCGCCGACGAGGCCCAGATGCACGCCCTGTTCCGGGCGGCGATGTGACCGCGGAGCTGCCCCGCGCCACCGAGCGCCGTCGCCGCCCCAGCACCCCGGACCTGGCGCGGCTGACCGGGCTACGGTCGGGAAAGGGCAGCTTCTATCCCGAGTTACGAGTCGCCGCACAGCGATTGGATCGCGTCGTCGCCGCGCTGGACAACATCTCCCGCGCGCTGGTCCAGACCATCGAGGGCCCCGAGAACCTGGTCCGCGCGGTTGCCGAGGCCGCACGCTCGAACCTCGACGCGGACTGGGTGCTGCTGGCACTGGCCGACGGCGCCCTCCCCGAGGCAAGCGTGCGTCATCTGATCCTGGACTCCGCAGGGGTGGCCTACGCATTCGAAGGATTCTCTGGCGCAAAGATTCCCGGGCCGTCACTGCCTGATGTCGTGCTCAACCGGCTCAACGACATCCTGCGCGGGCAGCTCGCGCAGTTCCGGATCCCGGTGATCGAGAACCAGCACGCCCATGTCCCCATCGAGCTCGACGGCGAGGTGATCGGCGCCTTCGCAGCCTGGACGCCACCCCAGCGCGCGCTGGACGGCACCGACGGGATGGTGATGCGGATCCTCGCGGGCCAGACCGCGGTCGCGCTGCAGAACTCGGCGCTGTTCACCAAGTCGGTCACGCTGCTCACCGAGTCCGAGGCCCGCAACGCCGAGTTGCTGGCCACCCAGCGCGAACTCGGTGCGGCCCAACGGCATCAGGTGCTGAACTCGGAGCGCCATCGCATCGCCCGCGAGTTGCATGACAGCGTGGCCCAGACGGTGCTGTCTGCGGGGATGCAGATCGAGGTGAGCCGAAGTGAAGTAGAGGGGTTGGGTGGCAACGGCGACCTCGTTTCCCGGTTGGACCTTGCCAAGGACCTGACCCGGTCGGCGACCGAACAGTTGCGGTCGGCGATCTACGCGCTGAACCAGCCCGGGGACGCGTACCGCTCCAGCCTTGCCGAGATGCTCGAACAGCTGGCGACGGTGCACATGCCCGAGGACCTTCGGGTGACGCTGCGGGTGGACGGGACGCCGGCCGAACTGCCCAGCGACGTCGAGCATGCGCTGCTGCGGATCGCCGGCGAGGCGCTGTTCAATACAGCCATGCACGGCAAGGGAACTCGCGCGATTGTGCGGCTGTCCTACAGTCCCGACCGCACCAGCCTCTCGATCGCCGACGACGGGATCGGCGATCCCGCCAAGCTTCGGTTGATGTTGCGGCTCGCCGCAGCCACCGATGTCGACGGTCACCATCGCGGGCTGGCCAACATGCGGGCCCGTGCCCGCGAGCACGGCGGCACGTTCGACGTCTATCGGTCCAGGATCGGCGGGGTCCGCGTCGTTGCCCGCATCCCCAACCCGCCGAAAGACCAGCCCGAAAGCCAGAGCTCATGAAACCCATCCGGCTCGTGCTCGTCGATGACCATGCGATCCTACGCCAGGGGCTGCGCTCATTGCTCGAACGCGACGACGACCTGATCGTCGTCGGCGAGGCCGCCTCGGAGGTCGAAGCGGAGACGATCGTGCGCGCCACCACCCCCGACGTCGTGCTGCTCGACCTCAAGCTGTCCGCGGGATCGGAGTTCGAAGGACTCACCCTGTGCGCCAAGCTGTCCGGCGCCTATCCCGCCCTGGGACTGCTGGTCCTCACGACCTTCCTCGACGAGGACCTCGTGGTGCGCGCAGTGCATGCGGGCGCCCGCGGATATGTGGTCAAGGACGTCGACACCACCGAGCTGGTGCGCGCGATCCGGGCGGTCTCCGCCGGCGAGAGCGCCTTTGACGCGCGCAGCGCCGCGGCGGTGGTGCGGTCGATGTCGGGACGCACAGAACGACGCCAGCAGCTCACCGACCGCGAGATCGAAGTGCTCCGGTTGCTCGCGGCGGGCCTGTCCAACAACAAGATCGGCGAGAAGCTCTACATCTCGGCCACCACCGCCAAGTTCCATGTCAGCAACATCATGCGCAAGCTCGAGGTGAGCAGGCGCGCCGAAGCGGTGTACGCCGCCAGCAAGCGCGGCCTGATCTAACGGTCGAGAATCACCCAGCCGCCGTGGAATTGGTAGGCGCGCGCGACGGTTCCGGGATGACGCCGGCACAGTCGGTTGGCCAACAGCTCCAACGACGGTAGATCGAATCGCTGGATGTGGCCGTAGCAGTCGCGTGGCTCGTCCTCGAAAGGAACCGCGATCACCACCCGGCGCCGAGCCAGCCGTACCGCCTCGTCGAGCACCGCGTCGATCGCGTCCGTCGGCAGATGCTCGAGCAGGTGCAGTGCGGTGACGGTGTCAGCGCAGCGGTCGGGCAGCGGAACGGCGGCCGCATCGCAGCCCAGCGTCGACAGGGGTCGCCGCAGCTGGTCGCTGACCGTCCTCAGCAGGTGCATGGTCGGATGACTGAGATCCGTTGCCAGAACGTCGATCCCCTGCCGCGCCAGCCGTAGCGGGAAGAACCCGAAGCAGGATCCCAGATCGATGACCCGGCGGCCTCGCACCTGAGACGCCGCCCAGGCGTGAATGGGCCCGAATGTCATCCCCGCCGACGCCGTACCACCCTCGAGCCTGTCCAATGAGTTGCGGTAGAAGCGAAGCCACGCGGGGAGCCCCCCGTCGACGGTGGATCGGACCACCCCGGTGAAGACCAGCTCGAACTCGCGTTGCCCTCGGAGCGCGCCGGCGTCGACCAACTGTTCGGCCAGCATCACCGTGAGCTCGTCGCACAGCTCGTCGGAAGTCAGATCGTGCTCGATTGTCAGCACGTCACCGTGGCGCTGCGCGCAGAACCGCTGTGCGCACACGGTGTCGACGGCGGTGTGCGGTCGATGCGGCCCTCGGCGGCGACGCACCCGGACCCCGCGACCGCTCCACATTCCGCGCGGAGTCGGCGCGAGCGGGTTGAGCACAGCTGCCTCCATGCGCTACAACGCTATTGGGATGCCGTACCTCCGCGCGTCCTCCGAATGGGCGCGAAGCGCGACCGTCCGGGTGGGTAGGTAACTACCCGGTCGGCGAGTTCTCTTGCGGCACGCGGTGACATAGCTTCGGTGCATGGAGCACAACCAGACCGAGAACGAGAACGACCAGTCCCTGGTCGTCGAGACCCTCGTCGAGGAAGTGTCGATCGACGGAATGTGCGGAGTCTACTGAGACGTCCGAACCCGCTGGCCGGGTTGCAGTAAAGGAGAACGACTATGGCATCCGGATGGTTCGAGACGGTCGCCGAGGCCCAGCGCCGCGCGCAGAAGCGGCTGCCCCCGAGCGTCTACAGCGCGTTGGTGGCCGGCTCTGAGAAGGGCTTCACCGTCGCCGACAACCTGTCGGCCTTCGGCGAGCTGGGCTTCGCCCCGCACGTCGCGGGACTGTCCGGCAAGCGTGATCTGGCGACAACGGTGATGGGACAATCGCTTTCGATGCCCGTGATGATCTCGCCGACCGGCGTGCAGGCCGTGCATCCGGACGGCGAGGTGGCGGTGGCGCGGGCCGCGGCCGCACGGGGAACCGCGATCGGGCTGTCGTCGTTCGCGAGCAAGCCGATCGAGGAGGTCACGGCCGCGAACCCGCAGACCTTCTTCCAGATGTACTGGACCGGTGGCCGCGACAAGCTCGTCGGTCGCATGGAACGGGCCCGCAAAGCCGGCGCCGTCGGTCTCATCATCACCACCGACTGGTCGTTTTCCAACGGGCGTGACTGGGGCAGCCCGGCCATCCCGGAGAAGATGGACCTGCGGGCCATGCTGCGCTTCGCCCCCGAAGCGATCCGCCGACCGCGCTGGCTGCTGGACTTCGCCAAGACCGGCCGCGTCCCGGACCTGACCGCACCCAACCTCGCCGACGGCGGCGACCCACCGACGTTCTTCGGCGCCTACGGCGAGTGGATGCAGACGCCGCTGCCGACGTGGGAGGACATCGCCTGGTTGCGCGAGCAGTGGGGCGGGCCATTCATGCTCAAGGGCGTCATGCGCGTCGACGACGCTCGGCGCGCCGTCGACGCCGGTGCCACCGCGATCTCGGTCTCCAACCACGGCGGCAACAACCTCGACGGCACCCCCGCTCCGATCCGGGCACTGCCCGCAATCGCCGAGACGGTCGGCGATCAGGTCGAGGTGGTGCTCGACGGCGGAATCCGGCGCGGCAGCGACGTCGTCAAGGCCCTCGCCCTCGGAGCCCGTGCCGTGATGATCGGCCGCGCCTACCTGTGGGGTCTTGCCGCGGGCGGACAAGCGGGCGTGGAGAACGTCCTCGACGTACTGCGCGGCGGTATCGACTCCGCGCTGCTCGGCCTCGGGCACTCCTCGATACAGGATCTCAGCGCCGCTGATCTGGTGATGTCGGACAGCTTCCGCCGCGACCTCGGAACCTGAGCCCTGCGCGCCAGCGGCGACGCCCGGTAGAGCGCGACCGTCACCCGTCGGCCGGGCCGTCCCAGGTGTGGACGGGCTCGTTGCCGTGCATGCGTTCGCAGTACAGCCGCAACATCTCCGCAAGGGCCTGAGGTCGGGCCAAACCGCGTTCCTGCAGCGCGTGCACCGTCGACACCTGCCATGCCGACCCGTTACGACCCGACTTCGCGCGGCCCTCGATGACGCCGAGGAACCGGTCGCTGACCTCCGTCGCGACACCCCAGCGGCGAAGGCCCTCGCTCGCCATCGGCAGCAGGTGGCGCAGCACCAGCTCGTCGGGCATCACGTGCCCCGACCCGGGCCAGTACAGCTGGGCCTCCATGCCGTGCTGGGCCGCCGCGGTGAAGTTGTGTTCTGCCGCAGCGAAACTCATCTTGGTCCAGACCGGACGGTCCTCATCGGAGAGCGCGCGCAACAGCCCGTAGTAGAACGCCGAGTTCGCCATCATGTCGACGACGGTGGGACCCGCGGGCAGGACGCGGTTCTCGACGCGCAGGTGCGGGCGACCGTTCACGACGTCGTAGACCGGTCGATTCCACCGATAGATCGTGCCGTTGTGCAGCCGAAGTTCCTGCAGGGCGGGCGTGCGCCCGGCCGCCAACTCGGCCACCGGGTCCTCGTCGGACAGTTCGGGCAGCAGCGACGGGAAGTAGCGGACGTTCTCCTCGAACAGATCGAAGATGGACGTGATCCAGCGCTCCCCGAACCACACTCGCGGACGCACGCCCTGCGTCTTGAGCTCGTCCGGCCGGGTGTCGGTGGCCTGGGCGAACAACTCGATGCGGGTCTCCGACCACAGTTCGTGCCCGAAGAAGTACGGCGAGTTCGCGCCGAGCGCCAGCTGCGGGCCTGCCAGCACCTGGGCTGCGTTCCAGTACTGCGGGAAGTCGGCAGGGGACACCTGCAGATGCAATTGCAAACTGGTACAAGCGGATTCGGGGGCGATTGAGGCAGACTGCAGGCTCAACCGCTCAGGGCCCACGATGTCGATGATGATGTCCTCGCCGCGGGCGGTGAAGATGGAGTCGTTAAGGGCCTGGTAGCGGGCCGACTCGCTCATCCACTCGCCCGACAGATGCTCGGGCATCAGCGTCGGCAGGATCCCCACCATCACGATGTGGGCGCCGTCCTGGTTCGCCTTACCCTCGGCGGCGTTGAGGCTGGCCCGCACCCCGGCCTCCAGCTCGAACCCGGACAGGCCGCCGAGCTCATGGGGCGGCACATTGAATTCGATGTTGTAGGCGCCCAATTCCGTCTGGTACGCGGGATCGGCGATGGCGGCCAGCACCTCGGCGTTGCTCATCGTCGGTTGGTAGTCGGCGTCGACGAGGTTGCACTCGATCTCGATGCCGGTCAGCGGCTTCTCGAAATCGAAGCTGGACTGGGCGAGCATCGTCTCGAAGACGTCGAGGCACAGTTGAACCTTGCGCCGGTACTGCTGGCGCTGCGCCCGACTGAACTCGGTCTGCCTGACCTCCTCGCCCACGGGTGGAGCCTATCGGCGCGAGGCCACCGCCACTTGCGGACTGGCCAACCCGCCCCGTAGTTCCACCTCGATCGCCGGATCCGCGTGCGCCGCGAGCGCCCGCAGCGCCGACGGACTGTAGGTGCGCAGCGAGCTGATGACGCCGTCGTGCACGAACGGAACGAACGGCGCGAACGGCAGCATCGCCGCCAACCGCACCAGGTGCAGCGGCGCCGGTGGTCGCGGCAAGTCGATGATCAGCAGCTTCGTTGCCGCGCGGGTGCCCTCGGCGAACACCCTTGCCGCCGCGGCCGGCGGCAGGTGGTGAAACGACAACGCGAAGACCGCCAGAGCGAACTCGCCGTCGGCCGCATCCAGGGCCGTGGCGTCCATCTGCCTGACCGTGGCGCGCGGATGCTCGCCCAGGTCACCGGCGGCGATGGCCGCCACCGAGGCGGGTTCGACGTCGGTGACGGTCAGCCGGGCGGTCGGATGCCAGTCGAGCAGCTTCCGGGACAGGCCCCCATGGCCGGCGCCCAGTTCCAGGATTCGGGGATCGGGGACGTCGGCCACCTCGTCGAGGGCGATCTTGGCGAACTTCTCGTGGTTGCCGAACTTCTCGCCGGTCCAGTCCAGCGCGCGGATCACGCTGCGCTTGCGCGCTTCGAGGTCGGCATCTGCGTCGGAGTCGCGGTCCAGGTACTCCAGCCGGTCGGTCTGCAACAACCGGTCCAGGCACGACGCGTCCGGACCACCCCGGGGCATGCGGGTGATGTCGACCGATCGGGAAGTCCGGGTACTCACGTAGTCCATCATGGACGAATGGCCGACTTCGTCGCAGCAATCGACCAGGGCACCACCAGCACCCGTGCCATGATCTTCGACCATTCCGGCCGGGAAGTCGGCCGTCACCAGCTCGAACACGAACAGATCCTGCCGCAGGCGGGATGGGTGGAACACAATCCCGTCGAGATCTGGGAGCGCACGGCGTCGGTGCTGATGACGGTGCTCAACAGCACGAAGCTGCAGGCCGGTGACCTCGCCGCGCTCGGCATCACCAACCAGCGCGAGACCGCACTGGTGTGGGACAGGAACACCGGGCGGCCGTACTACAACGCCATCGTCTGGCAGGACACCCGCACCGACCGGATCGCCTCCGCGCTGGACCGCGACGGCCGCGGGGACGTCATCCGCCGCAAGGCGGGCCTGCCGCCGGCGACCTACTTCTCGGCAGGCAAGGTCCAGTGGATCCTGGAGAACGTCGACGGCGTGCGTGACGCGGCCGAGAAGGGCGATGCGATCTTCGGCACCGCCGATTCCTGGGTGCTGTGGAACCTGACCGGCGGTCCACGGGGTGGCGTCCACGTCACCGATGTCACCAACGCCAGCCGCACCATGCTGATGGATCTGGAAACCCTCGACTGGGACGATGAACTGTTGTCGTTCTTCGGGATTCCGCGTCAGATGCTGCCGCAGATCAAGTCGTCGTCCTCACCGGAGCCCTACGGGATGACGCTCGCGGCCGGCCCGCTGGGCGGGGAGGTCGCGCTGACCGCCAGCCTGGGCGATCAGCAGGCGGCGATGGTGGGGCAGGTGTGCCTGGCCGCGGGCGAGGCCAAGAACACCTACGGCACCGGCAACTTCCTGCTGCTCAACACCGGCGAGAAGATCGTGCGCTCCTCCAACGGCCTGCTCACGACCGTCTGCTATTGCTTCGGTGACGCGAAACCTGTATACGCCCTTGAGGGTTCGATCGCCGTGACGGGTTCGGCCATCCAGTGGCTGCGCGACCAGTTGGGCATCATCAGCGGCGCCGCGCAGAGCGAGTCGCTGGCCCGGCAGGTCGACGACAACGGCGGCGTCTACTTCGTGCCCGCCTTCTCCGGTCTGTTCGCGCCGTATTGGCGCTCCGATGCCCGCGGCGCCATCGTGGGGCTGTCGCGCTTCAACACCAACGCCCACGTGGCGCGGGCGGCGCTGGAGGCCATCTGCTACCAGAGCCGCGACGTCGTCGACGCGATGGAAGCCGACTCCGGCGTCCACCTCGAGGTGCTCAAGGTCGACGGCGGGATCACCGCCAACGATCTGTGCATGCAGATCCAGGCCGACGTGCTGGGCGTCGACGTCGTGAAACCCGTTGTGGCCGAGACGACCGCGCTGGGCGCGGCGTATGCAGCTGGGCTGGCGGTGGGATTCTGGTCCGACCCCGACGAGCTGCGGGCCAATTGGGACGAGGACAAGCGCTGGACCCCGCAGTGGAGCGAGGAGCAGCGGGCCGAGGGCTACGCCGGCTGGCAGAAAGCCGTGCAGCGCACCCTCGACTGGGTGGACGTCGACTAGCCCCCCGTCGCCTCCCGGGTCTCCGGCGTCCCCCCGCGTCTCCCGCGTCGAACGTACGGTTGTTGACGCATCGGCCGAGAGGACCCGTCAACAACCGTACGTTCGACGCGATGACTAGCCCGCTGCGTCGAGTTCGCGCCGTGTATCGGCGTCCAGCTCGATGTCGGCGACCGCCGTGTTCTCCTCGAGGTGTGCCACCGACGACGTGCCCGGGATCAGGAGCACGTTGGGCGCGACCGACAGCGTCCACGCCAGTGCGATCTGCGCGGGCGTGCGTCCCAACGTCTCGGCGGCGCGACGGACCACCGGGTGACCCAGCACGGGGTTGTCCGCGGCGAACGCCGACCCGAGCGGGAAGAACGGCACGAACGAAATGCCGCGCTCGGTGCATAGGTCCAGGACGGGCTGCGAACTCCTGTCGACCAGGTTGTAGGCGTTCTGCACGGTGACGACCTCGGTGCGCTCGAGCGCAATCTGCAGATGCTCCAGCGAGATGCTGGACAGCCCGATTCCCGCGATCAGCCCCTCGTCACGGGCCTTGATCATCGCGGAGAGCTGACGGTCGAACAGCTCGCGGTCGACGTCGGCTGCGGCGCCGGCATCGTCGGAGCTGTGAATGCGCAGGTTGACGGCGGCCAACCGGTCGACGCCGAGCTCGCGAAGGTTCGTCTCGATGTCCGCGCGCAGTTCGTCGGGTTGCGCCGCGGGAATCCAGCCACCCGTGTCATCGCGGCGCGCGCCGACCATGGAGACCAGCGCGAGGTTGGCGGGGTAGGGGTGGAGCGCCTCCCGAATGAGCTCGTTGGCCACGTCGGGGCCGTAGAACTGGGCCGTGTCGATGTGGTCGACGCCCAACTCGACGGCGCGCTTGAGCACGGCGAGCGCCTGGTCGCGGTCGCGGGGCGGCCCGAAGACGCCCGGCCCGGGCAGTTGCATCGCGCCGAATCCGACACGGTGAACGGTGAACGGGCCCAGCGGGAAGGTGTGCGTAGTCGTCGGCATAACCATGACTACCTCCTTCGCGCCGGACCTATTCCGGGCTGAGGCCGATCAGTTCTCTTCGAGGCTTTCGCCGATCACTCCTCGCCGAGGATCTGATAGATCTCCCGGCGCGCGTTGTTGACGATGTCGATGATGCGCTGCTGCTGCTCGGCCGACGCGGCGTGCGCGGACTGGCCGACGGCGCCCATCAGTTGACCGACCGCGCTGCGGAGACCCATCGCGCCAGGATCTGCGCCCTCGGTGATCTCGTCCCACGGCGCCGTCTCGATCTTGTCCGCGGCGGCACGGCCATCCGCGGTCAGGTCGAAGAGCTTCTTGCTGCCCTCGGTCTGAGTGGCCACGAGCAGGCCTTCGTCGACGAGCAACTGCAGAGTCGGATAGACCGAGCCGGGGCTCGGCTTCCACAGCTGCTGACTGCGCTCGTTGATCTCCTGGATCATCTCGTAGCCGTGCATCGGTCGGTCGGTGAGCAGCTTGAGGATGGCGGCACGCACGTCGCCGCGCTTACCGCGTCCGCCGCCACGGGGTCCGCCGCCGCGTCGGCCACCGCGGGGTCCGCCGAGTCCGAAGCCGGGCCCGCCGGCACCGAACGGCCCGAAACCGGGTCCTCCGGCACCGAAACCGGGCCCGAAACCTGGGCCGAAGCCGGCGTCGCCACGATGGTCACGGACGTGGTCGCGGAACTCGCGACGCGCCTGCCTGCGCCTTTCGTGCACGGCGCGCCGGTCTTCGGGGCTGAATCCGAAGCCGCCGCCGGGGCGTCCTTCGAAGCCCGGGGGTGTGAATGGGGAGTTCATGGTTGTTTCCTTTGGTCTGCAGGAAACGCCGAACGCGCTTCCGATACGTTGACGATATATCGGAAGCTATCGCGATGCAACTACTGGTATCGCCTCAGGTCGTGCTGGCCGCGTGGCGTTCCTCGATCTTCGCGATGGCCCATCGGGCCCACTGCGCTTCCATTCCGGCCGTCCGCAGGCCGTACTCCAACGCCGCCCGGGCATAGAAGTCGGCGTCCGAATCGAGCACCCAGTCCGCCGAATCACGAATGCCCTCATACCTTTTCAGTTCAGCGTCGGCGTACTCGGCGAGCTGTTTCAGGTAGTCCCGCGCCGATGCTGCCGGGACCGCGTCGAGCAGGAAGACCCGCAGCAGCGGAGCGCTCCGAAAGGGCGGATCGTCGGTCGGGTCCGTGATCCACCGGACGAGTTCGGCGCGGCCCGCCTCGGTGACGCGGTACTCCTTGCGACCGCGGGGGCCGACGGCGCCGACCTCGATCAGGCCGGTCTGGGCCAGCTTGTTCAGTTCACCGTAGAGCTGGCTCTGAGTGGCAGGCCACACGTTGGCCATCGACTTCTCAAACCTCTTGAGCAGGTCATACCCGCTGCCGGGGTGCTGGGCGAGCAGGCCGAGCGCGGCGTATCGCAGACTCACCACCAAAGCGTACGGCCCGACATTCCAGTTGTGGAATGTCGGGCCGCACGCGTGTCGTGTGTCAGTTCTCGACGAGCGTGGCCCCCTCCGGAACCCGCAGCGCGCTCAGCCGCCACGCACCGCGCGTGGCCAGCAGGTAGTAGATCCCGAACGCCACCCCACAGCCGATGAACCAGCTGTACTGCGCCGCGCCCGTCATACCGACGACGATGCCGCCGAGCAGCACCGGGAGCATGGCCAGGATTGCGCCGACCACCGTCGCGGTCACCGCGGCCGGGTTGTAACCCTTCTTGTACCAATAGTTCGCGGTCTTCGACATCGTGAATAGGTCGTCGACGACGATCTTTTGCTTGCGCACAAGGTAGAAGTCCGCGATCAGCACACCGAACAGCGGACCGATGAACGCTCCCAGGGTCTCCAGCGTGTAGTGGATGACCTCGGGATTGCTGTACAGATTCCACGGGGTCAGCAGCACCGAACCGACGGCCGCGATCATGCCGCCCATCCGCCAGCTGATCCTCTGCGGGCTGACGTTGGAGAAGTCGAACGCGGGCGAGATGAAGTTGGCCACGATGTTGATGCCGATCGTGGCGATGGTAAACGTCAAGGCGCCCAGGATGATCGCCGTGACACTGTCGATTCGGGCGACGGTCGCCACCGGGTCGGTGATCAGCTCGCCGAACACCGGAACCGTGGCAGCCGCCGTGACGACGACGAGCAGCGAGAACACCAGGAAGTTGACGGGCAGGCCCAGGAAGTTACCTTTCTTCACCGCCTGGTAGCTCTTGCCATAGCGGGCGAAGTCGCCGAAGTTCAGCATCGGGCCCGAGAAGTAGGACACCACAAGGGCGATCGCGCCGAGCATGATCACCAGCGAGTTGCCCTGCTTCTCGCCGCCGAGCGTCAGGCTCACGTGCCACCCTGACTTCCACAGCAGGTAGCCGCACAGGATGAACATCACGACGTAGACAGCAGGTCCGCAGAAGTCGATGAACTTGCGGATGGACTCCATGCCACGCCAGAACACCGCGGCCTGAAGGATCCACAGCAGCGTGAAGCTGCCCCACCCGAGCAGGGACAGGCCGGTGAAGCCGTACTGCTCGACATCGGCGTAGGGCATCAGTCCCGGAAACAGCTTGAGCAGCACGATGTCCAAAGCCGCCGATGCGAGGTAGGTCTGGATGCCGTACCAGGCGACCGCGATCAGGCCGCGGATGATGGCAGGAATGTTGGCGCCGAGGACGCCGAAGGAGCTGCGGCACACCACTGGATAGGGAACGCCGGCCTGCTGGCTGGGCTTGGCGACCAGGTTGCACAGGAAGTAGACGATGACGATGCCCACCAGCAAGGCGATGAGCACCTGCCAGCTGGCCAGGCCGAGCGCGAAAAGGCTTCCCGCGGTCACATAGCCACCGACGCTGTGCACGTCCGACATCCAGAAAGCGAAGATGTTGTACGTCGACCAGGACTGCTTCGCCAGCGGGGCGAGGTCCTCGTTGGTCAGCCGCGGGTCGTAGTGGTCCTTGATCAGCCCACCGCCCACGGGGTGGCCGGCGGCTTCGACGACGTCTCCTGCGCCGATGACAGCGCTCGGTGGCAAGTCGCGGGTGTCGGTCATGTCGCTGCTTCCTGTCGGGTTCGTGCCCAAAGGCATCGCGCTGTGGGAAAAATAGCGCCGACGTGTTTCACGGCCATTGCGCGGGAAATATATTTCGCGAACTGACGAAACATGGCCGACTCATTCGGTGGCCGGGGACCTTCAGCCTCGAGCGATGAGTCCGGTGTCCGGCGGCAGCGTGGCCACCACGGTGTTGAGCCTGCGGTGGTGGTCGACGCTGACGGTGAGCAGTGCACCTGCGTCGCGGTCGAGGAACGCCTCGAGCATCTGTCCGTGGTCGGCGTGCAGAGCGACCCGATCCGCGTGGTCGACATGGACCATCGCCTGGACGGGTTCGGTGATGTTCCAGGTTGATTCGAGCATGTGGACCAGGCGCAGCATTCCCGAAGGTCGCGCCATGCCGATGTGAAAGTGCCGGCTCTGACGGTGATAGCTGAGCGGATCGTCCTCGGCCACCGCCTTTTCCAGCATCCGATGTGCAGCGGCGATCGCCGCGCGGTCGGTGTCGGTGGCGTTCGCGACGGCAGCGGCCAGCGCCGCGGATTCGAGGGTCTCTCGTACGAGGTACAGCTCGGCCAGCTCGGTGGCCGTGAGACGGGCGACGGTGTAACCGACGTTCGGCTGGTGGTCGACCAACCCTTCGGCGGTGAGCGTCTTGAGGCTCTCCCGCACCGGAATCGCACTCACCCCGAAAACCTCGGCGACTTCGCCGACCGGGATCGGCGAGCCGGGCGGGGCGCCACCATCCAGGATCACCCGTCGCAGCTCATCCACGATCGCGCCCTGCGAGACGTCGCAACGGGTGGGCACCAGCTTGGCCAACAACGCGGAGTGTCGGCGCCCGGGCATGAACTAATCCTGCTACGCCGTACGCGGGTCTGCCGATTTCGTCACATTTCAGTATTGACATGTCAGTTGTGGAGTGTCAGTCTGGAGGCACCCCTCGACCAGCCCCAGGAGACCCCGTGACTGACACCGACACCGCAAATCTGTCCACGACGGACGCCGGACTCCCCGGTGACGGCCACGTCTTCGAGGTCGGCAACTACGCGCCGGTCACCGATGAACTGACCGAAGATCACTTGTCCGTCGAGGGCGCAATTCCCCCAGAACTCGACGGGTGGTACCTGCGTAACGGTCCCAACCCCCGACAGGCCGGCGGCCACTGGTTCACCGGCGACGGCATGATCCACGGCGTGCGCATCGAAGGTGGCGAGGCGAAGTGGTACCGCAACCGGTGGGTTCGCACCGACAGCTTCATCGAGCCGTTCCCGCTCTACAACGAGGACGGCACCCGCAACCTGCGGGCCAGCGTCGCCAACACCCACGTCGTCAACCATGCGGGCAAGACCCTGGCGCTGGTGGAGTCCTCACTGCCGTACGAGCTCACCAGCGATCTGGAGACCGTCGGTGCCTACGACTTCGGCGGAAAGCTCGTCGATGCCATGACCGCGCATCCGAAGATCTGCCCGACCACCGGCGAGCTGCACTTCTTCGGCTACGGCAACATCTTTGAACCCCACGTGACCTACCATCGCGCCGACGCCAACGGTGAACTGGTGATCAACCGGCCGCTCGAGGTCGGGGCCCTGACGATGATGCACGACTTCGCGATGACGGCGAACCACGTGGTCTTCATGGACCTGCCGATCGTGTTCGACCCCGACTTCGCCGCCGGCGAGCGTGACATGCCCTTCCGCTGGGACGACGAATACGGTGCGCGCTTCGGGGTGCTGCGCCGCGATGATCCGTTCGGCGAGGTGCGCTGGTTCGAGATCGACCCGTGCTACGTCTTCCATGTCGCCAACGCGCACGACACTGCCGACGGCAGCGGAATTGTGCTGCAGGCGGTTCGGTACCCGGAGCTGTGGCGCGACAACGGCGGCTTCGATGCCGAGGGCGTGCTGTGGTCGTGGACCATCGACCTGGCGTCAGGCCGCGTCAGTGAGCGTCAACTCGACGACCGCGGGGTGGAGTTCCCGCGCATCGACGACAGGCTGGCCGGGCTCCCCGCACGCTATTCGGTATCTGTCGGCAAGCAGGGATGGGTGCGGCACGACCTTTCGACGGGCTCGGCCGTCACCCACGACCTCGGGCTCGGCGGTCCCGGCGAGGCGGTGTTCGTGCCCGCCGCCGGCGCGGCCGATGAGAGCAACGGCTACTACCTCGGCTACGTCTTCGATCCCGCCCGTAACGGCAGTGATCTGGTCATCCTCGACGCATCCGACTTCTCCGGGAGGCCGGTCGCCAGAATTGCTTTGCCGCAACGTGTTCCGTACGGATTCCACGGCAACTGGATTCACGCCTGAGTCGCTGGCCGTCGTCACCGTCGCGGTGAGGAGACGGTCGGCCTCGCGCGGCGCTGAAGTCAGGACGGTGGGGTGAACCCGTCGCCGCGTGGGGCGCTGGGCGCCTGCGTCGGCGCAACGGGGTAGGGCCGATGATCTGTCGGGGGCGCAGCCGGCGGCCACTGCGGCGGCGGGACGGCCCACTGGGCCGGCGGGACCGCCCAGTGGGGCGGCGGGACGATCGGCCGCGCCGGCTGCAGGCGGCTCAGTTCCCGGCGATGTCGTTCCGCGAGGACGGCCGCGAGCACCGCAGCCGGAGGGGTGCCCGGCGGCGGTGGTGGTGAGATCTGAGCGACGACGTCGCTGGTGATCCGGTAGGCCATCTGGTCGCGCACCGGGGGGTGCAGTTGCGATGCGCGAGAGAGGAATTGGCGGGCCAACTCGGCCTGCTCGGGGGCGAGGCCGGAGAGCTGCAGCGTGGCCGCCCACGGAGCCAGCGGTGCGGGCATCAGCGGCGGAGCCGACAGCTTCGGCGCACGTTCGGTGATCACGACGGTACCGGCGAAGATATCGCCGATCCGCTTGCCCTTGGAGTTCAGCAGGCTGCAGATGACGGCGGGGCCGCCGGTCATCGCCCAGATCTCGACGACCGCGGCCAGCGCGCGGAACAGTGCCTGACGGAAACGTTCCGGACCGCCGTCGTCGGACACCACCCGCAGGCCCAGGGCCATCTTGCCCAGCGTCTTACCGCGGGTAGCGGTCTCGAAGATCACCGGGTAACCGACGAGCGCCAGCACGGTGAAGACGATCAGCACCGCAGCCGAGAACGCGGAGTCGAACTGCGACAGCGTCGCCGCCCACAGCACCACGCCGATGACGTAGCAGACGAAGACCACGATGATGTCGATCAGCGCCGACAACGCCCGGACCGGCAACTGGGCGATCTGAATGTCCAGGATCACCGCGTCACCGGTCACCACGGGTTCTTGCTGGCTGACCATTCCGCCGAGGCTACTAGGATTCGGCAGATGGACGTCGATGCGTTCGTGGTGGCGAACCGCCCCACGTGGGATCGCCTCGATCATCTGGTGAAGAAGCGCCGCACGCTCAGCGGCGACGAGGTGGACGAGTTAGTCGATCTCTACCAGCGGGTGTCCACCCACCTGTCGATGGTGCGTTCGGTGTCGACGGATGCGGCGCTCGTCGGCAAGCTGTCCAGCCTCATCGCCCGGGCACGCTCGGTCGTCACCGGGGCGCACGCACCGCTGTGGCGGGAATTCATCCGGTTCTGGACGGTGTCGTTCCCGGTCGCGGCCTACCGCTCGTGGCGGTGGTGGCTGGGCGCGGCGATCGGCTCGACCCTGGTTGCGGTGGTGGTCGGCATCTGGGTGTCCGGCAATCCCGAGGTGCAGGCGACGATCGGAACGCCCAGCGAGCTCCGGGCCCTGGTGGACACCGACTTCGAGGCGTACTACAGCGAGCACCCGGCCGCGTCGTTCGCGTTCCAGGTGTGGGTCAACAACGCCTGGGTCACGGCCAGGTGCATCATCTTCGCGATCCTGCTCGGGATCCCGATCCCGTACCTGTTGTTCACCAACGCGGTCAATGTCGGGGTCAGCGGGGGATTGATGTTCGAGGCGGGCCGGGGTGACGTGTTCCTCGGTCTGCTCGCGCCGCACGGTCTGCTGGAGTTGACGGCGGTGTTCCTCGCCGCCGGTGCCGGGATGCGGCTCGGCTGGTCGGTGGTGTCGCCGGGCGACCGGCCGCGGGGTCAGGTGCTCGCCGAGCAGGGCCGCATCGTGATCTCGGTGGCGGTCGGCCTGGTGGCGGTGCTGTTGGTGGCCGGGGTGATCGAGGCGTTCGTCACGCCGTCACCGCTGCCGACATTCGCCCGGGTCGCGATCGGCGTCGCTGTCGAGGTCGCTTTTCTCGGTTACATCGTCCACTTCGGCCGCAAGGCGGACAGGGCCGGGGAGACGGGCGACGTCGAGGACGCACCGGACTTCGTCCCGACGAGCTGACGTCAGACCTTTACAGCCGGCCCGCCCTTTTCAACGCGAGATAGTGGTCGGCCAGTGCGGGCGCGAGCTCCTCGGGCGGCGCGTCGACCACGTCGACGCCGAACCCGCGCAGCCGGGACGCCACGTCGCGGCGGTCGTTGCGGGCGCGCTCCGCCGCGGCGGCGTTATAGACCTGGACGGCGTCGTCGCGGCCCGCCGCGAGCGTGTCCACCCGCGGATCGGCCACCGCCGCCAGCAGCACGCGGTGCTTGGCGGTCAGCTGCGGGAGAACGGTGATCAGCCCCTCATCGATCGCCGAGGCGTTCAGATCGGTGAGCAGCACCACCAGTGCCCGGCGCCGTACCCGCCGCTGCACCGCCGCCACCATCGCGCGTGGATCCGACTCCACCAGCGCGGGTTCCAGCGGCGCCATCGCGTTGACGAGCTGCGCGAGAAGTTCGGTCCGCGAAGCATTCACGACACTGGCACGGGTCACCCGGTCATGAGCCAGGAAGTCGACGTGATCGCCCGCCCGCGCGGCCAGTGCGGCGAGTAGCAGGGCTGCGTCCATCGACCAGTCCAGGCGGGGCCAGCCACTCGGTGGCTCGGTTCCCGATCGTGGCCGGGTCGGGTCGACGCCCACCCGTCCCGCCGACGTGCGCCCGGTGTCGAGCACGATGACCACCCGCTGGTCGCGTTCCGGACGCCAGGTGCGCACCACCACATCGGCCCGGCGCGCGGTCGCGCGCCAGTCGATCGAACGGATGTCATCGCCGACCACATACTCACGCAGCGAATCGAACTCGGTGCCCTGACCGCGGATCAGCACCGGGGTCATGCCCTCGAGTTCGCGCAGCCGGGCCAGCCGCGACGGCAGGTGCTTGCGCGACAGGAACGGCGGCAGAATCCGGATCTGCCACGGCACCCGGTGCGAGCCCTGCCGTCCCGCCAGGCCCAGCGGGCCCACCGACCGGGCGGTCACCAGTGCCGAGACCTGGTCACCGCGCCGCACCGGATTCAGCTGCGTCTCCAGTTGAATCCGTTGAGCTGCAGCAATGTTCACCGGATGGGTGCGAGGAGCAGCGCATGCACTGGGCGCCCACGCATCTCGGACCACTCCGCGGAACCGCGTCCGGCCGCCGTTGCGGACACTCAACGCGGCAACGACCGGCTGACCCAGACGTGCCGACGTCGCACCGCTGCGGCTCAGCTGAAGCGCCCGCGGGCTGCCCGCCAGCGTGACATCGACGATCACCCCGACGATCAGAGCCCCCAGTAGAATCGCGAAAGTGGTTGCAGGCCAGTCGGACAACACGACGGGTATCGCGCAGACGAGCGCGATCAGTCCGGTACGTCCGGTGAGTACCACAGGCCAGTGACTACCGTGGCACCGGCACAGAGGCCAGGATGCCGTCGATCACCCCGTCGGGGCTGGCCCCTTCGAGCTCGGCCTCCGGCCGCAGCGCCACCCGGTGCCGCAGCGTGGGCCGTGCCATCGCCTTGACGTCATCGGGAGTGACGTACCCGCGGCCGGACAGCCAGGCCCATGAGCGCGCCGTGGCGAGCAGCGCTGTTGCGCCGCGCGGAGACACGCCCAGCTGAAGCGACGGGGAATGCCTTGTGGCTCCGACGATATCGACGATGTAACCGAGTACTTCGTCGCCGACCAGCACCTGGCGGACGGCTTCGCGCCCCGCCGCCAGCTCGGCCGGACCGGCCACGGGCCGTACGGCAGACAGGTCACGAGGGTCGAACCCGCGGGCATGGCGTTCGAGGATCGCGATCTCCTGGTCGCGCGGCGGCAGCGGCACGTTGAGCTTCAGCAGGAAACGGTCCAGCTGAGCCTCGGGCAGCTGATAGGTGCCCTCGTACTCGATCGGGTTCTGGGTGGCCGCGACGATGAACGGATCGGGCAGCGGCCGCGGGTCCCCGTCGACGCTGACCTGCCGCTCCTCCATCGCCTCCAACAGCGCCGCCTGCGTCTTGGGCGGGGTCCGGTTGATCTCGTCGGCCAGCATCAGGTTGGTGAACACCGGACCCGCGCGGAACTCGAACTCCGCGGTGCGCGCGTCGTAGACCAGGGATCCCGTCACGTCGCCCGGCATCAGGTCGGGGGTGAACTGCACCCGCTTGAACTCCAGCTGCAGCGCGGCCGCAAGGGTGCGCACCAACAGCGTCTTCGCCACGCCAGGCACGCCCTCCAGAAGCACGTGGCCGCGGCACAACAGGGCGATCACCAGGCCGCTCACCACGGCGTCCTGGCCGACGACGACCTTGCCGATCTCGGCACGCAGGGCCATCAACGCATTGCGGGCGCCCTGGTGGTGGATGGGCTCTGTCACGATTGCGCGACCTGCCTTTCGATGTCGTCCAGTTCGCGGGCCAGCTGCACCAGGTCGGTGTCGGCTGCCGGGGGCGGCCCGTACAGCGTATGGGCGATCGCGCGGGGGTCGAGGCCGCACCGCTGCGCGACGGCCTGGGCGACCTCGGGTGGTTGGGCGGTGGGGCCGAGGCCGAGGCGGGGCAACATGCGCTGCAACGTCGATGTCCGCAGTGCCTCCGCGGCGCGGTCCCTGGCCCGGCGCGACCGGTACAGCCGGCCCCGGCCCTCGACGGTCTCCGACGCCCGCACCACGACGGGCAGCCGCTCGGCCACCAGCGGGCCGATACGGCGTCCCTTCCACAGCGCGAGCAGCGTCACGGCCAGCGCGAGTTGCAGAGCCATCCAGCCCACCTGCGCGGGGATGAGGTCCATCAGATCCGCCGATCCGCCGTCGGAGCCCTCGCCTTCGCTGCGCTGCGGTGCGTACCAGATCAGCCGCGGGTGGTTGCCTGCGAGATTCATGGCGAGCGCGGCGTTGCCCTCCTCGAGCAGTCCCGAGTTCATCATGAATTCGGCACTGCCGACGGCGGTGATCGTGCGGCCGTCATCGGTGTAGCGCACCAAAGTGCCGTCGTAACAGCGTGTCACCGGTACCGCGCCCGTTGCCTCGTACGCGTCGGCCGCGCCGAACTGCACGGTTCCTGCGCGGGTGGCCTCCCGTAGGTCGCAATTCGGCTCGATGCCGCCGTACGGGCTTGATTCGGCGCGGCTGATCTCGGGTGAGAGCAGTCGCCTGGTCGGCGATGACGGCTCGATCAACAGGCGATCGCCGGGCAGGTCCGTCAGTCTGGCGAACAGCTCGTCGCCGGACAGGAAGTAGGTATCGGCCACCAAAAGCAGTGTGTCGGATCGTGCTTCGCGTTCCACGGTGTCGATGGTGTCGGCCTCGATGACGTCGACACCACGATCCCGGAGCAGGGCGACGAGGGCGTGGCCGCCGTCCGCCGAGGTCGAACGGGGATCCATCCTGCCGCCGGGCCGCGGCGCGGTCAGCCAGGTGCTCAGCGCGGCGACACCGACGATGACGACGAGTGCGAGCAGCACCCACCGCAGGCCGCGGATTCGCTGCGTCACTGTCGCGCCGACAGCCGTTGGCGACGCCGACGTCATCGCACCTCGGCCCATTGCTGCTGCGGCTCAGCAGAGTCCGGCCCACGCGGAGTCGAGGACGCAGCATGGCTGCCCAGTCTGTCGTCCAGCGTGGCGACAGCCCGATACTGTGGCTCGGTGCCGGGGCGTTCACCGTAGGTCACGTCATTGAAAGTATCTGCCGCCAAGCTCAATTCGTCGGCAAGTGCCGGGACCGCGCGCCCTGCGGCCCGGGCCAGCTCGGTAGCTGTCCGGCCCGCAACGGGGTCGAGGATCCCGTTCTCCTCGAGCCGTCGCGCAACGGCCCGCACTCGATGCCGGATCGCCGGGGCCCAATCACATGCTGCGGCATAGCGTTCGGCTGTCGCACGGTGCTCGGCAGCGCTGAGCACCGTGGCACCGAACAGGGTCTGCGGATCACCGCGGCTGGATCGCATCGCCCGCCGGGCGATCCGCACCGCCACCACGATGGCGATGACGACGAAGATCAGCAGCACGGTGACCGTGAACCAGCCGCCGGGGACTTGGGACGTGTTCGCGATCAGCCGGTAGAGCAGGTCCTCGATCCAGTTGAAGATCTGTTCGGTGAGCGACGGCTTGGGATAGATGGACTTCGCCAGCTCCTGCTGCGCGGCCTCGTGGGCCGCGTCGCGGTCGATGTCTATCGTCGGCACGTCAGCGCTGGCCGGTCAGCCACAGATCGTCGGTCGAGTTCGACGGCGCCATCGGGCCGTACGCCGCACCGCTCTGCAGGACGAGGTCGAACGCCTCGGCCCGGATTCGTCGGTCGGTGTACTGCAGCACGACGACGCCTGCGCTGAACGGCCCGGTGATGATCTGGCCGATGGCCCCGCCGACCGAGAACAGGACCAGGGCCAGCATCGCCGCAGCGGTGGATTCCGATGCGGTGGCCGCGATCTGACCGCCGATGCTGAACGGAATCGCGACGGCGCCCCCGACCAACTGGGCCACCAGCATCGCGAGTAGTCGGATGCCCAGCACCCGCCAGAAGTCGCCTCTGACCAACGTGAAGGACCGCTTGACCGACGAGATGATGTCACGCCGCTCGAGCACGATGACCGCCGGCGCAAACGTCAGCATGGTGCCCAGATACACCAGCGCCGCGATCATCACCAGCACCAGCGGGGCGCCGATCAGGAACGCGACGAACCCGTCGGCCGCCACGGCGACGCCCACGACGATGCCGACCACGACGCCGACCAGAAGCACGGCGCCAAGGGTCGTCAACACAGTGAAACCGAGCAGCGCCCAGAGCCGCGGCCGCAGCCGCTGCCAGGCTTCGCCGATGGTGATGTCCGCTCCGAACACCGCGCGACCGACGACCACGGTCAGCAGTCCACTGAGCAGAAGCGCCGACAGCGCCGTTGTGACACTGCTGCCCAAACCCGATGCACCCCAGGCGATGAGTACTTCTGCGTTGGGCTCGTCGCCGTCGATGGATCCTGCGATGTCACTGGCGAATGCAAACGGCAGTAGGGAGAACACCAGCGCCAGCAGCTGGGCGGTGACCACGACGATGGTCGTGAGCCCCAGTGTGGCTTTGGGATTCGCCCGGATGTAGGCGACAGCCCCGTTGAACATGTCGGACAGGCCGAGCGGACGCAGTGGAACGACTCCGGGCTTCAATGCCGATGGCTGAGCACCGTAGCCGGGCGGACCGTAGCCGGGCGGACCGTATCCCGGCGGGGGGTAGCCGGGCGCGCCGTACTGGGGTGGGTAGGCGTAACCCGGGGGCGGTCCGTACTGCGGTGGCCCGTATCCGGGCGGTGGGTATCCCGGATAGCCGGGCGGGGGATAACCGATCGGCGCCACACCCGGTGGCGGCGGCCCGGACGGGCCGTATCCGCCGGCGTCGTAGGTCATGATCACCATCCTGTCGATCACCGCCGGAATTGACAACGTGCGTCACAGGCGCCTCAGGGCGTCAGGTGTCCGGGGCTACCGTGGCGGTCATGACCGAGATCACGGTGCGCGGCTCCTTCTCCGAGTTCCGGTCGCCCGAGCGGGCGACCGTGCACGCGACGATCGCCTATGAGGGTCCGGCGATGGAGCCGGTGTACGGGCAGGTGGCCCGGGATCTCGACACCGTGAAGGCGTCCATCGCGCCGCTGGCGGACCCCGGCGATGCGGTGACGTGGTGGTCGGCCGACCAGCTGCGCACGTGGTCGAACCGGCCGTGGAACAAGGACGGCAGGCAGCTGCCGCTGGTACACCATGTCAGCGTCGGGGTGAAGGTGGAGTTCGCCGACTTCACCGCGCTGTCCGCGTGGGTGGGCGGCCACGTTGCGGGCACCGAGGGATTTCGGGTGACGACCGTCGAGTGGTCCTTGACATCCGCGCACCGTGAGGACCTGTTGCGCGAAGTCAGAACCGGCGCGGTGCAGGACGCGGTGACGCGGGCACAGCAGTACGCCGACGCGCTGGGCCTCGGTGCCATCCGGCCCGTCGCCGTCGCCGACGCCGGAATGCTCGCGGGCACCTCGACCCACGAGGGAGGGCCGCAGCTGCGCGCCATGGCCACGATGGTCGGCGGTGCCGCGCCCGACGTGGAGCTGATGCCGCAGGACATCGAGGTGTCGGTGAACGTCGACGCGCGCTTCATTGCAGGTTTCTAGCGGCAGGTCTGCAGCTGCCGGTCTATAGCTGCAGGTCTGTCGCTACGGTCTGCAGCTGTTTCGGACCGGGGAGCCCGGGTACCCGCACTGCATGACGCGTTTCGGCTACACCCTGATGACCGAGCAGAGCGGGCCCAAAGATCTTGTCCGCTATGCGGTTTCGGCAGAACATACCGGTTTCGACTTCGAAGTCTCCAGCGATCACTTCTTTCCGTGGCTGTCGTCGCAGGGACACGCACCGTATGCCTGGTCGGTGCTCGGTGCAGTCGCCCACGCCACCGAGCGAGTGGAGCTGATGACCTACGTGACGTGCCCGACCATCCGCTACCACCCGGCGGTGGTGGCGCAGAAGGCGGCGACGGTGCAGATCCTGGCCGACGGCCGGTTCACGCTGGGTCTCGGGAGTGGGGAGAACCTCAACGAGCATGTCGTCGGTGCCGGCTGGCCGACGGTCGCGCGGCGCCAGGACATGCTCAAGGAAGCCATCCACATCATCCGCGAGCTGTTCACCGGGGAGATGGTCGACTGGAAGGGCGAGTTCTTCGAGGTCGACTCTGCCCGCCTGTGGGACATCCCCGACGTGCCGGTCGCCATCGCGGCGGCGGTATCCGGCAACCGCTCGGTCGAGCAGTTCGCTCCACTGGCCGATCACCTCATCGCCGTCGAGCCCGACAAGAACCTCGTCGACTCCTGGCACGAGACGCGGCGGGGGACGGGCCTGCCGGGCGACGTCCGGGTGATCGGTCAGATACCGATCTGCTGGGACCCCGACCGCGACACCGCCATCGCGCGAGCCCACGACCAGTTCCGCTGGTTCGCCGGCGGCTGGGCGGTGAACTCGGACCTGCCGACGACGGCCGGCTTCGACGGCGCCACGCAGTTCGTCCGTCCGGAGGACGTTGCCGAGTCCATTCCGTGCGGGCCCGACCTGGACGCCATCGTCGAGGCGGTGCGGAAGTACTGGGAATCCGGTTTCACCGACATCGCGCTCGTCCAGGTCGGCGGCGACAGCCAGGAGTCCTTCCTGAAGGAGGCGGCCGGTCCGCTGCTGGACAAGCTCCGAAGTGCATCACAGTGAGGAGAATCCGATGACCCGAGGTAGAGGGATCTACGACGATGAAACCCGTTCCGCGGCACCCGAGACCGAAGAGACGGACCCCGAGGTGAGCGAGCGCGACACTCCCGATGTCGACGAGGGTGCGGGCGAACCGACAGCCTGAGATTCGGCAGATCGGCCACCCCGCCTACTCTCTGCTGGTGACCTGGCTCTACCTTGCCTGCGCGATTCTCTGCGAAGTAGCGGCAACGCTGTCGCTGAAGGGGTCGGCCACGGCGCCCGTGCTCTACGTCGTCGTCGTCCTCGGGTACCTCGGCTCGTTCGCCTTTCTCACGGCAGTCCTCAAGCGCGGTATGGGACTGGGCGTGGCGTACGGCATCTGGGGTGCGGTGGGCGTCGCGCTGACCGCATGCCTGTCGACGCTGTTGTTCGGCGAGGCGTTCACGATGGCGATGGGCGTCGGCCTGGTCTGCATCATCGCCGGCGTTCTACTCGTCGAAACCGGATCCCACGTCGAGGACGCCGATTCCGCCCCGTCAGGCGGGTGACCTCATGCAGTACCTGCTTCTGTTCGGTGCCATCGCGTCCGAAGTCCTCGGCACGCTGTCGCTGCGGGTCGCCGCGAACGGACGTGCCGGCTTCTACGCGGCGGTGGTGGTCGGTTATGTGGTCGCCTTCACGATGCTGTGGGGTTCGTTGCGCCTGGGGATGCCGCTGGGCATCGCCTACGGGATCTGGGCCGCAGCGGGGGTGGCCCTCACGGCCGTCGCGTCGAGATTCCTGTTTGGCGAACCGCTTACCCGGAAGATGCTCGGCGGCATCGGACTCATCATGATCGGCGTCCTGCTGATCGAGCTCGGCGCCGGTCACTGACCACTGCCCCCTCGGGATCGTCGGTCCGGTCGAGCCACAGCACGACCACCATGTGCGGCACCGTGAGGGCCAGCAGCAGGCGCAGCACCTCTGCCAGGACCACGGTAGGGTCCGACGCCGCCACGGTGAACCAGCCGAGGGCCGCGATCGTTGCCAAGGCCGCAACCGTCGGCCACGCGCCGAGTCGAATCAAACGCCGTGCCGCCGCCCGTCGTCGACCGTCGGCCAGCAGCGCCGCGCAGCCAGGTTCGACGGTCAGCATCCGCGCCGAGTGGCGGAGCGCGTGCCAGCCGCCGAACCAGACTGCGAATGCGACCAACGGTGGCGCCACCATGCCCAGAACTGCGATGAGCACGATGTCGAGCGCGACCGCGGAATGACCCGCCCGCAGCGACGCGGTCAAGGCGACCAGAGCCGCAACGAGCCATGTCACGACGAGACCGATCTGCAGCGCGGTGGCGCCGAGCAGTGACGCCAGACCTGGCGAGACGGCTGCCGCCACCTCGCTGAGCTGATCGCCGGAACGGGCCAGCGGGAGCAGCAACGCTCCGCAGCCCGCGACGACGATGGCCGCGGCACTGAGGCGATCGGGTCGCCATCCGGTGAGCCGGCGAGAGACCTCGAGTTCGCCGAGGCCGAAGTGCAGGGCGCTGAGTGTCACGACCGTGACCAGGGCGATCGGACCGGCCCACGCCATCAGCGCCCACGCCGCTGCGGCCACCCCTCCGTATGCGGCGGCGATCAACACGATTGGTCGGCCGCGGGACAAACGAGCCGCCATCACATGGTCGACCGCTCCGTGCGGGACCCCCAGGACGAACCCGGCCCCGGCGATCGCCAAGATCACCGGCGCGGTGAGGGCGGGCACCCCGACGAGGTGCCCGCCCGTCAGCAACACGGTGCCGATCACCAGCCACCGTGAACAGGACGCAGCGACCGGCAGCATGCCGGCTGACGTGGAACGGCCGCTTTGACCGTGCGCTATCCGGCCCCTTGCCTGCCGTTCCACATCAACCACGACGGTGTACCGGCTACGCCGACGGCGCCGCGATGTCCTTCGGGCCGATGGTCGTCGTGACCTTCAATGCCCTGCCGCCGTTCGACGCGGCTGCGGCGTCCTGGTCGTCGTGCTCGATCTCCTGCCTGGCGAACTCCGGGTCATCGGAGAACGACTTGAGCCGCGCGATCTTGTAGATGAGCAGCCCGTAGAGGACCTTCGCGAGGATGTCGGCGATCGAGTACCCGCCCTGCTTGGCCACCCATGCGGCGGCTCCGTCGAACCCCAGCAGCGGAATGATGTAGGCGATCGGATAGACGCCCCACGTTGCCAGTAGCAGGATCCTCATCCGGCTGACCGTGGTCCGCACCGCGGCGGGCTGACGGTCCAGCGAGCGGGTCAGCTCGACGAACAGCACATAGAGGATGTAGAGGAACGGGAGTGTGGACAGCAGACCGAAGATGTTCCGGATTCCGTTGTCACCGCTGATCTCGCCGGGGTACCCGAGGGCGATCATCAGGGCCGATGCGGGAATCAGCCTGTACAGCAACGAGTTTCGGAGCTTGCGGGCAAGCGCCAGAACCACGATGAGCTCGGTGAGCAGCAGCGGCACCGTGAGCAACCAGTCGACGTAGCGGTAGCCCTCGTTGAACGATTCCCCTGCGGCCTGAACGTAGATTCCCCTCCCGCCGGCTGCGTCCGTCACGAACGCGTCTTTGAACGACTGGAAGATCCGGAAGTAGTGGTAGGCCGCGATGCCGCACACGATCGCGGAGATCACCAGGGCCTGGCGGTAGCGGGCCAGCACCCTGGGTTGTACGGCCAACAGGAAGATCGCGCCGAAGAGTTGGGCCGCGATCACCAGAGACAAGAAGTTGTAGACGGTATCGAATTGGGACTGCGTGAGTTGTTCGGGAATCATCGCTCACCTCTGGAGAATGAATCGGATGGGACCGAACTGACGGTACAGTAATGAACATCTAGTTCACTAGTGGTCATATCTTACGGTTTTGAATAATTTGTCCACCGGTTAAAGTGGGTTCCGACCAGCGCAAAGGGCGCGTCGGGCAGGAGTGAAACGACGTGTCACCGTGACGTCCGGGCACCGTCCTGCGACGGTCGAAGATTCTCGGGTAACGCGAACCCGCGCCGACGTCGCGCGGACGGCTCTTGATGTGCTGACCCGGGAGGGGTCAGACGCGCTCACTCATGCGCGTGTTGCCGAGATCGCCGGATATTCCAAGACCACCCTGTATTCGCACTGGCCATCGAGATTCGATCTCGTCGCGGCGGCGCTCGACGCCCTCGGCGAGATGCCGCACCACGAGCGCACCGGCGACATGCGAGCAGATTTGATCGGTGAGCTGAAGGTGTTCCGTCGGGCCGTGCTCGACCTGCGACTCGACCGGGTGCTGACGACGATGGCCCAGTGGGCGCCGGTCGAGACGATGAGCGAACTCAGGGATGCGATCAACACCAGTGCTCAGCGACCGATCCGGACGATGCTCGCCGAATTCCTGCAGGGAGCACAGCTCGAAGCGGCGATCTCGATGCTCGCCGGCGTCGTCGCGTGCCCGTCTCTGATGTTCGGCACGGTTCCGGACGACGACGTCATCGAGGCGGCGGTCGACGCCGTCCTGAGAGGCTTCGGCTCAGCCGGCACGGCGTGACGTCGACCCACCGGAGATCGCAGCGACCGAGCGAAAAGCATTGCTGCGCTCCGTCGGAGTGACATCGCGCACGTCAACGAGGGATGATCCCGCCCATGACGGATAGCAGCGGAGTATTTCGTCGCAAGAAACGGGAGGCGCAGGCGCCCTCGTCCGAGCCTGAGCGCCCGAGTCCGGCTGATCTTCGCCGCTGGCGCCAGCATTTGGCCGACGAGCAGGCAGAGGCGGCTGTGTATCGCGATCTCGCGGGCCGACGCACCGGCGAAGAGCGAGACATCCTGCTTGCGCTGGCGGCCGCCGAAGGTCGCCACGAACGGCATTGGCGGGACTTGCTCGGTGACGAGGTCGGCAAACCCCGTTCGGCTGATCTGCGTACTCGCATCCTCGGCTTCCTGGCGCGGCACTTCGGGTCGGTGTTCGTACTCGCTCTCGCCCAGCGGGCTGAGGCCCGCTCGACGTATGACACCGACGTTGATGCCACCCCCACCATGGCGGCGGACGAGCGTATTCACGAGGAAGTCGTCAGGGCCTTAGCTGCCCGTGGCCGCAACCGACTCTCAGGTAGCTTTCGGGCTGCAGTGTTCGGGGCCAACGACGGCCTGGTGAGCAATCTCGCCCTGGTGCTGGGTGTCAGCGCCAGCGGAGTAGGCAACCACACCGTGCTCGTCACCGGGTTGGCCGGACTGCTCGCTGGTGCCCTGTCCATGGGAGCGGGTGAGTATGTGTCGGTGAGCTCCCAGCGTGAATTGCTGGCAGCCTCAACCCCCAACCCCCAGGCAGGCACTGCACTGCCCCAACTAGACGTCGAAGCCAACGAGTTGGCGCTGGTTTACCAGGCCCGCGGCATGACCGCGTCTGACGCCGAGGCGCACGCAGGTGACGTACTGGCGAACCTCACCTCGGGTGTGACCACCCACTCCGTCGGCGCTGGGACAAACACCGACACAGACGAAGCGGTCGGCACCGGGCTCGGGGCCGCGATGTCCAGCTTCGGCTTCTTTGCTTCGGGCGCGCTCATTCCGGTGCTGCCGTACCTGTTCGGCCTGCAGGGCACACTCGCGCTCGTCGTAGCCGCCGTCCTCGTCGGAATGGCACTGCTGGCGACCGGCGCAGTCGTGGGCCTGTTGTCCGGCGGACCACCCCTGCGTCGAGCGATGCGGCAGCTGCTCATCGGTTACGGTGCCGCCGCGATCACCTACCTGCTTGGCCTGCTCTTTGGCACGGCACTGGGCTAGCGTCGTGGCGCTGGCGCAGGGTATCCGCCTGGCGGATAAGGTTTTACGAGTTGCCTGCACGGTCCGGAGTAGTCGACGAATTGTCGACATTGCCGTCGACGTGACACCCAACCTCATGAGACAGCGCATCTGGCGTGCCTGCACGAATCTGCTGTGGACCAGCTACGGACTGAGACAGAAAAAGGCCCCGAACCGGACACCGGATCAGGGCCTCTCACTGCGATACATGAGTCGGGGTGGCGGGATTCGAACCCACGACCTCTTCGTCCCGAACGAAGCACGCTACCAAGCTGCGCCACACCCCGCGTGAAGCCACGACAGCCTATCGCACCGCCCAGGGTTGAAGCCAAACGCGTATTGCGCCTGCGACACGCCGTGGGATGGATCTGGGTTGTCGGTGGCGTTATGCACTCTGACAGAGAAATCACGAACGAAACGAGGCGTGACATGACTGGGTTAGGCGCATCGATCTACCTGGGCTTCTTCGCGCTGGCAGCACTGTGGCTGTTCCTGACGTCCGACGGTCCGCTCACCCGCGGCGCCGAGGATCAGGGCCAGCGTCCCGATCGCTCGAATTCGGCGAGTACCTCAGCCGGCCCCGACGGGTCGAGCCCGTGGCTGGTCAGCCATTCATCGCAGAAATAGGTGTCGGCATAGCGGTCGCCGCTGTCGGCGAGCAGCGTGACCACCGAGCCGCTGCGGCCCTCGGCGACCATCTCGGCGAGTAGCCCGAACGCACCCCACAGGTTGGTGCCCGTCGACGGTCCGACGCGGCGGCCGAGCACCCGGCTCATGTGATGGGCGGCGGCCACCGACGCGTCATCCGGTACCGAGATCATCCGGTCCACCACATCGGGCAGGAATGACGGCTCGACACGGGGACGCCCGATGCCCTCGATCCGGGAGGACGCCCTCGTCACGAGGTCGGGGTCGCCGTTGGCATACGACGGGAAGAACGCGGAGTTCTCCGGGTCCACCACGCACAACCGGGTCGGGTGGCGGCGGTAACGGATGTACCGGCCGATCGTCGCGCTGGTGCCGCCGGTGCCCGCACCCACCACGATCCACTCCGGCACCGGATGTCGCTCCTCGTCCATCTGGTCAAAGATGGACTCGGCAATGTTGTTGTTGCCGCGCCAGTCGGTGGCGCGCTCGGCGTTGGTGAACTGATCGAGGTAGTGCCCGCCCGTCTCGGAGGCCAGCCGCTGCGCCTCCGCGTACACCTGAGCCGACTCGCGGACGAAATGGCAACGGCCGCCTTGGGATTCGATCAGTGCGATCTTCGTGGCGCTCGTCGTCGCCGGCATCACCGCAATGAACGGCAGATCAAGCATCGCCGCGAAGTAGGCCTCCGACACCGCCGTCGAACCCGACGACGCCTCGATGACGGTGGTGTTCTCGCCGATCCACCCGTTACACAGCGCGTAGAGAAACAGCGAGCGTGCCAACCGGTGCTTGAGGCTGCCGGTGATGTGGGTGGTCTCGTCCTTGAGGTAGAGCGCGACGTCGACGTCCGTGCACCAACGCGACGGCAGTGGGTAGCGCAGCAGATGCGTGTCAGCGCTGCGCCGGGCGTCGGCCGCGATCAACCGGACCGCGTTGTCCGCCCACGAACGTGACAGGCTGCGACTGGCGGATGAGGCCGACCCGCTCACCGTGCCGAGACGGATGGATGCGATTGCCCCGCGCGCACCGCGGCGTTCGCCCCTCCCGTCGGTGCCGCCACGAGGGTCAGCAGCGTGGCCTCCGGGCGGCAGCAGAACCGCAGCGGGGCGAACGGCGAGGTGCCGATGCCCGCCGACACGTGCAACTGGGTACGCGCGCCCCACCGGGACGGGCCCTTGGCCCGCGACCGGTCGAGGTCGCAGTTGGTGACGATGGCACCGTAGAACGGCAGGCACAGCTGTCCGCCATGCGTGTGGCCGGCCATCACCAGCTGGTAGCCGTCGGCGGCGAAGCGATCGAGCACCCGCGGCTCGGGGGAGTGCGTCAGGCCCAACGTGAGGTTGGCAGTCGGGTTCGCCGCCCCGGCGATGGTGTCGTAGCGGTCCCGCTTCAGGTGCGGATCGTCGACGCCGGCCGCGGCGATGTACAGGCCCGCCACCTCGATCTCACGCTTGGTGTGTGTCATGTCCAGCCAACCGCGTTCGGTGAACGCTGCGCGCAGGTCCTGCCACGGCAGCGGCTCCCCGTGAATCCGGTGGCTCGGATTGGTCAGGTAGTTCGCGGGGTTCTTCAGCTTGGGCGCGAAGTAGTCGTTGCTGCCGAACACGAACATGCCAGGCACCGAGAGCAGATCGCCCAGGGCCTGCACCACGGCAGGCACGGCTTTCGGGTGCGAGAGGTTGTCGCCGGTGTTGACCACGAAGTCGGGCTGCCAGCCGGCCAGTTCCCGCAGCCACGCCTGCTTGCGGCGCTGAGAGGGTCGCATATGGATGTCACTGATGTGCAGGACCTTCAGCGGCGACGACCCCGGAGAGAGCACCGGCATGGTCGCCTCGCGGACCACGAAAGCGTTGCGCTCGATCAGCGAGGCGTATCCGATACCGGCCACGAGGGTGCCCACCGATGCGGCGGCAGTGGTCTTCAGAATCGATCCGGGCGTAGCGGCAGCCATGCAGGCAGCCTACTGCCACCGGCTGAGCGCCACAGAGCGTCGCCGGGTCTACCCGGGTGGGGGTGGCGGCGGTGGCGGCGGTGGACCGAGCACCGGCACCGTGATCGGGGGCAGGCCGGGGATCTCGATGACCGTCTGCCCGATCGGTGGCGGCGGAAAACCGGGTATCCCGGGCGGCGGGGCACCGGGCGGCGGCGGAGGCGGGGCAGGAGGGATGCCGTTGGAGATCTGGATCGTGATGATCGATCCGGGCACCGTTTGACCGCTCGGCGACGTCCCGACGACCGAACCGTACGAGGCGCCGCTGTTCACCGGTGTCGACTGATCGGCGACCTGGAAGCCGGCGTCGCGCAGTCGCTGCCGAGCGGTGTCCTGGCTCATGCCGGCGACGCTGGGTACCCGCGAACCGGGTGCGCCGTCGACGTAGCGGGGGTCGGTCGGCGGCAGCGTGACGTCTCCGAACGTGGTGGCGATCGGGTTCATCGCGGTGAACCAGGTCCGGGCGGGTTCGTTGCCGCCGAACAGGTTTCCGCTGCCGCATTGACGCAACGGGAACGAACACAACTCGCTGGGATTGGTGGAATCGTCATAGATGTAGCTGGCTGCGGCGTACTGATTGGTGAACCCGAGAAACGCCGACGACCTGTTGGCTTCGGTGGTGCCGGTCTTGCCCGACATCGGCAGGCTCCAACCCACCGAACCCGCTGCTCCGGCGGCAGTGCCCGCGCCGGTGTCGTCCTTGCTCATCGCGTTGGCCAGAGTGTTGGCGAGGCCTTCCGGCACCGCCTGCTCGCAGGTCTCCGTGGTCACCGAGACCGGCTCGCCGTTGCGATCGATGACCTCGGCGATCGGGTTCGGGGGACACCACGTGCCGCCGGACGCGAGCGTCGCACCGACGTTGGACAGTTCCAGCGCGTTCACCTCGATCGGGCCCAGCGTGAACGAGCCCAGGTTCTGGCGCTTGACGAAATCGGCCAGGCTCTCGTTGCTTTCCGGGTCGGAGTCGCGCGCCGTACCCGGCAGCGCGTAAGACCGCAGGCCCAACTTCACCGCCATGTCCACGGTGCGTTGCACGCCCACCTGCGCGATCAGCTTCGCGAACGCGGTGTTCGGCGACGTCGCCAGCGCATCGGTCACGTTCATCGACCCGCGGTAGTTGCCTGCGTTCTGCACGCACCAGGTCGCGGGCGGACAGCCGCGGGCACCGCCGGTACCCAGGCCCTTGGCCTCGAACCGCGACGGCGCGTCGAGCTGCGCGTTGATCCCCATCCCCATGTCCAGCGCGGCTGCGGTGGTGAAGACCTTGAAGACCGACCCCGCGCCGTTGCCCACCAGTGAGAACGGCTGCGGCTGCATCGTCTCGCCGGCGTCGAGGTTCAGGCCATACGTCCGGTTGCTCGCCATCGCGAGGACAGGGTGGGACTCCTTGCCAGGACGAACCACGCTCATCACGCTCGCGACGCCCGGGAGATCGGGGCTGGCGATGCCGTTGATCGCGGACTTCACCGCGCCCTGCACATCGGGGTCCAGCGTCGTCCTGATCAGATAGCCGCCCTTGGCGACCTGATCCTTGCTGATGCCGGCGCGGGCCAGATAGTCCAGCGCGTAGTCACAGAAGAACGCGCGGTCGCCGGCCGCGATGCAGCCGCGGGGCAGCTCCTTGGGCTGCGGCAGTACCCCCAGCGGCTGCTGGCTGGCTTCGCGGAGCTCGTTGGCGTATTCGGGAAGATTCTCGATCATGGTGTCCAGCACCACGTTTCGACGCGCCAGCGCGCCGTCGGGATTGGTGTAGGGATTCAGCGTGCTCGTCGACTGAACCATGCCCGCCAGCAGTGCGGCCTGCTGCCAGTTCAGCTCGGCAGCGTTCACGCCGAAATAGGTCTGCGCCGCGTCCTGCACGCCGAACGCGCCGTTGCCGAACGACACCAGGTTGAGGTAGCGCGTCAGGATCTCCGGCTTGGTGAACGTCTTGTCCAGCGTCAGCGCCATCCGTATCTCGCGCAGCTTGCGGGCCGGGGTGGTCTCGATCGCCGCACGCTTCTCGGCATCGGTCTGGGCGATCACCAACAGCTGATAGTTCTTGACGTACTGCTGCTCCAGCGTCGAGCCGCCGCGGGTGTCGAGATTGCCGGACAGGTATCCCGAAAGCCCGGTGAGCGTGCCCTGCCAGTCCACACCGTTGTGGTCGGCAAACCTCTTGTCCTCGATCGAGACGATCGCCAGCTTCATCGTGTTGGCTATCTGATCGCTGGGCACTTCAAACCGTCGCTGGGTGTAGAGCCAGGCGATGATGTTTCCCTTGGCGTCGACCATCGTCGACACCTGAGGCACCTCGCCCTCGACGAGTTGGGCAGAACCGTTGGCTACGACGTCAGAGGCGCGGTTGGACACCAGACCAAACCCGCCGACGACCGGGAACATCAGGGCTGCGGCCACCACGCTGGCGAGCAAACAGCACCAGGCGAGCTTGATGACCGTCACCGCCACCGGCGGCCGGGTAGGGGCGTCCTCCGGCATGGGTACAGAGTAGCGACGACTTCGGGCCCGTTATTCACGGAGCAGCGCCAATGGACTGGCGGCAGCCCATGACAGATGCCGAGTTCCGGCACTGTACGGGCCTGACGGCACGGTCGTCCCAAAAAAGTGGTCACGAACGTATTGCGCAGAACGCCCCTGACCACCTAAGTTGATCAGACAGTGCGATACAGGTCACACCTGATACCCGCAGTGTGGCGCAGATCGCACTCTGTGATTGACGCCGATGTAGATAGACGTCTGCGTTGTCGGGGCGCGGCCAGAGCTAAGGGGAACGCAGGTGTCAGGTATCAAGCCCGCCGCTGGCAAGGCCACCGTCAGTACGACCGCCACCACCATTGTGCACGGCAAAGAGGCAGAAGCCCGTATTGCTTGGGTTTCGCAGGCCCGGTGTCGTCAGGCGGATCCGGACGAGCTCTTCGTCCGCGGCGCCGCCCAGCGCAAAGCCGCGGTGATCTGCCGGCACTGCCCCGTGATGGCGGAATGCGGGGCCGACGCCCTGGACAATCGGGTTGAGTTCGGAGTCTGGGGAGGCATGACCGAACGCCAACGCCGCGCCCTGCTCAAGCAGCACCCCGAAGTTGTTTCCTGGTCTGAGTTCTTTGCTGCTCAGCGCAAGCACCGCAGCGCAGGCTAATCTAACCCGCCGCCGTCCGGTCCTCTAGGCCTGGGATGTCGCGGGGGCCTCGCCGGTGATCTGATCGGCGATCGCCCTCAGTGCCTCCAGATCCGAGACGTCGAACGGCAGTGACGGCACACCCACGATCGCCACGTGCGGATTCGCGCCCGTGAACCGCGACAGCAGTCGCACTTCCCGCTTGGCTGTCGACGCGCGAGCAGCGTGGATCCGAAGCGCGGCCACGGCCAGCGAGTCGGGATCCGTCTTCTGCAAGGCCTCCGCTGCCTCGGCCGCCGTGTCGGAGTGCAGGCTGCACAGCGTGGGATGAGTGCGATTGAGGATCAACCCCGCCAGCGGCATGTGCTCGGTGGACAGCCGATCGACGAAGAAAGACGCCTCCCGCAGGGCATCCGGTTCGGCCGCCGACACCACGACGAACTGAGTGCCGCGCCGCTTGAGCAGTTCGTAGGTGCGGTCGGCCTTCTCCCGGAATCCGCCGAACGTGGCGTCGAGGGACTGGACGAAGCCGGCCGCATCGGAGAGCATCTGCGATCCGAGGATCGTCGACATCCCCTTCATCGCGAGACCGACCGCACCGGTGACGAGTCGGCCGATGCCGCGACCCGGGGCCAACAGCAACCGCCACAACCTGCTGTCCATGAAACTGCCCAACCGCTTCGGCGCGTCCAGGAAGTCCAGCGCGTTGCGCGACGGCGGGGTGTCCACCACGATCAGGTCCCATTTGTCTTCTGCCAGAAGCTGACCCAGCTTCTCCATGGCCATGTACTCCTGCGTACCGGCAAGTGAGGTGGCCACGGTTTGATAGAACTGGTTGTCCAGAATGGCGTCGGCGGTGCCTTCGCCGGAGTACTGGAGCACCATCTCGTCGAACGTGCGGCGCATGTCGAGCATCATCGCGAACAGTTCGCCGGTCACCTCCGGCGCCAACGGAACCCGCTGCGGGTTGTTGCCCAGATCCCTGATCCCCAGCGCCTGGGCCAGCCGCTTGGCCGGGTCGATGGTCAGCACCACGACGGTGCGCCCGTACTCGGCGGCCCGCAGCGCCATCGCGGCGGCGGTGGTGGTCTTGCCGACACCGCCCGCACCGCAGCAGACGACCACCCGGTTCGAGGTGTCGTGCAGGATCGCGGCCATGTCCAGGGCCGGTGGGGTGGTGCTCATCGGGGCCATCTCCTCTTCGCGCAACCGCTCATCGTGGCCATCTCCTGCTCACCGCACACCCTGTTGGGCGAGCGCTTCGGCCAGTTCGTACAGGCTGCCCAGATCGACACCATCGGGCAGCGTCGGCAGTTCGAGGCGGGAGACGTCGATCTCGACGAGTTGTTCGGCGCTCTCGGTGCGCGCTGCGATGCGGGTCGCATGCTGGATGGTCTCGGTGAGCAGACCGGCGAAATCCTCGTCGGACAACGTGATTCCGGCACTGGCCAGCCCGGCCTTCACCGCGTCGGCGTCGATGTCACCCTCCGCGGCCTTCGCGAGGTCGTCGGGTGACAGATAGGCCGGAATGTTCCGGTTGACGATCACGCTGCCGATCGGCAGCTCCATCTGGCGCAGCTCGCCGATCGCCTCGATCGTCTCCTGGATCGGCAGCGACTCCAGCAGCGTCACCAGATGGATCGCCGTCAGGTCGGAGTGCAGCAGCTTGACCACGCCCTCGGCCTGCGAGTGCACCGGTCCGCCCTTGGCGAGGTCGGAGACCGCCTTGGTGACGTCCAGGAAGCGGGCGATCCGGCCGGTGGGCGGCGCGTCCACCACCACGGCGTCGTAGAGGGAATGATTGCCCTTCGCCTCTGCCTTGGTGCGGGTCACGATTTCCTTGATCTTGCCGGTGAGTAGAACGTCGCGGAGACCGGGCGCGATCGTCGTCGCGAACTCCACGGCGCCGATCCGGCGCATCGCCCGTCCCGCCAGCCCCAGGTTGTAGAACATGTCGAGGTACTCCAGGAACGCCGCCTCGGTGTCGATCGCCAGCGCGTTGACCTGGCCACCGCCCTCGGCGGTCGCGATCTTGAGCTCCTCGTAGGGCAGCGGCGGCACATCGAAGAGCTGCGCAATGCCTTGGCGCCCTTCGACTTCCACCAGGAGCACCTTGCGACCACCAGCGGCCAGCGCCAACGCCAGCGAGGCGGCGATCGTCGACTTGCCGGTGCCGCCTTTGCCGGTGACGAAGTGCAGGCGCGCCTTGGTCAGGCGGGCCGGCCAGCCGACCGGCTTGGGACCATCCGTTGTCCCGGTTGATGTGGTAGCCACCAGTGCATGCTAGCCATAGCCGGTTCGTCGACCGATAAGCTCGGCCGCATGAGCGAACCGACCCGCTGGGAGTACGCAACCGTCCCGCTGCTGACACACGCCACCAAACAGATCCTCGACCAGTGGGGTGAGGACGGTTGGGAGCTTGTCTCGGTGTTGCTCGGGCCGACCGGCGAGCAGCACATCGCCTACCTGAAGCGGCCGAAGTGAGTGGTTCCGGCGGGCAGGAGCGAAGCGACCCGGGAAATGGCACCTGGTCGGCTCGTCTGGCCGAACTGGGCATCGAGCTGCCCCAGGTCGTCGCGCCCCTGGCGGCCTACGTGCCTGCGGTGCGCACCGGGAACCTCGTCTATACGTCGGGCCAGCTACCCATGATGTCCGGTGAGTTGCCGCTCGCAGGCAAGGTCGGAGCATCGGTCTCCCCTGAGCAGGCGAAGAGCCTGGCGCGCCAGTGCGCGCTGAACGCGCTGGCGGCCGTGCACTCGCTGGTCGGCATCGACTCGGTGGTGCGCGTCGTCAAGGTCGTCGGCTTCGTCGCCTCGGCACCCGGATTCAACGGCCAGCCCAGCGTCGTCAACGGCGCCTCCGAGCTGTTCGGGCAGGTCTTCGGCGAAGCCGGGCAGCACGCCCGGTCGGCGGTCGGTGTCTCCGAGCTGCCGCTGGACGCCCCGGTCGAGGTGGAAGTCATCGTCGAGGTCGCGTGACGGGTGAGCGGACTCGAGCATCCCGCCTACGGTCTGTTGCGACCGGTCACCGACACCGCGTCCGTGCTGCTGTGCGACAACCCGGGGTTGATGACGCTCGAGGGCACCAACACCTGGGTGCTGCGCGGTCCGGGCAGCGACGAGATGGTCGTCGTCGACCCGGGACCCGACGACTCGGTCGTAGCTGACGAGCACATCGAGCGTCTCGCCGCGCTCGGGCCGATCCCACTGGTGCTGATCAGCCACCGTCACTCCGATCACACCGGCGGAATCGACCGGATCGTCGACCTCACCGGGGCGGTCGTGCGCTCGGTGGGAAGCGGGTTCCTGCGCGGCCTGGGCGGGCCGCTGACCGACGGCGAGGTCATCGACGCGGCGGGGCTGCGGATCTCGGTCATGGCCACCCCTGGCCATACCGCCGACTCGGTGTCCTTCCTGATCGACGATGCGGTGCTGACCGCGGACACCATCCTGGGGCGCGGCACCACGGTGATCGACCACGAGGACGGCGACCTGGGCGACTACCTGGAGTCATTGCGACGGCTGCGTGGTGTGGGGCATCGCATGGTGCTGCCCGGACACGGCCCCGAACTCGACGACATGGTGGCCGTCAGCGAGACGTATCTCGCGCACCGGGAGGAGCGCCTCGATCAGGTTCGCACCGCGCTCGGCGATCTCGGCGACGACGCCGGCGCCCGCCAGATCGTCGAGCACGTCTACACCGATGTCGATGAAAAGCTATGGGACGCAGCGGAGTGGAGCGTTCAGGCGCAGCTGAACTATCTGCGGCGCTGACCTCAGCCGGCCACCACTGCGAACGGCAGCCGCGCCGTGCCGAGTGGGTTGAGCGGACCCTCGGCGGTGACAACGGTCGCCGACACCCCACCGTCGCCGTCGCCCATCGACGCGTCGAGGGTGATGCGATAGCGCACCGTGACCACCGCGCCCTTGGGAAGCTTCTGCGCGTTGGTGAACTGCCCGAGATGGTCCATGCCTCCGCCCTCCACGGGGTGCTGCAGCGGAACCCACGTCTCGGTGGCCGGGTCGAGGTACTCGACGGTGCCCGACGGGATCTGCATCGGGTTGGCCGCGCAGCTGCAGTGCTCCAGTGCGACGACGAGCCCGACATTCGGATAGGACACCGGGGAGTCGTTGCAGATGCTGACGTCGATCTCGGCGGGTTGTGACGGCGTGACGGCCCCCGAGGCGATCCCGGTCACGGTGACGGCGACCTGGTCGGCTTCGGGAACCGCGGCGTACTGCTCGGCGGTCGGCACCGGCGCATTCTCCGGGTTGGTCCCGCAGTCCGCGGCCTGCTCGGCTGTCGCGGGGACGCCGGGTGTGGCGGCGTCAGTGGGGGTGGTGACGGAGGTCGGTGCGCTCGTCGCAGTGGGTGCCGCCGTGGCGGTGGTCGAATCAGTCGGGTTCGCGGGCTCAGGTGCCCTCGAGCACGCGGGCAGGACGGCCAGCGCGAGCATCCCGATCAGCGCGAGCTTCGGTGCGAGCTTCAGCGCGAGCTTTGGCGCCGAGATTGCATCCACGCAGGCATGTTCTCGCACTTTTCCTGCCGGAATGCCGTTTCGGCGAAGCGGGGTTACCTCGCCGGCGCTGGATTCTCGCTCGTTACCTCGCTCGGCGCGCCAGCCGCTCGGAGTCCGAGATCAGCACGCTCTTGCCCTCCAGGCGGATCCAGCCCCGGTGGGCGAAATCGGCGAGCGCCTTGTTGACCGTCTCGCGCGATGCCCCGACCAGCTGTGCGATCTCTTCCTGCGTCAGGTCGTGCGTCACCCGCAGCGCGCCACCCTCTTGGGTGCCGAACCTCTGCGCCAGCTGCAGCAGCTGCTTGGCCACTCGGCCGGGCACGTCGGTGAAGATCAGGTCCGCGAGGTTGTTGTTGGTGCGCCGCAGCCGGCGGGCCAACACCCGCAGCAATTGCTCGGCGATCTCGGGACGGTCGGCGATCCACGCGCGCAGCGCCTCGCGGTCCATCGACACGGCGCGCACCTCGGTGATGGTGGTGGCGCTCGACGTGCGTGGCCCGGGGTCGAAGATCGAGAGCTCACCGAACATGTCGGATGGGCCCATGATCGTCAGCAGGTTCTCGCGACCGTCCGGTGAACGTCGGCCGATCTTCACTTTCCCGGAGATGATGATGTAAAGCCGGTCTCCGGGCTCGCCCTCCGCGAACACGGTGTGTCCGCGTGGGAAGTCGACGGGCTGAAGTTGTTTGGTCAGCGCGGAAACGGCGCTGGGTTCGACCCCCTGGAAGATTCCGGCCCTGGCCAGGATCTCGTCCACGTTGCCCCTCTTGTCGCTGTTCGATGGTCAGACATACAGAAGACGACCCCAAGCCGGATCGTCAGATCAGTCTAAGGGGACGGCTTTTCGTGACCTGCCCACGCTACACAGGATTCGCGTGCCGAGTCTGCTGAAACCCAGGATTCGGGTGGTGGTGGAAGTACTGGTGCGTCGGCAAACCTGGAACCTGAACGTGTTCGAGTAGCCCGACCCTCGTCGAATCCTGCTCGTTCAGGCGTCGCTGAAGGCTGTGCATCGCGGTGCCCATGCCGTCGCGGGCCAGCGTATCGACGTCGCTGGCCTCGGCCTGGTCGAGAAACTCGGCGACGTCGTCGGCGGAGATGGTGTCACGGCCGAGGCTCGCCTCGACGCGCTCAAGACCGAAGGTCGCCAACATCAGCAACCCCGGAATCAGCGCAACGAGCAACCACGACACACGGGGAAGTAAACACGGCCAAGGTCTCGGCAGGATCACGAATCGTTGTCGTTAAGGACCGATCCCACCCCCGGCGCGTCGGACCCGCTCAGTAGGCTGGCGTGGTGACTGTGGGTGAGACGTCGGCACGCGGAGCAGGCGGCGAGAAGCCGGTGCGGCGAGCGCCGGCCCGCAAGTGGGACAAGGAGACGCGTCTTGGTCTCGTCCGGCGGGCCCGGAGGATGAATCGCACTCTGGCGCAGGCGTTTCCACACGTTTATTGCGAGCTGGACTTCACCAACCCGCTCGAGCTCACCGTGGCGACCATCTTGTCCGCGCAGAGCACCGACAAGGGTGTCAACCTCACGACGCCTGCGCTGTTCAAGAAGTACCGCACCGCCCTGGACTACGCCACCGCCGACCGCACCGAGCTCGAGGAGATGGTCAGGCCCACCGGGTTCTACCGCAACAAGGCCAACTCGCTCATCCGGTTGGGCCAGGAGTTGACGGAGCGGTTCGGCGGGCAGGTGCCCGCCACCCTCGACGAGCTCGTGACGCTGCCGGGCGTGGGCCGCAAGACCGCCAACGTCATCCTCGGCAACGCGTTCGACGTCCCGGGCATCACCGTCGACACCCACTTCGGCAGGCTGGTCCGGCGGTGGGGGTGGACCTCGCTGGAGGATCCGGTGAAGGTCGAGCACGCCATCGGCGAACTCATCGAGCGCAGTGAGTGGACCCTGCTCAGCCACCGGGTGATCTTCCATGGCCGCCGGGTGTGCCACGCCCGCAAGCCCGCGTGTGGTGTCTGCGTGCTGGCCAAGGACTGCCCGTCGTTCGGCATCGGCCCCACCGACCCGCTGGTCGCCGCCCCGCTGGTCAAGGGACCCGAGACCGAGCACCTGCTCGCGCTGGCCGGACTCTAGGCGCCGGCCGTTTCCGCCCGATGAGCGCGTCGGTCCGCTGGAGTGTCGTGGCGATGGTGATCGTCGTGGCTCTCGGGGTGGCGCTGTGGACGGAACTCGGCGCCGATGAGCGGCCGTCCTCGTCGTCGACCTCGGACACCGTCTCCGCGCGCGACCGCCGCGACGCCGACACCGCCGAGGCGCTCGCGGCGCCGCGCGCCCGCGCCGAACTCGAACCCTGCCCCGGCCCCGGCGGGGGGCCAGGCCCCGAAACCCTGCGCGGCATCGTGCTCGAGTGTGCGGGAGACGGGTCGAACGTCGCCGTCGCCGAAGCCGTCGCGGGCCGCCCGACCGTGCTGAACCTGTGGGCCTACTGGTGTGGGCCGTGCGCCGAGGAACTCCCCGCGATGGCCGAGTACCAGCGTCGCGTCGGACCCGACGTTCAGGTGCTGACGGTCCACCAGGACGAGAACGAGACCGCGGCGTTGCTGCGCCTCGCCGAGCTCGGGGTTCGGCTGCCGACCCTGCAGGACGGTCGCAGGACCATCGCGGCGGCGCTGCGGGTGCCCAATGTCATGCCGGCAACAGTGGTTTTGCGCGCTGACGGTAGCGTGGCCGAGATCCTGCCTCGGTCGTTCGCCACCGCCGACGACATCGCCGAAGCGGTCAACCCGAAGTTAGGAATAGGCACGTGAGCTGGGACAGCAGGGACGGCAATCTGGCCCCCGCCGCCGCTCCGCCCTGGCTGACACCTCTGGTCGAGCGGCCGGGTGCCGTCAAGAGTGCGTACCGCCGCCGGGTGCCTGCGGACGTCCTCGCCGCGCTGACCGCGGCCAACGCCACCGCCGCGGTGACGGGCGCCCGCCGCGACGCCGCCGTGCTGGTGCTGTTCTCCGGGCCTGCGGAGGGTTCGCCGGGGACGCTTCCCGCGGACGCGGACCTGCTGGTCACCGTGCGGGCGTCGACCCTGCGGCATCACGCCGGGCAGGCGGCCTTTCCGGGCGGCGCCGCAGACCCCGTCGACAGCGGTCCGGTCGACACCGCGCTCCGGGAGGCCACCGAGGAGACCGGCCTCGACGGAACCCGGCTGCACCCGCTGGCCACCCTGGAGCGGATGTTCATCCCACCGTCGGGATTCCATGTCGTGCCGGTGCTCGCGTACTCGCCGGATCCCGGTCCGGTCGGCGTCGTCGACGCGGCCGAGACGGCGTTGGTCGCGCGGATTCCGGTGCGGGCGTTCGTCAATCCCGAAAACCGGATCATGGTGTACCGCAGTGAGAACACCCGCCGATTCATGGGACCGGCCTTCCTGCTCAATCAGATGCTCGTGTGGGGTTTCACCGGGCAGGTCATCTCGGCGATGCTCGACGTCGCGGGCTGGGCGACACCGTGGGATACCGACAACGTCCGCGAACTCAACGATGCAATGGCGCTCCTGGACACCCAGGGCAGTTACGGTGATGCCCAACTATGACATCGTCACAGGGGCTGGACTTAGCCATTCTCGCCGTCGCGCTCATCGCCGCCATCTCCGGTTGGCGGTCCGGTGCGCCGGGATCTCTGCTCGCCCTCGTCGGGGTGGTGCTCGGTGCGGTGGCCGGCGTCCTACTCGCCCCCCACCTCGCCAACCACATCGACGGCCCGCGCACCAAGCTGTTCGCCACGCTGTTCCTGATATTGGCGCTGGTGGTGATCGGCGAAATCGCGGGCGTCGTGCTCGGCAGAGCGGTGCGTGGCGCGATCCACAACCCCACGCTGCGCATCTTCGACTCGGTGGTCGGCGTGGCGCTTCAACTGGTCCTGGTGTTGACGGCGTCGTGGTTGCTCGGTACCGCGTTGATCTCGTCGCCGCAGCCCAATCTGTCTGCGGCCGTCCGTGGCTCGCAGGTGATCGCCGAGGTCGATTCGGTGGCGCCGAACTGGCTGAGGTCGGTGCCCAAGCGGCTGTCGGCGCTGTGGGAGAACGCCGGACTGCACGACGTGCTCAAGCCGTTCGGGCCGACGTCGACGGTCGACGTCGAAGCGCCGGACGCGTCGCTGGCCACCTCGGCCGTGGTCGCCCTGACCCGTCCCAGCGTGGTGAAGGTCCGCGGGGTCGCGCCGAGTTGTCAGAAGGTGCTCGAGGGCAGCGGGTTCGTGGTGGCGCCGAACCGGGTCATGTCCAACGCCCACGTGGTCGCCGGCTCCGAGAGCGTCACCGTCGAGGTGGATGGTCAGACCTACGACGCCAGCGTGGTGTCCTACGACCCCAACGCCGACATCTCGATCCTCGATGTGCCCAACCTGCCGTCGGCGCCGTTGCAGTTCGCCGAGGGCGAGGCACCGTCGGGCACCGACGGCATCGTCATGGGCTTTCCGGGAGGCGGGGAATTCACCGCGACGCCGGCGCGCGTCCGGGAGATCATCGAGCTCCAGGGCCCCGACATCTACCGCTCCACCACCGTGACCCGTGAGGTCTACACCATCAGAGGCACTGTGCGGCAAGGTAATTCAGGCGGTCCCATGATCAACCGGGGAGGCAAGGTACTCGGCGTCGTGTTCGGTGCCGCAGTCGACGACGTTGACACCGGATTCGTGCTGACCGCAGACGAGGTGGCCCGGCAGATGGCCAAGGTGGGCAACGTCGAGCGGGTGCCCACCGGAACCTGCATCAGCGGCTGACCTCGAATACTGCTCCCGCACAACGCCGGCACTGTATTCCAGCAGCGAAAGGTCGAGTTGGTGTCTGCTGGAATACCGTTCCGGCGGACTACGGGTAGACCTGTTTCAGGAAGCGTGACAGCTGCTCGTTGACAGTCTCGGGCGCCTCCTCATGCCCGAAATGTCCTGCGCCGTCGATCGATACGAATCGTCCATGGGGTGCGTAGCGCTGCGTGCGATGCACCGGGTCGGCCAGCACGTAGGGGTCGGCGTCGCCCCGCAGATGCAGCATCGGAACCGAGAGCGGCTGCTTCATCGACTGCATGAACCGACGACCCTCACCGCGAAGTTGGCTGCGCACCGCCCAGCGTTGATACTCCAGCGCCGAATGGGCCGCCGACGGGATCTGAATGGCCCTACGCATGTGGTCGATCGTCTGCGAGAAGTCCTCACTCGCCTGCCATTTGGCGCTCGCGCGACTGCGTACCAGGCTCTCCAGTTCGGCACCGTTGTGCCGAGTCAGGGCACGCTCTGGCCACATCGGCACCTGGTAGCGCAGCATCCACGGCAGTAGGGCACGCCCCTGATCGCGCCGGGTCATCACCGAGGTTCGCAGCGCGGCCGGGTGCGGCGAGCTCACCACCGCGATCGCGTGCACCGATCTGGGGTGCAGGACCGAGGTGGCCCAGCAGACCAAGCCGCCGTCAGCGTGGCCGACGAGCGTGGCCGACGTGTGTCCCAGCGCGCGCACCAGCCCCGCCGTGTCGCCGGCGAGCGTCCACCCGTCATAGCCACGCGGAGGTTTGTCGCTCCCCCCGTAGCCGCGAAGGTCGACGGCCACCACGCGGGCGCCGGTCAGACCTGCCAGCTGGTGTCGCCACGAGTACCAGAAGGAGCCGAACCCGTGCAGCAGGATCACCAACGGCCGATTCGCCAGCGCCCTCGATGAATCATCGGCGTCCGCCCGCCGCTCCGCCTCGACGACGTGGAACCGAATCCCGTTGGCGTGCACGTCCAGATGGCGCCACGGTCCGCCGATGCGCACAACCGACGGATCGGGCCTGCCCATTACCAGCCCGACGGGTCGGCGGGTGCCGACTGCTTACCGTCCGTCGACGCGATCGCCTTACCGGCCTTGTCGGCCCCGGGGGTCAGGGCCTCGGGGATCTCCTTGAACGATTCGATGGTCTTCTGCGGGCCACGGATTCGGCGCACCTTGAGGTAGCCGAGCAGCGCAAGGACCGCGGTGACCACCACCATGATCCCGAAGACGATCAGGAACGCGGCCCATCGCCACAGCCAGCCGTCCAGCAACTCGGCGAGGAAGAAGAAAAAGAAGAACGTCGAATAGAACAGCACCACCAGCGCCAAGATGAAGAAGACGCTGCCCGTGAGGCCCTTCTTGACGTCGCGGGTGATCTCCGCCTTCGCAAGCTCCACCTCGGCACGCACCAGGGTCGACACCTGCGAGGTGGCGTCCTTCACGAGATCACCGATGGAGGGGTCGGGCTTCGCGGCGTGCGGATCCACCAGTGGTATCGACGTCACGGTGGTCGGCACGCCATTTCTGCGGTCGCTCACGGAAGCTTCCTTCCCGCCTCTGCTATCAGGTCGCGGTACATATCGCGGTCAATGTTGCCACGTGGCGTCGCGCTAAACGATTCCGCCCGCCGATAGACTGGCCTGGCTCCTTGCAACGCGGGTCGGGCAGCTGATTGGGGATTGATTCTTGAGCACCAGTGGCCTGAGCCTGATAATTCGCGCCGTCGTCGTGGTGCTGACCGCCGTGTTGATACCCGGGATCGTCGCGCCCGCACACGCAGCCGTTCCGGTGACGCTCGGGGGAGGCTCCGGTCTCGTCGTCGACGGCGAGACCCTGTGCACACTGACGGCCATCGGTACCGACAACCGCGGCAACCTGATCGGCTTCACCTCCGCGCACTGCGGCGGACCGGGGGCCGTGGTGGCCGCCGAGGGTCAGGAGGCCGGGGGTGTCGTCGGCAAAATGGTCGCCGGAAACGACGGCCTCGACTATGCGGTGATCCAGTTCGATCCGGCCAAAGTCACCCCGGTCAACCAGGTGAACGGGTTCCGCATCGACGGGCTCGGCCCGGACCCCAAATTCGGTGACGTCGCCTGCAAGCTGGGACGCACCACCGGCTATTCGTGTGGTGTCACCTGGGGTCCCGGCGAGCAGCCCGGCACCATCGTCAACCAGGTCTGCGGGCAGCCCGGCGACTCGGGAGCGCCGGTCACGGTGAACAACAGGCTCGTCGGAATGATCCACGGAGCGTTCTCCGAGGACCTTCCGACGTGCGTGATCAAGTTCATCCCGCTGCACACCCCGGCGGTGACGATGTCGTTCAACACCCAACTCGCCGACATCACCGCCAAGGGACGGCCGGGAAGCGGCTTCGTGCCGGTCGGTGCCTGATTCTCCTCGCGCGAGCGCTCGTCGGTGCCTGATGCTCCTCGCGCAAGCGCTCGTCGGGACGGTCTCAGCTACTTACTCGCGCGGATCGCCTCGAACACGCTGGGATCCACCAACGTCGAGGTGTCACCGAGTTCGCGGCCCTCGGCCACGTCGCGCAGTAGCCGGCGCATGATCTTGCCGCTGCGGGTCTTCGGAAGTTCCGGCACCACGTGGATCTCTCGGGGCTTGGCGATCGGCGAGATCTCCCGCGATACCTCGGCGCGAAGCTCGTCGACCATCTGCTCGCGCGGGGTGTCCGCGTGGTGCGATTTCAGGATCACGAAGGCGCAGATGGCCTGCCCGGTGTGGTCGTCGGTGGCGCCGACGACGGCCGCCTCGGCCACCCCGGAGTGTCCGACGAGTGCAGACTCCACTTCGGCCGTCGAGATCCGGTGACCGGAAATGTTCATCACGTCGTCGATGCGGCCCAGCACCCAGATCTCGCCGTCCTTGCCGTACCGCGCGCCGTCGCCCGCGAAGTACCAACCCTGCTCGGCGAACCGAGACCAGTAGGTCTCCTGGAACCGTTCCGGGTCGCCCCAGATGCCGCGCAGCATGGCCGGCCATGGCTTGTCGAGCACCAGGTAACCGCTGGCCTGTTCGCCGTGGTCGGTGCCGGGCGCCAGTTCGTTGCCGTCGTCGTCGACGATCTTGGCCGAGATCCCGGGCAGCGGTCGCATCGCCGACCCGGGCTTGCAGTCGGTGATGCCCGGCAGCGGCGAGATCATCGCGGCACCGGTCTCGGTCTGCCACCAGGTGTCGACCACCGGTGTCTTGTCGCCACCGAACACCAGGCGGTACCAGCGCCACGCCTCCGGGTTGATCGGTTCGCCCACCGAACCCAGCAGGCGCAGGCTGGACAGATCATGTTCGAAGGCGAGCTCGCGACCCCACTTCATGAAGGTGCGCACAACGGTGGGAGCGGTGTAATAGATTGTCACACCGTACTTTTCGATCACCTGGAAGTGCCGGTGCTCGTCGGGTGATGCGGGCGTGCCCTCGTAGACGACCTGGGTGACGCCGTTGGACAGCGGCCCGTAGACGATGTAGGTGTGCCCGGTCACCCAGCCGATGTCGGCGGTGCACCAGTACACGTCGGTGTCCGGTTTGACGTCGAACACGTTGAAGTGGGTGTACGACGCCTGGGTCAGGTAGCCGCCCGAGGTGTGCATGATGCCCTTGGGCTTTCCCGTGGTGCCCGAGGTGTACAGCAAGAACAGCGGATGCTCGGAATCGAATGCCTCGGGCGTGTGCTCTGTCGACGCCTTGGGAACAACCTCGTCCCACCACAGGTCGCGCCCCTCGGTGAACGGCACGTCGATTCCGGTGCGCCGCACCACGACCACATGTTCGACGGGGCTGTCATCCCCGAGACCGTCGATGGCCTCGTCGACCCCTTCCTTCAACGGTGCCGCCTTGCCGCGTCGGAACTGCCCGTCGGTGGTGATGACCAGCTTGGCCTTGGCGTCGTCGATGCGTGCCCGCAGCGCGGAGGCGGAGAACCCGGCGAACACCACCGAGTGCATGGCGCCCAGCCGCGCACAGGCCAGCATCGCGATGATGGCCTCGGGGACCATCGGCATGTAGATGGCCACCCGATCGCCGGACTTCAAGCCCAGTTCGGCGAAGGTGTTCGCAGCCTGGGACACCTCGTCCTTGAGTTGCGCGTAGGTGATGTCGCGGGAATCGCCGACGGGCTCGCCCTCCCAGTGGATGGCGACGCGGTCTCCATTGCCGGCCTCGACGTGCCGGTCGACGCAGTTGTACGCGACGTTGAGCTTGCCGCCCACGAACCACTTCGCGACGGGTGCCTCGGACCAGTCGAGCACATCGGTGAAGGGGGTGTCCCACTTCAGGCGCTCTGCCTGGGTGGCCCAGAAGGCCAACCGGTCGGCTTCGGCTTCGTCGTACAACGCCTCGCTAGCGTTGGCGTCCGCGGCGAACTCGGCTGGCGGTGGGTACGAAGACTGGACTTCTACGTGCGTCTCGGTCATGACTGTGAGGGTAGTCACCCAACGTTGCAATGACGTTGGCAACTCACATCCGAGGCTGCGGGCGGCGCCTGTCGCGCGACGAGCGTCATAACTGGCGGGTCCAGCGGTATGTTCTGCTCGTCGCGCACGCACTCCCGGGGCGACTACCGTGTTCGGGCGTGACCACTGGGAGCTCGAACGAGGCCGGTGCCGCGGATCCCCTGGCCCCGTTATCCGGGCTCCCGGGCGTCGCGCAGGCGGGCGACGAAGCGCGGGAAGCGCTCGGCCGTGCCCACCGGCATCGCACCAATCTACGAGGCTGGCCGAAGACGGCGGCCGAGGCGTCGCTGCGGGCGGCCCGCGCCTCGTCGGTGCTTGACGGGGGACCGCTGCAGTTCTCCGCCGATGGCGCTGACGATGCGCGCAGCGACCCGGTGCTCGCGGGTGCGCTCAGGGTTGCCGAGGCACTCGAGGGCGGCGAAGGCCCGCTGATCGGGGTGTGGCGACGTGCTCCTCTTCAGGCGATTGCCCGGCTGCATGCATTGGCGGCCGCCGACCTTGCCGACGGGGATGCGCTGGGACGACCGCGAAGTGACGGGCAGGTGGGACGAAGGCTGGAATTACTCGCCGACGTCGTGACCGCGTCCCGGGTTCCGGCGACGGTGCTGGCGGGAGTCGTGCACGGCGAGCTGCTCACGCTGGAGCCGTTCGGCACCGCCGACGGCGTCGTCGCGCGCGGGGTGTCCCGGCTGGTGACGATCGCCAGCGGTCTCGACCCGCACGGTCTCGGCGTCCCCGAGGTGCACTGGATGCGCCGCTCCGGTGACTATCGGGCCGCAGCGCGGGGGTTCGCCTCGGGAACGCCCGAGGGCTTGGCGGTATGGCTGGTGCTCAGCAGTGAGGCGCTGCACGCCGGTGCGCGCGAGGCGTTGACCATCGCGCAGTCGACGTCGTCCTGACGTGTGGGCGAGCGGGCCTCCAGCAAAAAAAGCGGGCGGCGCCCGAAGTAATTCGAAAATACTTCGGTTCGCCGCCCGCCAGCACGGACTCCGGTTACCAAGCGTGCTCGTTGGGGTTGCGTGGGTGGCCTCGGCGTTCTTGCTAGGCGCTACGACTGCAGTCCCCACCCAAAGGGCTGTCGTGGTCGTCCGCTTCTCTCAATTCCGCAGGCCCGCAACGCTGTTACCTGTATCGCGGTATGTGCTCCGCGTGGGTACCGGGACCCGTGCTGGGAAGTCGGGATCGGGAGATCGAGCCTTCTCTTCCGGCTCGGCCTTGGCCTCACTCGGCTTCCGTGCTTCCTTTGTACTCCGTGACCCCGGTCACAGCAAGGCCCAAATGGGCCGCGATCCCAGATCGTTACGACAGCTCGCTAGCTACTGCGAAGTAGCTTTCGGTCAGAACGCGAAACGGCGCAACAACGAGTAAGTGAGGGCGCCGGCGGCGAGTGCGCTGACTCCCACGGCCGCGGTGGTGGCAACGGCCGCTCCCGACGGTGCGGAGAAGCGATCGCGCAGCGACACCGGCTTGGAGAAGGTCTGCATCGGCCAGCCCCGCGCGGTGGCTTCTTTGCGGAGCGTCCGATCGGGATTCACCACGGTCGGATGGCCCACCGCCTCGAGCATCGGGATGTCGGTGATCGAGTCGGAGTAGGCATAGCAATGCTCGAGGGCGTAGTCCTCGCGGGCGGCCAACGCGCGGATGGCCTCGACCTTGCCCTCGCCGAAGCAGTAGAAAGCGATGTCTCCGGTGTACTTGCCGTCCTCGACGACCATCCGAGTCGCCATCGCGTGAGTGGCGCCGAGTGCACGCGCGATCGGCGCGACAATCTCCTCTCCAGATGCCGAGACCACGACGACGTCGCGCCCGCACAACTTGTGGTCGGCGATGAGTTCGGCCGCCTCAGCGAAGACGAGAGGGTCGACGATGTCGTGCAACGTCTCCCCGACGATCGACTTGACCTGCTCGACGTCCCACCCGGCGCACATCGTGGTCAGGTAGGAACGCATCCGGTCGATCTGATCGTGGTCGGCGCCGGACATCAGATACAGAAATTGTGCATAGGACGACTTCAGAACCGCGCGCCGATTGATTAGCCCTTGGCTGAAGAAAGGTTTGCTGAAAGCCAAAGTGCTGGACTTTGCGATGACCGTTTTGTCGAGATCGAAGAACGCTGCGGTGCGCACCGGGCGGTCCGATGAAGCGGGGTCTCGGGGTGCTCGGCTAACCCCTGCCGCAGGTTCGGATGACGTCACATAGTCAGCATAAACAGGGCGTGCGTAACAAACTGCGGCCGATCGTACAAAATGGCAGTTCACGACACGTGTCTGTCACTGTAAATTTTCGCGGTTGCGGCCAACTTCCCGGCATTCCGGTACTTGCGCCCGCCCGCTATCCCGTGTGTATAGTGGGCATCACTCGGCTTATGCCGGGTGTGCATCAGCCCGACCCCCCGGGGCTGATACACGACGACCTCCGCCTCCTCCCCCCCTGGCGGGGGTCGTCCCTTTTGTGGGGTGTTTTCGTAAACCGGACAGCTCTCGCATTTACCCATGGTTGCGGAATGCTGTTTTCGATGTCAGTCCTGTGACCGGACTGTCCCCAAATCTGAGTTGATCCACAGATCACGGCAACGCCCTTTTTGCGTCGTCTCCGACGGTCGAGGCTGGGCCTATGACATCAGCCGCGGGAATCCTGGCCGTGATCGACGATCCGTTGCTCGATTCCGACATCGACCGCATTGTTGCCGCCGCGGGCGTGCGGATCGTGCGTACCGGAGACCCCTCGGGCCGGCGGGTGTGGACGAGCGCGGCGGCGATTCTGGTGGACACCGCCGGCGCCCGCCGCTGCGCTCAGCGGGGCATGCCGCGCCGCGACCGAGTGCTGCTGGTGTGTCGCGACACCCCGGGACCCGCGGAATGGGAGGCCGCGGTCGCCGTGGGCGCGCAACGTGTGGTGACGTTGCTCACACACGATCGCGATCTGATGGCCGTGCTCTCCGACGCGGCGGAGGAGTCGGCAGTGGGAGGCGCGCGAGGACCTGTCGTGGCCGTCCTCGCAGGCCGCGGCGGAGCCGGCGCATCGGTGTTCGCCACCACGCTGGCGCAGGTGGCGCCCGAATCGCTTCTCATCGACGGGGATCCGTGGGGCGGCGGCATCGACCTGCTCCTCGGCAGTGAGACGGAGCCGGGTCTGCGGTGGCCCGATCTCTCACTGGCCGGTGGCCGGCTGAGCTACCCGGCGCTGCGCGACGCTCTACCCGTCCGTCACGGGGTCAGCGTTCTTTCGGGCAGCCGTGCGTTGTCTAGAAGTCCGTCCAGCAACGAGATCGGAGCGCTTCCCCTCGGCGCGGTCATCGACGCCGGGAGCCGGGCGGGCGTGACCGTGGTCTGCGATGTGGCCCGGCAGCCGACGCCGGCTTCCGAGACCGCTGTGGCGGCCGCCGACCTCGTGGTGCTGATCACCACCGCGGACGTGCGCTCGTGCGCAGCCACCGCCGCGACCGCGCAGTGGGCTTCGGCGGGCAACCCGAACACCGGCGTCGTCGTGCGTGGGCCGTCACCGGGCGGGCTCCGGCCGATCGACGTCGCCAGGATCGTCGGGTTACCTGTGCTGGCGTCGATGCGTCCAGAACCAGGGATCGAACCGCGACTCGAACGCGGTGGTCTGCGGCTGCGACGACGATCCCCTCTTGCCGGTGCCGCCCGCAAGGTTCTCGGAGTTCTTTGCCAGAACCCGCTTCTCGCGGACTCCGCAGCGTGAGCGCCTCCCTGGTCGATCGGGTGCGGGAGCGGCTCGCCGCAGAGGGGGCCCCGCTGCGGCCGAACGTGGTGGCCGCGGCGATCCGCGCCGAGTCCGGCGGTGTGCTCGGGGACACCGAAGTTTTGACCAGCATGCGTGAACTGCAGACCGAACTCGTCGGGGCGGGCATCCTCGAATCGCTGCTGTGCGCTCCGGGCACCACCGACATCCTGGTGACGGCTCCCGACGCCGTCTGGGTGGACGATGGCACCGGTTTGCGGCGAAGCGCCGTCCGGTTCGCCGACGAGGCTGCTGTCCGGCGGCTGGCGCAGCGGCTGGCGCTGAGTGCGGGTCGCCGCCTCGACGAAGCCCAGCCCTGGGTCGACGGGCACCTCAGTCATCTGGGTGCCGCCCACAGCGGCGGGACCCTCACCGTGCGGTTGCACGCAATGCTTCCCCCGATCGCCGCGGCGGGGACGTGCCTGTCACTCCGGGTACTGCGGCCGACGACCCAGGACCTCGAAGCGCTTGTCGGCGCCGGTGCGATCGACGCGGCGGCGTGCACGCTTCTGCGCGACATCATCGCCGCCCGGCTGGCGTTCGTCGTCTCGGGAGGAACCGGGGCGGGTAAGACGACGCTGCTGGCGGCCCTGCTCGGCGCAGTGCCCGAGGACGAGCGCATCGTGTGCGTCGAGGATGCCGCTGAGCTGGCACCCCGGCACCCACACTTCGTCAAGCTCCTCGCCCGCGTCGCCAACGTCGAGGGAGTGGGTGAGGTGACGGTGCGCGACCTGGTCAAACAGGCGCTGCGGATGCGTCCTGACCGGATCGTCATCGGCGAGGTCCGCGGCGCGGAGGTCGTCGACCTGCTCGCAGCATTGAACACCGGGCACGACGGCGGCGCCGGAACCGTGCACGCCAACAATCCCGCGGAGGTGCCAGCGCGGTTCGAGGCGCTGGCCGCGCTCGGCGGACTGGACCGCGCCGCCCTGCACAGCCAGCTCGCGGCGGCGATTTTATCTGTAACAGTAATAGCTGTGTGTAAGACAGTTACCGAGGTGCGTTTGAATGCGCGGGATCTACGAGAAACACAG
>NZ_STGE01000025.1 GCF_005222675.1 Mycolicibacterium sp. CR10 | reverse complement strand
AGCCAAACGAGCCACCTAGACCTGCCGGGGCCAAAATTCGTGACGACGGTGGGGCCAAATCACTTGACGAAACGCAGCCCGGGCCAACTGCCCGTGAGTCGGCGTTTTTGGCGAGGTGATCGACCGCAATGACCGCAGCGCCAGCGCGTGCCAACGGTTTGAGCACGTTGGAGTGCGCCAGGGTGAAGTCATCGCTCGAGTTCGAACTGGCCCCGTACATCGGCAGTAGCTCCCCGATGGAATCCACGATCGCCACTGCGGGTTTCCACTGCATCGAGTCGTCAATGACTTGACGAAGCTCGGTGCGGTCTTCGGGTTCGCAGTACCGAAACAGGTTGGGGTTACTCAGGGCGTCGTGCGGTGCTCCCATGTCGCTGAGGCGCCGAACGGTGGCTGAGGCGCCATTGTGGTCCAGGTCGATGATCAGCACCCGGCGGCCGGCCTGAAGGGACTCGACCACGCAGGCCATGCACAGCCACGACTTCCCGGATTCGGGATCGCCGAAGAGCCAATTGACTTGCCCGGCATAGAAGAGGCAGTGTCCATCGGTTCTGCGTCCAAGTTGCGGTTCCGGCGGTTCCGGCATGGTTCCGGCCAGCAGGGCGCAAATGTCGACGTAGAGCGGCTTTTCGTCGGCGGTTCCCGGTTCCCGCATAGTGGGTCGGGAACCGGGAACCGCGGTAAGACTCACAACCCCTTCGGTTCCCGTGCGGTTCCGGGAACCGGGAACTATTGCGGTTCCCGGTTCCCTACCCTCGTTCCCGGAACCGGGAACCGCTCCGTTCGCCTCGACCCGGGCGGGCAGGATTCTTGGTCCGTCCAGGTCTGCTTTCGTGAAGGCTGACCGGATTGTCGCCTCGACGCTGCTGTGCCCGTCGTCGCGGATCAGGCCGTTGGCATGGCAGGCCGCGACGAGTTCGTCCTTGAGTGTGTCGCGGTCGATGGGCAGCCGCCCGAGCTTGAGTGCGACACGGTTGAGGGTGTCGTTGCGCTTTCCCTGTCCGCAGCCGTGGAGTTCCTGCAGTTCGTTGCGCTGAGCCGCTGCTACGTAGGCGTCAGCGTGGGAGATGCCTACGGCAACCGGGTGGTGGCCGTCTTCGGGCTGCTGTTGGGCTGCCTTCCAGTCATCGACCCGTTGCAGGAACGTGCGTGTGTCCTCGCTGCCTGTCATGCGGCCACCCCCGCGGCGGCGTGGAGCTTGAGGGCAAGGGCCTGGTCGTCTCCCCCGCGGCGGTAGAGGGCACGCAGTACCTCGATGGGCAGCAGCGGGGTTTTCCCGTGCACCATGAGATGCCGTGCGGCATCAGCCCACCCGTCGAGCGCATGCGCGGAGAGTGGCGGTTGGGTGCATCTACACAGCCAGGGGTCCGGCCCGCAGCCGCAGTCCAGCGGGGGCAGCCGGCGGGCAGCGTCGTGGCGGCGCTTCCACGCGGCAACACCTTGTGTTCTCATGCCGCCACCCCCTCGGTGCGGAGGTGGCGGTGGCAACGCCACCCGCAGCCTCGTTGCACAGACACCGACGCCCGGAGTATGCGTTTGCATCGCCTGCAACGAGCGGCTGCGCAGGTAGACTGTTCGTGGTGGTGGTTGGTGGAGACCGGTTCCCGTTCGCGGCGGGGCCGGTTTTCTTTTGGGTTCATTAGGCCGCGCTGCCTCCGACTGCGGCGGCGCTGAGCCGTCCCACGTACTGCTCGAGGCTTGCGGCGGTGATGAACCCGCGCCGCCCGATATTCACCTTCACGAGCTGGCGCTGCTTGACCAACTCGTAAAGCGTTGTCCTGCCTACTCCCCCGAGCCGATTGCAGGCATCCGGGACGGGGATGAGTAGCTGATCTTGCGCTACTTCCATGACACTCTCCTTCGTCGGTGTTCGCCGCTATCCGTGCGGCTATTGACGACGTTAGTGTCATGACGTTAGTCTGGTCATCAGTGTCACTAGGTTTTCGACTGACAGTGAATGGAGTGCCGTGACCTACTTCCTCCCCGACGGCGGGCGACTGCAAGAAGGCAAGAACTCGCGAAGGCACAAGGTTGGAGATCGATGGCTGCCTTCGCCGGTCATCTACGAACACCCCGGGAGCGAGAGCGAACCTGGTTATCGCCTCACGTTCGAGATTTGGGACGGCGTGCCGGTCTGCACCGAAGTGCAGCTGACCGCGAAGTCGGCGCAGCGGGTGCACATTCGGCCCAAGGACGTGAAAACGGTTGCGGCCCGATTGGAGAACTCGCTGCACGACTGGCTGGCGTTCCTTGAGTACGAGCGCGTGGGGCCCGGGAAGTTTGTGAGGCGAGGAATGCCATCGGAGGAGCAGGTGCGCGCCACGCGGCGGGTGATCGAGTCCGCACGGCGGCAGACGCGGCGAAAGATGAGCGATGACCACCTTGCAGCGGTAGCCGCGGCGTTCAGTGCGGCGACGGGCCCGCCCGTGGAAGCCGTCGCTGCAGCGTTCGGTGTGACGGAGCGAACGGCGTGGCGGTACATCGAAAAGGCGCGCAAGGCCAACCTGATTGAGGGCACGGAATGACCAGGAACGCGAACGGCGAGGGCAGCATCTACGCCTGGAAGAAGAACGGGAAGCCAGCCGGTTACAAGGGTGCTCTGTCCTATAAGGATGAGCATGGCGTCACGAGGCGGTATGTGGCCTATGGGCGTACCCGCAAGGACGTGAAGGACAAGCTCGACAAGGCGCGGGACCGGCTGACCGAGGGTGCGCCGGTCAAGGACTCCAAGCAATCGGTCGGTGAGTGGCTGGCGTACTGGCGGATCACGGGACTGGCAGCGTCCAGCCGCAAGGAATCCACCAAGGTGCTGTACGGCAACCTGTCTCGTAAGCACCTCGAGCCTGCCCCGTTCGGCGCCATCCGGCTCGACCGGCTGAAGCCGTCTGACATCGACGCGCTGCTACTGGCGATGCGGCAGAAGACCAAGCCCGCTACAGGGTCGGATTTGAAATCCGAGCAAGTTCGGGCGTTGTCGGATTCGACCATCTTCAACGTCTACTGCGTGCTGCGGGCTGGCCTTGACGGGGCGGTGCGTGACAACGTGATTGCCCGGAATCCCGCGACGCGGGTGGACCGCCCGCAGGTGGCGAAGAAGGACGCCAAGCACATCAGCGCGGCTGACCTGTCGAAGCTCCTGACGGCGGCAGATGGACTGCGATACCGCGACGTCCTGGTCCTCATCGCGGGCACCGGACTCAGACGCGGTGAGGCGGTCGCGTTGTCGTGGTCGAACGTCAGCCTCGACGCCGGAACGATTCGGGTCGAGGGAACGCTGAGCCGGGTGGGCAAGGAACTGCTCATCACCGAACCGAAGACGGAGCGATCGCGGCGGACGGTACCCATCTCCCCCGCAATGGTTGCGCTGCTGAAGTCGCAGAAGGCGCGCCAGGCCGCCGAGCGGTTGCGGGCCGGGAATCAGTGGACCGATACCGGCCTGGTGTTCACGACGGAGTTCGGGACGGCTGTCGACCCGCGCAACATTCTGCGGACTGTCGAGTTGGCGGCGAAGAAGGCCGGCATCGACAAGACCGGGGTCCACACCCTGCGGCATTCCGCGGCGACGGGATGGCTCGAGTCCGGGGTGCACATCAAGGCGGTGTCAGACCTACTCGGGCACAGCAGCATAGCCATCACAGGCGACATCTACGGGCACACCAGTGATGACACCGCACGCAAAGCCATCGACGGCTGGAGTGGGGCGCTGGGGCTGTGAACACGTATTCGAGAGCCGTTGCGCTACCTATTGCGCTACCTACCCCCGGCGGGTATGAAAAAAGCGGCCCCGGAATCTTCCGGAACCGCTCTCCACCTGCACGTTCTCTGGTCGGGCTGACAGGATTTGAACCTGCGACCACTTGACCCCCAGTCAAGTGCGCTACCAAGCTGCGCCACAGCCCGCGGTGCCCCCCGGGATCGCCGGAGGGCGGTCGAAAGCCTACCGCAGGCCCCCGCCGAGATCCCAACCGCCGGGGTGGTGTCAGGCGCCACGCCTACTCTCGGGCATATGAGTGACGACACTCCCCTCTGGCTCTTCGCCGACCAGCTGGGCCCGGCCGTGTACGGCGGCGAGCACGCGCATCGCGAGGTGTTGTTGGTGGAGGCCACCTCGGCACTCACCAAGCGGCGTTATCACCGGCAGAAGCTGCACCTGGTGCTCTCGGCGCTGCGCCACGCCGAGCGCGACCTCGGTGACCGCGCGACTCTCATCAAGGCCGACACCTACATCGACGCGCTCGAGCGCTTCAACCGCCCGGTCCTGGTCCACGAACCCACCTCGCACGCCGCCGAGAAGTTCGTCCACCGGCTCCGCAAGCAGGGGCTGGTCGCCGATATTCTGCCGACGCCGACATTCGCCCTGCCCCGCAAGGACTTTCAGGAATGGGCAGGCGAGCGCACCCGTTTCCGGATGGAGGACTTCTACCGCGACCAACGCCGCAGGTTCGACATCCTGATGAACGGCTCGGACCCTGTCGGCAACCGGTGGAACTACGACGAGGACAACCGCGAGCCCCCACCGAAGAAACAGTCGACCCTGGAAGTGCCCGCCCCGTACAAGCCGCGCGAAGACGACATCGACGAGCAGGTTCGGCGCGACCTCGACGAGATGAACCTCGAGACCGTCGGCGCCGACGGGCCGCGCCTGTTCGCCGTCACCCCCGCCGAGGCCAAGCGTGCCCTGAGCCGGTTCATCGAACACCGCCTGCCCGACTTCGGCCGCTACGAAGACGCCATCATGAGCGAGGACTGGGCGATGGCGCACTCGCTGCTGTCGGTCCCGCTTAACCTCGGCATGCTGCATCCCCTCGACGCCGTGGAGGCGGCCGAAGCCGCCTACCGCAACACGCTGGCACCGCTGGCCGCCGTCGAAGGCTTCATCCGGCAGATCCTCGGCTGGCGCGAATACATGTGGCACCTGTACTGGCACTTCGGCCCCGACTACACCGACAAGAACGAACTCGCGGCGCACGCGCCGATCCCGGACTGGTGGGCCGATCTCGACGCCGACGCGGTGACGGCCCAGTGCCTGCATCACGCGCTGGCGGGGGTCCGCGACCGTGGCTGGACTCACCACATCCAGCGGCTGATGATCCTCGGCAGCCATGCCCTGCAGCGTGGCTACCGGCCCGACGAACTCACCGACTGGTTCGCCACCACGTTCGTGGACGGATTCCGCTGGGTGATGCCCACCAACGTCGTCGGCATGAGCCAGCATGCCGACGGCGGGCTACTGGCCACCAAGCCGTACACCTCGGGCGGCGCCTACATCAACAAGATGAGCAACCACTGCGGTGCCTGCGAGTTCGACCCCAAGAAGCGCGTCGGCGACGACGCCTGCCCCTTCACCGCCGGTTACTGGGCGTTCACCCACCGGCATCGCGACCTGCTGGCCAAGAACAACCGCACCCAGCGCATGGTCGCGAACATGGACAGGCTCAAAGACCTGGACGCGCTCCTCGAACAGGAATCAGCGCGTGACCGTTTCTGACTCGGTCTCCGACGACTCGACGTCCTCGGTCTCCGGCGCGAACCGCGGGGCGCGGGAAACACGCCACGCGTAGATCACCAGCGACACCCATGCCACGACGATCAGTGAGTAGACGGCAGTCGACCACGGCCACTGAATGTCGAAGAAGTGCACCAGCTTCTGGCTGTTGGTCAGCACGATGACGCCACCGACGGCGGTACCGAGCAGAGCCGCGCTGATGCGGCTGACGAGCCACGCAGCGAACGGCGCCGCGATCACGCCGCCGATCATCAAGCCGACGACAACCGGCCAGTTCTCGAGAAACTCCTGTCGCAGCCCGATCAGGAATCCCAGCGACGCCGACACCGACACCATGAACTCGGAGGCGCTCACCGATCCGATGACGGTCCGCGGTGCCGTCTTGCCTTGCGACAGAAGCGTGCTCGTCGTCACCGGCCCCCAACCACCGCCACCTGACGCGTCGATGAAGCCGCCGAAGAGCCCCAGCGGGGCCAGGAACTTCGTGCTGTGGCTGGTTCCCTTCCCGCCGAACGTCAACGGCGTGCGCAACGAGAACCGCAGCAACACATAGATGCCGATGGCCACCAGGATGGCGGCCATCAACGGGGCGGCATGCTCGGTGGACAGCGACGACAGCACCGTCGCGCCGAGAAACGCACCGACCGCTCCGGGTGCACCCAGCTTCGCGACCAACGGCCAGTCGATGTTCTTGAACTTCCAGTGCGAGAGCCCCGACGCGAACGTGGTGCCGACCTCGGCGAGATGCACCGCAGCGCTGGCCTGGGCTGCGCCGACGTTGGAGAGGACCAGCAGCGTGGTGGCGGTGACGCCGAACGCCATACCGAGGGCACCGTCGACGAGCTGGGCGCCGACGCCGACGAGCGTGAAGATGAGAAGCGAACGCATGGTTGCTTTCGGAAAGGGTGGTCACCGGAAGGCGACCGCAATGGACGAGGGGCCGGGCGTCAGGGACGCCGACAACACCACTCGTCAAAAGCCATCGACCTACGTGACGGCCAGAACGGCTCGAGTGCGGACACGTCGGACGGCGCCGGCGCGGCGGGCGCGCATTCAGCCATCGACATTCCTCACTCCTGAACTCACGAACTTCGATCAGACTACAGGGACAACAGCCGATAAAGCCCAATCAATCCCACGACGACGATGACGGCCCGCAGCACCGTCGGCGACAGCCGCCGCCCGTAGTGGGCGCCGACGAAGCCGCCGATCAACGAACCCACAGCGATCAGGCCGGCCGCCGCCCAGCTGATCCTGTCGAAGGCCACCACCGTGTAGGCCACGGCAGCCACCACATTCACCACCAGTGACAGCAGGTTTTTGGCCGCGTTCATCCGCTGCATGTCCTCGGGGAGCAGCGCCCCCATCGCGGCGATCAGCAGAATGCCCTGGGCCGCGGTGAAGTAGCCGCCGTACACCCCGACAGCGAAGGTCGCCGCCACCAACGCCGTCATTCGGCCCGCCGACACGTGATCGACCGACCGGCCGGAGGCCTCGGCCCGGTTGCGCGCCCACGTCTGAATCCGCGGACCAACCACCACCAACGCCAGCGCCGCGATGAGCAGCACGGGCACGATCTGGGTGAACACCTTCTCCGGCAGGTGCAGCAGCAGCCAGGCGCCCACTCCCGCCCCGAAGAAGGATGCCGGGATCTGCCAGCGCAGCCGGTCCCACTGACCACGCAGTTCGCGTCGATAACCCCAGGTCCCCGACACTCCACCGGCCACAAGCCCGACGGCATTCGACATGGTCGCGGTCACCGGCGGATAGCCGAGCGTGACCAAGGTCGGGAACGTGATCAGCGTGCCGGATCCGACGATTGCGTTGATGGCGCCCGCTCCGACGCCTGCCAACGCGATCAGGATCATGTCGAGGACGGGCACTCAGCCCACCCTAATGATTCACCGGGTGCGGGACTGAGCGCCCCTCTTCTCGCGGACCCGGACATTGATGCGGATCGGGCTGCCCTCGAAGCCGAACGTCTCACGCAGCTTGCGTTCCAGGAACCGTCGGTACCCCGCCTCGAGAAACCCACTGGTGAACAGCACGAAGGTGGGCGGCCGCGCGGTGGCCTGGGTGGCGAACAGAATTCGCGGTTGCTTGCCACCACGCACCGGCGGGGGCGTCGCGGCCACAATCTCCTTGAAGAACGTGTTCAGCTGGCCGGTCGACACGCGCTTGTCCCACGACGCCAACGAGGTCTCCAACGCAGGGACCAGCTTCTGCACCGCGCGCCCCGTCTTGGCCGAGATGTTGACCCGCGGCGCCCACTGCAGCTGCGCCAGCTGAAGATCGATCTCGCGGTCCAGTAGGAAGCGGCGATCCTCGTCGACCAGATCCCATTTGTTGAACGCCAGCACCAGGGCCCGGCCGGCCTCGATGACCATCGTCAGGATCCGCTGGTCCTGCTCGGTCAGCGGCTGCGACGCATCGATCAGCACGACCGCCACCTCGGCGGCGTCGATTGCCCCGTGGGTCCGCACCGACGCGTAGAACTCGTGGCCGCTGGCCTGCCCGACCTTGCGACGCAGACCCGCGGTGTCGACGAAACGCCAGAGCTTGCCTTCCATTTCGATCAGCGAGTCCACCGGGTCGACGGTGGTGCCTGCGACGTCGTGCACCACCGAGCGCTCGTCGCCGGAGAGGCGGTTGAGCAGTGAGGACTTGCCGACGTTGGGCTTGCCCACCAACGCCACCCGGCGGGGCCCGCCCGGACCGCCGGACACCGCGGAGGTCGTCGGCAGATCCTCGATGACCAGGTCGAGCAGGTCGGCAACGCCGCGGCCGTGGATCGCACTGACTGGGTGCGGCTCCCCCAGGCCCAGCGACCACAGCGCTGCGGCATCGGCTTCGCCGCGCTCGCTGTCGACCTTGTTGGCGGCCAGGAACACCGGCTTCCCGGAGCGCTGCAGCAGTTTGGCGGCGGCCTCGTCGGCGGCGGTGGCACCGACGACGGCGTCGACGACGAAGATGATCGCGTCCGCCGTGCGCATCGCCACCGACGCCTGCTCGGCGACCAGCTGCTGCAGTCCCTTGGCGTCAGGCTCCCACCCGCCGGTGTCCTGCACCATGAACCGCTGGCCCGACCATGTCGCGTCATACGACACCCGGTCGCGCGTCACCCCCGGAATGTCCTGCACCACCGCTTCGCGACGGCCCAGGATTCGGTTGACGAGCGTGGACTTACCGACGTTGGGGCGGCCGACGACTGCCACCACGGGCGGCGGTGCCGCGGCCTCCTCGATGGCTTCGGCGACCTCTTCGGCCCCCAACTCCCAGTCACGTTCGTCGACCCAGGTGCCTTCTGCGTCGTCACTCATGTCATCGCTCATCGCGACACCCCGGCCTTCTGTTCCACCAGCTCCGTCAGATGAGCGATCACCTCGGTCTGGTTCATGTCACTGGTGTCCACGACGATCGCGTCGTCGGCCGCCCGCAGCGGCGACACCGCACGCGTGGAGTCGAGATGGTCGCGGCGCTTGACGTCGGCGAGCACCCGTTCGTACTCATCGGGCAGCCCTGAGGCGACGTTCTGATCGTTTCGCCGCCGCGCCCGCTCCTCGGCCGACGCGGTCAGGAAGATCTTCACGTCGGCGTCGGGCAGCACGACGGTGCCGATGTCGCGGCCCTCGACCACCACGTTGTCCGGACCCTCGGCCAGCGCCCGCTGGAGAGCGACCAGCCGTGTCCGCACCTCGGGCACCGCCGACACCGCCGACACCGCCTGGGTGACGGCGTCGCCGCGGATCTCCACCGACACGTCCTCGCCGGCCAGATACGAGCGGTCCTCCCCCGGCTCGTGGCCGACGGCCAACTCGATGTCGCCGGCAACTCCCGCGATCGCGGCGGCATCGCCCAGGTCGATACCGCTGCGCAGCACGCTGAGCGTGACGATCCGGTACATCGCGCCGGTGTCCAGATACCTCGCACCCAGTGACGTTGCCAAACCTCTTGCCACCGAGGACTTTCCGGTTCCCGCCGGGCCGTCGATGGCGATCACGAGTGAACGGCTCACAGCCCGACCGCCTTGTACAGTTCGCCGATCTCCTTTTGCGTCAACACCCGGATGCTTCCGGGCCGCTGGTCCCCGAGCGAGACGGGGCCGATGTCGGTGCGGACGAGTTCCTGCACGGGGAAACCCACTTCGGCGAGCAGTCGACGCACGATGCGTTTGCGGCCCTCGTGCAACGTCACCCTCACCAGCGACTTGCCGGGCACCGCATCGACGACCGCAAAGTCATCCAGGCGCACGGGTCCGTCGTCCAGCTCGATCCCCTCGCGCAGCTTGTTTCCCAGGCCGCGTGGCACCGTCCCCACGACGGTTGCGAGGTAGGTCTTGCGCACCTCATACGAGGGATGCATCAGTCGGTGGGCGAGCTCGCCCTCGTTGGTCAGCAGCAGCAGACCCTCGGTGTCGGCGTCCAGGCGCCCGACGTGAAACAGCTTCTTGTTCCCGCGAACCCGGTGCTCCACCAGATCACCGACGCAGGGTCGCCCCTGATCGTCGGACATCGTGGACTGCATCCCCACCGGCTTGTTGATCGCCAGGTGCACGAGGGTGTCGTCGAGAGTGATCCTGACGCCGTCCACCCGGATCACCGACGCCGCCGGATCCACCCGGGTGCCCATCTCGGTGACGATCACATCGTCGACCTCGACCCGGCCGTCACGGATCATCCGCTCGGCCACACGGCGGGACGCAATTCCGGCCTGCGACAACACTTTCTGCAGCCGGATACCATCGTCGTCAGTCATCGTCATTCCCGATCCACATCGAAGGACACCGCCGCCGAGGGGGTGGGAGCACCGTTGAGCTTCATGAAACGTGGCTCTTCACTGAGGGTTTCGCTGAGATCGTCGATGACGTCGACATCGGGCAGCAGTGGCGCGATGTCGGGAAGGTCGGACAACGAGGTCAGCCCGAGCCGCTCCAGGAACAGCTCGGTGGTCGCGAAGGTGACCGCACCCGAGTCGCCGTCGGTGCCGGCCTCGGTGATCAGCCCGCGTGCCAGCAGCGTGCGCATCACGGCGTCGACGTTGACCCCACGCACCGCGCTGACCCGTGCCCTGGTGACCGGTTGGCGGTAGGCGACGACGGCCAGTGTCTCCAGCGCGGCGCGGGTCAGCTTCGACCGGGCGCCGTCGAGCAGCAGCTTCTCCACATACGGCGCGTACTTCGCACGGGTGTACATCCGCCACCCACCGCCGGCTTCACGCAGTTCGATGCCACTGCGGCGGGCGCCGAATCCGGCGGCCATCGAGCGCAGCGAGTCGGCGACCCGCGACGCCGGCTGCTCCGTCGCGGTGGCCAGAGCGTCGACGCTCACCGGGGTGTCGACGACGAGCAGCAGCGCCTCGAGCACCGAGCCCAGTTCGGCGTCGTCGAGTTCGGGCGCCGCGGCGTCCTCGGTTTCCGGGTCGGCTTCGAAGCCCACCTCGGTGCCGACCGGGTCGGCCGGCGGATTGTCTGAGATTTCGTTCGCCATCTGTCTCATCTATTCCGCGTCAGCGGTCGCCAATTGTTGGCTGTTCGGTCGCTCTCCGGTCCACGAAATCTGGAGCACACCAAGCGCTTCTGATTGGTCGAATGCTACCGCCCTGGCTCGGTACAGTTCGAGCAGCGCCAGGAACCGCCCCACGATCTCCATCGGAGCGTGGCAATCAGCAACCAGATCCGAGAACGACGCCCACTGGCCGACGCCGCGATCCTCGAGCAACGACATCAGGTTGGCCGCCTGTTCGGGTACCGACACCGACACCTGGTGCAGATGGTCGGTCCCGACCGTCGGCACCGGCCGCGGGGTGAATGCCGCCGCCGCGATCTGCGCGAACCGGTCGGCGTCCACGCCGAGCATCACCTCGGGCAGCAGATCCTCGAAGCGGTCCTCGAGCGCCACCGCCCTCGGGTAGCTGCGCATCGCGGCCGCTTCCAACTCGGCGAACATGACCGCGACGTGCTTGAACGCCCGGTACTGCAGCAACCGGGCGAAGAGCAAGTCGCGCACCTCGAGCAGCGCCAGGTCCTCCTCGTCGTGCACCTCGCCGGCGGGCAGCAGACGCGCTGCCTTGAGATCCAGCAGGGTCGCCGCCACGACGAGGAATGCGGTCGTCTCGTCGAGTTCCAGCTGCGGGCCGATGGCCTTCGTGTAGGCGATGAACTCGTCGGTGACCTGGTGCAGCGCCACCTCGGTGACGTCGAGGCGGTGGCCGAAGATCAGCTGCAGCAGCAGATCGAACGGGCCCTCGAAGTTGCTCAGTCGAACCTGGAAGCCTGTCGGTGTGGGCTCTGGCTCGGACACTTCGGTGGACGGTGGTTCGCTCACACGCCGAACCGGTCGATGACCTCACGGGCCAGCGCTCGATACGCCTCGGCGCCAGCGGATTTCGGGGCCCAGGTGGTGATGGGTTCACCGGCCACGCTGGTCTCCGGGAATCGCACGGTGCGGGTGATGACGGTGTCGAACACCAGATCGCCGAACCGCTCGACCACGCGCGCCATCACTTCGCGCGAGTTCACGGTCCGAGGGTCGTAGCGGGTGATGAGGATCCCGCTGATGGACAGCTTCGGGTTCAGCCGGTCGTGCACCTTTTCCACGGTGTCGGTCAGCAGGGCCAGGCCGCGCAGCGAGAAGTACTCGCATTCGGTCGGGATGATCACCCCGTCACTGCAGGCCAGTCCGTTGACGGTGAGCAGGCCCAGCGATGGCTGGCAGTCGATCAGCACGTAGTCGTAGCGGTCCAGCACCGGGTACAGCGCCCGGTTCAGCGACTGTTCGCGGCCGACCTCGTTGACGAGCTGGATCTCGGCGGCCGACAGGTCGATGTTGCTGGGCACCAGGTCCAACCCGGGCACCCGGGTCTTGATCAGGACCTCGTCGATCGACACCCGAGGCTCCACCAGCAGGTTGTGCACGGTGTGGTCGAGCTCATAGTGCGGCACGCCGAGCCCGGCCGAGAGGGCACCCTGCGGATCGAGATCCACCAGCAGCACCCGACGGCCGTACTCGGCCAGCGCGGCGCCCAGGTTGATCGTCGAGGTCGTCTTACCGACGCCGCCCTTCTGGTTGCACATCGCGATGACCTTGGCCGGACCGTGCGAACTGCGGGGCTGCGGCTCGGGAATCGGCCGGGGGATCCGGCCGGTCAACCCGGGTGTGGGCTCGGGGTCGATGCCGCTCGTGTCGTCGCTCATGCCTGACCTTCGCTGGTCAGGCATCCCCCACGCTTGGCAGACATCCGGGCAAGCTTAACGGGGAGCATCGTGCTGGTGAGGCAGACCCGCAGGCAATATCGAGGCCGGCTGTGCCGAGGGTGCGGTCAGGGCGAGAAATCGGGCGAAAACTCGCCCTGGATGCACACTCGGCGGCGCGCGCCGGGTACCTAGGCTGGCGGTATGAGCGTGAAACAGCGGTTGCCTTTCCTGCGGTGGTCGACGGTGCGCATGGCGATGGGCATGCCGTCGTTCCTGCGTACCGGTCAGATCGGCGACGGGCGGGAGGCGGCCTGCGCCGATTATGTGGAGTCGCACGCCCGCCGCGGCGACGTCGACGATGTTCTCGCCACCATCGACTCTTTCGCCTACGAGAAGGCGATGCTGGTCAACGTCGGCGACGAGAAAGGGCAGCTGCTGGACGCAGCAGTCCGCCGCGCCTCCCCCGGCCTGGTCCTGGAACTCGGCACCTACTGCGGCTACAGCGCGTTGCGCATCGCCCGCTCCGCGCCGACCGCGCGTGTCGTGTCGATCGAGTTCTCTGCCGCCAATGCCGGAGTCGCACAGCGTATCTGGGAGCACGCCGGCGTCGCGGACCGGATCACCTGTGTGGTCGGCACCCTCGGCGACGGCGGCGCCACGCTCGATACCCTCGCGACCGAGCACGGCTTCTCTCCTGGCTGCCTGGATCTGCTGTTCATCGATCACGACAAACGCGCGTACCTCTCCGACCTGCTCAGCGTGCTCGACCGCAGATGGCTGCATCCCGGGTCGATCGTGGTCGCCGACAATGTCCGGGTGCCGGGAGCGCCGAAGTACCGCGCCTACATGCGCGACCTGCAGGGCACGCTGTTCAACACCATCGAGCACAAGACCCACGTCGAGTACCAGACCCTGATGCCTGACCTGGTTCTGGAGTCGGAGTACCTGGGCTAGCGGCCTACCGCGCCCGCGGGTGCGCGCCCGCCCACACCTCACGCAGTGCGTTCACGGTGACCATCGTGTAGATCTGCGTCGTCGTCACCGACGCGTGCCCAAGGAGTTCCTGGACGACGCGGACGTCGGCGCCGCCGTCGAGCAGATGGGTGGCGAAGGAGTGCCGCAGCACGTGCGGGGACACCGTCGCGGTGATGCCTGCGCGCTCGGCGGAGTCCTGCAGCACCTGCCATGCGCTCTGCCGCGACAGCCGACCGCCGCGCGCGTTGAGGAATATCGCGGCCGTGCCCCTGCCCCGCCGGGCCAGGTCGGGCCGCCCGCGCACCAGGTAGGTGTCGAGGGCGGCGACGGCAGGCCTGCCGATGGGGATCAGCCGTTGCTTGCCGCCTTTGCCGCGCAGCAGCACCGAGCGGGCGTGCGTGTCGATGTCGTCGAGATCGAGCCCGACGGCCTCCGAGATCCTCGCGCCCGTCGAGTACAGCAGTTCCAGCAGCGCGCGGTTGCGCAGCGTCAGCGGCCCGTCGGCCTCGCTGTCGCCGCCCGCCCCGTCGAGCAGTGCCAGGACCTCGTCGAGAGACAGGCTCTTGGGCAGCCGTCGGCTGGGGGTCGGTGGTTTCACCTCGCGGGCCACGTCCACGGCGGCGATTCCTTCAGCGGCCGCGAAGCGGTGCAGGCCGCGCACGGCGATCAGCGCCCTGGCCGCCGACACCGCTGACAGCGGCACCACCCCGTTGTCGGGGTCGCCCTTGCGCAGGGCCACCAGGAACTCGCTGACATCGGGCTCGGTCACCCCGGCCAGATCGCCGACCCCACGGGAGGTCAGGTGTTCGGCGTAGCGCCGCAGATCCCTGCGGTAGGAGCTCAGGGTGTTGGCCGCCACCCCCCGCTCGATCGCCAGGTGGTCCAGATATCCCTGGAACTGGTCCTCGAGCGCCGATCCGACCGTCGACGTCATGAGTGCCCCTGGCGGCGGGCGAACGCGGTGGGCCGGTCGGTCCAGGGTGCGTCGACGGGGCGCAGCGACCCCACATCGGGCATCGCGTGCGCGGCCAGGATCCCGGCGACCGAGATGGAGTTGACGATCTCGCCGGAGTAGACCCGGCCGACGGCGTCATCGAGGGTCAGGCGACGCACCGTCAGATCGGCTTCCTCGTCGTGTGCCACGGGTCGTTCGACGTCGCGCAGGCCGGTCGCGAGGAACACCCGCACGCTCTCGTCGCTGAACCCGGGTGAGGAGTCCAGGTCGACCAGGGTGTGCCAGTTCTCGGCCGCCAGGCCCGCCTCCTCGGCCAGCTCGCGTGCCGCCGTCAGGTGCGGTGCCTCCCCGCCCTCGTCGAGTAACCCGGCGGGCAGTTCCCACAGCCGCCTGCCGAACGCGTGCCGATACTGGTGGACGAGCACGATGTTGCCGTCGTCGTCGATCGCGACGACGGCGACGGCGCCGAAGTGTTCGATGATCTCCCGGCGCGCAGAGCCGCCGCCGGGCATCCGGACCTCGTCGGCGCGAAGCGCCAATATCTTTCCGACATAGACGATCTCGGACGCGGCGACGGAGAACTCGTGATTTCCCTCAACATGGCCGGAGTCCTCTTCAGCCACGGGCCGGGGAGTCTTCCAGGGAGTGCGCCGCACCGTTGGGCTGGTTGTCGGGGATATCCGGCATTTCGGGCATCTCTACGGGCAGTCGCTCCACGTTCTTGTAATCCAGCGACGCGCCGATGAACCCCACGAACAGCGGATGCGGGCGGGTGGGGCGGCTCTTGAGCTCAGGGTGGGCCTGGGTGCCGACCAGGAACGGATGTACCTGCGGGGGGTACTCGACGAACTCGACAAGGTGACCGTCGGGTGAGGTGCCCGAGAACTTCAGCCCACTCTCGGCGATCCGCTCCCGATAGGCGTTGTTGACCTCGTAGCGGTGCCGGTGGCGTTCGGACACCTCGGTGGTCCCGTACGCCTGCGCGACAATCGATTCCGGCTCGAGCACGGCCGGGTAGGCACCCAGTCGCATGGTGCCGCCGAGGTCGGCCTCGCCCGCAACCACGTCACGCTGGTCGGCCATCGTGGAGATCACCGGGTCGGGGGTGTCGGGATCGAACTCCGCGGAGTTGGCCTCGGTCAGCCCCACCGATCGTGCCGCCTCGATCACGATGCACTGCAGGCCGAGACACAGACCCAGCACCGGCAGGCCGCGTTTGCGCGCGTACCGGATGGCGCCGATCTTGCCCTCGATGCCGCGGATCCCGAATCCTCCCGGGATGAGGACGCCGTCGACATCGGACAGCGCGGCCGCCGCGCCGCTGTCGGTTTCGCAGTCATCGGAGGCGACCCAGCGCATCTCCACCTTGGCGTGATGCGCGAAACCGCCGGCCCGCAACGCCTCGGCGACGGACAGATACGCGTCGGACAGGTCGATGTACTTGCCCACGAGAGCGATGCGCACCGTCTCCCGCGGTTCGTGCACGCGGTGCAGCAGGTCGTTCCACTGCGTCCAGTCCACATCGCGGAAGGGCAGGCTCAGCCGCCGGACCACATAAGCGTCGAGCTCCTCGCGGTGCAGCACCTTGGGGATGTCGTAGATGGACGGGGCGTCGGGGGTGGAGATGCATCCGTCGATGTCGACGTCGCACATCAACGCGATCTTGACCTTGAGGGCTTCGGGCACCTCGCGATCGCAGCGCAGGATCAGCGCGTCCGGGCTGATGCCGATGCTGCGCAGTGCCGCCACCGAGTGCTGGGTCGGTTTGGTCTTGAGCTCGCCGGACGGCGCCATGTAGGGCACCAGCGAGCAATGCAGGAAGAAGCAGTTCTCCCGGCCCACCTCGTGACGCACCTGGCGGGCGGCCTCCAGGAACGGCAGCGATTCGATGTCGCCCACCGTGCCGCCGATCTCGGTGATCACCACATCGGGTCGGTGCCCGGTGCTGTCGGGGGCGGCCATCGCGACGATGCGCCGCTTGATCTCGTCGGTGATGTGCGGGATCACCTGGACGGTGTCGCCGAGGTACTCGCCGCGGCGCTCCTTGGCGATCACATTCGAGTACACCTGACCGGTCGTGACGTTGGCGAACCCGGACAGGTTGCGGTCCAGGAAGCGTTCGTAGTGGCCGACGTCGAGGTCGGTCTCCGCGCCGTCCTCGGTGACGAACACCTCGCCGTGCTGGAAGGGGTTCATCGTGCCCGGGTCGACGTTGAGGTACGGGTCGAGTTTCTGCATGGTCACCTGCAGCCCGCGCGCAATCAGCAGCTGCCCGAGGCTGGAGGCCGTCAGCCCCTTGCCGAGCGACGACACCACACCACCGGTCACGAAGAGGTGTTTGGTGGGGCTCTGCGGGTGCTTGCGTAACGCTGGCAAGTGCAACCTCCGTGACGACGGGCAGGGCTTATTTTCGGTAGGACTCTCATCGAAATCGAGCCCGTTTGGGGCCTGCCGACCCACGGAATCTCACCCTAACACCGACTCCGACAAGCTGTTGCTGACACGCGGGCGGTGGCAGCCCGCGGCGCTCACTGCGGAACGGTGACCGAGGACGCTCCCTGACCGATCCCGAACTGGCCGGGCTTGCCGCCGTTGATCAGCGTGCTCAGCGCCAGCACCGCGGTGATGCGGCCGGACTCGCTGTCGCCGTCGTCTACGGTGCTGACGACGCTGTTCAGCGCTGCGTCCGATCGGGTGACCGCGACGGCGGAGGTGCCGGTCGCCGAACCGTCACGTCCGACCAGGACGGTGCCCGACCCGTGCGGCGCGACGCCTGCGGCGAAGCGGGCGACGGTGGAGCCCTGATTTCCGGCGCCGTCGCCGAGCGCGCCTCCGGTCACCACGAGGGCGGTGTTCGCCGCGCCGATACGTTCGGTGCCGTAGGTCACGAAGCCGGTGTCCCGCAGCGCGGCCAGCACCGTGTCGCGCTGGGCGTCATCGACGGGCGCGACCTTCGGATCGCGGTTGGCCAGCAGAGCGATCCCGAGAAGGTCGCCCGCCTGCGAGCCCTGGTCCACAGACGAGGTGCTCAGCTGCGAGCCCGCCGGCACAATCGGGGAGTTGACCACCGACAGCAGCTTCTCGGCGGAGTTCGCGTCGACGAACTCCTGGGTCAGCGCCACGGTGCCGGTCACCCGTCCCCCGGCCTGCTCGATCAGGCGGGTGAGCCCTTCGAGGTCGGAGTCCGCGGCGTCGGGGGTGCGGAACAGCACCACCGTCTTCTCGGCGAGCGCATCCTGCAGAATGCGCGGTGCCATCTGGGCATTGAAATCGCCAGCAGCGCTGAGCTTTTCGTTGAGGGCATTCTTGTCGTCGGTCAGCGTTTCGATCTGGGTCTGCATGTCGGTCTTGTCGTCGCGCAGACCGGACAGCACGGTGTTGGACAGCAATCCCGATCCCAGCGCGATGCCGATGGCCAGTGCCAGGAACACCGCGGCGAGCGAAATGGCATGCGAGCGCAGCGAGATCACGTCATCAACCTTCCACGAGACTTCTAAGAGACCCAGCCCTGAACCCAGAGCGTGAACCGGTTCCAGTACTCGACAACCCATTCGAGCACTGCGGCGTCGGCGCGCGACACCCATAGTGCCGCGATCACGGCGATCAGCATCGCCAGCACCAGCAGCGCGATCGCACCACCGGACACCCGGCTGCGATACAGCGTGGCAACAGCTTTCGCGTCGACGAGCTTCTCGCCGACCTTCAGCCGGGTCAGGAACGTCGACGGATTGCTGCGCTGGCGGGTGCGATCGAAGAACTCCTCGATGCTCGCCGTGTGCCCAACGGTGACGATGAGCGATGCGCCGTGGTGGTCACACAGCAGCAGCGCCAGGTCGGCGGCCGAACCTGCGGCGGGGAACGTCATCGCGCCGACACCGAGATCCTGGATGCGCTCGAGCCCGGCGGCATGCCCGTCGGCGTCGGCAGGCAGCACCACCTGGGCGCCGCAGCGCAGCACCTCGGTGCTGAGCTTGTCCGGGTCGCCGACGATCAGCGCCGGCCGGTAGCCGGCCTTGCGCAGGATGTCCGCGCCGGCGCCGACCCCGACCAGGACCGGTTGGTACTCCTTGATGAACGGCTTGAGCGCCTTGAGGTCTGCCGCGGCGTGCGGCTCCTCCGCGACGATGACGACGTGCCTGCGGTTCATATCGACGTCGATGTCGGGGATGCCGATGCCGTCGATCAGCAGCGGGCTCTCGCTGCGGATGAACTCGATGGTGTTCCCGGCGAACGCCTCCAGGTGTGCGACCAGCCCGCCCTTGGCTTCCTGCATCAACTCGTGGATCTCGGCGTCGGTGCGTTCGGTGCCGAGGATCAGCCGCCGGTCACCGGAGTACACGCCACCCTCGTTGAGTCGGATGCGCGCGCCGTCCTTGACCTTCTTGAAGACCTCGGGTCCGGTGTCGTCGATCAGCATGATGCCGTTGGCGACCAGCACCTCGGGTCCGAGGTTGGGGTAGCGCCCGGAGATCGACGTCGAGGCATTTACCACCGCTGCCACTTCCGCGTCGACGAGCGCGTCCGCGGTCACGCGGTCGAGGTCCTGGGCGTCGATGACGACGATGTCTCCGGGCGTGAGCCGGCGCAACAGCCGATCGATGTCGCGGTCGACGCGGGCGGTGCCGGTGATACCCGGGCGTGAGCTGGCATTACGGGACAGCAACGCTGACATCTTCATGGGCCGATTCTGGCCAGAATCGGCGGTCAACCGTCGGAGGCGCGCCGTAACACCAGCCTCATTAGTTATCTACTTTCACATCTGTCACACGGTACGACGCGGGTTCGCGGTCCCCCCGCGCCGCATCCAAGAGCTCCCGCGCGTGCGCGCGTCCACTGTCGGACTCCCCCAGCCCGGCCAGCATGCGGGCCAGTTCAGCGACCCGGCTGTCGTCGTCGAGGCGATGCACACCGCTGGATTTCACCCCCCCGGTCCCGCCGCCCGCAGCTCCCTCGACCACCAGATGGGCGTCGGCATAGGCGGCCACCTGCGGTAGGTGGGTCACGACGATGACCTGGTGGGTGCGGGCCAGTCGTGCCAGCCGCCGACCGATCTGCACCGCCGCACGGCCGCCCACCCCGGCATCGACCTCGTCGAACACCATCGTGGTGCCCTCCGTCGACACGGCCAGCACGACCTCGAGCGCGAGCATCACCCGGGACAGTTCACCGCCCGAGGCGCTCTTGTTCAGCGGCAGGACATCGGTGCCGCGGTGCGCGGCGAAGCCGAACTCGACGGAGTCCACCCCGTCGCGACCGGCATGCACGGTGACGTCGGACGGCCCTGAGGAAATGGTCAACGGCGCGCTGTCGTCGGCCCGCGCCTCCAGCGGCCCGACGACGATGGTGAACTCCGCGCCGGCCATCGCCAGACCCGACAGTTCGGCGGTGACGGCCTTGGACAACCCCTTGGCGGCCTTCGTCCGGACCTTCGTCAGATCCTGTGCGGCATCGACGACCTTGGCCTGAAGCCCGTCGACACGACGCTCCAGGTCGGCCAGGGTCTCCTCGGAGACGTCGAGTTGGGCGAGCCGCTCCCGCGATTCGCGTGCCCATTCCAGGACGCCGTCGATGTCGGCCGCGTACTTGCGGGTCAACGTCCGCAGCTCGGCCTGGCGGGCCAGCTTGGTCTCCAACGAGCTGGCGTCGCTGGGCAATTCGGAAAGAAATCCGCCGAGTTCACCGGAGACGTCCACAAGCACCGTCAGCGCCGCACCGAGCTGTTCGGCGAGCGCCTTCAGCGCGACGTCGTCGGTGCTCTCCAACGCCGTGCGCGCCTGGGCGACTGCGTTGGCAGCAGAGAAGCCGTCGCCCGAGGCGCCGTCGCCGAGCTCCCCGGAGAGAGTCGCGCGGGCCGTGTGCACCGCCTCGCGCAACGAGTCGAGCTCCGACATCCGGCGGATGTCGGCGACCAGGCTCTCATCCTCGCCGGGTTGCGGCGCCACCACATCGATCTCGTTCAGCGCGAACTGCAGCCGGTCGGCCTCCTGGGTGAGCTCGCGAGTGCGGCGGCGACGGTCGTCGAGATCGCGTTTGGCGTCGAGCCACTCATCGCGAAGCGTCCGGTACCGGTGCAGCTGCTTGGTGACGTCGGCGTAGCGGTCCAGCGCCGCGCGCTGCTGGTCGGGCCGCATCAGCCGCAGCTGATCGTTCTGGCCGTGCAGGGTCAGCAGTTCGTTGGTGAAGCCGCTCAGTGATTTCGCAGGCACGCTGCGGCCACCGAGGTAGGCCCGCGAGGGGCCGTCGCGGCTGACCGAGCGGGCGGCGATCACGCTGCCGTCGTCGTCGCGTTCGGCGCCCGAGGAATCCAGGATCTCGTCGACCCGGTCGGTCACCCCGTCGCCGAGTTCTGCGGTGACGAAGCGGCCTTCGACCACTGCCCGCGGCGCACCCGAACGGACCTTCGTCGGGTCGGCACGGGCGCCGCCCAGAAGGTGCAGTCCGGTCACGACCATCGTCTTGCCTGCGCCGGTCTCGCCGGTGAGCACGGTCAAACCGCCGTCGAACTCTGCGGTCGCGGCGCTGATGGCGCCCAGCGACTCGATACGAATCTCGGCTAGCACTACTGTCCGCGCCACCCCGTGACCGGCAATCGGAACTTGCGCACCAATCGATCGGTGAACGGCGCGCTGTCCAGACGCACCCATTTGAGGGGGGTGCCGCAGCGCGTCACCTCGAGCCTGCCGCCCGCCGGCACCAGCATCTCGCGGCGGCCGTCACAGAACACCAGCGCATCGTGGCCGGCCGCCTCGATCTCGATCGCGATCGTGGCTGCCGGACTGGTCACCATCGGCCGGGCGAACAGCGCGTGAGCGTTGTTGGGCACCACCAGGATCGCCTCCAGGTCGGGCCACAGCACCGGACCGCCCGAGGAGAACGCGTAGGCCGTTGAACCCGTCGGCGTCGACACCAGCACCCCGTCGCACCCGAACGCCGACACCGGTCGTCCGTCGACTTCCAGGACGACGCCAAGCACGCCCAACCGCGGGCCTTTCTCCAGGCTGGCCTCATTCAGCGCCCATCCGCGGTCCAGCAGATCCCCGCCCGCGCGCACCGCCACATCCAACGTCATCCGCTCCTCGACGACGTAGTCGCGCTTGATGACGCGCTCGAGCACCGAGTCGATCGAGTCCGCTTCGGCTTCGGCCAGGAAGCCGATCCTGCCCAGATTGACGCCGAGTACCGGGATTTCGACGTTGCGGGCGAGATCGGCGGCACGCAGGAACGTCCCGTCGCCACCCAGCACCAAGACGAGCTCGCATCCTTCGGCGGCAAGCGGGTCGGCGTCGACGACCTCGATCTCCACTCCGAGTGCCCGCATGTCGTCAGGCGCGAGATGCAGCGGTCCCCGGTCAACGGCCTCGGCCGAGAGCACCCGCAGCGCGATCCCGTTGTCGCCGAGCACTTTCTCGACCCGGCGGGCGACCTCGGTCGCCTCCTCGCGGCCGGTGTGCACAACCAGCAGAATGGTGCGTTCGTGCGTCATTGCGGTCCCTCTTCGATGGCCCGGCGGACCGCGCCGTCGAGAGCGTCGCCCGCCAGCGCGCGGTCGGTGTCTGCGCGCAGGTGCACGAAGTACTCGACGTTCCCTGCGGGGCCCGGCAACGGGCTGGCGACGACGCCGACGGTGTGCCAGTCAAGCGCGGCGGCACGACGGGCGACCGACAGCACCGCGTCGGCGCGCAGCGCAGGATCCGATACCACCCCACCCGCGCCCACGCGTTCCTTACCGACCTCGAACTGTGGCTTCACCATGGGAACGATATCGGCGCTGCGGGATGCGCACGCAGTCAGCGCAGGCAGCACCGTGGCCAACGAGATGAACGACAGATCGGCGACGACGAGGTCGACGGGCCCACCGATCGCCTCGGCGGTGAGGTCACGGACGTTGGTGCGCTCCATGACGGTCACTCCGGGATGGGTGCGCAGCGGCCAGGCGAGCTGTCCGTACCCGACGTCGACGGCGACGACCTCACGGGCCCCGCGGTCGAGAAGCACCTCGGTGAATCCGCCGGTGGAGGCGCCCGCGTCCAGACAGCGCCGGTCATCGACGGAGAGACCGAACGCGTCGAGGGCGCCGATCAACTTGTGCGCCCCCCGCGACACCCAGGACTGCTCGCCCACGTCGGCTACAAGCAGGTTGGCGCTCACCGGGATGGACGTCGCGGGCTTGGCGGCAGGCATGCCGTCGATGCTGACGCGTCCGGCGCCGATCAGCTCGGCGGCCTGCTGGCGTGAGCGGGCCAGCCCGCGTCGTACCAGCTCGGCGTCCACACGAGCGCGCCGCGTCAGCGGATCAGCCCTTCTCGACCGATTCCAGCGCATGCACCAGGAGTTCGTGCGCCGCGTCCAGACGCGCGGCAACGGTGTCCAGGTCGGCTTCGGCGGGTTCGGACTGCTCGCCCAGAAGTTCAACGACCTGGGTGCGAATCTCGTCGGGATCGTTAGTCATGGCGCTGTTCACGCTAGCGCACCCTCGCCGCCGGCGGCCGCCACCAGCGACCAGCGCTCGACGGCCTGTCGCGCATCGTCGTCGCCGGCCCGGATGATCGAGGATCTGCGGTCGTCGTCTTCAGCCCACACTGCGGCGGCGATCGCCCGTACCACCGCCAACGCGTCCCCGGGGTCGTCGCCGGTGGAGCGCACCGTGACCACGCCTTCCTCCAGGTCCACCCGCCATCCGGGATGCGGTGCGACGCGGAGGGCGCCTGCATCCGCGGTGAGCGCGCGGAGGTCTTCGCCGATGTAGTCGGGCCGCTCCTGCGGTGCGGCCCAGATCGCGTCCGCGGCGGTGTTCACCCCGCACAGCACCATCAAGCTGGGCAGTTGCGCGGCGTTCGCGCCGGCGATGTCGGTGTCCAGACGATCACCGACCACCAGCGGAGTGCGAAAGTCGCCGCGGGACAGCGCATCTGCCATCAGAGCCGGAGCCGGCTTGCCTGCGACCTGGGGATCGCGGTCGGTGGCGGTGCGCAGCGCAGCGACCATCGAACCGTTCCCCGGCAGCAGGCCCCGCTCGGACGGCAGGGTCTTGTCCACGTTGGCCGCGACCCACAGCGCGCCCGATCTGATGGTCAGCCCCGCCTCGGCCAAGGCGGTCCAGCCGGTCTCCGGCGAGTGCCCCTGCACCACGGCGACCGGGTCATCGGCGAACTCGCGGACCGGCGTCAGCCCTACATGGGCGACCTCGGCGGCGAGGGCATCGGTGCCGATGACGAGAACCTTCGCGCCCTGCGGCAGCTGTTCGACGAGCATCCGCGCAGCACTCTGCGCGCTCGTGACAACGTCATCGGGCGCCGCAGTGAAGCCCAGTTCACAGAGGTGCTCGGCCACCTGCTCGGCGCCGCGGGAGGCATTGTTGGTGACGAACAGAATCCGGGAGTCGACCGCGGCGAGGGTCTCGACCGCACCAGGCGTCGGCTCGTGCCCCCGAAAGACCGTGCCGTCGAGATCGAGCAGCAGGCAATCATGTTGCTGCGTAAGGTTGTTCACGTCAGGACAGCTCCGTGATCCGCTCTTCGGCGTCGGTGATGCCCTCGACGTCGGCGCGGGCGGAGTGAAGGAACCACTGCAGCGCCTCCGGGTCGCGGCCCAGCGCCAGCAGCGTCTCGGCATACGCGTAGAACAGCCGTGCAGCGGTCTGCCCGGTCTTCGCCGGATCCAGTTGAGGTGAGGACAGGACCGCGAGAGCCTGGTCGTGCTGACCCAGATCCGACCGCGCTCCCGCCACCACAATGCGCAGTTCGTCGGCGTCGTCGCCGCTGAGTGCTGCGGCCTCCGGGCTGCGGGCGAGCTCGATCGCGCGCTCGGGGCGGCCGATCCCGCGCTCGCAGTCGGCAATCAGCGCGAGCAGCGGTGAGCGGCTGCCCATCCTGCGCGCCGCGCGGAGTTCGGCCAGCGCCTGACCCCAATCCCCGCATTGATAGGCGGCGATGCCGACGGCCTCGCGCACCGCGGCGATCCTGCCGGCACGCGCACGGGCGGCGCGGGCGTGTTCCAGCGCCGCCTGCGGATCCTCGTCGAGGAGTTCACCGGCAGCCACCAGATGACGGGCGATGACGTCTGCGGTGCTGCGGTCGAGAGTGGTGAGCTCACCGCGGATCTCCGGGGCGAGCTGCTTGGCCTCGATGTCGGCAGGGATCTTCGGGCCGGCATCGCGGGAATCGTCGGGGGTGTCGGGTCGTGGCTGTGCACGCCGGGCACGCTGCGGCCCGGAGTTGCGCGGCGGCGACGGCCGCTGATCGCGGCCGGGGCGCTGTCCGCCGGCGTTGGCGTTGGAGCCCTGACGCGGACGGCGTTCGCCTCGGCCGCCCTGAATGTCTTGGGGCACGTAGGCCCTTCCTCACATGTTCGCGTTGCACGTTGCTCTTCGCCGCAAAGGATACGGCCAAAATCGACCGGCTCACAATTGACGAAATGCAATTACGTCAAATAATGGCTTGAGATCGGAAATGGAAATCGCCCCCCACAATTAAGTGGGGGGCGATTCCAATTTGTGTTCGGCGGTGTCCTACTTTTCCACCCGTGTGGGTAGTATCATCGGCGCTGGCAGGCTTAGCTTCCGGGTT
>NZ_STGE01000024.1 GCF_005222675.1 Mycolicibacterium sp. CR10 | reverse complement strand
CGCGGAACCGGAAACCCTGACGGCATAGCAACCCCTCAAATCACTGGATGTTGCACTGACCGTATGAATCCGCCCGAGTGCACACCGCGTGGAACCCAATTCCGGCGGAGGGAATCAGCCGCGGGGGCGAGGCTGGCATCTGGGGCAATAGAACGACGAGCGGTTCATGAACTTTTCCCGGCGCATCACCGCACCGCAGCGCCGGCACGGCTCACCCTCGCGACCGTAGGCGTCCAGCGACCGGTCGAAGTAGCCGGACTCGCCGTTGACGTTGACATAGAGCGAGTCGAACGAGGTGCCGCCCTGTTCCAGCGCATCGGTCATCACCTCGGCGGCCGCGTCGAGCACCTCGGCGAGCTTCTTCCTGGGCAGACCCGAGGCAAGCCGGGCGCCGTTGACCTTGGCCCGCCACAGCGCCTCATCCGCGTAGATGTTGCCGATTCCCGAGACGACGGCCTGATTCAGCAGTTGCCGTTTGATCTCAGAGTGCTTCTGCCGCAACACCGTAACGACAGCGTTCCGGTTGAACAGCGGGTCCAGCGGATCGCGTGCGATGTGCGCGACCGGCGTCGGCACCTCGGTACCGTCGACGGTGATCAGATCGGCGAGCATCCAGCCCCCGAATGTTCGCTGGTCGACGAAACTCAGCGTGGTTCCGTCGTCGAGCAGTGCGGCGATCCGCAGGTGGTTCTCGTTGGGCACGGCACCGAGCAGCATCTGCCCGCTCATCCCCAGGTGCACCACCAACGCAGCCTTCTCCTCCAGGGTCAGCCACAGATACTTTCCGCGGCGGCCGGTTCCGGTGATCGAGGCTCCGAGCAGTCGGGCCGTCAGATCGCCCGCTCCGGCCTCGTGACGCCGTACAGCGCGGGGGTGGTGGACGCGGACGGCCATGATGGTCTTGTCGGTGACGTGCGCCTGCAGTCCGCGACGAACGACCTCGACCTCGGGAAGTTCAGGCATCCGACCCAGTCGGAGCCGGATCGACCAGGTCGACCGTGCTGAGGGCGTTCCAGGCAGCAGCAGCCGCTTTGAGTTCGGCCTCTTTCTTGGTGCGGCCGAGGCCCTTTCCATATTCACTCTCGGCGATCATCACCGCGGCCGTGAACTCCTTGTCATGGTCGGGTCCGGTGGACGTCACGAGGTAGACCGGCACCCCCAGACCACGGGATGCGGTCAACTCCTGCAGGCTGCTCTTCCAGTCCAGGCCCGCGCCCAACGTCGGTGCGGTGTCGAGCAGATCACTGAACAATCGCAGGATGACTTCCCGCACCACTCCAGCTCCGTGCTCGAGATAGATTGCGCCGAGCAGAGATTCGACACCGTCGGCCAGAATGCTCGACTTGTCGGCGCCACCGGAGTTCTCCTCGCCCTTGCCCAGCAGGAGATACGAACCCAGGCCGGCGTCGGACAGGTGACGGCCGACGTCGGCGAGCGCGTGGGTGTTGACGATGCTTGCCCGCAGCTTGGCCAGATCCCCCTCGGAACGATCGGGGTGCCGATGATAGAGCTCTTCGGTGATGGTCAGCCCGAGCACCGAGTCTCCGAGGAACTCGAGGCGTTCGTTGGTGGGCAGCCCCCCGTTCTCGTAGGAATAGCTGCGATGTGTCAGTGCCAAGGTGAGCAGTGCGTCGGGCAGGTCGACCCCCAGCGCCTCGAGTAGCGGCGCACGCTCCACCGTCACGAATCGTCCCCGCCCTGCTCGCGTAGCTGGGCCAGCTTCGCCCATCGCGGATCGATCTGATCGTGATGATGGTCGGCCTCGGCAGTGGCCAACGGGATTCCGCATTGTTGACACAGTCCGGCGCAATCCGGGCCGCACACCGGCGAGAACGGCAGCACCAATCCCATCGCATCGATGATCGGCTGTTCGAGGTCGATGGTTTCGGAACTCCCGTGGCGGACCACGCGGGCGACCTCGTCGGCGTCGGTGGTCTCATCGGTCGCACTGTCGGGATAGGCGAACAGCTCCGTGAGATCGATCTCGACCTCACCGGTGATCGGCTGCAGGCACCGGGAACACTCACCGGCGGTCGGCGCCCACACCGTCCCGGTGACGAGCACCCCTTCCGACACCGATTCCAGCCGCAGGTTCAACTCCAGCGGCGCACCCTGGTCCACCGCGATCAGGTCCAGCCCGATGCGCGACGGGCTCGTCACGGTGTCCTCGAGGGTGATCATCGAGCCGGGCCGCCGGCCGAGCCGGGAGATGTCGATCACCAGGGGCGATCGGGGTCCTCGGCGCGCGGCCGCCTTCGCATGCGTCGCCATGCCCGTATCGTACGTTCAGCTCCGCGGCGACCTGCCGTTGCCACGTCTCCGCTCGGTGGACTCAGCGCACCGCGTAGTCGTGGGTTCCGGCCGCAGTGCGCAGCTGGTGCCGCCCGCGACCGACGGACCGAATGGTCCCGTTGAGGAAGTCCTCGAACTCCGCGAGTTTGCTGTCGACGTAGATGTCGCACTCGCCGCGGAGCCTGTCGGCCTCGGCATGCGCGGAATCGATCAACCGGGTCGCCTCGGCGTTGGCCGTCGCCACGATCTCGGTCTGCGACACCAGTCGTTGCTGCTCCTTGATGCCTTCCTGAACTGCCTTCTCGTAGGTCAGGTTGCCGTTCTCGATCAACCGGTCGGCCTCGGACTTGGCGCGTCCGGTGGCGGCCTCGTACTCGCGCTTGGCGGTCGCGGAAATCCGCACGGCCTCCTCGCGGGCCTCGCCGACCATCCGTTCGCTGTGCTGGCGAGCTTCGGCCACCATGCGATCCGCCTGTGACTTCGCGTCGGCGAGCAGCCTGTCCGCCTCCGCCCTGGCGTGGTTGACCATCGAGTCGGCCTCGGCGTTGGCCGTGGACACGGTGGACTCCGAGTGCTCCTTGGCCTCACGCAACAACGAGTCGCGGGCATCGAGCACATCCTGCGCATCGTCGAGTTCGCCGGGGATCGCGTCCTTGATGTCGTCGATCAGTTCCAGGACATCCCCTCGGGGCACCACACAGCCTGCCGTCATCGGCACGCCGCGGGCCTCTTCGACAATTGCACCCAATTCATCAAGCGCTTCAAAAACTCGGTACACGGCGACACCCTCCAGGCGTAGTTGACAGTGACCAGTGTGCCTGGTGTTACGCCTGTGACTCGGCTACCGGCACCGGTGTGTCGTTACCAATTGCTTCTGCTGAGCATTATGTCAAGCCCCCGGCGGGTAGCGCCCGGGACGGACGGATCCGGCTCAGCCGTTGCCGGCGAGCTTGGCCTGCAGTCGGGCGTTGACCGGCCCGGGCAGCAGCTCCGACACGTCACCGCCGAGCATCGCGACCTCTTTGGCCAGTGAGGACGACACGAACGAGAACTGCGGAGTGGTGGCGACGAAGAAGGTGTCGACACCCGCGATGTGCTTGTTCATCTGGGCCATCTGCAGCTCGTACTCGAAGTCGGTGCCGGTGCGAAGACCTTTGATGATCGCGGTCATCCCCTGCGCCTTGACGAAATCGACGACGAGCCCCTGCCCCGACTCCACCCGCACGTTCGGCAGGTGCGCCGTGGACTCCTCGATCAGCGCGATCCGTTCCTCCACACTGAACATGCCCTGCTTGATGGGGTTGACGAGCACCGCAATGACCAGCTCGCCGAACTGCGCCGACGCCCGCTCGAAGATGTCGATGTGACCGAGGGTCACCGGGTCGAAGGATCCCGGGCACACCGCTCCGCTCATGGAGGTCGACGCTAGCAGGGCGCCGGGGCGAGCCGGGGAGGTCAATCACGTTCCGCGAGCTCGATACGGGTGTCCCCGTAGCGCCGCGCGCTCCATAGCGACCATCCATCCGGCCAGCCGATCTCCGGACTGGATGCGGAGCGTTCCACCACCGCGACGCTGCCGGACCTGACCCAGCCGCCGTCGACGAGCGTGCCGAGCATCTGCGCGATCACCGCGTCATCGACCTCGTAGGGCGGGTCGGCAAACACCAGATCCGCCGGTCCGACGGCGCCTGCCGCCAACACCGCCGCCACCGTGCCGCGACGCACCGACGCTCCGCGAACCCCCAGCGATGCAATGTTCTGCGCGATCACCGACGCTGCCCTGGCGTCAGACTCCACGAAGAGAGCGGTCGCCGCACCCCGGGACAGCGCCTCCAGACCCAAAGCCCCCGAGCCGGCGTAGAGGTCGAGAACATGGAGGTCGGCGAAGTCGATCCGTGCGGCCAACACGTTGAACAGGGACTCCCGCACCCGGTCGGTGGTGGGACGGGTACCCATACCGGACTTGTGCTGCGGCACCGTGATTCGGCGTCCACCCAGAGCGCCGGCAACGATGCGGGTCAGGAAGATTCCTCGGGCGCTTCGCTCCTGCCCGCCGGTGTCGAATCCCCGGTCGCTTCGCTCCTGCCCGCCGAACTGACCACTGCCAGCAGATCTCCGCCTTCCACCTGCGCGGTCGCCGACACCGCGATCCGGCTGACGGTGCCCGCCTTCGGTGCGGTGATCGCGGCCTCCATCTTCATCGCCTCGATCGTGGCGATCGTCTGGAGTGCCTCCACGGCGTCACCTTCGGAGATGCTGAGGGTGACCACCCCGGCGAACGGTGCCGCGACATGATCGGGATTGGTGCGGTCGGCCTTCTCGGCGGCGGGCACCTCGCTGGCGATATGGCGGTCACGGACGACCACGGGCCGCAGCTGGCCGTTGATGATGCACATCACCGTGCGCATCCCACGCTCGTCGGCATCGGAGATCGCCTCGAGACCGATGAGCAGTTGAACTCCGCGCTCCAGCGTGACCCGGTGCTCGTCACCGTGGCGCAGGCCGTAGAAGAACTGGTTGGCCGACAGGCTCGAGACGTCACCGTAGAGCTCTCGGTGTGCCTCGTATTCCTTTGTCGGGCCGGGGAACAGCAGTCGGTTCAGCGTCGCCTGGCGCTTGGCGCCGACCTCGGTCAGCAGCGCCTCGTCCTCTGGGCTGAGCTCCTGCTGCGGCTTTGCGGGAGCGCGGCCGGCCAGCGCCTTGCTGCGCAGCGGCTCCGGCCACCCACCCGGGGGGTCCCCGAGCTCGCCGCGCAGGAACCCGATGACCGAATCCGGAATGTCGAATCGCTCAGGGTCCGAGGCGAATTCGTCGGCGGTGGCGCCCGCGCCGACGAGCGCGAGCGCGAGATCGCCGACGACCTTGGACGACGGTGTGACCTTGACCAGCCGGCCGAGGATCCGGTCGGCCCCGGCGTAGCCCTCTTCGATCTCCTCGAAGCGGTCACCCAGGCCGAGGGCGATGGCCTGCTGTCGCAGGTTGGACAGCTGGCCACCGGGAATCTCGTGTCTGTACACCCGTCCCGTCGGGGACGGAAGGCCGGATTCGAAGGGCGCGTACACCTTTCGTAGCGCTTCCCAGTAGGGCTCGAGATCGCACACCGCCGACAGCGACAGCCCGGTGTCGTACTCGGTGTGCGCCGTCGCCGCGACGATGGAACTCAGGGCGGGCTGACTGGTGGTGCCGGCCAGCGGCGCCGACGCGCCGTCCACGGCGCTGGCGCCGGCCTGCCACGCCGCTAGGTAAGTCGCCAGCTGGCCGCCCGGGGTGTCGTGGGTGTGCACATGCACCGGGAGGTCGAAACGGCTGCGCAACGCACTGACCAGCATGGTGGCGGCCTGGGGTCGCAGCAGGCCCGCCATGTCTTTGATCGCCAGCACGTGGGCGCCGGCGTCGACGATGCGTTCGGCGAGCTTGAGGTAGTAGTCGAGCGTATAGAGGTTCTCGCCGGGATCGGACAGGTCACCGGTGTAGGACATCGCGACTTCGGCGACGGCGGTGTTGGTTTCGCGCACGGCGTCGATCGCCGGCCGCATCGAGTCGACGTTGTTGAGCGCATCGAAGATCCGGTAGATGTCGATACCGGTGGCCGTCGCTTCTTGAACGAAAGCGTTGGTCACCGACTCCGGGTACGGCGTGTAGCCGACGGTGTTGCGGCCGCGCAGCAGCATCTGCAGGCAGATGTTGGGCACCGCCTCGCGCAGCGCCGCCAGCCGGTCCCAGGGATCCTCCTTCAGGAACCGAAGCGCGACATCGTATGTCGCGCCGCCCCAGCACTCGATGGACAGCAGCTGCGGGGTCATGCGCGCGATATAGGGCGCCACCATCAACAGGCTCGACGTCCGGATCCGGGTCGCGAGCAGCGATTGGTGGGCGTCGCGGAACGTCGTGTCGGTGACGCCGACGGACTTCGACTCACGCATCCATCGGGCGAACGCCTCGGGCCCCACCTCGGAGAGCAGGTGCTTGCTGCCGCGCGGCGGCATCGTGTTGAGATCGAGCTGCGGCAGCTTGTCCTGCGCATACACCGTGGACGGCCGTGGGCCGTGCGGCTGGTTGACCGTGACGTCGGCGAGGTAGTTGAGGATCTTCGTGCCGCGGTCGGCCGGCGAGCGCGCCGTCAGCAGGTACGGCCGCTCATCGATGAACGAGGTGGTGACGCGACCCGCACGGAAGTCGGGATCGTCGATGACCGCCTGCAGGAACGGGATGTTCGTCGACACCCCGCGGACGCGGAATTCGGCCAGCGCCCGATAGGCGCGTGCCACCGCAGCTCCGAAGTCCCTGCCCCGGCAGGTGAGTTTGACCAGCATCGAGTCGAAATGGGCGCCGATCTCGCCACCCAGTACGGCGCCGCCGTCGAGCCGGATGCCGGCTCCGCCCGGTGACCGGTAGGCGGTGATCCGGCCCGTGTCGGGACGGAAGCCGTTGGCGGGGTCCTCGGTGGTGATCCGGCACTGCATGGCGGCACCCCGGATGACCAGCGTGTCCTGGCTCAGACCGAGATCGTCGAGCGTCTCCCCCGCCGCGATCCGCATCTGGCTGGCCACCAGATCGACGTCGGTGATCTCCTCGGTGACGGTGTGCTCCACCTGGATTCGCGGATTGCACTCGATGAAGACGTGATGCCCGCGCTCGTCGAGCAGGAACTCGACCGTGCCCGCGCACGAATAGTCGATTTCGCGGGCGAACGCGACGGCGTCGGCACAGATCTTCTGCCGCAACTCTTCCGAGAGGTTGGGAGCGGGCGCGAGCTCGATGACCTTCTGATGGCGGCGTTGCACGCTGCAGTCACGTTCGAACAGATGCATGACGTTGCCGGTGGTATCGGCCAGGATCTGCACCTCGATGTGGCGCGGGTTGATGACCGCCTGCTCGAGATACACCGTTGCATCGCCGAACGCCGACTCCGCCTCGCGGCTGGCGGCCTCCACGGCCTCGGCCAGTGCGGCCCGGTCGGTGACCCGCCGCATGCCGCGTCCACCGCCGCCCGACACGGCCTTGACGAACAGCGGGAACTGCATGTCCCGCGACGCCTCGACGAGTTCGTCAACCGACTCCGAGGGGGCCGAGGACGCCAACACCGGCAGGCCGGCCGCCCTGGCCGCGTCGATCGCCCTGGCCTTGTTGCCCGTCAGCTCCAGCACACCGGCGCTCGGGCCCACGAAGGTGATGCCATTCGCCGCGCACGCTGCTGCGAGTTCCGGGTTCTCGGAGAGGAAGCCGTACCCGGGATACACCGCATCGGCACCGGCCTGGGTGGCCACCCGGATGATCTCGTCGACCGACAAGTAGGCCCGTACCGGATGCCCGATGTCGCCGATCTGGTAGGACTCATCGGCCTTCAGCCGGTGCAGCGAGTTGCGATCCTCGTGGGGGTAGACCGCGACCGTCGCGATGCCCATCTCATAGGCAGCGCGGAAGGCGCGGATGGCGATCTCCCCGCGGTTGGCGACGAGGACTTTGGAGATCCGACCGGTCACGGTTCACCCTAACCTTCCAGGGCCGTCCGAAACCGCCCGAACGCCGCGGTTGCCGCCAATCAGATGAGAGTCGACCAGTAGTCCCAGAAACGCTCGAGGATCAGGAGAAGCACTGCGGTGAACCACAGCGCCGCCACCGACCAGCGCCAAGTGTAGAGACCCCTGACGACGGACGAGCCGCTGTCTTGGGGGGCAAGCGCGATCGACGCGGTCACGACCATCAGCGGGATCGTCACCGCCCACACCACCATGCAGTAGGGACACAGCGCGCCGATTCGGTACAGGCTCTGGAAGATCAGCCAGTGCACGAACACGGCGCCCAGAAGCGTGGCGGCGGCCAGACCCGCCCAGTACCAGCGCGGCAGCCGCACCTTGGCGACGGCGAGCACACCCGTCACGAGCACCACCGCGAAGGACACGATGCCGATCAGCGGGTTGGGGAACCCGAACAACGACGCCTGCGGCGTGATCATCACCGATCCGCAGGACAGCACCGGGTTGATGCTGCAGGTCGGCACGTAGTCGGGGTTGATCAGGATCTCGATCTTCTCGATCGTCAGGGTCAGCGCCGCGGCCAGACCCAACACCCCGGCGATCAGCACCCACAGCGCGCTGCTCCTGGAGACCGCGATCCCCGTCGGCGCATCGGCCGGTGACGACACCGGCTGGGGCCCGCCGGACACCGTGGCGGTCACGGCGCGGGTGCGGGCGCTACCGCATCGAGGGCGGGCACGTCACCGACGATCTCCTTGATCTTGGCGACGAGCGCGTCCGGTGTGCTGGGCTGGTAGTCCTCGCCGTTGATTCGGATCGTCGGGGTGGCTTTAACTTCGGTGGCCGCGGCCAGGCCGGTCACCATGTCGACGAAGGTGCCCTTGTTGATGCACTCGGGCACCGTGCCCGCGGCGCCGGCTTGACGTGCCACCTCGACCAGTCGTGCGTTGTCGGGGAACGCGGCGCCGCTTTCGCTGGGTTGCTGCGCGTACAGCGCGGCGTGGAAGCGCCGGAACGCCTCATTGGATTCCGACGCGACGCAGTAGGCGGCCCCACCGGCGCGCGACGAATAGTTGTCGTTCTGCGGCCGGTCCAGGATGCTGACCATGTAGTAGTCGGCGGCGATCGCACCGGAGTCGATCAGTTTGCCGATCGTCGGGCCGAACTGCTGCTCGAAGTTGCCGCACGCCGGGCACAGGAAGTCTTCGTAGAGCGACACGACGGCCTTGGGCTCGTCCGTGCCTTCCTTCTTGATCAGGCTGGTGGTCGACGCCACCCTGATGGGGTCGGCCTCACCTGCGGTGGGCTTGTCGTCCGCCCCCATTACGATGTACAGCACCAGCGCGACCGCGAAGATCACGACGATCGCGGTCAGACCGATCTGGATGAACACGTTGCGCTTACGATCGGCTGCCTTGAGGTCGTAACGCGCGTTCTTCTTGGGTTTGGTGGCCACGGGACACAGAGTACCGGCGACCGCCGCTGTAGTTAGCCGCCGCGGGTCAGATGCGCGCGCATCGCCGAGATGAACTCAGCGGTCGCGGTGGCGCTGCGACCGCCCAGCGGGAAGAAGTTGGCGAAGCCGTGCACCAGCGATCCGTACTCCCGATAGTCGACGGGCACTCCCGCGTCGCGCAGGGCGTCGGCGAAGTGCCTGCCCTCGTCGCGCAGTGGGTCGAAGCCCGCGGTCACGACCAGCGCAGGCGGCAGGCCCGAAAAATCGCTCGCCAGCAGCGGTGACACCCGCGGGTCGGTCTCCTCGATCGCCGACCCGCCGAGGAACCGCTCATCGAACCAGTCGATGTCGCGACGGGTCAGGAAGAAGCCTCGGGCGAACAACGTCCGCGAACGCGTGAGGCCGCGATAGTCGGTCACCGGGTACAGGAGCAGCTGCAATGCGGGCAGCGGTGCCTTCTCGTCCCGGGCCCGCAGCGACACCAGCGCAGACAGGTTGGCGCCCGCGCTGTCTCCACCCACGGCGATCCGCTGCGGATCGGCTCCCAGCTCGGCCGCGTGCTCGCAGGCCCACAGGTAGGCGGCGTAGGCGTCCTCGAAACCGGCGGGCGCCTTGTGCTCCGGTGCCAGCCGGTAGTCGACGGACAGGACGTGGACGCCACCCGTCCGGCAGATCTCGCGGCACAGGTCGTCGTGGGTGTCGAGACTCCCGATCACCTGGCCGCCGCCGTGATAGAAGACCAGCAGCGGCGCGTCGGGTTCGTCGGTCCGGTAGTGCCGCGCCCCAATCGGCCCGACGGCACCGGCCACCGAGAGATCGGTCACCGCGCACACCGGGATGTGCGACTTGAAGCTGCCTGCGAGCAACTCCAGTTGCGCGCGGGCGGCGACGGTGTCGTCGTCGGCGACGAGGCCGTCGAGACCCAGCGCGCGCTGGCCGGCGAGCATCAACTGCAGGGTCGTATCGAGGGTGTTGCCGTCGAGCGTGATTGACCGACCGCCGAGCAGGAGGCGTTTGACGCGGTCCGGGATGTGCGGCAGACCCCGCAGCGTCACCCCGGCGACCTTGTTGATCGCCACGTCCTTGGCGCCGACGCCGCGGCGTGCCCTGACCGGGGTGGCGTCATCAAGGGAGGGAACCGGCACCTGGTCGGCCGAGGTCTGGGTCATTTCTGCTCCATCGTTTGGCCAGACACTACTACCGGCGGTTCTCGACGAAACTCCGGGGAACGCGAGGATTAGGAGCCGTACCGAGACGGCAATATAGTCATCGGCGACGTCGGTGTCCCGACCGATCCATGCGCATATTGGACGGGCCCGGCGGACGAGCATTCCACTTCAGCAAAGTAGGTGACATGACCTCGGCGGCAGCAATTCCCACCGTGACACTCAACGACGACAACGCGATGCCGGTGCTCGGCCTCGGTGTCGGCGAGTTGTCGGATTCCGAGACAGAAGCGTCGGTTCTGGCAGCGCTGGAGGCAGGCTACCGACTGATCGACACGGCCGCCTCGTACGGCAACGAGGCTGCCGTCGGGCGCGCGGTCGCCAAGTCCGGCGTGCCGCGCGACGAGCTGTTCATCACGACCAAGCTGGCCACCGAGGACCAGGGGTTCTCGATCTCGCAGAACGCCATCAAGGCCAGCCTCGAACGGCTCGGACTCGACTACCTGGATCTGTATCTCATCCACTGGCCCGCCCCCGAGCTCGGCAAGAGCATCGACAGCTGGGGCGGGCTGATGAAGTCCAAGGAAGTCGGCCTCACCCGGTCGATCGGCCTGTGCAACTTCACCGCCGCGCACCTCGAGGACGTCATCAGCCTGTCGTTCTTCACCCCCGCGGTGAACCAGATCGAGCTGCACCCGCTGCTGAACCAGGCTGAGCTGCGCGCGGTCAACGCCGACTACGGGATCGTCACCGAGGCCTACAGCCCGCTCGGGGTGGGCGCGCTTCTCGGCAATGCGGCGGTCACCGAGGTCGCCGAGGCGCATGGAAAGACGCCGGCGCAGGTGCTCATCCGGTGGAGCATCCAGCTCGGCAACATCGTCATCCCGCGCTCCTCGTCCGCGGATCGGATCAAGCAGAACATCGAGGTGTTCGACTTCGAGCTGACCGACGAGCAGATGGCAACCCTCAACGGCCTCGACGACGGCACCCGATTCCGTCCGGACCCCGAGACGTACACCGGAAGCTGACCTACTAGGTCATGTAGTAGCGCGAGCGGTAGGGTTCGCCCCGTGGGGACGCCGAAGGCACGTGCGCGCTGGCTGCGCGGTGCGCTGGTCGGTGTGGCATCGGCGGTGATGACGGTCGCCGCCCATGCCGCTGCCGGGGGCGGCGCTCCCAATGGTGGCGCCCTGGTCATGTCCCTGCTGGCCTGCGCACTCGCCGGAACTCTGGTCGGCTCCCTACGATTCGAGCCGACTGCCTCGGGCTGGGCGGCGACCACCACCGCGTTGTGTGCCGCACAGGCGGTGGGCCACGCCGCCATGGCTACGGCGGGCCACCACCATGGCGGTGGCGCGCTGAACCTGAGCGCATCGATGGCCGCCACGCATATCGGGGCGGCGGTGATTGTCGGTATCGCGATCACCGCGGCCGAGTACCTGTACGTCGTCTGCTCATCGGTTCTGTGCTGGCTGCGCCTGTTTGCCACGAGCGCGCCGCGGCCCGCTGCCCGTATCGATCGCCGTCCGGCGAATGTCGTTGTCGTTCAGCCGATCTTCACCACCGGCCTTGGCATGCGGGCGCCACCGTGGACGGTCGCGACCGCCTGACGCGGTCCTCCTGACCTCGCTTCATCGAGCCGCAGCGCCGCGCTGCGGTTGATCTGTGCGTGCCGTCGTCGAATGCCGATGCCGGCGAACCCCACTGATGCCACGACACCGACGCTGTCGTTGACGCGTCCTGTCGCAACGACCCACAAAGGCCCGATTTCATGACCGTCCCCGAAGACACCATCGACCCCACGTCCCTGCACGACCCTGTGCCGCCGCCGACACTGGCCCAACGCAGCTGGCGGCCGTTCGTCGTCCGCCTGCACTTCTATGCCGGCGTGCTGGTCGGCCCCTTCCTGATCGTCGCTGCGATCACCGGCGGGCTCTATGCCCTCGCCCCGACACTCGAGCGATTCGTCTACGGCGACCTCCTTTTCGTCGAACCCTCGGGGCAGGCTCAGCCGCTGCGCGACCAAGCGGCGGCTGCCCAGGCCGCTTTCCCCGACCTCACCATGACCGGAATGCGGCCTGCCGCGACCGCAACGGACTCCACCCGGATCTACTTCGCCGATCCCTCCCTTGACGAGGAGTCCTCGCGCGCGGCTTTCGTCGACCCCTACACGGGGCAGGTACTCGGCGACGAGGTGACCTGGTTCGGCTATCTGCCGCTGAGCACCTGGCTCGATGGGCTGCACCGCCACCTCAACCTCGGCGAGCCGGGCCGAATCTACAGTGAGGTCGCCGCATCCTGGCTGTGGGTGGTGGCCCTCGGCGGCCTGTATCTGTGGCTGGTCAAGGCGGCCAGCGAGCGTCGTCGCGGCCGGGCGGGGCGGATCCTCACAGTCGACCGCAGCGTCGACGGACGATCCCGCACGCTCAACTGGCATGGGGCGACAGGCGTCTGGCTGCTGGCGGCCCTACTGTTTCTGTCCGCCACCGGGATCACCTGGTCGACGTACGCCGGGGCGCACGTCACCGATCTCAGGGCGGCACTCAATTGGCAACGGCCACAACTGGAAACGAGCCTGCCCGGGGGTTCGGCCACCGAGCCGGCCGGCGACCACGCTGGGCACAACGGGACGCCGTCAGGCGACCAGGCGGCCGACCCGTCGTCGATCGACTACAACGCGATGCTCGATGCCGCGGCCGACGCCGGGGTGCACCTCCCGGTCGAAGTGACCCTGCCTGCCGAAACCGGACAGGCAGTCGATGTCACCGAAATCGACAAGCCCTATCGGCTCACCACCAATGCCGCCGCGGTCAACCCCGAAAACCTGTCTGTGTCCAGCGAGATCGACTACTGGCGCGACTACTCGGTGATCGCAAAGCTGGCCGACTGGGGAATCCGCGGGCACATGGGATTCCTGTGTGGGTTGCTCAATCAGCTCGCACTGCTCGGCGTTGCGCTCGGATTGCTGACCGTGATCGTGCGTGGCTACCGCATGTGGTGGCAGCGCAGACCCACCAGGGGCTCGGCCTGGGCGCTCGGCAGACCCCCGCTGCGCGGCGGGATCCGCCGGCTGCATCCGGCCGCGATCGTGGCGCTGCTGGCCGCCGCGGTCGGTGTCGGCTGGTTTCTCCCGTTGCTCGGGTTGACGCTGGCGGCCTTCGTCGTCGTCGACCTCATCGTCGGCGCGGCCAAGGCCCGGCGTTCGAACGCTAGTCGGCAGGGAGCGGATTCACATGCATGACAACATGTTTCGGGTTGGATTAGCCTGCTGGGCGGCTACTGCGGTGCTGGCGGCCTCGGCGTGCACGTCGACGGGCCACGACGAGCACTCGATGGCGTCAACGGTGACATTCGGCGATCAGTGGGCCAGCGCAGCCGACACCGGCATGGCCGCGGTGTTCGGCACGTTCACCAACAGCGGACACCACGACGCCGTCATCGTGTCGGGAACCTCTCCGGCGGCAGCGCGGGTCGAGATTCATGAGGTCGTTCCCGACGAGGACGGCAGCACGACGATGCGACCCAAAACCGGAGGATTGACGGTCCCGGCGGAAGGTGTGCACGAGCTGGCACCAGGCGGAGATCACCTGATGTTGATGGAGCTCACCCAGCCCCTGCAACCGGGAGCCGAGGTAGCACTGACGGTGGCGTTCGAGGACGGATCCCAGCTGGCCGTCACCGCCCAGGTCCGCGATTTCGCCGGCGGCAACGAAGAATACCGGCCGTCTGCCGGGTCAGCGACGGCCGGGGTTCCTCACGACCATGGCTGATTCCGCCACCGGTGGCCGGAACGGCATCAACCGGCGGCGCCTCCTCACGGGGGGCGCCGCCGCGCTGGCCACCACGGCCACGTTCACCCAGTGCGCTACCACCGAAAGACTCACCGCTACAGGAGATTTCGGGACCGACGCTGAACCGTTTCACGGTGCACATCAGGGTGGCATCACGACTGTTCCGCAGGCTCATGCCATGTTCATCGCGCTGGACCTGGCGACCAATGACGACCGAAACCCTCGCGACACCTTGGCAGCGATACTGAAACTGTGGAGTGCGGATGCGGAACGACTCACCCAAGGCGTGCCCGCATTGGCCGACACCGAACCCGAGCTCGCGCTGCGCCCGGCCCGGCTCACCGTGACGGTGGGGCTCGGGCCGACCGTGTTCGACCGGATCGGGCTGGCCGAGGCACGGCCGGCGTCCGTTGCCGCACTGCCTCCCTTCAGTACCGACCGGCTCGAGCCCCGGTGGTGCGGAGGCGACCTGCTGCTGCAGATCTGCGCCGACGATCCCGTCGTCGTGGCCCACACCAGTCGCGTGCTGCTCAAGAACGTCCGCTCCATGACCGTGCATCGCTGGCGGCAGAGCGGATTTCGCAACGCGCGGGGCGCATACTCTGCCGGCCCTACCAGCCCCACGATGCGAAACCTGATGGGTCAGGTCGACGGCACCTCGAACCTTCGCGAGGACGCGGACTTCGATCGCCATGTCTGGGACAACGGGACACAGCAGAGTTGGTTCACCGGCGGCACCGTGCTCGTGCTGCGTCGGATCCGCGCCGAACTGGACAGCTGGGACGAGCTCGACCGCGCCGACAAGGAGCTGACGGTGGGCCGCCGCCTCGACACCGGTGCACCGCTGACGGGAGTGAGTGAATTCGACGAGCCCGACCTGGCAGCCACCGAGGGGGGCATCGCGGTCATCCCGCCGAACGCCCATATCGCTCTGGCGCGGCACCGCGACGTCGACGAACGGTTCCTGCGTCGTGGCTACAACTACGACGACATGCCGGCGGCGGGCCAGACAACCGACTGCGGTTTGGTTTTCGCTGCCTTTCAGCGCGATCCGAGACGGCAGTTCATCCCGGTGCAGCAGCGGCTGGCCGACGCCGATGCGCTCAACCGGTGGGTGACCACCATCGGTTCGGCCACCTTCGCGATCCTTCCCGGCACACCCGCCGGGAGCTACCTCGGGCACTCACTGCTCGAGCAGTGACTCAGCCCCGGGGACACGTCGCGGTCGCCTGCCGCAGGGCCGGAACGGACGGTGCATCGACCGGCAGACCGTATCCGCGCAGCACGGCGATGAACTGCATGGCGTACTGGCAGTGAAACGCCGCGTTGGGCGGCATCCACCGGGCCGGCTCGGCATCGCCCTTGTCCTGATTCGTCGGCCCGTCAACAGCAACGAGATTGGCAGGGTCGTTGGCGAACCGCACCCGCATCTCATCGGTCCAGTTCCGGGCGCCCTGGTCCCACGCATACGCCAGTGGCACGATGTGCTCGATTTGGACGTCATCACCAGTCCGGGCGCCACGGAGGAATGGAATCGTCTTGCTGGTGTAGGGGTCGCGCAGAGTGCCGGTCGCCACCGCCGTCGGACACCGGCTGATCGCCACATACGTCTTGTCGATCAGATCCCGGTCGAGGATGTCATTGCGGGTGTCGCAGCCGTTGTGCCCGCCGGGGGCGGTGTTCTCGTCGGTCCACGACTCTCCGAATGCATCCCGGCGATAGTCGTAGCTGCGGATGCGCACAGGAATCTCGGCGACGCCGGCGAGTGCGTCGACACCGGGCGCGAGGGTGGGGATGTCGGCCTGTGCGATGAATCGGGACGGGTGCTGCGCCATGGACGTGACCTGAAAGGCGACGATCACCGCCAGCGTCGCGGCGACCGCAAGCCACAGGATCTGCTTGCGGCTCATGACTTTTCCAGGAACTGAACCCGATCGGTGTCGGTGAACGGTGCCGAAAGCACCGCCATCCCCGCGTCGAGCGGATCGGATTCGTACACCGACTCACACAGATCGCGTGCCGTGCGGATGATGTCGTAGTGCTCGGCCAGTGAGAGGAACCGCAACGTGATGGGTCGGCCCGACTGGTGCAGTCCCAGCACGTCGCCCTCGCTGCGCTCGCGCAGGTCGAGGTCGGCGAGCAGGAAGCCGTCCTGGGTGCCTGCCACCGCCTTGAGTCGCTTCCCCGCTTTGGAATCCTCGGGCATGTTGGTGGCCAGCAGGCACAGGCTCGGATGCTCGCCGCGGCCGATCCGCCCGCGGAGCTGGTGGAGCTGACTGATTCCGAATCTGTCGGCGTCCATGACCACCATGACGGTGGCGTTGGGCACATCGACACCGACTTCGATGACCGTCGTGCACACGAGTACGTCGATCTCGCCCGCGCGGAACGCGGCCATTACGGAGTCCTTCTCCTCGCTCGACAGTCGGCCGTGCATCAGGCCCAGCCGCACGCCGGCCAGGGGGCCACGCTGCAGCCGCGCGAGCAGCTCCACCACGGTGGTCGGCGGCGGGCCCTGCTCCTTGTCGCTCTTCTTCGTGGACTTCTGTGCAGAGGCGGGCTTGTCGTTCTCGTCGATACGCGATGCGACCACGTACGCCTGCCGCCCGGCCCGGACCTCCTCGACGATGCGCGCCCATGCGCGTTCGAGCCAGGCCGGCTTCTGCAACATGAAGATCGTGTTCGACGTGATGGGCTGACGCCCGCGGGGCAACTCCCGCAGCGTCGATGTCTCGAGGTCTCCATAGACCGTCAACGCCACCGTCCGGGGAATCGGCGTCGCGGTCATCACCAGCAGGTGCGGGACCACTCCATCGGGGGCTTTGGCGCGCAACCGGTCTCGCTGATCGACTCCGAAACGGTGCTGCTCGTCGACCACCACCATCCCGAGCCGATGGAATTCCACGGCTTCTTGCAGCAGCGCGTGCGTGCCGATCACGATGCCGGCCTCGCCGGAGGCGACCTCGTCGCGCACCTCTCGCTTCTGTTGCACCGACATCGATCCCGTCAGCAGCGCCACCCGGGTGGCATTGTCGGCCCCACCGAGCTGTCCGGCCATACCGAGCGGCCCGAGCATGGCGCGGATCGATTGAGCATGTTGCGCGGCAAGGACTTCCGTGGGTGCGAGCAGAGCGCACTGATGGCCGGCATCGATCATCTGCAACATCGCCAGCACCGAAACGATGGTCTTGCCCGAGCCGACCTCGCCCTGCAGCATCCGGTTCATCGGGCGGGTCGCGGTCAACTCCGACGAGATCACGTCGAGCACCTCGTGTTGTCCCTGCGTCAGCTCGAAGGGCAACTGGGCCGTCATCGCCGCCACCAGGCCGTCGTCGCGGCGCGGCGCCGCCGGACCCGAGTCGCTCAACTCCCTGTGCCTGCGCACCACCAGGCCCCACTGCAGCCCGACGGCTTCGTCGAAGGTGAGTCGCTCGATGGCGCGGGCCCGCTGCGCCTGAGTCTCGGCGACGTGAACCGCACGCAGCGCCTTGTCCTCGGAAATCAGATCATGTTCGCGCACAAACCAGTTCGGCATCGGTTCGGTGATCGGGTCCAGCACGGCGAGCACCTGGCGCACACAGGCGTAGATGTCCCAGGTCTGCATCTTGGAGTTGGCCGGATAGATCGGGAAGAACTCCCGTTCGAACTCCGCGAGCAGATCGTCGCCGGATGCCGTCGACGCAGAGGCGATCGTTTTGAGGGACTTGGTCCCGATCTCTTTACCGACTGGCGAGGCGAGGACGAGGAAATCCGGATGTGACAGCTGCATGGCGCCGTTGAAGAAGTCCACCTCGCCCGACAACATGATCCGAGTGCCGGTGGGGAGCTTGTCGATCATCCAGCCCGCGTTGAAGAACGTCGCCGTCACCCTGCGCCGATGCTCGCCCAGCGTCACCCGCAGCCACTTCGGGTGACGCATTCTCTTCGACTTCTTGTCGAAGACCGGCTTCATGTCACCGATCTTGGTGTCGGTGATGACGTCGATAAAGGTGACATGTTCACCCTTTTCGAGGTCGAGGTCCTCGCCTTCGGCGCGAACAGTCATACCGTCGCTGTACTTGCGCGGGAAATAGCGCAGCAGGTCATTCACCGTGTGGATGTCGAAGTGCTCGGCCAAGGAACCGGCAGCCTTCTTACCGATCACAAAGTCCAGCCGGTCGCCCAGAGAGGCCATCGCTACTCGACCCCGATCAGCAGCGCGTCGCCGCGGTGGCCGGTGTGGAACGTCACCAACTCGGCGCCGAGGTGGGCGCTGTGGACGTGATCGGCGAGCGCATCCCCGACATGGCTGTCCACCCCGTCACCGGTGAGCACGGTCACCAGTTCGCCGCCCGCCGCCAGGAACAGGTCGATCAGGCCGGCCGCAGCCGCGATTAGGTCCTCCCCGACCAGCACCACCTCGTCGCCGGCGATTGCGAGTCCGTCACCGGGCTTACAGGTGCCCGCCCAGGTCAACGCCTCCTCCGCCGCAACCCGCACCGACCCGAGCCGCGCACCGGCCGCAGCCCTGGCCATCGTGTAGCCGTCGTCGACGAGTCGGCGCTCAGGATCGTGCACGGCCAGCGCGGCCAGACCCTGCACCATCGAACCCGTGGGCACGGGCACCATGTCGATCCCCCAGTCGGAGGCCACCGCCCAGCCGGCCAGCAGTTCCTCGGCGGCGACGTAGCCGTTGGGAAGCACCATGACCTGCGCCGCGCCGGTATTGACCAGCGCATGGAGCAACTGCTGAGCGCTGACCGGCACGCCTGGCTCCGGTCGCATGATCTGGGCGCCCTCACCGGCGAACAGGCCTTCGGCACCGTCACCGTCGACGACCGCGAGCACCGCACGCTCACGGCTCCACCCGCCCGCCGGGTGACGGTCGCCACCTCCGACCAGCGAGGTGATCTGGATGCGGCTGGGGCGCCCCACGTCGAGGGCGGCCTCCACCGCGGCCCCCGCGTCGTCGGCGTGGACATGGACCGAATAGTGACCCACCCCCGGCCGGTCCGCATCGCCGAAGCCGGATGCGGCGATGGCGACGGACTCTCCAAGCTCGTCGAGGCGGGCCCGTAATTTCTCGGCGCCCGCCGCATCGCAGTCGCCCAGCAGATACATCACCTCGAACTGCGGAGACGACGGCGCCACCGGCACGGCCTGCGCCTGTTTCGGCGCAGGCAGATAGACCTCCCGGTGGACAGCGTGGCCGGTCAGCGTGGCCGTCAGCGCGTCGAGCAGCACCAGCAACCCCCGGCCACCCGCGTCGACGACGCCGGCCTCGGCCAGGACCTCGAGTTGACTCGGGGTGCGCTCCAACGCGGCCGCTGCCGCCGCGGCACACGCCGCGACCACGTCATCCAGATCGAGGCGTTCCGACGCGGCGTCCTCGGCGGCGGTGGCCGCGTCCTGAAGCACCGACAGGATCGTCCCCGGTATCGGCTCGCCCATCGACGCCACGACCAGCGCGACCGCGTGCCGCAGCGCGGCACCGAAGAGCGCACCGTCGATGTCGGCCAGCACGCCGCCACGGTCCTCGGCCGCGGCGGCGGTGACCTCGGCGATACCCCGCAGGATCTGCGACAGGATCACCCCCGAGTTGCCGCGCGCACCGCGCAGAGCCCCGTCGGCCATCGCGGCAGCGACCTGGCAGACATCGTCGGCGGCCGCGCGCGCATCGGCCTGGGCCCAGGCGGCACGCATCGTGAACAGCATGTTCGTCCCGGTGTCGGCATCAGCGACCGGGAAGACATTGAGCCGGTTGATCTCGTCGGTGTGGCTGATGAGGTCGGCGACGGCGGTGTGCGCCCACCGACGCAGGGCGGGCGCATCGAGCCGCCGAGCCGACATCCCACCTCCAAGCGCTTGTGGCGCCGGCGTCACACCGGTCTGCTGCCGCCGTCGGCGTCAGCCTAACCAGTGACGCGGACAGGGCTGAAGAGGACACAAACCGGCGTGTGGACACCGCGACATCGGCCGACCCCGGCCCCGTCTTTTGGCGATACCTGCAACGGTCGGTATCCTGGTCAGGTTGTCGGATCGACCCGTCGCCGGTGGCGGCAGAGGTTTTGGATCCCACCCGGAATTGCAAGTACTGATTCGAGGAGTTCTACATATGGCTGCCGTGTGCGAGATCTGCGGGAAGGGCCCCGGCTTCGGTAAGTCGGTGTCGCACTCCCATCGCCGGACCAGCCGTCGCTGGAACCCGAACATCCAGTCGGTGCGCGCCGTGGCGCGCCCCGGTGGCAACAAGCAGCGCGTCAACGTCTGCACGTCCTGCCTGAAGGCCGGCAAGGTCTCGCGCGGCTGATCAGGGCAGGCGCCAGTCGACCGGCGCGGCCCCCATCTTCTCCAGCATCTCGTTGGCACGGCTGAACGGCCTCGACCCGAAGAACCCGCGCGATGCCGACAGCGGTGACGGATGCGCCGATTCGATGATCGCCGTGTCCCCTAGCATCGGTTTGAGCGTGGCGGCGTCGCGTCCCCAGAGCACGGCCACCAACGGTTGCTGACGGGCCACCAGCGCACGGATCGCGCATTCGGTGACGGCCTCCCATCCCTTTCCACGATGGGACGCGGGCGTTCCGGGGCGCACCGTCAAGACCCTGTTGAGCAGCATTACGCCTTGCTGCGCCCACGGCGTCAGGTCACCGTTGGCCGGCGCCGGATATCCGAGGTCGTCGCGGTACTCGGTGAAGATGTTGCCGAGGCTGCGCGGCAGCGGCTTCACCTCGGCGCTGACGGAGAAGCTCAGCCCGACCGCGTGCCCCGGGGTCGGGTAGGGATCCTGTCCGACGATCAGCACCCGCACCCGGTCCAACGGAAAGCTGAATGCGCGCAACACGTTCGGACCCGAAGGCAGATACCGGTGGCCGGCGGCGATCTCGGCGCGCAGGAACTCGCCCATCTGTGTCACCTGGGGTTCGACCGGTGCGAGCGCGCGGGCCCAAGCCTCGTCGACCAACTCGCTGAGAGGACGTGCAGTCACGAGACGCCAACATAGCGGGCGACGCGCTCAGAACGACTGCCAGCCCGCGTTTCCGTCCCACGCCGCGCCGTCCACGGTGACGTCCGGCCCGTCGGCGGCTCCGGCTTCTGCTGCGTCCACGACGGTGCCGATCGACCGCCATCCGGGTGGCAGCGCGCCGGGGAACGTCGCGACCAGCGCGTGATCCTCCCCACCGCCGAGCACCCACTCCCACGGATCACTGCCCAGTACCGCCGCCGCCGCGGCGACCGCATCGAGGTCGACGCGCAGCCCCGCGGTGGACAGCGCGATGCGGACACCGGAGGCCGAGGCGATGTGCCCCACATCGGCCAGCAGCCCGTCGGAGACATCGGTCATCGCGGTCGCACCCGCCCGCGCCGCGACCACGCCCTGACCGTACGGCGGCTCGGGCACCAGATGGCGCTGACGTAAGGCGTCGAATCCGTCGATTGCGTTGTGCCACAACGCGTATCCGGCAGCAGAGCGGCCGAGTTCGCCGATGACCGCCACCACGTCGCCCGGCCTGGCGCCACTGCGCCGCACCGGCTCGCGCCCGGCCAGATCTCCAAGCGCCGCCACCGAGATGACCCACTGCGGCGCACGCACCATGTCGCCGCCGACGATGCCCGCAGCAATGAGTCCCGCCTCGTGCCACATTCCGTCGGCGAGCTCGACGGCCCGTTCGGTCGAGGTGTCGCCGGGGGCGCCGAACGCGACCACGCATGCGGTGGTGCGGGCGCCCATCGCCTCGATGTCAGCGGCGTTCTGCGCAATGGCTTTTCGGCCGACGTCATGGGGCGTGGACCAGTCGAGTCGGAAGTGGCGGCCTTCGACCAACATGTCGGTGCACACCACGGTCCTGCCGTCGGGAGCGGCGACGACCGCCGCATCATCACCCGGCCCGAGGACGACGAACGACGGCTGAGCCCGCCCGGCCACCAACCGGTCGATGACCGCGAACTCACCGATCCCGGCCAGCGACTCGTCCGGGTGATCGCCCGCCATGTCCCGTCCCCTCCGCCGTCCGTCCGGCACCCCAGCCCGTTCCACGCGGCATCGTCGTGGCCTGAACGCTGGGCCTACCTGCGGTACGGTTGGTCCCTGCGGCGTGGAGTCTATGCAGCCAGATGGAGGGATTGCGGCGTGGTCGAGGCTTTTGTGCTGATCCAGACCGAGGTCGGTCGCGCCGAGGTCATCGCCAAGCAGCTCGCCGGCCTCGCGGGAGTTCTTTCGGCGGAGTACGTGACCGGACCTTACGACGTCGTGGTCCGCATCGGAGCGGACACCGCTGACCAGCTGCAGTCCACCATCGTTCCCCGTGTGCAGCAGGTGTCCGGGATCACCCGGACGCTGACCTGCCCCATCGCCGACGGGGCCGCGCCCTAGAGTTTGGCGTGATGAACAGTCAGCCCGTCGACGGCCCGCCGCGTCGCGTGCTGATCGCCGCGCTCGTCGTCGCTGTCGGCGCCGTCGTCGCTGTCCTCGTCGTCGTCGCCACCCAGCAGCGCTCGCCCGGGCAGGCTCCTGTCGCGGTTGCCGGCGGACCCGCGCCACGCGCCGACAGTCCCGAGTGCGGCACGCTGATGGCGGAGCTGCCCGAACAGCTCGGCGACTACCGTCGCGCTCCCCTCCTGGAACCCGCGCCCGCAGGGGCCGCAGCCTGGCAGGCCAACGGCGGCGGCGAAGCACTGATCTTGCGGTGCGGCCTCGACCGCCCCGCCGAGTTCGTGACGGGCACCCCGATCCAGATGGTCGACGCGGTCCAGTGGTTCCGGGTGGGCGAAGCGGGGGCGGGAAATGATGGAGCGGGCGAAGCCGGGGTGGGCCCGGAACCGGCGGGCGACGGGCGCAGTACCTGGTTCGCGGTTGATCGGCCGGTGTACGTGGCGTTGACGCTGCCGGCGGGGTCGGGACCGACACCCATTCAGTCGCTGTCGACGACGATCGCCGAGGTCCTGCCCGCAGTGCCCCCCGACCCCGGCCCCATCGGCTGAGTCGGGTGACCTACCGCAGGCCGGTGCCGCGCGCGAGCGCCGTGTCCACCATCGTCGCGAGCAGCGTCGGATAGTCGACACCGCTGGCGGCCCACATCCGCGGATACATCGAGATGGTGGTGAACCCGGGCATCGTGTTGATCTCGTTGATCACCGGGCCGTCGTCGGTCAGGAAGAAGTCGACGCGGGCCAGGCCCTGGCAGTCGATCGCGCGGAACGCCCGGATCGCCAGCCCGCGCACCGCTTCGGCGACGTCGTCGTCGACCTTGGCCGGAACGTCGAGTTCCGCGGCGTCGTCGAGGTATTTGGTCTCGAAGTCGTAGAACCCGTCCTCGCGGCCGCGCACACCGGCTACCCGGATCTCGCCCACGGTGCTGGCTTCGATCCGGCCGTCGGGGAACTCCAGGACCCCGCACTCCAGTTCCCTGCCGGGCACGGCAGCCTCGACGATGACCTTGGGGTCGTGCCTGCGCGCCAGCTCGATCGCGGCCGGAAGCTGGTCCCAGCCGGTGACCCGGCTGACACCGATGGACGAGCCGCCGCGGGCGGGCTTGACGAACGCGGGCAATCCGAGGCGCTCACGGTCTTCCAGAGACAGCGTGGCCTGGTGGGGACGCAACACCACCTGGTCACCGATCGGCAGACCGTCGGCGGCGAGCAGCTTCTTGGTGAACTCCTTGTCCATGCCGGCCGCGCTGGCCAGCACCCCCGCCCCGACGTACGGAACGCCCGCGAGCTCGAGCAGGCCCTGAATGGTGCCGTCCTCACCGTAGGGGCCGTGAAGCACCGGGAAGACCACGTCGATGGCGGCCAGCATCTCGCCGGCGCCCTCACCGAGTGACAGAAGCTGACCGTGCCTGGCCGGGTCGGCGGTCAGCGCGAGCGCGGCGCCCGACGATTCGCCGACCTCGGGCAGCGTGCCGTCGGTGATGGCCAGCGTCTCGGGCCGACCATCGGTGAGCACCCACGAGCCCCGCGGTGAAATCCCGACGGCGACCACCTCGAACCGCTTCGGGTCGAGGTTTCGCAGGATGCTGCCTGCGGAAACACACGAGATCGCGTGCTCAGAGCTGCGTCCGCCGTAGACGACGGCGACACGGATGCGGGCAGTCACAACCTAGAGAGGCTACCGCCCTGCCCCGGACAGGGCGTGCTCGATGTCGGTGAGCAGGTCGTCGGTGTCCTCGATACCCATCGAGAACCGGGCGAATCCGTCGGCGACCGGGTCGCCCCACCTGGCCCTGCGGTCCACCGAGGAGTGGATTCCGCCGAAACTCGTCGACGCGACAAGCAGCGCGCTCCTGCCGACCATGTCCCACACCGCGTTGCGGTCCGCCAACTCGACGGCCACCACCCCGCCGAAGCGCCGCATCTGCATCGTGGCGATCGCATGCGACGGGTCGTCGGGCAGACCGGGATAGCGGACCGACTTCACCGCTGGGTGGGACCGCAGCATCAGCGCGACCGCCGCGGCGTTCTGACACTGCCGGTCGAACCGCAGCCCGAGGCTTCCAATGCTCCGCAGCACCAGCCAGGCCTCCAAGGACCCCAGGATCGGACCGGCGAGCAACCGATCGCGCTGCACCTTCTCCATCACTTCGGGGTGGCTGCTCGCGACGTAGCCGGCCAGGACGTCGTGGTGTCCCGACAGGGCCTTGGTGGCACTGGCGACCACGACGTCGGCGCCCAGCGACAGCGGCTGCTGCCCCAACGGCGTAGCGGTGGTGTTGTCGACGACGAGCAGGGTGTCCCGGGCGCGGCAGATCATTGCGAGCCGATGCAGATCGACGACGTCCAGACCGGGATTCGACGGCGTCTCGGCCAGCACCACATCACCACGACCGATATCTTCAGCGGCCTCACACATCTGGTCGCATCGCGCCTCGACGACGGTCACCCCGCGCGGTGCCAGGAACTCGTTCGCATAGGCACGCACCTGGTAGTAGCCGTCAGCGGGGACCACGAGAGTGTGGCCGGGTTCGACGAGGGTCCGCAGGGCCGAGGTGATGGCGGCCATACCGGAGCCGAAGGTCAGCGCGGCCGCCGCGCCCTCGAGCGCGGCGAGCGCCGATTCCAGTTGCCGCCACGTCGGATTGGATCGGCGACCGTAGCTGTCCAGGGAGTCATCTTCGTCGGGCGGGATGTGGTAGGCGGCCGCGGGAACCGGCGTCGATGCGATGGGTCCACCCGGAACATGGTCCACATCAACAGCTTTGACGCTGCGCGTGGAGTCGCCATAGGCGCCGCTCATGTGTCTACTCCGGCTTTGTGGTGCGGCCCAGCAGCAGCGCGACCGCGTCGTCGACGGACAGTGCTCGGTGGCAGACGCGATGGACGGCTTCGGTGAGCGGCATCTCGACGTCACAGCTGGACGCCAGCGCCAACACCGATTCACACGACGTGACGCCTTCGGCGACATGACCTCCGGTCGCGGCGAGCGCCGCCTCCATGGTGCCCCCTTTGCCCAGCCGCTCGCCGAACGACCGATTGCGAGAGTGCGGTGACATGCACGTCGCCACGAGATCGCCGATCCCGGCGAGCCCCGCCAACGTGGCGGGCTTTGCCCCCAACGCGATTCCAAGGCGCATGATCTCGGCCAGGCCGCGGGTGATGATGGCGGCCGCGGTGTTCTCGCCGAGCCCGACCCCGGCGGCCATCCCGCAGGAGAGTGCGATGACGTTCTTGCAGGCGCCTCCGACTTCGGCGCCGATCACGTCGGCATTGGTGTAGGGCCGGAAGTAGCCGGTGGCCAGCGCCCGCTGAATCGTCACCGCCCTGCCGGAGTCGCTGCACGCGACGACGGTCGCGGCGGGTTGTTCCTCCGCGATCTCGCTGGCCAGATTCGGTCCCGTGAGCACAGCGACACGCGACGGGTCAGCGCCGGTCACCTGCACGATGACCTGACTCATCCGCATCAAGGTGTTCAGCTCGATGCCCTTGGCCAGGCTCACCAAGGTGGCGTCGGCATCGATGGCGCTCTTCCACTCGGTGAGATTGGCGCGCAAAGTCTGCGACGGCACGGCCAACAGGATCGTGCACGCTCCGGTCAATGCCTCGGTGTGGTCGCTGGTGGCACGGATGTTCTCGGGAAGGGGACCGTCGAGATAGTCGGCATTGCGGTGAGTGCGATTTATTTCGTCGGCCAATTCGGGACGCCTGGACCACAGTGTGACGTTGTTACCGGCATCAGCCAATACTTTCGCCAGGGCCGTGCCCCACGCCCCCGCACCCATCACCACCGCCTCGACCACGGCTTCAGCCTAGCCCGGCAGAGGTGGCTGGCAGGATGGCGCTGGTGATCGGCATGAGCGGGCCAGACGTCGGCGTGGTGATCGCGGTGAAGCGGCTCACCGCGGCCAAGACTCGGCTGGCACCGGTGTTTTCGGCGGCGACTCGGGAGAGCATCGTGCTCGCCATGCTGGTCGACACCATCAACGCGGTGACGGCGGTGTCGGCGGTGCAGACGGTGACCATCGTCACCCCCGACGAGGGAGCAGCCGCGGCCGCCAAGGAGCTGGGCGCCCTGGTGCTCACCGACCCGACACCTGAAGGACATCGCGACCCTCTGAACAACGCCTTGCTGGCGGCCGAGGCGATGGCGCGTGACGACAGCGCGAACATCGTTGCGTTGCAGGGCGATCTCCCCGCACTCCAGGCCGTCGAGCTCGCGGAGGCGATCGCCGCCGCGCGGGCTCATCCGCGCAGCTTCGTCGCTGACCGACACCGCACCGGTACGTCGGCGCTGTTCGCCTTCGGGGCGCCCCTGGACCCGCGGTTCGGCGCTGATTCCGCAGAGCGCCATCGTCGTTCGGGGGCGCTCGAGCTGACCGGCGCCTGGCCGGGTCTGCGCTGCGACATCGACACCCCCGAGGACCTCCTGATGGCACGGGGCCTCGGCATCGGTTCGGCGACGGCGCGAGCGATCACGAGAAGCGGTGACGGCTAGCAGGAGCACCGGTCGATAGTGGATCATCGGACAGATGACCGAAGCCAAGACCCGACCCGACACCTCGGATGCATCGGAGCCGGCGGTCCCCCTGCCGGTGAACCCGGGTCCTGCTGATCCGGATCCCGAAGCGCCGCCTGCAGCGACCTCGCCCACGGTCGATAACCCGCTGCCCGAGGACCGCTATCTGAACCGGGAGCTGAGCTGGCTCGACTTCAACGCCCGCGTACTCGCTCTCGCGGCTGATCCGTCGCTCGCCCTGCTGGAGCGGGCGAAGTTCCTGGCGATCTTCGCGTCCAACCTCGACGAGTTCTACATGGTCCGGGTCGCCGGCCTGAAGCGACGCGACGAGATGGGGCTGTCCGTCCGGTCGGCCGACGGACTGTCGCCGCGCGAACAGCTGCGACGGATCAGCGAGCGCACCCAGCAGATCACCAGCCGTCAATCGCACGTGTTCCTCGACTCGGTCCGGCCCGCGCTGGCAGACGAGGGCATCATCATCGTGACCTGGGCCGAGCTCGACAAGGCCGAAAAGGGGCGGCTGTCCACGTACTTCCACGAGCAGGTGTTCCCGGTCCTCACGCCGTTGGCGGTGGACCCCGCCCACCCGTTCCCGTTCGTCAGCGGCCTGAGCCTGAATCTGGCTATCACCGTCAAGCACCCCGACGACGGCGGCCAGCACTTCGCCCGAATCAAAGTGCCCGACAACGTCGACCGCTTCGTGGAACTGTCCCGCCGCGAAGAGAGTCCCCACGTCGTGCGCTTCCTTCCGATGGAAGAGTTGATCGCCGCGTTCCTGCCGGTGCTGTTCCCCGGACTCGAGATCGTCGAGCACCACGCGTTCCGGATCACGCGCAACGCGGACTTCGAAGTGGAAGAGGATCGCGACGAGGACCTGCTGCAGGCGCTCGAGCGCGAGTTGGCCCGCCGCCGCTTCGGCTCCCCGGTGCGGCTGGAAATCTCCGGCGACATGACCGAGGGCATGCTCGAATTGTTGTTGCGCGAACTCGACGTCGCACCTGGGGATGTCGTCGAAGTCCCGGGATTGTTGGATCTCTCGTCGCTGTGGCAGATCTACGGCGTCGACCGACCGGCACTCAAGGATCCGCCGTTCGTCCCGGCCACTCCCCCGGCATTCGGCGAACGGGAGACACCCAAGAGCATCTTCTCGACCCTTCGCGACGGAGATGTTCTGGTCCACCATCCGTACGACTCGTTCTCCACCACCGTGCAGCGCTTCATCGAGCAGGCCGCCGCAGATCCCAACGTCCTGGCGATCAAGCAGACCCTGTACCGCACGTCGGGCGACTCACCAATCATCAACGCGCTCATCGACGCCGCCGAAGCAGGCAAGCAGGTCGTCGCACTCGTCGAGATCAAGGCCAGGTTCGACGAGCAGGCCAACATCAAGTGGGCGCGAGCACTGGAACAGGCAGGCGTGCACGTGGTGTATGGGCTCATCGGGCTGAAGACACACTGCAAGACCTGTCTCGTCGTGCGCCGCGAAGGCTCGATGATCCGCCGGTACTGCCACATCGGCACCGGCAATTACAACCCGAAGACCGCGCGACTGTACGAGGATGTGGGACTGCTGACCGCCTCGCCCGACATCGGCGCGGACCTCACCGATCTGTTCAACTCGTTGACGGGCTACTCCCGCAAGGAGTCCTACCGCAACCTGCTGGTCGCTCCGTTCGGCGTGCGCAGGGGCATCATCGAACGGATCGAACGCGAGATCGCCGCCACCCGCGACGGCGCCGAGGGCCGAATCCGGATGAAGGCCAACGCGTTGGTCGATGAACAGGTCATCGACGCGCTCTACCGTGCATCACAGGCAGGGGTGCGGGTGGAGGTGGTGGTTCGCGGCATCTGCGCGCTGCGCCCGGGCGCTCCCGACTTCTCCGAGAACATCTCGGTGCGCTCGATTCTCGGCCGGTTCCTCGAGCATTCACGGATCATTCACTTCCGCGCCACCGACGAATACTGGATCGGCAGCGCGGACATGATGCATCGTAATCTCGACCGGCGCGTGGAAGTGATGGCACAGGTGAAGGATCCGCGCTTGACTGCACAACTGAATGACATGTTCGATTCGGCGCTCGACCCGAGGACGCGCTGTTGGGAACTCCGTGCCGACGGCCACTGGGCGGCCTCTCCTCAGGAGGGGGAGACCGTGCGGGACCATCAGAGGTCGCTGATGGAACGCCACCGCCACCCGTAGCAGATCTCCCGGACCCGAATGACCCGCAGGAGTTGAGGTGGCGAAGGAGAGTCAATCGGATGCGGCCGTCGTGAAGAGCCCGATACTCGCTTCCGGCGCCGTATTGTGGCGTCCCCACGACATTTCGGGCACACCGGAGATCGCGATCATCCACCGCCCGCGCTACGACGACTGGTCGCTTCCCAAAGGGAAAGTCGAGCCCGGCGAGACCGAACCTGTGACCGCCGTGCGCGAGATCGAGGAGGAGACGGGTTTTCGCGCACATCTCGGTCGTCGCCTGGCCTCGGTGAGCTACCCCGTGGACAACGCCACCAAGCGGGTGCGTTACTGGGCCGGGCGCTGTGTCGGTGGCGAGTTCGCCGCTAACACCGAGGTGGACGATCTGAAATGGCTTCCAGCCGACCAGGCGATGACGGCGTTGACGTATCCGGACGATCGCAGGGTGCTACGCCGATTCCTGAAACTGCCCGCCGACACTCAGACCGTGATGATCGTCCGGCATGCCACCGCGGGCAGTAAAGCCAGATACAAGGGCGACGACCGCAAGCGCCCGCTCGACAAGCACGGCCGGGCTCAGGCCGAGTCGCTTGTCGGCCAACTCCTCTCGTTCGGCGCGGGCGAACTGTTCGCGGCCGACCGAGTTCGGTGCGAGCAGACGCTCGGTCCGCTGGCCGAGGAACTGGGTGTGGTGATCGGCAATGAGCCCGATCTCACCGAAGAGGCTTACGCGGACAACCGCAAGGCCCCGCGCCAACGCATCCTGGAGATCGCTGCGTCATCGGTCAACCCGGTGATATGCACCCAGGGAAAGGTGATTCCCGACTTCATCGCGTGGTGGTGCGAGCGCGACGGGGTGCGGCCGGACAAGTCACGCAACCGCAAGGGGAGCACGTGGGTGATGTCGCTGGCCGGCGGCCGGCTGATCGCCGCCGACCACATCGGCAGCCCGTTGGCCCCGAAGAAGTGACGTCCCAAATGAATTCAAATACCTGGGACGGGTCGCCCCCCGGGCCGGCCTTCCCCGACACATGAACACGCCGCGGGTCCGTGGACCCGCGGCGTGTCTGATGCGTTGATTACTTGCGACCGCGCTTGGCCGGAGCCTTCTTGGCGGGCGCCTTCTTGGCCACAGCCTTCTTGACCGCAGCCTTCTTGACCGCCGGCGCAGCCTTCTTGGCCACAGCCTTCTTGACCGCAGCCTTCTTGACCGCCGGCGCAGCCTTCTTGGCCACTGCCTTCTTGACCGCAGCCTTCTTGACCGCCGGCGCAGCCTTCTTGGCCACTGCCTTCCTGACGACAGCCTTCTTGACCGCCTTGCGGGCGGTGCCGCCCGCCGTCACTCCACGCTTCACTGCAGGTCCGTCCGCCGGAAGTTTTTGTGCGCCAGAGACAACAGCTTTGAATTGTGCGCCAGGACGAAACGCCGGCACGGAAGTTGGCTTGACCTTGACCGTCTCGCCGGTGCGCGGATTGCGCGCAACCCGGGCGGCACGACGGCGCTGTTCGAAAACGCCGAACCCGGTGATGGTCACGCTCTCACCCTTGTGAACCGCGCGCACGATGGTGTCAACGACATTCTCAACCGCCGCAGTTGCCTGCCGACGATCCGAGCCCAACTTCTCCGTGAGTACGTCGATGAGCTCTGCTTTGTTCATGCAAAACCTCCGGATACCAGTGGTCCTCCTTGGACCGACTAGAGGACACGGTAAACCCAATTGCCGCTGATTTCCAAGAGCCACGCGCAATTTCAGGCAAAGCCAGCGAACTTTTTTCAATCCGCTTGCCGCCCTTGACCTCCTGCCCGATGCCACGAAAAGGGCGTCAGGGCGGGGCCATTTCGGTCTGAAGGCCCGCCTTTCAGACCGGCAAAGTGCGCGGTTTCCAGCTCGGTCGCCGGGCCTCGAACTCCTCGATCTCATCGCGTTTACGCAGCGTAAGGCCTATATCGTCGAGCCCTTCGAGTAATCTCCACGCGGTGTAGTCGTCAATGTTGAACGGCACCATGACCGTTCCCGCGGCGACCGTCCGATCTTGAAGATTCACAGTGATTTCCAGACCCGGTTGCTGCTCGATGAGTTTCCACAACAATTCCACATCATCCTGTGCGACTTCTGCCGCCAGGAGACCCGACTTACCGGCGTTGCCCCGAAAAATGTCGGCGAACCGTGACGAGATCACCACCCGGAATCCGAAGTCCATGAGCGCCCAGACGGCATGCTCGCGAGAGGAGCCGGTGCCGAAATCCGGTCCGGCGACCAATACCGAGCCTTTGTCGAAAGGCGCCTGATTGAGTACGAATGCCGGATCGTTGCGCCAGGCGGCGAATAGGCCGTCCTCGAATCCTGTTCGGGTCACCCGCTTCAAGTAGACCGCGGGAATGATCTGATCGGTGTCGACATTCGAGCGGCGCAGGGGCACGCCGATCCCGGTGTGGGTACTGAAGGCTTCCATCACAGTGTCCTTTCGCGCTGTCAGTGAGTGGTCAGGGCGGGCAGATCCGCCGGGGAGGACAGCGTGCCGCGGACCGCCGTCGCCGCGGCGACGGCCGGCGACACCAGGTGCGTGCGGCCGCCTTTCCCTTGCCTGCCCTCGAAATTGCGGTTGGACGTCGACGCGCACCGCTCGCCGGGAGCGAGTTGATCGGGGTTCATCCCGAGGCACATCGAGCAGCCGGCCTGCCGCCATTCGGCGCCCGCAGCGGTGAAGATCTCGCCCAGCCCTTCGGATTCGGCCTGGGCGCGCACCCGCATGGAGCCCGGGACGACCAGCATCCGGACGTCGTCGGCCACCTTGCGTCCACGCAGCACGTCGGCGACCACGCGTAGATCCTCGATCCGACCGTTCGTACAGGAGCCGACGAAGACGGTGTCCACCGGGATGTCGCGCATCGCGGTACCGGCCTGAAGGCCCATGTAGGCCAACGCCTTTTCGGCGGACTGGCGTTCGGCGTCGTCGAACATCAATTCTGGATCGGGAACAGAATCGGCCAGCGGGATGCCCTGCCCCGGGTTGGTCCCCCACGTCACGAACGGGCTCAGTGTCGACGCGTCGATGTGGATCTCGGTGTCGAACTCTGCGCCGTCGTCGGTACGCAGCAGGCTCCACGCGGCGACCGCAGCGTCCCAATCGGCACCCGTCGGGGCATGTGGCCGGCCGCGCAGGAACTCGAACGTGGTGTCGTCGGGTGCGACCATCCCCGCGCGGGCACCCGCTTCGATGCTCATGTTGCAGATCGTCATCCGGCCTTCCATCGACAGCGCTTCGATGGCAGTGCCGCGGTACTCGATCACATACCCTTGGCCGCCGCCGGTTCCGATCTGGGCGATGACGGCGAGGATGATGTCCTTGGCGCTGACCCCGGGAGGCAGCACACCGTCGACGTTGACGGCCATCGTCTTGAACGGCCGCAACGGCAGTGTCTGGGTGGCCAGCACGTGCTCGACCTCCGAGGTGCCGATGCCCATCGCCAGTGCGCCGAACGCGCCGTGGGTGGAGGTGTGGCTGTCGCCACACACGACGGTCATGCCGGGCTGGGTCAGACCCAACTGCGGCCCGATGATGTGGACGATCCCCTGCTCGATGTCCCCCATCGGGTGCAGCCTGATGCCGAACTCCGCGCAGTTGCGACGGAGCGTCTCCACCTGGGTGCGCGAAATCGGATCGGCGATCGGCTGGTCGATGTCGATCGTCGGCACGTTGTGGTCCTCGGTGGCGATCGTCAGGTCAGGCCGGTGCACCGGGCGGCCGGCAAGCCGCAGCCCGTCGAAGGCCTGCGGACTGGTCACCTCGTGGACGAGGTGCAGGTCGATGTAGATCAGGTCCGGTTGCCGCGCGTCACCCTCGCCAGATCCGGCGGCGACGACGTGGTCACTCCACACCTTCTCGGCGAGCGTGAGGGGCTGGTTCACGATGGCCATCTTGACTATCTCACAATCTGGGACGGTAGTATCTCCTTGTGAGACAGGATAGCGGCATCGGCGTGCTGGACAAAGCGGTGGGGGTGCTCCACGCGGTCGCCCAGTCCCCCTGTGGGCTGGCGGATCTCTGCGAACGCACCGACCTTCCCCGCGCCACGGCGCACCGGCTTGCCGTGGGCCTGGAAGTCCACCGGTTGCTGGCCCGCGACGGTGACGGGCAGTGGCGGCTCGGCCCGGCCCTCACCGAGTTGTCGGGGCATGTCAGGGATCCACTGCTGTCCGCGGGCGCCGTGGTGCTGCCGCGGCTGCGAGAGCTCACCGGGGAGAGCGTGCAGCTGTACCGGCGAGAAGGCACCGCACGGATCTGCATCGCCGCGCTGGAACCGCCTGCCGGACTTCGCGATACGGTGCCCGTAGGAACGCGCCTGCCGATGAACGCCGGGTCCGGCGCCAAAGTACTGCTCGCGTACGCCGATGCGGCGACCCAGCAGGCGGTGCTGCCGACCGCGACCTTCACCGACCGGACCCTTGCCGAGGTGCGCAAGAGGGGGTGGGCGCAGAGTGCGGCCGAGCGCGAAGCCGGGGTCGCCAGCGTGTCGGCTCCCGTGCGCGACACGCGCGGCGCCGTGATTGCCGCGGTGTCGGTGTCGGGACCGATCGACCGGATGGGTCGGCGCCCCGGCGCGCGGTGGGCCGCCGACCTGGTCGCCGCGGCAGAGGCGCTGACCCGCCGGCTGTGAGGGCACCCCGGCAGACAAAAGCTCCGGACCTTGTAGGTCCGGAGCCGTTGTACCCCCGATGGGATTCGAACCCACGCTACCGCCGTGAGAGGGCGGCGTCCTAGGCCGCTAGACGACGGGGGCTAGAACTATTTCCGGTCCGCCAGCATATCTCAGCCGAGAATGCTGACCTAATCACTCGCATTGGCTGGGGTACCAGGACTCGAACCTAGAATGGCGGTACCAGAAACCGCTGTGTTGCCAATTACACCATACCCCATTGGCGGCTTATCTCCGCTGGTCAGAGCGCTTTTCGTGAGCATCGCCCACAGTCTGCGGCCCTGGAGCCAGGCTTTGACGGCCGACGAGCAGACTACCAAAGAATTCCGGCGCGATTTTCACGCCCGCCCCGTCACGGCACGGATGCCGCGCTCACCTGCCGACCTTCCCGCAACCGCGCCAGGCTGCGTTCGCGACCCAGCAGTTCCAGAGACTCGAACAGCGGCGGGCTCACCGTCGACCCCGTCACCGCGACCCGAAGGGGACCGAACGCCTTGCGGGGTTTGAGCTCCAGCTGGTCGATCAGGCTGGTTTTCAGGGCCATCTCGATGTCCGCCGTCGCCCACGTGTCCACCGCGTCCAACGCCGCGATCGCCGCGTCGAGCACTTCCCCGGCGTCGGAGCGCAACTCCTTGGCGGCAGCCTTCTCGTCGAGGGTGAACGCGTCGTCGTTGAGGAACCGCAGCAGCTCCCATGCGTCGCTGAGCACGACGATGCGCGTCTGTACCAACCCCGCCGCCTCGGCGAACTGCGTGTCGTCCAGACCGGTGTCGTGGCCGTGGACGGCGAAGAACGTCTTGAGCCGCGCCGTGAAATCGTCGGCGGTGAGCCGCCGGATGTGCTCGGCGTTGATGGCGTCGGCCTTCTTCTGATCGAACCGCGCCGGGTTGGAGTTGACGTTGACCACATCGAAGGCGGCCACCATCTCCTGGAGGCTGAACACGTCGTGATCGTCGGCGATACCCCAGCCGAGAAGCGCCAGATAGTTCAGCAGGCCCTCGGGTATGAACCCCCGGTCGCGGTGCAGAAACAGGTTGGACTGCGGGTCGCGCTTGGACAGCTTCTTGTTACCGTCCCCCAGAACGCTTGGCAGATGCGCGAACTGGGGCGCCCGCTCGGCAACGCCGATCCGGATCAGCGCCTGGTACAGCGCGATCTGGCGGGGGGTGGACGGCATGATGTCCTCACCGCGAAGCACATGGGTGATCTTCATGAGCGCGTCGTCGACCGGATTGACCAAGGTGTACAACGGTTCTCCGCTGCCACGGGTCAGGGCGAAGTCGGGTACCGAGCCCGCCGGAAACGTCGTCTCCCCGCGCACCAGGTCGTTCCACGACAGGTCGGCGTCGGGCATCCGCAGGCGCAGCACCGGGCTGCGGCCCTCGGCGCGGAACGCGGCGCGCTGCTCCTCGGTCAGGTCACGGTCGAAGTTGTCGTAGCCGAGTTTCGGGTTGCGGCCGGCGGCCAGATGCCGGGCCTCCACCTCGTCGGCGGTCGAGAACGCCTCGTAGGCCTCGCCGGCGGCGATCAGCCGATCGAGGACGTCACGGTAGAGCTGTGAGCGCTGCGATTGCCGATAAGGCTCGTAGGGGCCGCCGATCTCGGGCCCCTCGTCCCAATCCAGGCCCAGCCAACGCAGCGCGTCCAGGATCGCCGCATAACTCTCCGCGCTGTCACGCTGGGCATCGGTGTCCTCGATGCGGAACACGAACGTGCCCCCAGTGTGCCGGGCGTAGGCCCAGTTGAACAGCGCGGTGCGAACCAGCCCGACGTGGGGCGTGCCGGTCGGTGAGGGGCAGAATCTGACTCTGACGGTGTTGTCGGTCACTGGCTTCCTCTAAGTCCTTTGCCCTTTGCGCACAACGGGATTGGTGAGTGTCCCGATTCCCGAGATGGTGATGCTGACGGAGTCTCCATCCTCGATCGGGCCGACGCCTTCCGGCGTTCCGGTGAGGATCAGGTCACCGGGAAGCAGCGTCATCACCGCCGAGACCCATTCGATGATCGCGCCGACGTCATGGATCATCAGCGCGGTGTTCGAATGCTGGCGGATCTCACCGTTCACTTCGGTGCGCAGGTCCAGATCGCTGGGGTCCAGGTCGGTGACGATCCACGGCCCCACCGGGCAGAAGGTGTCGTGGCCTTTGGCCCGCATCCACTGCCCGTCCTTTTTCTGCTGGTCGCGTGCCGACACATCGTTGGCGATCGTGTAACCCAGGATGTTCTCCGCCGCCCGAGATGCGGGCACGTCCTTGCAGGGACGGCCGATGACCACGGCGAGCTCGCCTTCGTGATGCACCGGGTGGGCGTCGGCGGGCAGCTGAATTGGCGTGTTGGGGCCGATGATCGAGGTGTTCGGCTTGAGGAAGATCACCGGATCCTCGGGGGCGGTGCCGCCCATCTCCGCGGCATGGGCGGCGTAGTTCTTGCCCATGCACACCACCTTGCTGGCCAGGATGGGCGCCAGCAGCCGGACGTCGGCCAGCGGCCAGCTGCGGCCGGTGAACGTCGGGTTGCCGAAGGGGTGTTCGGCGATCTCCCTGCATGTTGCCTCGTTCGGGTCGCCTTCGATGCTGACGAAGGCGACCCCATCGGGACTGGCGATTCGGCCGAGACGCATTGCCTCAGCGTAGTGCCCGGCGCATACGAGCCGGACAGCGCGGCGTGGGTACTTTCGGGCGTCTCACAATATGAGAAGCCAGTTCAGCATCATGGGATCACTATGCGACGATGGCACCGTGTCCGTCTCGTCGATGAGCAGGGTCAGGCGCTGGTCGATGCTCGTGATCGCGCTGTCGGCGACGCTGTGCGCGAACGTGTTCATCAACGGTGTGGCGTTCCTCATCCCCACCCTTCACCGGGAACTCGGACTCGACTTGGCCCGCGCCGGCCTGGTGTCGGCGATGCCCAGCCTCGGCATGGTGGTGACATTGATCGCATGGGGGTATGTGGTCGACCGCGTCGGCGAACGCTTCGTGCTGGCGCTGGGCTCCGCCCTCACCGCTGCCGCCGCCTTCGCTGCGGCGTCGGTGGATTCACTGGTCGCCGTGGCTGCGTTCCTGTTTGTCGGCGGCATGGCGGCCGCGAGCAGCAATGTCGCCAGCGGCCGATTGGTGGTCGGCTGGTTCGCCGCCGAACAGCGCGGGCTCGTGATGGGCATCCGACAGACTGCCCAACCGCTGGGCGTCGGTGTGGGCGCGCTGGTCATCCCGAGGCTCGCCGAACATCACGGTGTGTCGGGCGCACTGTTGTTTCCCGCGATCGTGTGCGCCGCTTCGGCGGTGATCTGCGCGGCGGCGGTGGTCGATCCGCCGCGACCGCCGCGCGCCGAGGCGGACCAGGCTGATCTGGCGAACCCCTACCGCGGTTCGTCGCTGTTGTTTCGGATCCACCTGGTATCGGTGCTGCTCGTGGTGCCCCAGGTTCTGATCTGGACGTTCACCCTGGTGTGGATGATCAGCGAGCACGGATGGTCCCCTGGATCGGCGGGCCTACTCGTCACCGTGGCTCAGGTCCTCGGGGCGGGCGGGCGCATCGCCGCCGGACGCTGGTCCGATGCACTGGTGAAGCGCTCCGGCGATGTGCTGGCCGCGCGCATGCGGCCGATCCGGATCATCGCACTCGCCGCGTCGGTGTCGATGGCCTTACTCGCCCTGACCGATTGGCTCAACACGCCGCTGAGCATCGCGGTGGTGATCACCGCATCGGTGGTGACCGTGTCGGACAACGGCTTGGCTTTCACGGCCATCGCCGAGATCGCCGGGCCGTTCTGGAGCGGTCGGGCCCTGGGCACGCAGAACACCAGCCAGTTGTTCACGGCCGGTGTTGCGCCGCCGTTGATCGGAGGCGTGATCGGCGTTGCGGGCTTCCCGGTGGCCTTCGCGGTGTGCGCGCTCCTGCCCCTGCTGGCGATTCCTGCGGTGCCCACGAGGCCTGGCCGGTAGTCGGTGATCACGCCGTTCGGTCGCGGCCGCGGGGCAACTCCATCAGCGCGGCGAGCAGAAAACACAACGCGCCGATGAACGTTCCCAGATTGGCCAGCCGTTCATCGGCGGTGATACCCGAACCCCTGACGAAGGCGGCGACCGCCGACACCCCGAACGCGACGCACCCGATCAGATTGATAAATCCCGCTTGCCAATCGCGGGAGCGGAGTTCGATGAGCCCGGCCGTCGCGGTGACGGCGACCATGGCGAGCGCACCGCTGAGCAGAAACGCGATCGACCCTGTCGCGTCGGGCGCCCACACGTAACGTCGTTCGGCCGTCACGGCATGCGCCCAGACCGCGGCCCCCGTGCTGATGTTGAACAACAGTGTTCCCGCGAATTGAACTGCCGCGGAAGACAAGTCGAAGCGCGACGACCGATCCGCCAGCACCAGCTGCATCCACGCGGCCGTGGTGAAGAACCACGAGCCGACAAAACACAGGACGTTGGCCACACCCGCGCCGGCCCACGCCGGGAAACCCGGAGCAGTGGCCAGGGCGAAGAATGACGAGCCGATCGCAAACAGCCAACACTGCCGCCGCAGCGACGCGAACGTCCCGGCGGTGCCTACAGCTTCCCCAGAATCCGGTCGCCGACGGCGGAAGTCGACAGCTTCTCATCGCCGCGAGTCGCGAGATGTTCCTCGACCGCCCTGTCGACCCGCGCCGCAGCGTCGATCTCGGCCACGTGTGCCAGCAGCAGCGCCACCGACATGATGGCCGCCGTCGGATCGGCGATGCCCTGGCCGGCAATGTCGGGTGCGCTGCCGTGCACCGGTTCGAACATCGACGGATTCGTCAGGGTGGCATCGATGTTGCCGCTCGCCGCCAGCCCGATACCGCCGCACACTGCGGCGGCGAGGTCGGTGATGATGTCACCGAACAGGTTGTCGGTGACGATCACATCGAACCGGCCCGGGTCGGTGACCATGTGGATCGTTGCGGCATCGACGTGCAGGTAGGCGACCTCGACGTCGGGATACTCGGTGGCCACCGTCTGCACAGTGCGCCACCACAGGGACCCGGCGTGGGTGAGCACATTGTTCTTGTGCACCAGAGTCAGATGCCGGCGCCGCCGTTGCGCGCGACCGAACGCGTCCTGCACCACGCGGCGCACACCGTAGGCCGTGTTGATGCTGACTTCGGTGGCGATCTCGTGCGGTGTGCCGACGCGGATCGCGCCGCCATTACCGGTGTAGGGGCCCTCGGTGCCTTCCCGGACGACGACGAAATCGATCGCCGGGTCTCCGGCCAGCGGGCTGTGCACCCCCGGGTAGAGACGGCTGGGCCGCAGGTTGATGTGATGGTCCAACTCGAACCGGACCCGCAGCAGCAGACCGCGCTCGAGTAGGCCGCTGGGCACCGACGGATCGCCGATCGCGCCGAGCAGGATCGCGTCGTGCGCCTTCAGCTCGCCTAGCACCGACTCGGGCAGCACCTCACCGGTCGCGTGGTACTGCCGGGCACCGAGGTCGTACTCCGTTTTCTCGACGCCGGGCAGCACCGCGTCAAGCACTTTGAGCGCCTCGCCGATGACTTCTGGGCCGATACCGTCGCCGGCGATCACCGCCAGTTTCATGAGAGATCCACCACTTCCAGCGTCACCGCGTTGACGTCACGGCCGATGGCCGCCAGGACGTCGGCCGGCACCTGACCGTCCAGCCGCAGCATGATCGTCGCCCCCTCGCCGTCGGCGTCCTGGCTGAGTTGCGCGGCAAGGATGTTGGCTCCGGCGCCACCGAGCAGCGTGCCGATCTTGCCCAGCGCGCCGGGCTGGTCGTCGTAGTTGATGATCAGGTTGACGCCCTCGGCGCGCAGTTCCAGGTTGCGTCCGTTGATCTGGACGATCTTCTCGGTCAGCTGCGGTCCTGTCAGCGTGCCCGCGACATTCACCGTCGACCCGTCGGCTCCGACCGCGCGCACATCGACCACGCTGCGGTGGTTCGGGCTCTCCGGCGCGGTGGCGATCGACGCCTCCACTCCCCGCTCGGTCGCAAGCGCCGGTGCGTTGACGAACGTGACCTGCTCGTCGATCACGGCTGAGAACAGGCCGCGCAGGGCCGACAGCTTGAGCACGCCGACCTCTTCGCCGGCCAGCTCACCCAGCACCTGCACCGACAGCGACACCGGCGGCTCGCTCGACAACACCCCGACGAGCAGCCCGAGCTTGCGGACCAGATCGAGCCACGGCGCCACTTCTTCACCGACGACGCCGCCGCCGACATTCACCGCGTCCGGCACGAACTCCCCCGCCAACGCCAGTTTTACGCTGGCCGCGACGTCGGTGCCCGCGCGGTCCTGCGCCTCTGCCGTCGATGCGCCCAGGTGCGGTGTGACCACGACCTGGGGCAGCTCGAACAGCGGGCTGTCGGTGCAGGGCTCGGTGGAGAAGACGTCGAGACCCGCGCCGCGGACATGGCCGCTAGTGATGGCCTCGGCGAGCGCCGCCTCGTCGATCAGTCCCCCGCGGGCGGCGTTGACGATGATCACCCCGGGCTTCGTCTTGGCCAGCGCCTCGGTGCCGATCAGTCCGGCAGTCTCCTTGGTCTTGGGCAGATGCACGGAGATGAAGTCGGCCCGGCTCAGCAGCTCGTCGAGCGTCAACAGCTCGATGCCCAGCTGCGCGGCACGCGCGTGCGACACGTACGGGTCGTAGGCCGTGATGTGCGCGCCGAATGCGGCCAGGCGCTGAGCGACCAGCTGCCCGATGCGGCCCAAACCGACGACGCCGACGGTCTTACCGAAGATCTCGGTGCCGGAGAATGACGACCGCTTCCACGTGTGTTCCCTCAGCGTGGCGTCGGCGGCGGGAATCTGGCGTGCGGCCGACAGCATCAGCGCCAGCGCGTGCTCGGCGGCGCTGTGAATATTCGACGTCGGCGCGTTGACCACGAGCACGCCGCGCGCCGTCGCGGCGTCGACGTCGACGTTGTCCAGCCCGACCCCCGCACGGGCGACGATCTTGAGCTTCGGCGCCGCGGCGAGCACCTCGGCGTCGACGGTGGTGGCCGAACGCACCAGCAGCGCGTCGGCATCTCCGACCGCGGCAAGCAGTTTCTCCCGGTCAGGGCCGTCGACCCAGCGGACTTCCACCTGGTCGCCCAGGGCTTCCACAGTCGATTGGGCCAGCTTGTCGGCAATCAGTACCACAGGCAAACTCACGCGGGACAGCCTAATGGGCTGTGTCGGCCGGGTGGTGGGTGGGAGCTTCCCCAGTGGTGGGTGGGAGCTTCCCCAGTGGTGGGTGGGAGCTTCACGGCGGTGGGCGGGAGAATGGCTGGGTGGACATCACCGTCGTAGGCAGCGGACCCAATGGACTGGCCGCCGCCGTCATCTGCGCACGAGCGGGCCTTTCGGTTCGGGTCATCGAGGCTCAGCCGACGGCGGGCGGCGGCGCACGCACCCTGCCCGACCCGGAGTTCGGCGGGGTGTCTCACGACATCTGCTCGGCAGTGCACCCGCTGGCGCTGGCGTCGCCGTTCTTCGCCGCGTTCGATCTGCGCGCCCGCGGCGTGACGCTGGCGGTGCCGGAGGTGTCGTACGGCAATCCGCTGCCGGACGGCCCCGCGGCGATCGGCTACCGCGACATCGAGCGCACCTGCGCCGAGCTGCACGATGGCGCGTCATGGCGCCGTCTGCTGGGTCCGCTGTCGGCGGACTGCGACGGCGTGGTCGGGCTGCTGCTCGGCGACAAGCGTTCGATCCCACCGAGTATCCCGGCGGCGCTGCGGGTAGCCCCGCGACTGCTCGCTCAGGGAAGCCCCGCCTGGAACACCCTCGCCGGCGAGGATGCCCGATCACTATTCACCGGCGTTGCGGCCCACACGATCTCGCGCATGCCCTCGCTGGTCGCTTCGGGGGCGGGATTGATGTTGGCGACGTTGGGGCACGCGGTGGGGTGGCCGATTCCGGTCGGGGGCTCGCAGGCTATTCCCGACGCCCTGATCGCTGATCTGCTCGACCATGGCGGGGAGCTGGTTCTCGGCGAGGAGGTCACCAGTCCGCCCTCCGGCGTGGTCCTCTACGACACCGCACCCACCGCGCTACTGCGGATCTACGGCGACACCGTGCCGCCGCGCTACGCCAAGGCACTGCGCCGCTACCGGTACGGACCGGGTGTGGCGAAGGTCGACTTCGTGTTGTCCGGTGAAATTCCTTGGCGCGATTCACGTTTGGCGCAGGCGCCGACACTGCACCTGGGCGGCGACCGGGCCATGATGGCGTTGGCCGAAAAGGAGATCGCCCAGGGCCGTCATGCCGACTGGCCGATGGTGCTCGCGGCGCTGCCCCACCTTGGCGACCCCGGCCGGATCGACGCGCAAGGCCGTCGGCCGCTGTGGACCTACGCCCATGTGCCCGCTGGGTCGACGGTGGACATGGCTGAGACCGTCATCGGCATCATCGAACGCTTCGCCCCCGGGTTCCGGGATCTCGTGGTCGGGGTGCGCAGCGTGCCGGCCGCACGGCTTGCCGACCACAACGCCAACCTGGTCGGCGGTGACATCGGGGTCGGCGGCAACAACATGTTCAGCGCTCTGACCGGACCGGTACTGCGGTGGAATCCCTGGTCGACGCCGATCCCGAAGGCCTACCTGTGCTCGTCGGCGGCGCCGCCGGGCGGTGGGGTGCACGGCATGGCGGGCTTCTATGCCGCGCGCACCGTGTTGCGCCGCGAATTCGGCATCAAGACCATGCCCCGGCTGTCGCCCTGACGCGATTTCGGTGTAGTCCGTCTCGCTCAGCGTGACGAACTACACCGAAATCGCAAGCGGGCTAAGCCGTTTCGGTGATCGGGCGGTCCACCCAGCTCATCAGGTCACGCAGCTTCTTGCCGGTGACCTCGATCGGGTGCTCGGCGTTCTCCTTGCGCAGCTTCTCGAGCTCCTTGTTGCCGCCCTCGACGTTGGCGACCAAGCGCTTGACGAACGTGCCGTCCTGGATGTCGCCCAGGATGTCCTTCATCCGCTTCTTGGTGTCAGCGTCGATGACCCGCGGCCCGGACAGGTACCCGCCGAACTCCGCGGTGTCGGACACCGAGTAGTTCATCCGCGCGATGCCGCCCTCGTACATCAGGTCGACGATGAGCTTGAGCTCGTGCAGCACCTCGAAGTAGGCGAGCTCGGGCGCGTAGCCGGCCTCGACCATCACCTCGAAACCGGTCTTGACCAATTCCTCAGTGCCACCGCACAACACGGCCTGCTCACCGAACAGGTCGGTCTCGGTTTCGTCCTTGAATGTGGTCTTGATGACGCCGGCGCGGGTACCGCCGATGCCTTTGGCGTAGGACAGCGCCAGCGCTTGGCCCTCCCCCTTGGGATCCTGGTCGACGGCGATCAGGCACGGCACACCCTTGCCGTCGACGAACTGGCGGCGCACCAGGTGCCCGGGGCCCTTGGGGGCGACCATGCCGATGGTCACGTTGGCCGGCGGCTTGATCAGGTTGAAGTGGATGTTCAGGCCGTGGCCGAAGAACAGCGCGTCACCGTCGTTGAGGTTCGGCTCGATGTCGTTCGAGAAGATGTCGGCCTGCGCGGTGTCGGGCGCCAGCAGCATGATCACGTCGGCCCACTTGGCGACCTCCGCCGGGGTATCGACCTCCAGACCCTGCTCGGTGACCTTCTCCCTGGACTTCGAACCCTCCTTGAGGCCGACCTTCACCTGGACGCCCGAGTCGCGCAGGCTCAGCGAGTGCGCGTGTCCCTGGCTGCCGTAGCCGATGACGCCGACCTTACGGCCCTGGATGATCGACAGGTCCGCGTCGTCGTCATAGAACATCTCAACTGCCATCTTCGTCAATCTTCTTTCTTCTGTGTGCTTTTCAGCATGCTTCTTGAATGTGACTGTTTACTTGGAGGTGCCGATACCGCGGGGGCCGCGGGACAGCGACACCACACCGGACTGGACGATCTCGCGGATTCCGTAGGGCTCCAAAACACGCAGCAGAGCTTCGAGCTTCTCCTGCGTGCCGGTGGCCTCCACGGTCAATGACTCGGTCGACACGTCGACGACCTTGGCGCGGAACAGGTTCACCGCCTCGATCACCTGACCGCGGGTGGCCGCGTCGGTGCGGACCTTGATCAGCGCGAGTTCACGGGCGACGGAGTTGTCGTCATCCTGCTCGACGATCTTGATCACGTTGATCAGCTTGTTGAGCTGCTTGGTGATCTGCTCCAGCGGCGAGTCCTCGACGTCGACCACGATGGTCATCCGGGACAGGCCCTTCTGCTCGGTGGCCCCGACAGCCAGCGAATGGATGTTGTAGCCACGCCGGGAGAACAGCGACGCGACGCGCGCCAGGACACCGGGTTTGTCCTCGACAAGCACCGACAGCGTGTGGGTTCGCCGGAGAACCTGGGTGCTCATGCGTGTCCCTCTTCACTGTCGAACAGCGGCCGAATTCCCTTGGCGGCCTGAATCTCGTCGTTGCTGGTGCCCGCGGCGACCATCGGCCACACCTGGGCGTCGGCGCCGACGACGAAGTCGATCACCACCGGCCGGTCGTTGATCGCCCTGGCCTGGGCGATGACTTCTGCCACGTCTTCTTCACGCTCGCAGCGCAATCCGACGCAACCCAGCGCCTCGGCCAGTTTGACGAAGTCCGGGATGCGACGCGAGTGGGTGGCCAGATCCGTTTGGCTGTATCGCTCTTCGTAGAACAGGGTCTGCCACTGCCGGACCATGCCCAGGTTGCCGTTGTTGATGAGCGCGACCTTGATCGGCACGCCCTCGATCGCGCAGGTGGCCAGTTCCTGGTTCGTCATCTGGAAGCACCCGTCACCGTCGATGGCCCACACCTCGGCTTCGGGCCGGCCCATCTTCGCGCCCATCGCCGCCGGAACGGCGAAGCCCATGGTGCCCAGCCCGCCGGAGTTGATCCACGTCTTGGGCTTCTCGTAGGAGATGAACTGTGCGGCCCACATCTGGTGCTGGCCCACGCCCGCGACGTAGACCGCATCGGGGCCGGCGATCTTGCCGAGCGTCTCGATCACGTACTCCGGAGACAGGCTGCCGTCACTCTGCGGCCCATAGCTCAGCGGGAACGTCGACTGGATCCCGCGCAGGTACTCCCACCAGGTGTCGATGTTGATCGCGCCCACGACTGGGGTCAATCCCGGGTCGCTGCGCTCCTGCCCTCCGAACCCGCGGCGCAGGGCCTCGATCAGGTCGGTGATCACGGCCTTGACGTCGCCGACGATCGGGACGTCGGCGTGCCGGTTCTTGCCGATCTCGGCGGGGTCGATGTCGGCGTGAATGACCTTGGCCTCGGGCGCGAACGAATCCAGCTTGCCCGTCACCCGGTCGTCGAAGCGGGTGCCCAGCGCGATCAGCAGGTCACTGCGCTGCAGCGCGGCCACCGCCGACACCGTGCCGTGCATGCCGGGCATGCCGAGGTTCTGCGGGTGGCTGTCGGGGAACGCCCCGCGCGCCATCAGCGTCGTGACGACCGGGATGCCGGTCAGCTCGGCCAGATCGAGCAGCTGGTCGGTGGCCTCGCCCCGGATGACGCCGCCGCCGACGTAGAGCACCGGTTTGCGCGCTGCGGCGATCAGCTTGGCCGCCTCGCGGATCTGGCGGTTGTGCGGTTTCGTGTTGGGCTTGTAGCCGGGCAGGTCGATCTGCGGCGGCCAGGCGAACGTGCACTGACCCTGCAGCACGTCCTTGGGGATGTCGACGAGCACCGGCCCGGGCCGGCCGCTGGCGGCGATGTGGAACGCCTCGGCCATCACCCTGGCGATGTCGTCGCCGTTGCGGACCAGGAAGTTGTGCTTGGTGACCGGCATCGTGATGCCGGAGATGTCGGCTTCCTGGAATGCGTCGGTGCCGATCAGCGCCCGTCCGACCTGTCCGGTGATCGCGACCATCGGGATCGAGTCCATGTAGGCGTCGGCCAGCGGCGTGACGAGGTTGGTGGCACCGGGACCCGAGGTCGCCATGCACACCCCCACCCGGCCGGTGGCATGGGCGTAGCCGCTGGCGGCGTGCCCGCCACCCTGCTCATGGCGGACCAGGACGTGACGCAGCTTCTCGGAGTCGAAAAGCGGGTCGTACACCGGCAGTACGGCACCGCCGGGGATACCGAAGATCACGTCGACGTCGAGCTCCTCGAGCGACCGGATCACCGCCTGTGCCCCGGTGAGCTGATGGGGGGCAACGCGTTTCGGCTGAGCTGGAGCCGGCTTCTCCGTGGCGGGTGGGTTCAGACTCCCGTTGGCCGGCGCCTGCGCCTGCTCGGGTGGTCGCGTGGTGGGTGCGCTCACTGTGTTTCCTCTGGTCCGGTCTTCTGGATCTCAAATCGGCGTTGTGGCAAGAAAAAACCCCCGTCAGCCCGGCGGCTGTACGAGGGTTGCGCGTCGATGCGTGGTTGCTATGCCCGGATCAGGGCTAGCGCGGCATCAACGCGCAACCCAATTACTACGGCCGATCCCGGGGTCTGCATAGCAGTCGACGGTAGCCGCCGAACTGGTCATAGGTCAAATTCGCCCTTCTCCGGCACGCACCCGGCGAAGGGGTGTCTCCGCGATGGAATGATGGTGGCATGGGTTCTCCCCCGGCGTCGGCGTCGACGCCCGTCGTCATCAGGATCTCGCCGATGGCGCATGTCGCCGTCGCCTTCCTGACGTTCGCGATGCTGTCGGTGGTTTTTGCCACGCCCGGGTGGTTCGTGTTGCTTCTCGTCATCCCCGTGCTGCTGTCGCTGGTGATCATCCGATACCGGACGACCGCGGACCGGGACACGGTGACCGCCCGCACCTTTCTGAGCAGCACGACGGTCCCCTGGGACGACATCGAGGGGTTGCGGTTCGGCCGTCGATCGTGGGCGATGGCCCGGCGCCGCGACGGTAGCGAGCTGTCGCTTCCGGCGGTGACGTTCGCGACGCTGCCGGTGCTGACGGCGGCCAGTGGCGGCCGGGTGCCCAACCCCTACGAGTGAACCCCGTTCACACTGCGGTCACGGCGAAGTTCTCTCGCACTTCTGCGCCGTCAGCGCAGCCTGAACGCGGGCGCTATCCCAGCGGGTTGGCGCCGTTGAGCAGAACCCAGATCGCGACGCCCGCACCGACGCCGAGGACCAGCGCCGCGAACGATCCGATGAACGGCCGACGGGCCCAGCCGCGACCCGCGTCCAGCCCGTACCGGCCCGGACCGGTCAGGATGATCGCCGCCACGACCGCCAGCAGCACGACCTCGTACTCGTGCCCGTCGGTCAGGAATGCCGACAGCCGGGCGTCGTTGTGCGCGTCCAGCGCTTCGGCCAGGATCGCCGTGACGAGGTAGGCCAGCGCCCCCGCGGCCGCAACCGGGGTGAACAGGCCGAGGATCAGCAGCACGCCGGCGGCGACCTGCCCGCCGGCGGCGACGTAGGCCAGGATGTCGGCGTAGCGGAAGCCCACGTCGGTCAGGTAGTCCTGGAAACCGTTCAGGCCGGAGCCGCCCCACCAACCGAAGAGTTTCTGCAGGCCGTGGCTGATGAGCAAGGCGCCGACGGCAAGGCGAAGAAGCAGCAGACCAAGATCCTGGGTACCTCGGCGGTCGCCGTCGGCGCGGCGTTCGGCCTCACTGATCCCGATCTCGGCCGGAGCCGCGGCGGACCCGTAAGCCCCGGGCGCCAGACCACCTGGCTGCACGTACGGCAACGGCTCGGGATCGTTCATCAGACCGAAGGAGTGCTCGCCGGCCGGTTTGCTCGAGTCGTAGCGCGGGATCGCGGTCGTTTCGAAGTCACCGCCGTAGTGTGCGGAGGGAAGGTCGTCCTCGGGGTCCACCAGGCTCGCCGACGCCGGCCGGCCGCCCGACTCGTCGGGTCGCTGCCAGGGGTGTGGGTCATGAGGACTCGTCACGAGTGCCAGGGTAAGTGCTAGTCACCCCCGAATCGGGAATTGGCACGGCGCGTTGAGCCTGTTTGTGCTGGCCCGCCGGGAGCGCGTGGCGCGCACTGCCCAACAATCCGTAACCTGGCCTGCATGAGTCAGCGTCGGCCGTCGGGAGCAGTCGTCGTTCTGCTGTGTGCTTCACTGCTTGCCGGGGCAGGTTGCGCCCGATTCGACTCTGCGCAGTCGCAGCCGTTCACCACCAAGCCCGAGTTCGCTCCGGCACCGTCATCGACCCCACCCCCGCCGCCGCCGCTGCCCGCGAAGCCTTTCCCGAAGGAATGCCCGGCCCCCGGTGTCATGCAGGGCTGCCTGGAGAGCACCAGCGGGCTGATCATGCTGCCCGACAGCCAGTCCGCGCTGGTGGCCGAGCGCACCACCGGCGCCGTCAAGCAGGTGTCCGTGCGCGCCGAGCCGTTCGTCAAGACGGTGATCCCCGTCGATCCCAGCGGTGACGGCGGGCTGATGGACATCATCCTGTCGCCGACGTACGCACAGGACCGGCTGATGTACGCCTACGTGAGCACCCCGACCGACAACCGGGTGATGCGCATCGCCGACGGCGACGTTCCCAAGGCGATCCTGACCGGGATCCCCAAGGGCGCCACCGGCAACACTGGCTCGCTGGTGTTCACCAGCCCCACGACGTTGGTGGTGCAGACCGGTGACGCGGGCAATCCGGCGCTGGCGTCGGATCCGGGATCGACCGCGGGCAAGCTGTTGCGCATCGAGCAACCCACTACCGTCGACCAGGCCCCCACCACGACCGCGCTGTCCGGCCTGGGCCCCGGCGGCGGCATGTGCATCGACCCCTCCGACGACGCCTTGTATGTCACCGACCGCACGCCGACCGCCGACCGGTTACAGCGCATCACCAAGGACTCGGCGGTGTCGACGGTATGGACCTGGCCGGACCGTCCCGGTGTGGCGGGGTGCGCCGCGCTGGACGGCACCGTCTTGGTCAACCTCGTCGACACCAAGCAGACGGTCGCCGTGCGGATGTCGCCGGACACCGGAGCGGTGACAGGGGAACCGGAGGTGGTCCGCCAGGATCAGCACGGTCACGCATGGGCGCTTCAGGTCTCGCCGGACGGCAACGTCTGGGGTGCCACGGTCAACAAGTCCTCCGGCGACGCGATGAATCTCGACGACGTGGTGTTCCCCCTCTTCCCGCAGGGCGGCGGCTTCCCGCGCACCAACGCCGACAACACCTGAGCTAGGTCGGCCCCGGGCCGGGCAGGCGCAGCATCAGTCGTGTCCCCCCCAGCGGGCTGACCTCCAGTGCCGCTGTGCCTCCATGGATCTCGGCCTGCTGCGCCACCAGCGCCAGACCCAGCCCCGAACCCGACCTCGACGCGGTGGTGCCGCGGTGGAAGCGCCCGAACACCGCTTCGCGTTCCTCCTCCGGCACTCCCGAGCCGTTGTCGTCGACCGCGATCTCGACCCCGGCGGCCGAGCTCACGACACTGAGCCGAACCTGCGTTGCGCCTCCGTGTTTGACGGCATTGGCGATGGCGTTGTCGATCACCAGGCGCAGTCCCGCGGGCATCCCGAGCATCAACACCGACGTGGACGATGCCAACGACACGTCCAGTCCCGGGTAGTTGTGCATCGCGTCGTGCGCGGCGCGATCGAGTAGCTCCGCGACGTCGACCGGAACGAAATCGTCCACGGTCGTCAGCTCCCCGTGGGCCAACCTCTCGAGAGCAGTGAGCGTCGCTTCGATGCGACTCTGGGTGCGCATGACGTCGCCGATGACCTCCTTGCGCTGCTCGGCCCCGAGGTCCAGCGTCATGAGCACCTCGAGGTTGGTGCGCATGGCGGTCAACGGCGTTCGCAGTTCGTGGGACGCGACGGCGGCGAAGTCGCGGGCCGACTCCAATGCGGCGCGGGTGCGCTGCTGTTCGTCACCGATGCGCGCCAGCATGCCCTCGACCGCCTCGGAGATCTCCACCGCTTCCCACACACCACGGACCTGAACCTCGTCCGGATTGGACTGCGCATTGATGGCACGGGCCTGGCGAGCCAGCAGCCGGAACGGGTTGACCATGATCAGCGCGATCACCCAGCCGACGAGCAGGGTGCCGGCGATGACGCTCGAACAGATCCAGAACACCCGCCAGTGCAGCGCATCGATGCGGTCCTGGGCCTCGGCCAACGGCGCTCCGAGCGCGATCCTCGCGCTGCCCGTGGTGAAAGTGCGCACGCGGTACTCGACCCCGTCGATCGAGGTGTCGGCGTAGCCGCTGGGAAGCTCCGGCAGCACCACGTCTGCGGGGATGGACACGGTGGTGTCTCCGATGCGCGCGGTGCGCACCAGTTCGCCTTCGTCGGGTTGTAGGCCTACGCCGTCCTGGGCGCTGCGCAGCAAGGTCGTGACGTCCCCGAGGCTGCTCAGCGAGTCCAACCGCCGGTCGAGCTGCTCGTACTGGTCGTTGGTGACGCCGACCCACACCCAGACACCGAGGGTGAGGACCAGGATGATCACGCCGAGCTGACCGACGATGACGATCGAGCGCAGGGACAGCAGCCGAAGTGGTTGTTGCAGCAGGCGGAAGACCAGATCCTGGGGTCGCTTCATGGACTCGACGCCGGTGGCTGACGATCGAGGCCTGGGCTCATCGGAGGCTCATCGGTCAGCTACACGCGGCCATGACCAGTTCGCGCACCCGAGCGGCGTCGGCCTGGCCCTTGGTCGCCTTCATCACGGCGCCCACGATCGCCCCGGCCGCCTGCACCTTGCCGCCGCGGATCTTCTCTGCGACATCGGGGTTGGCTGCCAGCGCCTCGTCGACGGCGGCCTGGATCAGCGAGTCGTCGCGCACGACGACCAGCCCGCGGTCGGTCATCACCTGCTCGGGTTCACCCTCGCCCGCCAACACCCCCTCGACCACCTGACGGGCCAACTTGTTGGACAGTTTTCCGTCGTCGACGAGTTTGACCACGGCGGCGACCTGGGCCGGGGTGATCGCCAAGTCGGACAGCTCGACGTTGGCCTCGTTGGCCTTCTGCACCAGGAAGTTTCCCCACCAGGCCCGAGCGGACTCGCTCGACGCGCCGTGATCGACGGTCGCGGCGATCAGGTCGAGGGCACCAATGTTTCGCAGGTCGCGCATGACCTCGTCGGAAATCCCCCAGTCTTGCTGAATTCGCTTGCGCGACAGCCACGGAAGTTCAGGGATCGTCTGCCGCAGTCGCTCGACGTACTCAGCGGTGGGAGCCACCGGTTCGAGGTCCGGCTCGGGGAAGTACCGATAGTCCTGCGCCGTTTCCTTGCTGCGACCGGGCGAGGTGTAACCGTCCTCGTGGAAGTGCCGGGTCTCCTGCACGATTGCGCCGCCGGACTGCAAAACCGCTGCCTGCCTGCGCATCTCGTAACGGACCGCCACCTCGACACTCTTGAGGGAGTTGACGTTCTTCGTCTCGGTGCGGGTGCCGAACTCCGCCTGGCCGGTCGGCTTCAGCGAGACGTTCGAGTCGCACCGCATTGAACCCTGGTCCATCCGGACGTCAGAGACATCCAGGGCGCGCAACAGATCCCGGAGCGCGGTGACATAGGCGCGCGCGATCTCGGGGGCCCGCTCGCCGGTGCCCTCGACCGGCTTGGTGACGATCTCGATCAGGGGAACGCCGGAGCGGTTGTAGTCGGCCAGCGAGGTCGTCGCGCCCGAGATCCGCCCGGTATCGCTTCCGAGGTGGGTCAGCTTGCCGGTGTCCTCCTCCATATGCGCGCGCTCGATCTCCACCCGCCAGGTGGTGCCGTCGTCGAGCGGGACCTCGAGGTAGCCGTTGATCGCGATGGGTTCGTCGTACTGGCTGATCTGATAGTTCTTCGGCTGGTCCGGATAGAAGTAGTTCTTGCGCGCGAACCGGCCCCACGGCGCGATCTCGCAATTCAGCGCCAGCCCGATGCGGATGGCGGACTCGACGGCGACCTGGTTGAGCACCGGCAGCGAGCCGGGAAGCCCGAGGCATACCGGGCACACCTGGGTGTTGGGCTCGTTGCCGAAGCTGTTGGCGCACCCGCAGAACATCTTGGTCTTCGTCGACAGCTCGACATGCACCTCCAGACCGAGCACGGGGTCGTACTTGGCGATGACCTCGTCGTAATCCAGCAGCTCGGAAGCGTCGACAGACATGACCTAGATCCTAGTGAGTGGTGTCCGACGATCCGCCGGGACCGGGCGTGCCGACCTCAGCCGAAGAACTCCGCGGCATCGTCGTAGCGGCTCTGCGGGACCAGCTTGAGCTGACGGGTCGCGTCTGCCAGCGGCACCCGACCGATGTCCTGACCGCGCAGCGACACCATCATTCCGTACTCCCCGGCGTGGGCGGCGTCGGCGGCATTGACCCCGAACCTGGTGGCCAGTACGCGGTCGTACGGCGTCGGAATACCGCCGCGCTGCACGTGGCCCAGCACCGTGACCCGCACTTCCTTGTTGATCCGCTTCTCCACCTCGATGGCGAGTTGCTGCGCGACGCCGGTGAACTTCTCGTGGCCGAACTCGTCGGTTCCGCCCTTGGCCAACTTCATCGAGCCCTCTGCCGGTTTGGCGCCCTCGGCCACCACGCAGATGAAATGCGAATCACCGCGGACGAAGCGCTGCTTGACCAGTCGGCACACCTCTTCGACGTCGAACGGCTGCTCGGGGATCAACGTCATGTGCGCACCGGAGGCCAGGCCGGCATTCAGCGCGATCCAGCCGGCATGGCGGCCCATCACCTCGACGAGCATCACCCGCTGGTGCGACTCCGCGGTGCTGTGCAGCCGGTCGATGGCGTCGGTGGCGACGTGCAGGGCGGTGTCATGGCCGAAAGTCACGTCGGTGCAGTCGATGTCGTTGTCGATCGTTTTGGGCACGCCCACGACTGGGACGTTCTCCTCCGACAGCCAGTGCGCCGCGGTCAGCGTGCCCTCGCCACCGATCGGGATCAGCACGTCGATCCCGTTGTCCTCCAGCGTCTGCTTGATCTGATCCAGACCTGCGCGCAACTTGTCGGGATTGACCCTGGCCGTGCCGAGCATGGTCCCGCCCTTGGCGAGCAGCCGGTCGTTGCGGTCGTCGTTCTTGAGCTGGACGCGACGATCCTCCAGCAGGCCGCGCCAGCCGTCCTGAAATCCGACCACCGTGGACCCGTACCGCACGTCGCATGTGCGGACGACAGCTCTGATCACCGCGTTCAGGCCGGGACAGTCGCCGCCGCCGGTCAGCACTCCGATACGCATGGCACCATCCTCCCCTGTCAGAGCGCAGTTGGCAGTGGACCGCGCGCCGCTTCGTAGGCCGCTCCGACCCGGTAGAGCCGGTCATCGGCCAGTGCCGGTGCCATGATCTGTAGTCCGACGGGCAGGTTGTCCTCCGCCGACAGCCCCGACGGTACTGACATTCCGCAGTGGCCGGCGAGGTTCAGCGGCAACGTGCACAGGTCGAACAGATACATCGACAACGGGTCGTCGACCTTCTCGCCCAGCCGGAACGCCGTCGTCGGCGTCGTCGGCGAGATCAGCACATCGACGCTGCGGTAGGCCTCGTCCAGATCGCGGGCGATCAGCGTGCGCACCTTCTGGGCCTGGTTGTAATAAGCGTCGTAATAGCCGGCCGACAAGGCGTAGGCACCGATCATGATCCGGCGCTTGACCTCAGGGCCGAACCCGGCGGCACGGGTGAGCGCCATCACCTCTTCGGCGCTGTGGGTGCCGTCGTCACCGACCCGAATCCCGTATCGCATTCCGTCGAACTTCGCCAGGTTCGACGACACCTCGGACGGCAGGATCAGGTAGTACGCCGGCAGCGAGTAGTCGATGTGCGGACAGTCCACCTCGCTGACCTCTGCACCGAGGGCGGTCAGCTGTTCGACGGCGGCGTTGAACGAGTCGAGCACCCCGGATTGGTAGCCCTCCCCGTGGTGCAGCTGCGTGATCACGCCGACCTTGACACCGGTGAGATCGCCGGTGGCGCCGGCCCGGGCTGCGCCGACGACATCGGGCACCTCGGCGGCGATCGAGGTCGAGTCGCACGGGTCGTGGCCGGCGATGACGGCGTGCAGCAGCGCGGTGTCCAGGACCGTGCGCGCGCACGGTCCACCCTGGTCCAGCGAGGAAGCGCAGGCGATCAGCCCGTACCGGGAGACCGTGCCGTAGGTGGGTTTGACGCCGACGGTCGCGGTGAGTGCGGCGGGCTGGCGAATCGACCCGCCGGTGTCGGATCCGATGGCCAGTGGCGCCTGGAAGGCGGCCAGGGCCGCGGCGCTGCCGCCGCCCGATCCGCCGGGCACCCGGTCGACGTTCCAGGGGTTGCGGGTGGGGCCGTAGGCCGAGTTCTCGGTCGAGGACCCCATCGCGAACTCGTCCATGTTCGTCTTGCCGAGGATGGGGATGCCGGCGGCGCGCAGTCGCGCGCTCACCGTGGCGTCGTAGGGCGACGTCCAGCCCTCGAGGATCTTCGACCCGCACGTCGTGGGCATGTCGGTGGTGGTGAAGACGTCCTTGAGTGCCAGCGGCACACCGGCCAGCGGTGACGGCAACTGCTCCCCGGCGGCGACGGCGGCGTCGACCGCGGCCGCTGCCTCCAGCGCCTGATCCGCGGCGACGTGAAGGAACGCGTGGTAGTCGCCGTCGGTGGCGGCGATCTGGTCCAGGCAGGCCTGGGTGACCTCGGTGGAGGACACCTCCTTGGCAGCGATCTTGGCGCTCAGCGTCGCTGCATCGAGCCGTGTCAGGTCGCTACTGTCTGCTCCTCGCGTCTCGCTCACTCTGCTTCTCCCAGAATCCGCGGAACCGCGAACCGCTCATCCGCCGAGTTCGGTGCCGCTGCCAGGGCCTGCTCCTGCGTCAGGGACGGCCGGACCACGTCGGGCCGGAACACGTTCACGACTCCGCCGTCCTCCGCTCCCTCCGGGCTGTCCGATTCCCCGGGTCGCTCCGCTCCTGCCCGCCTATCCGATTCCCCGGGTCGCTCCGCTCCTGCCCGCCGAACCAACGGGTTGTCGGTAGCCTCGATTCCGGTCACGTCCACCGCTTGGATCTGGCTGACGTGGCCGATGATGGCGTCCAACTGGCCGGCGAAGCTGTCGAGCTCGCTGTCGGTCAGGGCGAGCCGGGCCAGCCGGGCCAGGTGAGCAACCTCGTCTCGAGAGATCTGTGACACGACCACGAAGCCTAGTTCAACCCCGGTCGGCTGATCGCGCCCGAGTCGCCTGCCCACCGCACTCCGTGAAACAGTGTTGCGCGTGCCTTCGTATCTGCTGCGGGTCCAGCTAGAGGACAGGCCGGGCAGTCTCGGAGCGTTGGCCGTGGCCCTTGGCTCCGTGGGCGCTGACATCCTCTCGCTCGACGTGGTCGATCGCGCCGCGGGCTATGCGGTCGACGATCTGGTGGTCGATCTGCCCGCCGGCGCGATGGCCGACATGCTCATCACCGCCGCCGAAAAGCTCAACGGCGTCTACGTGGACAGCATCCGGCCGCACACCGGGCTGCTCGAGGCACATCGGGAACTCGAGTTGATCGACCACGTTGCCGCCGCCGACGGCAGGCGCAAGAGGCTCCAGGTCCTCGTCGACGAAGCCCCCAAGGTGCTACGCGTCGGCTGGTGCACCGTCACCCATCTCACCGATTCCGGGCCCGAACGGGTCGTCGGCAGCTCGGGGGCCCCCGAAACTCAGGCCGCCGAAACTCCGTGGCTGCCCATCGAGCACCCCGCAGCGCTGGACGCCACCGCGGACTGGGTGCCGCAGGTCTGGCGGGACATGGACACCACACTGGCCGCCGCGCCACTGGGCGGTTCGCGCACCGCGGTCGTGCTGGGCCGTCCCGGTGGACCCGAATTCCGGCCGAGCGAGGTGGCACGCCTGGGCTACCTCGCCGGCATCATCGCGACCATCATCGGCTGATCGGCGATGTGCGTGGCTCGGCGCGTCGCACCGGGAACGTCAGCATCGATGGTCCGGCCGCGCCGGTGTGGTTCGGGCCCTCAGGTGTCCCAGCGCCCAGCCACCAGCAATCGCGGCAGCCACGGATCCCACAGCCAGCGCGGCTCGAGGGCCAGCGGTGTCAGCGATAACGCCGACGATCGGTGCACCGATGGGAATCCCGCCGAGGAGCACCATCGCGAACAAAGCCATCACCCGGCCCCGCATTGACGGTGCGCAGCTCTGCTGGAGCAGAACGGCCGCGGCGGTGATGAACAGCAACGCGCTCGCTCCAGTGGCGAAACCCGCAACCGCGGCCAGAGCCGGGTTCGGCGACATCGCAAGACAACCGTTCGTCAGCGCAAAGGCGATCACCGACCAGACGAGGAAGCGGAGCTCGATCTCGCGGCGACGCACCACCGATAGCGCTCCGACGACGGATCCGGCGCTGATGGCGGTGTAGAGCACCGTGTAGACGCCCACGCCGCCGTCGAACGTCTTGGCCGCCAGGAGCGGGACCAGCACCTGATGGTTGAAACCGAAGGCAGCGACCACGCCGGTGAGCGACAAGGCAATCCGGAGTTCCGGGACCCGCCATGCGTAGCGCAGGCCTGCCCGTACGGTCCCTGGTGTTCTCTCCGGTTCGGTGATGCGGAGCGCGGATCGGTCGATTGGCAGCAGCACCACCAACGCGATCAGGTAGCTGATGGAGTTGGCAATGAAGCACCAACCGATTCCGGCGGTGGCGATCAGGGCGCCGGCGCACAGCGGGCCTATCACCCGGCCAACCGCGGCGATGACATTCGTGAGACTCACTGCCCGCGGAATCCGCTGCTGCTCAACGAGTTCAGCCACGATGGCGCGACGGACCGGTGCCTCCACGGCGTGTATCACCCCGTAGATCAGCGCCAGGCTGTAGATCCACGTCAGGCCGTCGAGTCCGGCGAGTACCAGAGCGCCCAGCACCAGGGCCTGTCCGACCATGAGCAGCTGTGCGGCCATCAGCAGCCGTTGCTTGTCGACGCGGTCGGCGAGTGCCCCGGTCCACGGTCCCAACACCAGCAGTGGCCCGAATGTGGCAACGGCGATCCACCCGAGAGCGGCACCGCTGCCGGTCAATCCGCTCGCCAACCAGGCCACGGCCACGAACTGCAGCCACGTCCCGCACTGCGATGCGATCTGGCTCACGAGAAAGAGGCGGAAGTTCAACCGCTGTGGGCGATGGGATGCGCGTCGCGGATCAGCTTGTGTCTTCATGGTCATGCACTAAGCCTGCGCACTCCCGATGACTCAGAGATGAGTGAAGGATTAAAGCCCGTTCATGATTCGTCCAGCCACGTATTCAGCCAGTCGGCTCGACGACCGCCTTCGCCGGCAGACGCATGTGGAGGAAGTATCCGTCGAGGGACTTCCCGTGGCGGCGTGCATAGTCGGGCATGACGCCGTATTCGATGAACCCGAGCGACTTCCACAACCCCAACGGGCCATCTGAAGCGACATCGCACGTGACGACTTCGGCGCCGACGGCGACCGCTCTCTGGATGGCCGCATCGACCATCAGCGGGAAGATCGTCCCTCGCGCACGCCGGGCCACGACGGCACGCTTCGCATTCACAGTGTGCTTGCGAGCCTGCGAGGTGTAGGGCTGCAGTATAAGACTCCCCACGATGCCATCGGAGTCCCGCGCCAGCAGCATCAGGATCTGCCCTGCCGCGAGGGACTCTGCGTCGGTGTCGACGATGCGGCGGCCGACGTCGTTGGCGATCGACCCGGTGAATCCATGAGTGGCCTCGTGCCGGGCGACCTCGTCGTACAAGGAAAGTAGTTCCTGACGCTCGGTATCGGAAAGTTTTGTTGGCCAGTATAATTCATATCCCCTACCGTGTAGGGACACAGCTGTGACGCACACGTCTTCACCGGCGTGACCGACGTCGGTGTGATCGATTCGGTCTGCCATCGGCGCGGACATCGACATGGTGGTCCTCCTTGATTGATTCATCGGCCTCTGCCGTGCTGCCAGTCTGCTCACTGCCGATGAGAGCCGGGTGAGGACGAGATGAACCGCCTCTCATCGTCGACGCAGGACCGCGAGTCAACCGTCCGGCATCAGTGTGGGGCGCACGTTGAGCGGACCGTTCCGATGAGAGCACGCTCATTCTTGGTTCACACCAACCTCATTGGCCAAAACGATGCTTCTCGCAGACGCCCGGGCTGCCATCAGGCAGTCACTCAGGTAACCGTCCCCAAAGGGGGCGGCGAACTGAGAGGCGAACGGAGAAAGGAATTTTCGATGACGGTTGTGTCTGCTCCCCACGCCTTCAACCAGGACGATCTCTACGTCGATCTGCACGGGATACTCGAGCGGTCGCTGTACCTCAAGTGTGAAGGAGTCAATCTCGCCGGATCGGTCAAACTCAAACCAGCCACCGAGATGGTGGAGGCGGCCGAACGCGACGGCGCACTGACGCCGGATTCCATCCTTGTGGAGTCCTCATCGGGCAATCTCGGTGTGGCGCTGAGCATGGTCGCTGCGAGTAAGGGATACCGGTTCGTGTGCGTGACCGACGAGCGGTGCAACGCCGCGACGAAGCGGCTGATGAAGGCCCTCGGCGCCGAAGTGCACACGATCACAACCCCGTCGAAGGACGGCGGATTGCTCGGCGCGCGCTTGGAGTTCATCCGCCGTCTGTGCGCAGCGGACCAGCGATATGTATGGCTCGACCAGTACGACAACAAGAACAACTGGCAGGCGCACTACAAGACCACCGCTCCATCGATTATGCGGGAGTTCCCCGGACTCGACGTGCTGTTCGTCGGCGCCGGCACAACCGGCACCCTGATGGGTTGCGCGCGTTACCTGCGGAAGTGGCATCCCCACATCCGAGTCGTCGCCATCGACGCCGTCGGCTCGGTTTCCTTCGGTCGTCCGGCGGGCCGCCGGATGATTCCCGGCCTGGGTATGGGTATGCGCCCCCCGATGCTGGACCAGAGCTATGTCGACGACGTGGTCCTCGTGGAGGAGGCCGATGCCATCCGAATCTGCCACCGTCTTGCCGGCCGCGGGTTTCTCTTCGGCGGCTCCACCGGGACCGTGGTGGCCGGCGCGCTCCGCTGGCTCGCGGAGCACGACGAGGGTGATCTGACGACGGTGGCGATCGCTCCCGATTTCGGCGAGCGATACATCGACACCATCTACAACCAGACGTGGCTCGACGAACACTTCCCCGACGACATGCTCGGTGCCGACCCACGATTGAGGCCCAGTAGGCCGAAGTCAATTGTGCAGCGGATCAAGACGCCCGCCTGACGGCCGTGCCCGGCGGCACGTACAGCACTTCCCCAGTTGCCACCCGGAATATCCGCCACCCGGCCTCGGAAGTGTCGAACTCCACTTACGACAAGCCGTCGGGCCCGTCAGCCAACAACGTCCGGAAGCCGTCCTCGTCGAGCACTGGGACCCCCAACTCGATCGCCTTGTCGTACTTGGATCCGGGAGCATCACCGGCCACCACGTAGGAGGTCTTCTTCGACACCGATCCGGCAGCCTTGCCGCCGCGCGCGATGATCGCCTCCTTGGCACCGTCGCGGGAAAACCCGGGCAGCGACCCGGTCACCACGATCGTCAGCCCGTCCAGTGTGCGTTCGATGCTCGCGTCGCGCTCGTCGGCCATCCGCACACCGGCGTCCCGCCACTTGTCGACGATCGCGCGGTGCCAGTCGACGGTGAACCAGTCGATGACGGCCGCGGCGATCGTCGGACCCACTCCCTCGGTCGCGGCGAGTTGCTCTTCGGAGGCAGCGGTGATGGCGTCGAGGCTGCCGAACTCGGTGGCCAGTGCGCGCGCCGCGGTCGGCCCGACGTGGCGGATCGACAACGCCACCAAGACCCGCCACAGCGGTTGCGCCTTGGCCTTGCCGAGGTTGGCCAGCAGCCGCTTGCCGTTGGCCGACACCTCACCCGCCTTGGTGGTGAACAATTCCGTCTGCAGGAGGTCGTCGGCGGTGATGTCGAACAGGTCGCCCTCGTCGGTGATGACCCCGGCCTGCAGCAGCGCGATTCCGGCCTCGTAGCCGAGACCCTCGATGTCGAAGGCGCCGCGCCCGGCGACATGAAACACCCTCTCTCGCAACTGCGCCGGACACGTGCGCGAGTTGGGACAGCGGATATCGGCGTCGCCTTCCTTGGCGGGCGCGAGCTCGGTCCCGCACTCCGGACAATGCGTGGGCATCACGAACGCGTGCTCGGAGCCGTCGCGCAGGTCGACGACGGGGCCGAGGACCTCGGGGATGACGTCGCCGGCCTTGCGGATCACCACGGTGTCGCCGATCAGCACGCCTTTGCGTTTCACTTCCGAGGCGTTGTGCAGGGTCGCCAGGCCCACGGTCGACCCCGCGATCTTGACCGGCTCCATATACGCGAACGGAGTCACCCGTCCGGTCCGGCCGACGTTGACCCGGATGTCGAGGAGCTTGGTGGTGGCTTCCTCGGGCGGATATTTGTACGCCACCGCCCAACGGGGTGCGCGTGAGGTCGAGCCGAGCCGTCGCTGCAGTGCGACGTCGTCGACCTTGACGACGAGCCCGTCGATCTCGTGTTCGACGTCGTGGCGGTGCTCACCCCAGTAGGCGATGCGCTCGGTGACCGCGTCGATGCCGGTGACCTGCGCGGTGTGGTCCGACACCGGCAGCCCCCACGCCTTGAGCGCTCGGTAGGCGTCGTGCAGCGTGGCGAAGGAGAACCCCGCAGGGTCTTCGATGCGGCCGAGGCCGTGACAGATCATCCGCAGTCTGCGCCGGGCGGTGACCGCGGGGTTCTTCTGCCGCAGCGACCCGGCGGCGCTGTTGCGCGGGTTGGCGAACGGCGGCTTTCCCTCGGCGACCAGGCCTGCGTTCAGGTCCTCGAAGTCGGCGACCCGGAAGAACACCTCACCGCGGACCTCCAGCACCTCGGGCAGCGGGAATTCCTCTGTGCCGGTGAGCTTTTCCGGAACATCTTCGATGGTGCGGGCATTGAGGGTGACGTCCTCGCCGGTGCGGCCGTCACCGCGGGTGGCGCCACGGACGAGTCGCCCGTCGCGGTAGACGAGCGCCAACGCCACCCCGTCGATCTTCAGCTCGCACAGATAGGTCGCATCGTCCCCGATCTCGCCCCTGATCCTGGTCGCCCATGCGGCGAGTTCGTCGGGCGCGAAAACGTTGTCCAGACTCAGCATCCGCTCGAGGTGCTCAGCCGAGGTGAACTCCGTCGCGAAGCCCGCGCCACCGACCAGCTGGGTCGGCGAGTCGGGGGTGCGCAGCTCGGGGTATTCGTCTTCGAGTGACTGCAGCTCGCGCAGCATCGTGTCGAACTCGGCGTCGGAGACCACCGGCGCGTCCCGCACGTAGTAGCGGAACTGGTGGCCCCGCACCTCCTCGGCGAGCTCCTGCCACCGGCGTCGCACATCGGCGGCGGGGGCATCGTCGGCCTGCTCGGCCAGTACCGCCTCAGGATCCGGGGTCGCCTTGGCACTCACTCTGGCAGGCTATCCGAGCGTGCTGACAACCCGGGCGCGCGCCCGACCAGCTGGATAGGCTGACGTGATGCCGCATCCCCTCATGTTCCGCGACGACGACATGGGCTTGGCCGAGGTCCGCGCGATCGCGCTCCGCTACCCGGAGTCGTTCGAGAAGATCTCGCACGGTCGGCCGGTGTTCTGCGCGCCCAAGATGTTCGCGATCTACGGCGGATCGGCGAAAAGCGAGCACGGCGGGGAACACCTCCGCTACTCCCACTCGATTCTGATCAAGGTCGACGACAGCGACCGCAAAGCCCTCGAACAGGACAAGCGGTTCTTCTACCCCGCCTACATGGGGCCCTACGGCTGGCTCGGGCTGGACTTCACCGCCAGAAAGGTCGACTGGGACGAGGTGACCGAGCTGGTCGATGCATCGTTCCGGATGGTCGCTCCGAAAAAATTGCTCAAACAGCTCGACGAACGTTGACCGGTGAGGTGCCAGACATGATTCGATCAGAGGTGCTATGAGCTTCCCAAGCCCCTTCCCCGAAGTCCACATTCCCACCGCCAGCATCTACGACTATCTGTTCGCCGAATTGGACGACGCCGACGCCGACCGCGTCGCCCTCATCGATGCGAAATCCGGTAGGCAGACCACCTATCGCGAGATGGTGGCCCGAGTCAGCACATTCGCCGGCGCCCTGGCCCACCGTGGCCTCGGCGTCGGTGACGTGGTCGGCCTGCTCGCCCCGAACAGTTCGGCATTCGCGGTGGCGTTCCACGGCATCCTGCGCGCAGGTGTGACAGCGACGACGATCAACGCGCTGTTCACCGCCAAGGACATCGCCAAGCAGTTGACCGACTCCAAGGCCAAGATGCTCATCACGGTCGCCGCGCTGCTTCCCCAGGCGAAAGAAGCCGCCGGGCTGATCGGCCTGGCCGACGAGGACCTCGTGGTGCTCGACGGGGCGGGCCGCGGACAGGACGGGCATCCCAACGCCGCCGACCTCCTCGCCTCCGGAACGCCTGCGCCACAGGTGGACTTCGCGCCCTCCTCGCATCTGGCGGCTCTGCCCTACAGTTCGGGGACGACAGGCAATCCGAAGGGCGTCATGCTGACGCACCGCAACCTCGTCGCCAACGTCGCCCAGATCCGCCCGCTACACGGAATGGTCGCCGACGACGTCGTGCTGGCCGTCCTCCCGTTCTTCCACATCTACGGCATGACGGTGCTTCTCAACGCCGCGCTCCACGCCCGTGCGCGGCTGGTCATCATGCCGAGCTTCGACCTCGGCGACTTCCTGGGCAACATCGCCGAACACAAATGCACCATCGCCTTCATCGCGCCGCCGGTGGCGGTCGCGCTGGCCAAGCATCCACTGGTCGACTCGCACGACCTGTCGTCCCTCAACGTCGTGATGTCGGGGGCGGCGCCGCTGGATGCCGACCTCGGTCACGCCGTCGCCCAGCGGCTCGGCTGCAAGGTCGTGCAGGGCTACGGGATGAGCGAGCTCAGCCCGGTAAGCCACATCACCCCGTTCGACGGCGGCGCGCTCGACATGCACACCGAGGCGCCGCTGAGTTCAGTCGGCTGGACGGTGTCCAATGCCGTGTCGAAGTTGGTCGACCCGGAGACTGGTGACGAAATCGACCCACCCTCAAAGGGTTTGAGCGCGACCGGCGAGCTGTGGTTCAAGGGGCCCAACGTGATGGCCGGCTACCTGAACAACGAGGATGCCACCCGGGAGACGATCGACGACGATGGCTGGCTGCACACCGGCGACCTCGCCCAGGTCGACGCGGCGGGCCGCGTGTACATCGTCGACCGGCTCAAGGAATTGATCAAGTACAAGGGCTACCAGGTGCCGCCCGCCGAGTTGGAGGCCGTGCTGCTGTCACATCCGCAGATCGCCGATGCCGCGGTGATCGGCGTGCAGGACGAACAGGGTGAAGAGGTGCCCAAGGCCTTCGTGGTCAAACCGGCCGACTCCCCTCTGACCGAGGCCGAGGTGATGGAGTTCGTCGCCGGCCAGGTCGCGCCCTACAAGAAGGTCCGACAGGTCGAGTTCATCGACGCGATACCGAAGTCCGCCTCGGGCAAGATCCTGCGAAAAGACCTGCGCACCAGTCGCTGACAGCGCAGGAGCGCGCTCACAGCACCGAGAGCTGGTTCCGACCCCGGCTCTTGGCCAAGTACAGCGCCTGGTCTGCGCGAATCACCGCGTCGGACAGGGGTTCACCGGCGACATACGTGGTGTACCCGATCGAGCAGGTCTGTGCGGCGGGCACGCAGCGCCGAACCCGGTGCAACATCTTTTCGGCTTGCTCAATCGTGGTGCCGGGCAATGCGAGGATGAACTCCTCCCCTCCCCAGCGGGCCAGGACGTCGTCGCGCCGCAGGGCTGCCTGGGCGGAGGTGGCGAACCGCTGGAGTAGGGCGTCGCCCGCGGTGTGCCCGCGAGAGTCGTTGTAAGCCTTGAAGTTGTCGAGGTCGATGACGGCGACCGTGACTGGTGATCCGCGGAAACGCTCGGCACACAACAGGGACTCGACCTGCTGATCCCAGGCCCGGCGGTTCAGCAGACCGGTCAGCGGATCGGTGGAAGCGGACTGCCTCAAGGCAGCGTTGGCGGCGGCGACGGCGGTGATGTCACGCATTTCGAGTTGGACGGTCAGCACGCCTGAGTGGTTGACGGTCTTCGCAGTGAATTCCACCGCGATCTCGGCGCCATCCAGCCGACGCAGCTTGCCGCGTCTACCGCGAACCGCGGGACCGTCCGACCACACCTCGTCCGCCAAGGCGTGGCCTGCGGCGGCGGACGACTCACCGAGCGGTAGGAGGTCCATAGCCGGTAGGGACTGGATCTGATCGGCCGTCTCGGCTCCGCACAGCGCGACGGCTTCGGGGTTCGCGTAGCTGATCATCCCGGCGGCGTCGATGACGATGACCGCGGCCGGAGACTGCTCCACCAGAGCACGCCAACGCTGCTCGGCCTCCGCGTGTGCCGCCCGGGCCGCGTCCAGTTCGGTGACATCGGTGGAGACACCGCCGATACCGATCACCTCGCCGTCGTCGTCGATCAGCGGGAACTTCGTGGATCGGTAGGTGTGCACGGACCCGTCGGGATGGATCAGGTCCTCGCTGAACACCTGCCATTCCCTGGTGGCCATGATGTTTCTGTCGTTGCGCCGGAATTCGTCAGCGAACTCGGCGTCGAAAAAGTCGTGGTCTGTGTGGCCGAGCAGTCCACCGTCGACGGCCGTGACGTGTTCGACCGCCCGATTCACCATGACGAAGCGACCCTCGACATCCTTGGCGTAGATGAGCACATCGGTGTGCTTGAGCACCCCGCTGAGCAGCCGCTGCTGCTCACGCAACGCCGCATCTGCCGCCAAGTGCGCGTCGAGTTGCGACGCGAACTGTCGGGCCCGGCGCCGCAGCACCAATTGGCTGAGAACCTGATCGGCCAGCATCTGCAGGTGCCTGCGCTGCAGCGCGGTCAGCGTCCGCGGATCGAGGTCCATGACACACAAGGTCCCGAGGCTATGGCCGTCGGTGGTGACGATCGGCGCTCCGGCGTAGAAGCGCAGATGTGGATTACCGACCACCATTGGATGCGTGGCGAAACGCGGATCCGCCCGGGCGTCGGGTACCTCCAGCAACCCGGGGACGCCAAGTGCATGGGCACAGAACGACAGCTCCCGAGGTGTCTCGGACACCTCGACTCCCTGCCGGGACTTGACCCACTGCCGCTCGGCGTCGACAAAGGTGACGGCAGCCATCGGCGCATCACACACATGGGCGGCCAGCGCGGTCAGATCGTCGAAATCCTTTTCCGGCGGAGTACCGACAATGCCGAACGAGTCCAGAGCCAGAAGGCGTTCGATCTCGGCCTGCGACCGGCGGGTGGTCCTGTCGATCACAGAGGACGAACTCGTCGACCCGGCCGACTCTGTCACAACGTTCTGTCTCATCCCCTGTTCGGCCACCGGCATTCACCCCCGCACGAACCTGCGGCGTATAGCCATACGCCTCGATCGCTCGAGGTCGCATTGTCGCACGAGCGAAGAGCGGCCAGGAGAATAAAGAATCAACCGATGTGGGGGGATGATTGCCTAATCAACGGCTTCCGGGTCGTCGGCGAATGCGTCGGCCGCGCGCTGCGACAGCTCGATGGCCGTGCGCGCCCACCCCGGCGTCGCCGCGGCGAGCCCGCACGCCGGTGTGACGCCCACCCGGTCGCGCAACACCGCGCGGGCGAAGCCGAGTCGGTCGGTCACCGCCGCCACCGCCGCAGCCACCTGCTCTGCGGTGGGAACAACCGCAGGCGCCGTGGTTGGCACCGCACCCAACAGGACCGTCCGTCCCGACTCGATGAACTCGCCGATTCCGTCGAGATCTGCCGCGGTCAGCGTCTGGACGTCGACCGATACGGCCATGATGGCGCTGCGCTGCAACATCTTCCACGGTAGGCCAGCGGCACAGCAGTGCAACCCGACATCGCCGCCCACCACCTCCACGCATTCGTCGAGCAGGGCGTTGACGACCGCCTCGTCCACCGGATGGACCGTGTTCAGGCTCGAGACGCCCGCCAGTCGGCCTGCCAGTGCGGGCGGCAGTGACGGCTCGTCGAACTGCACCACCAACGGCACCTCGAGCCGACGCTGCAGTTGCGCCCGGTGCGCGGCCATACCCTCGGCCAGCGAGGTCGTCAGATCCCGGACCGCGCCGGCGTCGGTGAGGGCACGGTGCCCGCCGGGCAGTTCGAGGTGCGCGGCCAGCGTCACCGGCCCCGGCGCCTGCACCTTGACCACCCGCTGGCCGCCGCGCAGACCCGCCTTCTCCCAGGCCTCCTCCAGGGCGTCGATGTCCTCCTCGAGCAGGCTGGCCGCCTTGCGGGTGACCGCACTGCGGCCGGGCGCGATGCGGTATCCGCGCGGCACGGTATCGAAGGCGATGTCGACCAGCAACGCGGCGGCACGCCCGATCATGTCCGCACCAGGTCCACGCGCGGGGAGTTCGACCAGGTGCGGCAAGTTGTGCAGTTCGCCGACGACCACCTCGGCGGCGTCCCGGGCGGAGGACCCCGGCCAGGATCCGACGCCGGTCGCGGTGGCGAATGCAGTCACTCGATCGACACTATTCGACGGGCTAGTGTCGTGCGTATGACGGCCCGCCTGTGCGCGTCGACCCTGTGCGCCGTGGCGGTGCTCGCGTCCGGTTGCGTGCAGAGCGTGGAGGGCACCGCGGTCAGGACTGTCCCCGGCATCGACGAGGATTCGCGTTCACCGGTCGATGTCGACGCGGTGATCCTGGAGCGGGCTCAGATGCAGGCCATCACCGGAGCCGGCGAGAACCTCACCACCATCCCCGGAATGGACAGCAAGGTACCGGTCGACATCGACCTGATGCTGGAATCCGTTCCGCCGCAATGCCAGTGGGTCTTCGCCGAGACCCAGGTATTCGGCTCCGAGGTCGAGGAGTTCCACAAGTCAACGTTTCAGAACCCGCCCGAGGGCGGCCTGATCTCTCAGGCGGTCGCCGGATACCGTGACGCTGCGGTGGCCCGGGGCGCCTTCGACAACCTCGTCGAGCGGATCGAAGGATGCGACGCTACGGGCTCGGGTCCGGCGATCGTCGGCGACGTCACGACGACGGTGGATTCTGCGCACACCCGGCCCGGCAGCTGCGGTCGCGACTACCGGGTGAAGTCGGCCGTGCTGGTCGAGGTGACGTTCTGCGCCTTCCCGGACTCGGTGCCCGACATCGTCATGTCGAACATCCTGGCCAACGTGCCGGGGTGACTCGACGGCCGCACCTACCGCGTGGCGCGGATGGTGGCGCTGCCCAGCACCTCGTCGCCGTCAGGGTCGCGGCGGTAGAGGACCACCGTCTGCCCCGGGGCCACGCCGCGCAGCGGGCTCCGCAGATCGACCGTCAAGGTGCCCTCATGCACTTCGGCGACGGCGTCGGCGATCCCACCGTGGGCACGCACCTGCACCACGCATTCCACCGGTCCGCTGGGCGCGACGCCGGAGGTGAAGACCGGAGCCTCGCCGATCAGCGTGTCGACCTCGAGGTCGGCGACATCACCGACGTGCACGGTGCCGGTGTCGGCGTCGATACCCGTCACATACCGGGGGCGGCCGTCCGCGCCGGGACCGGCGATGCCGAGGCCCTTGCGCTGTCCGATGGTGAAGCCGTGCACTCCCTCGTGTTCGGCGAGCACGGTGCCGGTGCCGTCGACCACGGTGCCGCGCCGCACGCCGATGCGTGCCCCCAGGAACGCCCTGGTGTCCCCCGACGGGATGAAGCAGATGTCGTGGCTGTCGGCCTTGTCCGCCACCGACAAACCGCGGCGGGCGGCCTCCTCGCGGATCTGCGCCTTCGGGGTGTCCCCGATCGGGAACACCGCGTGCCGCAGCTGCTCGGCGCTCAGCACCGCCAGCACGTAGGACTGGTCCTTGTCATGGTCGACGGCCCGCCGCAGCCGGCCCTCGGACAACCGCGCATAGTGGCCGGTGGCAACGGCGTCGAAACCGAGTGCCAGCGCCCGGTCCGCCAAGGCGGAGAACTTGATTCGCTCGTTGCAGCGCACACAGGGGTTGGGTGTCTCACCGCGGGCATAGGAGTCGACGAAGTCGTCGATCACGTCTTCTTTGAAGCGGTCGGCGAAATCCCAGACGTAGAAGGGGATGTCGAGCACATCGGCGACGCGGCGGGCATCACCGGCGTCCTCCTTGGAGCAGCACCCGCGTGACCCGGTGCGCAGCGTCCCCGGCGCTGACGACAACGCGAGGTGCACGCCCACGACATCGTGGCCGGCGTCGACCATTCTGGCGGCCGCCACCGAGGAATCGACGCCGCCGCTCATCGCGACCAGCACCCTCATGTCAGCTGTGCTTTCTGCTCTTCGCGCATGCGCTCATCGCCTCCCCGAGCTGGCCAGCGCCGCCTGCCGCGCCCGCTCCACCGCCGCCGGCAGGACCTTCAACGCGGCGTCGACATCGGCGTCGGTACTGGTGTGGCCCAGCGACAGCCGCAGCGAGCCGCGGGCACTGGCCGGGTCCGCGCCCATCGCGGTCAGCACATGCGACGGCTGCGCCACCCCCGCCGTGCACGCCGAACCCGTCGAGCATTCGATTCCTTTGGCGTCCAACAACATCAGCAGGGAATCGCCCTCACAGCCGCGGAACGTGAAATGCGCGTTGCCCGGCAACCTGTCGGCGCCGACGGCTCCGTTGAGGTAGACGTCGTCGATCTCGCCCACGACGCCGTCGATCAGGCGGTCGCGCAGTGCCCGCACCCTGGCACTGGTCGACTCCATGGTCTCGACCGCACCCTTGGCGGCGGCAGCCATACCGACGACACCGGCGACATCCTGTGTGCCGGAACGCACGTCACGCTCCTGCCCGCCGCCGTGCAGCTGCGGCACGCATGCGGTATCGCGGCGCAGCAGCAGCGCTCCCACCCCCGTGGGTCCGCCGAACTTGTGGGCAGCCACGCTCATCGCCGACAGGCCACTGGCGGCAAAGTCCACCGGTATCTGGCCGACCGCCTGGATCGCATCGCTGTGCATCGGGATGTCGAACTCGGCGGCGACGGCGGCCAAATCGGCGATCGGCATGATGGTGCCGACCTCGTTGTTGGCCCACATCACCGAGATCACGGCGACGTCACCCGCCTCGCCGATGGCGGCACGCAACGCTGCGGGGCTGACGGCGCCGACGTCGTCGACCGGCAGCCACGTCACCTCGGCACCTTCATGCTCGACGAGCCACTGCACGGCATCGAGGACCGCATGGTGTTCGACGGGCGTGGTGATGATCCGACGACGCAGCGGGTCGGCGTCGCGGCGTGCCCAGTAGATGCCCTTGACCGCGAGGTTGTCGCTTTCGGTGCCCCCTGCGGTGAAGATCACCTCGGATGGGCGCGCCCCCAGGAGCTTGGCGAGCGTCTCACGCGACTCCTCCAACCGGCGACGCGCTACCCGGCCAGAGCCGTGCAGTGAGGAGGCGTTGCCGACCGTGGCCAGCACAGCGGTCATCGCCTCGATCGCGGCGGGGCGCATCGGGGTGGTTGCGGCGTGGTCGAAGTACACCGGCTTGGGAGGAGGCACCGACGCAGACATAACCGTTCCACAATAGCCGTCGCGGGCCCGCCGAACCCATTCCGCTCAGGCCACCAGCGCGTGGCCCTCGCCGCGGCCGGCGGGCGCCACCAGCGTCGACCGCGTTGCATCGCCACGCACGGCGGCCTCGCAGCGGGCCGCCAGCTCACGGCGGTCCTCTCCAGGTAGCTGTAGCGACTCGACGTGAATGTGGCACACGGTGCGGCGTGCGGTGATGACGCGCCTGATCGACGTCAGCAGCGAGTCGTCCCCGACGAAGGCCGGCACGGTGGACGGTCGCCCGTCTTTATGGCGGTAGGTCAGCCGCAGCGGCTGCACCGGCCGGCCCGCGTCGATCGCCGCCTGGAACATCGCGGGCCGGAACCGCCCGTAGGCCAGCCCACACCACGTCGTGCCTTCGGGGAACGCCACCACGGTGTGCCCTGCCCGCAGCCGGTCGGCGACGGCGGCGACCACCGACGGCAGCCTCCGCAACCGGGAACGGTCGATTGGGATGACCTTCATGAGACGGACGATCGGGCCGAGGGCCGGCCAGTCGACGAGGTCAGCTCGGGCGACGAAGGACCCGGGCAGCACGGTGCCGATGGCGAAGATGTCCAGCCACGAGACATGCCCGCTGACGACGAGCACTCCGGGCACGTTGCGAATCGGCCCGCCGGACACCGACATCCGTACACCGAGGCTGCGAAGAATCAGCCGGCAGTACCGCCTCTGCAGATGTGAACGACCCGGCATCGGGATCGCCAGGAGCCAGACGCCGGAGAACAGCGCCACGGCCACGCCGACGCGCAGCGATCCGCGCAGCGCGACCGCCCACCGTCTGCCGGGGCCGTCGGAGCCGGCATGCACGCATCCGGCGTCACAGGTCGCCCGCTGCAACCAGGCGTGTTCAGTCGAGATGGTCACTGTCCTTCCCCCTGCGCGATCGCGGCCGCCGCACCCGCCGAACGCAGGCGACGCAGGTAGCGGGTGTCGGCACGGCGCTTGTCCAGCAGCGCAGGGAAGTCACCGACCCCGAAATCGGGGTCGTGAGCAGGTTCCCCACACACCTGTGCGCCGAGTCGCAGGTAGCCCCGCATCAGCGGCGGCACCGACATTCGGGGCGGTGGGTCGATGTCGTCCAAGGTGCGACCGTCGATGATCACCGGCCGGTAGGGGTGGACCGTGTACTCGGCCGGGGCCGCGTGACGTCGCATCACGAAGTCGCGCACCCCCCGCAGCCGGCTGCCCGCGGCGTCCTGTCCGTCGGGATCCAGAACCGGCACCGACACGCAGCCGGTGACGTAGTCGTAGCCGCTGCGATCCAGATAGGCCAGGATGCCGGCCCACATCAGCAGCACCACCGCACCGTTGCGATGCCCGTCCCGCACGACGGCTCGCCCCATCTCGACCAGCGAGGGCCGCAGTCGGTCGAGTGCGGACACCTCGAATTCGGTGGCGGTGTACAGACCGCCGGCGGCGATCGCACCGGGTGGCGGCAGCATCCGGTAGCAGCCGACCAGTTCGCCGGTGTCGTCGTCGCGGACCAGCAGGTGGTCGCAGTATTCGTCGAAGCGGTCGGCGTCCAGGCCGCCCGGGGCGTCGCCGGCCAGCGTGAAACCCGGCTCCGAGGTGAACACGTCGTGGCGCAGGCGTTGCGCCGCCTCGATCGATGCCGCGTCGGTGCACAGCAGCATCGAGTAGCGGGGCGCACTACCGCGTGGCGCCCCTGGGTCGCAGGTGTCGGAGGGGATGAGTACAGAAACAGTGCTCATAACGTGCACGGTCGCGCAGCCGGTGGGCGCGGCGGCAATCGGTGCGTGACGTGTTCGTGAGCGCTGGGTGACGGTTCGGGTGTCGCGCACGTGGGACCGGATGCACAAAGCCCCCATTCTCTGCTCGGAATGGGGGCCTTGTCGTTGCGCGAGTGCTTCTAGCCCTTGCGAGCCTTGACCGCATCGGTCAGCTGCGGGGTCACCTTGAACAGGTCACCCACGATGCCGAGGTCGGCGATCTCGAAGATCGGCGCCTCTTCGTCCTTGTTGACGGCGATGATCGTCTTCGACGTCTGCATGCCGGCGCGGTGCTGGATCGCCCCGGAGATGCCGAGCGCGATGTAGAGCTGCGGCGACACCGTCTTACCGGTCTGGCCGACCTGGAACTGGCCCGGGTAGTAGCCCGAATCGACTGCGGCGCGCGATGCGCCGACAGCGGCTCCCAGCGAGTCCGCCAGGTCTTCGACGACGCCGAAGTTCTCGGCGCTGCCGACGCCGCGACCGCCGGACACGACGACCGTCGCCTCCGTCAGCTCGGGCCGGTCACCGGCAACCGCGGGCTCGCGCGACGTGATCTTGGTCGCATTCTCGGCAGGGGCGGGCACCTCGACGGTGACGACCTCGCCGGCACCCTCTGCGGGCTCGGCCTCGACCGCACCCTGACGCAGCGTGATCACCGGGGTGTCGCCGACGGCCTGGGCCTCCACGGTGTAGGCGCCACCGAAGATCGAGTGCACACCGATCGGGCCCTCTTTGACCTCGACGACATCGACCAGCAGGCCGGCGCCGATGCGCGCGGCCAGCCGGCCGCCGATCTCCTTGCCGTCAGCGCTGGCCGCGAGCAGCACCCCGGCGGGGGTGACCGACTCGGCCAACGAGGCCAGCACGTCAACATACGGAGTGATCAGGTAGCCCTCTGCGTCGTCCGACTCGGCGACGTAGATCTTCGCGGCACCGGCGGCCTTGAGTCCCGCGGTGAGAGGCTCGGCCGTGCCCGGCTTGCCCACCACCACGGCGGAGGGCTCACCCAGCGCGCGGGCGGCGGTGATCAGTTCAGCGGTGACCTTCTTCAGTGCACCTTCGGCGTGCTCCACGAGCACGAGTACTTCAGCCATGGGTTTCGTTGCCTCTGTGTCTGTCAGTGGTTGGGGGGGTTTTGGATGATCTGCCTAGATGATCTTCTGGGCGACCAGGTACTCGGCGACCTTGGTGCCGCCCTCGCCCTCGTCGGTGACCTTCTCGCCCGCGGTCTTGGGCGGCTTCGGGGTCGACGACAGCACCTTGGAGCCGGCATTGGCGACGCCGACCTCGTCGGCCTCCACACCGATCTCGGCCAGCGTCAGCGTGGTCACTTCCTTCTTCTTGGCGGCCATGATGCCCTTGAAGGACGGGAAGCGGGGTTCGTTGATCTTCTCGTTGACGCTGATGACCGCCGGCAGCGATGCCTCGACGGTGAATACGCCGTCGTCGGTTTCGCGCTCGCCGGTGACTTTGCCGCCCTCGACGGTGACCTTGCGCAGGTGAGTCAGCTGGGGCAGGCCCAGGTACTCGGCCACGATCGCCGGAACGGCGCCGCCGACGCCGTCGGTGGCCTCGTTGCCCGCGATGACCAGCTCGGTGCCTTCGACGGTGCCCAGCGCGCGGGCCAGGGCCCAGCCGGTCTGGATGACGTCGGAACCGTGGAGGCCGTCGTCGAGCAGGTGGACGGCCTTGTCGGCGCCCATCGACAGGGCCTTGCGGATCGCCTCGGTGGCGCGCGCGGGACCGGCGGTCAGCACGGTGACGGTGCTGTCACCACCTTCGCGCTCCTTGATCAGCAGCGCCTCCTCTACCGCACGCTCGTTGATCTCGTCGAGCACGGCGTCGGCGGCCTCGCGGTCAAGGGTCCAATCTCCCTCGGACAGCTTGCGCTCGGACCATGTGTCTGGAACCTGTTTGATCAGGACCACGATGTTCGTCATGAGTCTGGTTCGTCCTCCTCGAAGGGGCCGTTGACCGGCCCGCATTACCACGTTAGAAGCAGTCGCCACCATGTTACCCGCAAGTAACTTATGGCGGTCGCTCAAACACCATAGCTGGTCGAAGTTTGTGATCCTGCAGCCCCGCGACCTGACCGGGAGCGACGAACTGTTCGTCAGCGGACCGTTACGGGTTAGCCTGCCTTCCAATGAGCGCATCTGTGACCGGATCGACCGAGCCTGGCCCGGCTCCCGAGGCAGCCCCGATGGCGCTGACCGGCGAACGAACCGTGCCCGGCCTCGCCGAGGAGAACTACTGGTTTCGTCGCCACGAGGTGGTCTACCGCCGTCTGGTCGACCGCTGCATCGACCGAGACGTCCTCGAGGCGGGATCCGGCGAGGGCTACGGCGCCGACCTGATCGCCGACGTGGCCCGCCACGTGATCGGTCTCGACTACGACGATTCCGCGGTGGCGCACGTTCGCGCTCGCTATCCCCGTGTCGACATGCGTCAGGGAAACCTCGCCGATCTGCCGCTGCCGTCGGCGTCGGTCGATGTGGTGGTCAACTTCCAGGTGATCGAACACCTCTGGGACCAGGGACAGTTCGTCGCGGAGTGCCTCCGGGTGCTGCGCCCGGGCGGGGTGCTGCTGATGTCCACCCCGAACCGCATCACCTTCTCCCCCGGCCTCGACACCCCGGTCAACCCGTTCCACACCCGAGAACTCAATGCCGCCGAGCTCACCGAACTACTGGAGTCGGCCGGCTTCGTCATCGAGGGCGTCTACGGCGTTTTTCATGGCGAGCGCCTCGCCGAACTCGACGCCCGGCACGGCGGATCGATCATCGACGCTCAAATCACGCGCGCCCTGGCCGACGCCCCATGGTCGGCCGAACTCCTCGCCGACGTCGTCTCGATCAGCATCGACGACTTCGACCTCCTACCGGCCGATACCCGCGACATCGATGACAGCCTCGATCTGGTAGAGATCGCGGTGCGCCCATGAACGAGTCCCCGGGGCCTGTACCGGGGCTTTTCACGCTGGTCCTGCACACCCACCTGCCCTGGCTGGCCCACCATGGACGGTGGCCGGTCGGCGAGGAGTGGCTCTACCAGTCGTGGTCGGCGGCCTACCTGCCGTTGGTGCGGGTGCTGCGCACCCTCGCGGCCGAGAACCGCACACACCTGGTGACGCTCGGTGTCACACCGGTGGTGGCCGCACAGCTCGACGATCCGTACTGCCTGCAGGGCATGAACCACTGGCTGGCCAATTGGCAGCTGCGCGCGCTCGAGGCCGCAACTATCCGCGCCTCTTCCGATCCGTCACCGGCGTCTGCGCCGGAGGCGTTGCGGCAGTTCGGCTCTCGCGAGTACCGCGAGGCCGATCGCGAGCTGGAAGAGTTCGACACACTGTGGCGCCACGGCGGCAGTCCGGTGTTGCGGGAACTGCTCGACGGTGACGTCATCGAACTGCTCGGCGGCCCGCTGGCGCATCCGTTCCAGCCACTGCTGAATCCCCGGCTGCGCGAGTTCGCGCTGCGCGAAGGACTGGCCGACGCACATCAGCGGTTCGCTCACACCCCGACGGGCATCTGGGCACCGGAATGCGCGTACGCGCCGGGCATGGAGATGGACTACGCCGCCGCCGGCGTCGGCCACTTCATGGTGGACGGGCCGTCGCTGCACGGAGATACCGCGCTGGGTCGTCCCGTCGGCGATTCCGATGTCGTGGCGTTCGGCCGCGATCTTCAGGTCAGCTACCGCGTCTGGTCCCCCAGGTCGGGTTATCCCGGCCACCCCGCCTACCGCGACTTCCACACCTACGACCATGTCACCGGACTCAAGCCGGCACGGGTGACCGGACGCAACGTGCCCTCAGATGCCAAGGCGCCCTATGACCCCGAGCGCGCCGATGCCGCCGTGGACGCCCATGTCGCCGATTTCGTCGAGACGGTGCGGCAGCGCCTGACCGCCGAGAGCGCACGCATCGGCAGGCCCGCCCACGTCGTCGCCGCGTTCGACACCGAACTGTTCGGCCACTGGTGGTACGAAGGCCCCGTCTGGCTCGAGCGGGTGCTGCGGGCGCTGCCCGCCGCCGGGGTGCGTGTCGGAACGCTGGCCGACGCCACGGCCAGTGGATACCTCGGCGCTCCCGTCCAATTGCCCGCCAGCTCATGGGGATCGGGCAAGGACTGGCAGGTATGGGCCGGCGACAAGGTGTCCGATCTCGTCCGGCTCAACGGTGAGGTCGTGGACACCGCGCTGACCACCGTCGACAAGGCGCTGGCGCAGTCGGGCTCACCGCCACCGCGGAGTTTCATCGCTGATCAGATCCTGCGCGAGACACTGCTCACCGTGTCCAGCGACTGGCCGTTCATGGTCAGCAAGGACTCCGCCGCCGATTACGCGCGCTACCGCGCCCACCTGCACGCGCACGCCACCCGCGAGATCGCCGCAGCACTGGCCTCGGGGCGCACCGAACACGCACAGCGCCTCGCCGTCGGCTGGAACCGCGCCGACGGACTGTTCGGGGCGCTCGACGCCCGGAGGCTGCCGAACGCATGAAAATCCTTCTGGTGTCGTGGGAATACCCACCCGTGGTGATCGGCGGGCTCGGCCGCCACGTGCATCATCTGGCCACCGAACTCGTCGCGGCGGGCCATGACGTCGTCGTCCTGAGCCGGCGGCCCACCGGCACCGACCCGCTGTCGCATCCCACCACCGACGAGGTCGCCGAGGGCGTGCGGGTGATCGCCGCCGCGGAAGACCCTCACGAGTTCACCTTCGGCACCGACATGATGGCCTGGGTCCTGGCCATGGGTCACGCGATGGTCCGCGCCGGCCTCGTGCTGAACGACTGGCGGCCCGACGTGGTCCACGCGCACGACTGGCTGGTGGCCCACCCTGCTATAGCGTTGGCCCAGTTCTTCGACGTACCACTGGTTTCCACGATCCACGCTACCGAAGCGGGCCGGCATTCCGGGTGGGTCTCGGGTCGGGTGAGCCGACAGGTGCATGGGTTGGAGTCGTGGCTGGTGCGCGAATCCGATTCGCTGATCGCATGTTCGGCGTCGATGCGCGACGAGATCACCACTTTGTTCGGGCCGGAGCTGGCCGAGATCTCGGTCATTCGCAACGGGATCGACACCCACGGTTGGCCGTTCGCGCCGCGTCGACCGCACAGCGGGCCCGCCGAACTGCTGTATTTCGGCCGGCTGGAATACGAGAAGGGGGTCCACGACGCGATCGCCGCGCTGCCCCGGATCCGCCGGACGCATCCAGGAACCACGTTGACGATCGCCGGCGACGGCACCCAACTCGATTTCCTCAGAGCAGAGGCCCGCAGGCACAAGGTGCTCAAGGCCACGAACTTCGTTGGCCGCGTTGATCATCAGGAACTGCTACGCCTACTGCACCGAGCCGATGCGGCCGTGCTGCCGTCACACTACGAGCCGTTTGGAATCGTCGCGCTCGAGGCGGCCGCTGCCGGGGCGCCGCTCGTCACCTCCAACGCGGGTGGTCTCGGCGAAGCGGTGATCGACGGGGAGACCGGGCTGTCGCATCCACCCAACGATGTCGCCGCGCTCGCCGCTGCGGTCCGCATGGTGCTCGACTCCCCGGCTGCCGCCCAGCAGCGAGCCAGGGCGGCGTGCGAGCGGCTCACATCGGATTTCGCCTGGCACACCGTTGCCGCCGAGACTTCGCAGGTGTATCTGGCCGCCAAACGGGCTGAGCGCCAACCACATCCGCGCCGCGTCATCGTCGAACGACCGCTGCCGGAGCGCTAGCGCGGCTTCTTCTCCCGCCACGCCCGCTCGAAGGGCAACCGCCACGCGTTGGGCGCGATCAGCTGATGAATGGAGTTCGGCCCCCACGTTCCCGGCTGATACTGCTTCACCGGTGGTGGGTCATCGATTAGGTCGACCGAACGCTCCCAGAGGGATTCGATGCCTTCGGCGGTGGTGAACAGTGTGTGGTCGCCCCGCATCGCGTCGAGGATCAGGCGTTCGTAGGCTTCGAGCACGTCGCCGACCTGCTCGGTCTCCTGCGTGGAGAACTGCATGGACAGCTTCTCCAGCTTCATGCCCGGACCCGGCTTCTTCCCGTAGAAGGACAGCGAGACCTTCGAGGCGTCGGCCAGGTCGAACGTCAGATGGTCAGGCCCCTGGGATCCCACCCCCGATCCGGCAGGGAACATGGTGCGTGGGGCTTCCTTGAAGGCGATGGAGATAATCCGCATCCCCTCTGCCATCTGCTTGCCAGTACGCAGGTAGATCGGCACCCCCGCCCAACGCCAGTTGTCGATGCCGACCTTCAGCGCGATGAACGTCTCGGTATCGGAATCCCTTGCCACACCGTCGAGTTCGCAGTAGCCGCTGAACTGGCCGCGGACCACATCGGCATCCTTGATCGGAAGCATCGAGCGGAAAACTTTGTTCTTCTCCTCACTGATCGCGCGGGGCTCCAGCGCGGTGGGCGGCTCCATCACCACGAACGCCATCACCTGGAACAGGTGGGTGACGACCATGTCCTTGTATGCGCCGGTGCTCTCGTAGAAGTTGGCCCGATCGTCAAGGCCGAGCGTTTCGGGAATGTCGATCTGGATGTGATCGATGAAGTTGCGGTTCCAGATCGGCTCGAACAGGCCGTTGGCGAACCGAAACGCCAGAATGTTCTGCGCCGCCTCCTTGCCGAGGAAGTGGTCGATGCGGAAGATCTGCGACTCATTGAAAGTCTCGTGCACGAAGTCGTTGAGTGCGACGGCGCTGGCCAGGTCGGTGCCGAACGGCTTCTCCATCACCACTCGGGAGCGGGCCACCAAGTCGGCCTCCCGCAGCATGGTGATCACCGCGCGCGCAGCCTTGGGAGGTACCGAAAGATAATGCAGCCGTTGCACTTCCGGAACCGCCCCGGCGGCGACATGAGATGACGGAGCCGCGAGCCGCTCCTCGGCCTGCGCGACGGCGGTGGCCAGCGCCTCCGGACCGGCACCCTGCGGAACGTAGGTGAGGATCTTGGAGAAGTTGTCCCACTGTTCGTCGGTGAGCTTGTGGGTGCCGTACTTGTCGACGGCCTCCTTGGCCACGGCACGGAACTCGTCATCGGTGAGATCCTCCAGCGAGGTCCCGATGACCTGGATGTGGGGCGCCAAGTCGGACTGGTCCAGGTAGGCCATGCCGGGAATCAGCTTGCGCTTGGCCAAGTCCCCGGTCGCGCCGAACAGCACGATCACGAAAGGTTCCAGCGGTGCCTCGTCCCGCCGGAAGGGGCGCGAGCCCGGAGCGGGGTAGGCGATGTTCTGGGGCGTCCCTGTGGTCACCCGGAAATGCTGTCACCTCCGTGGTGCCCGCGCAGGGCATCCGAGCCTGCGGTGGCTAGCGGGTCGCCTTCTTGCGTTCGATGTCGGCCAGCGCCGCGGCCAACTCCGCGCGCTGGGCGGCCGAGGTCTCCCAGGACAGCTTGCGGTTCTTGACAACCTTGGCCGGCGAACCGACGGCGATCGAGTAGTCCGGGATTTCGCCCTTGACCACGGCGTGGGCGCCGAGCACGCAGCCGCGGCCGACGCTGGTGCCCCGCAGTACCGACACCTTTGTCGCGATCCACGTGTCGGGTCCGATGCGCACCGGACCCTTGATGATCCCCTGGTCTTTGATGGGCAACTCGATGTTGTCCATCCGGTGGTCGAAGTCGCAGACGTAGCACCAGTCGGCCATCAGCACGGAGTCGCCGAGCTCGATGTCGAGGTAGGTGTTGATGACGTTGTCGCGTCCGAGCACCACCTTGTCACCGATGCGCAGCGAGCCTTCGTGGCACCGGATGGTGTTCTTGTCGCCGATGTGGACCCAGCGGCCGATCTCCATCTGGGACAGCTCGGGGGTCGCCTGGATCTCGACGTTCTTGCCGAGGAACACCATGCCGCGGGTGATGATGTGCGGGTTGGCCAGCTTGAACTTCAGCAGACGCCAGTAACGCACCAGGTACCACGGCGTGTAGGCACGATTGGCCAGCACCCACTTCAGCGAGGCCACGGTGAGGAAGTCGGCCTGACGCGGATCCCGCAAGCGGGAGCCACGCCAGCGTTTGTGTAGCGGCGCACCCCACATCGTCGTCATGGCCGGAAAGCCTACGCGAGGGCAGGGCCGTCCAACGGTTACCCTCACGTGGGCTCGACCAACATGAGGGCGCACCAGGCCGCCCCGAGAACAGAAGGGATCCCGTGCTCCGGCGAATCATCGCGTTGGCCGCGACGGCGCTGGTCACCGGTGCGCTCGCCGGTTGCGGCAACACCGACTCCTGGGTCGACGCCCGCGCGGCGACGGGCTGGGCCGCTCAGTACGGGGACGCCGCGAACAGCAGTTATTCACCCATCAACGGTGCCGACGCGCTGCGACTGGACTGGATCCGGTCCGTCAAGGGCGACCTCGCCGCACAGGTGGCGTTGGGTTCCGGCAACTATCTGGCCGTGAACGCCCAAACCGGCGGGGGTTGCTCGCTGATGGTCTGGGAGACCAATAACCGCGCACGTCAACGCTGGTGCACCAGGCTTGTTCAGGGCGGCGGCGTCTCCAGCCCGTTGTTCGACGGTTTCGACAACATCTACATCGGCCAGCCCGGCGCGGTTCTGTCGTTCCCACCGACCCAGTGGATCCGATGGCGCCAGCCGGTGATCGGGATGCCGATGACGATGCGCATGTTGTCACCGGGGAACCTGCTGGTGGTCACGCACCTCGGACAGGTGCTGGTGTACGACGCCCACCGCGGCACCGTGGTCGGGACGTCGCTGGATCTCGTGGAGGGCATCGATCCCACCGACTCCGAACGCGGACTCGGCGACTGCCGCCCCGCCCGGCCGGAATGCCCCGTCGCCGCGGCACCCGCCTTCTCCGAGGCCGGCGACATCGTGGTGTTGACGCTGTGGGAGCCCGGTGCCGAGCGTCCGGTGCTGGTCGGTCTGCGGTACCGGCCGGGACAAACCCCGGTGCTCGCCCGCGAGTGGACCAGTGAAGCTGTCGGCGGCGGGCCGCTGGGCAGCCCGGTGCTGTCCGCGGACGGATCGACGGTGTACGTCAACGGCCGCGACGAACGGCTGTGGGCGCTCAACAGCGACGACGGCACCGAGAAGTGGTCGGTGCCGCTGAACTATCTCGCCCAGACCCCGCCGTCGGTCACACCCGACGGGTTGGTGATCGCCGGTGGCGGGCCGGGCGCGCGCCTCGTGGCGGTGCGCGATACCGGCGAGCAGGGCGAGGAAGTCTGGGCCCGCGACGACGTTGCCCCGCTGTCGACCTCGAGCGTCGCCGGAGTCGGCTACACCGTTGTGCGCGACGGCGACGAGGGCGCCGAGATGGCGCTCGCGGTGTTCGACCTCGGCGATGGCCACACGGTGAACAGCTATCCCCTTCCCGGGGCCACGGGGTGGCCGGTCGGGGTGTCGATCGGCCATGACCGGCGCGTCGTCGCCGCCACCAGCGACGGCAGGGTTTTCGGCTTCGCCCCGTCCTGAAAACCTTCACAGCTTGTGGTCAGATAACTAACAGCCAGTTCACAGTCGCGCAACACCATGCTCGCGTGCCGATGCGAGCATCGAGGTGGGCTGGGTGAATTTGTCCGCATCTACGAAGGGACGCAACGTTGTCGGAATTCCTTACCGCTGTGAACGGCTATGTGTGGAGTAACGCGCTGGTCTACCTGTGTTTGGCCGCAGGGGTGTACTTCTCCATCAGATCGCGCTTCGTTCAGGTCCGCCAGGTTCCCGAGATGATCAGGCTGATGTTCAAGGGGGAGACATCCCCGTCCGGCGTCTCGAGCTTCCAGGCGTTGACGATGTCGCTGGCCGGCCGGGTGGGTACCGGCAACATCGCCGGTGTCGCCACCGCCATCGCGTTCGGCGGTCCGGGTGCGCTGTTCTGGATGTGGACCGTGGCGTTCCTCGGTGCGTCCACGTCATTCGTCGAGTGCACGTTGGGTCAGATCTACAAGACCCGCGACAAGCTCACAGGTGAGTACCGAGGTGGCCCGGCGTATTACCTCAGCCGCGCCTTCGCCCACACCGCTGCCGCCCCGGCGATGAAGGTGTACGGGTACGTCTTCGCGGCGGTGACCATCCTGGCGATGGGCCTGCTGCTGCCGAGCGTGCAGTCCAATTCGATGGCCTCGGCGATGAACTCGGCGTGGGGTTTCTCCAAGTGGTGGGTGGCAATCGGCACCGTGATCGTGCTGGCGTTCGTCATCATCGGCGGAGTCAAGCGAATCGCGACGTTCGCCTCCATCGTGGTGCCGTTCATGGCGGTGGTGTACATCGTTCTCGCGCTGGTGGTGGTGCTGTTCAACGCCGATCAGGTTCCGGGCATCATCTCGCTGATCTTCGCCAGCGCGTTCGGTCTGGACTCGGCCTTCGGCGCCATTCTGGGCGCCGCGGTGATGTGGGGCGTCAAGCGCGGCATCTACTCCAATGAGGCGGGCCAGGGCACCGGCCCGCACGCCGCGGCCGCAGCCGAGGTCTCGCATCCGGCCAAGCAGGGCCTCGTGCAGGCATTCGCCGTGTACGTCGACACCCTGTTCATCTGCTCGGCGACCGGCTTCCTGATCCTGTCGACGGGCGCCTACCGGGTGTTCGAGGGCGAGAGCGCCGACGGCGCGGTGATCCGCGATGGCGGCATCCTGCCTGCAGACGCCGAGGTGGGTCCGGCCTTCGCCCAAGCCGGGTTCGACACCGTGTGGAGCGGCGCCGGTTCGAGCTTCATCGCCATCTCGCTGGCGTTCTTCTGTCTCACCACGATCATCGCGTATTACTACATGGCCGAGACCAACCTGCGTTTCCTGCTCGGCAAAGCCTCGACGATCGACGTCCCTTTCCTGCGGAGCACGGTCGGCGCCAACGCGACCATGGTTCTGCAGGCGTTGATCCTGGTGTCGGTGACCCTCGGTGCGGTCTCCACCGCATCCGACGCATGGACGCTGGGCGACATCGGTGTCGGCCTGATGGCGTGGCTCAACATCGTCGGCATCATCATCCTTCAGCAGCCTGCGTACAAGGCCCTTCGCGACTACGAGAAGCAGAAGAAGCAGGGGCTGGATCCGACCTTCGACCCGGTGGCGCTCGGTATCGTCGGCGCCACCTTCTGGGAGAACTACGACCCGGTCACCAGCAAGGACAAACAGCCGAGCCGGGCGGGCTGAGGGTTCTGCGGGTCAGGCGAGCATCGGGGCGATCGCTGCCCGGGGGATGGTGGCCTGCAGCGCGCCGCCGGCGCCGGCCATCATCTCCCCCTGACCGAAGAAGAAGGTCACCGAATCGTCGGTGATCGCGAATTCCTGGTACTTCGCCGGGTCCAGGCCGTCGGCGGGTGAGATCGGCGCCTCGACGCCCAGCTGCCGATTCACCTCGGACTGCACGATCGGGTAGATGACGTCCAGCGGCCTGGTGCCCGGCTTGAACAACGTGTCGAACGTGACGGGTGCCTTCTTGACGACATCCCAGTTGAACGCCTTGTACCAGGTCTGCGGATGGGCGCCGCCGACATTCTCGTAGACCTCGAACACCACGCTGCGGGTGCCGGCGTTGTCGGGACCGGACCGGTAGGAGGTCCCCTTGGCGTCGAGCACGTAGGGCAGGTTCCACGACCCTGGAGTCTCGGCGACGTTGACGAAACCGTCGCGGGTCTGCGTCAGGTACGCGGTCAGCGCCTGCTGATCCGGGTAATCGTCGGGAAACGTGTAGTCGAGCCGGTAAATCGGGTTTTCGACGTGAACGCGGCAGATCTTCTCGGCATCGACCGAGCCCCCAAGATCTGCGCACGCCGTCTGCGCCCCAGCGACAGGGGCGGTCGCCAAACCCGCGATGACACCGGCAGCGAGTACCGCAGCGGCGAAAATGCGCATTGACAGCCGTCCTCGGGATCGGCGCCGATTCGGGCTTCGGCGCAGTTGCTGCCAGGGTACGTGTCCGATCAGCGTGACGGACGGCATATGAATGCCGTTGCCCGGCTTGCCGCCCCGGAACCCAGCCGGGCGATGACCACGCTCAGCTGCGTCGAGCCGCGCAATCGAAGCCGCGGCCGAAGAGCGTCGGGGTCCACGTCGACCCCTCGGACCAGGATCTCCAGCGCTCCGACATCTCGCGCCGAAAGCGTCTGGCGCAGGTGGCGTTCGCTGAACGCGAACTGCTCGAGAACCTCGAAGCCGCGCACGCCGTCGGGCAATCGGTCACCGGAGAGATAGGCGATGTCGGGGTCGAGCTGCCACAGACCGTGCCGGACCGCGTAATGCCGTACCAGGCCTGCGCGTACGACGGCGCCGTCGGGGTCGACGATCCAGCGACCGGCAGGCGCCACACCGCACTCGTCGGGCTCCGCGTCGGTGATCTGTTCTGCCGTGTCGAGCATCGTCGCCCGCCGGCTCACTCCCGCGTCCGCCAGCCCCCTGGACCAGAGGCACGCTTCACGGACGCTGCCACCCAGTGAGGTCACCTCCACCTCCCCGTCGAACCCCAGGTGGCTCAGGGCGTCGAAATCGACTCCGGGAGCACACTTCACGACATGGTCGCGTGCGGCCAAGACTTCGAGAAGCCGATCAAGCGGCGGCACGTAGGCGCGTGGATCGAACCGGCGCCTCGACCCGCTCCGCCGGGCAGGGTCGACGACGACGACGGCATCGGTGGTGACGGGTCGCAGCGCATCCGCCCGGCACAGGTGCACCGACCCCCCGCGCAGTCGCAGGTTGTGGGCGGCCATCGCCAGACGCACCGGGTCGATGTCGCTGCCCACCGCGAATGCGGCCCAATTCCGAAGTGCGGCAAGCTCAGTGCCGATCGAGCAGGTCGCGTCGTGAACGGTGCGGCCCGCCAGTCGTCGCGCCCGGTGCTCGGCGACCGGGCCCGCGGTGGCCTGCTGCAGCGCCTCGTCGGTGAACAGCCACTGCGACGGGTCGGCGAACTTCGCGCTTGCCTTGCGGCGCAGCATCACCGTCTCCACCACTACGGCTGCCCGATCGGCGAATTGCCTTCGCGCGGAGGCGATATCGGCTATCAAGCTGGAACCGGTCAGCCCGAGCCGTGCGACCTCCCGCAACGCCCGCTCCCCCGCATCGCTGCCGAGGTACCGCACATCGCCGAGGCCGAACTCTACGACGGTTTGACCCCCGTCACCATGACGTTGTAGAACCAGCCCTTCGGCACGATGCGACGCCACACGTTGGCGTCGACCCACGACAATGTGGTCCAGCTGCCGAATGCGAATTTCGCCCAGCCCCAGCCGAGCTTGCCCGGGGGCACCGTCGACTCGAAGGTACGCACCGGCCAGCCCAGCATCGCGGCGGTGAACTCCTCGCTGGCGGTCGCGACCTCTACTGCGCCCGCACTACGGGCCATCCGCTCCAGATCGGCGGGATCGAACGTGTGGAGGTCGACGATCCACTCCAGCGCCGCGGCGCGCGAGTTCTCGTCGAGCTCCTCCTGGGGCCGCCGCCAACTGCTCAGGCCGGGCAGCTTCATCGCCTGCACGGTGGTCTTCCACGTGAGGTCGGCGAGCCGGCGGGCGTAGGCGTTGCCCACCGTGGTGGGTTCCCCGGCGAAGATGAACCGGCCGCCCGGCTTGAGCACCCGGACCACCTCGCGCAGCGACAACTCCACGTCGGGTATGTGGTGCAGGACGGCGTGCCCGACCACGAGGTCGAACGTGTTGTCCTCGTACGGGATGCCCTCGGCGTCGGCGACCCGACCGTCGATGTCCAGCCCGAGGGATAGACCGTTGCGGGTGGCGACCTTGACCATGCCCGGCGACAGGTCAGTGACCGATCCGCGCCGGGCCACTCCGGCCTGGATCAGGTTGAGCAGGAAGAAGCCGGTGCCACAGCCCAGTTCCAGCGCCCGGTCGTACGGCAGCTCGCGCTGCACCTCGTCGGGCACGATCGCGTCGAACCGGCCGCGCGCGTAGTCGATGCAGCGCTGGTCGTAGGAGATGGACCACTTGTCGTCGTAGGACTCGGCCTCCCAGTCGTGGTAGAGCACCTGGGCCAGCTTGGTGTCATGCCGCGCGGCTTCGACCTGCTCCTGGGTGGCGTGCGGCGTCGGAGCCGGCACGGCGACATCGGGATAGGCGCCGGGTTCCTTCGTTTCCGTCATGCAGGGCAGCCTAACGTCCGAGGGGGCGAACCTCGCCGCCGAGCGTCTCATCGCGGCCGAACGCCGCCTTCGCCGCGGCCAACACCTCCGGCGGATACTCCACGAAACGCTTCGCCCAGGCCACCGCCGCGTCGTACACCGCGTCCGGCGCCACCATCTCGTCGATCAGACCCAGCTGCAGCGCTTCGCGCGCATCGACGAACCGGCCACTGAACACCAGGTCCTTGGCCTTACTGTCGCCGACCGCGTCTGCCAGTCGGGCCGCGCCGTCCCCGGCGGGCACCAGCCGGGCCAGGATCTCGGTCGCACCGAACTTCACATTGTCGCCACTGATCCGCCAGTCCGCCGCCAGCGCGAGCGTCAGTCCCGCACCGAGCGCGTATCCGGTGATCGCGGCGACGGTGGGTTTCGGCACCGCGGCCAGCGCATCGATGGCCTGCTGACACACCCGCGCCGCCTCATCCGCTTCGGCGACGTCCAGTGTCTGCAGTTCGGGCACGTCGGCACCGGCCGAGAAGATCTCGTGGCCGCCGAACACAATCACGGCGCACACCCCGTCGAGCCGTCCGACCTGAGCGGCGGCCTCGACGATCTCCCGGCAGACCTGACGTGTCAACGCGTTCGTCGGCGGTCGCGACACGAGCAGCGTCGCGATTCCCGACCGGTCGTCGTCCTCGGGAGCGACTTCCTCGCTCAGTACGACCCTGACGAACTCCGTCACGCGAGCGGCGCCCCGTCGGTGTACCCCTGGGGGGAACGCCGGTTGCGCGCCTCGTTGTAGCGGTCGCTGTTGAAGAACTCGATCTCCCAGTTGCCGCCCTTCTCGGCTGACAGATGCGGTTCGACGGCGACGATCTGGCGCTCCACGGCGAGGACTTCGGCAACCGTGCGGCCGTTGAGGGCGTCGAGCTGGGTCCATGTCGGCGGCAGCAGGAAGCTGCGCCCGTCCGCGAACTCGTCGAGCGCCGCCTGCGGGGTTACCCAACCGGCCTTGTCGGTCTCGGTGTTGTCACCGTCGGCCCGCTGACCTTTCGGCAGCGCACCGACGAAGAAGAAGGTGTCGTAGCGACGGGTCCGCTCCTCCTTCGGCGTCACCCAGTTGGCCCATGGACGTAGCAGGTCGGCGCGCAGCACCAACTTCTCGGAGCGCAGGAACTCTCCGAAGGACAACGTCTTGTTCTCCAGGGCGGCGCGCTGGTCGCGGTACACGGAGGCGTCGTCGACCAAAAGGTCCGGATCGTCGGCCGCGCCCGCGAACAGCACACCGGACTCTTCGAACGTCTCCCGCGCCGCGGCGCACACCAATGCCTCGGCGAGTTCGGTGTCCACGCCGAACCTTTCGGCCCACCACTGTTGGTCCGGCCCGTGCCAGGCGACATCGGCGTTGCGATCGCGGTCATCGACACCACCGCCCGGGAAGACCATCACCCCGGCGACGAAGTCCATCGCCGAGTGTCTGCGCATCAGGAACACCTCGATGCTTTCGGCGGCGTCTCGGACGAGCATTACCGTCGCGGCAGGTCTGGGCGTCAACGGGTCCGGGTCGGTCATTTCCGTCTCCTGTGTGCGGCGCGGGTTCGTGTCCGGCGCGCGAAGTAACGGCCGTCGATGACGTCCAGCGCGATCGACTGCCCGAACGCCTTCGAGAGGTTCTCCGCGGTCAGCACGTCGGTCAGCAGCCCCGAGTCCACCACCTCACCCTCCGACAGGATCAGGCAGTGGGAGAAACCGTGCGGAATCTCCTCGACGTGGTGGGTGACCAGGACCATGGCCGGCGAATCCGCATCGGAGGCCAGATCGCTGAGCCGTGCGACCAGCTCTTCGCGACCGCCCAGATCGAGGCCGGCGGCCGGCTCGTCGAGCAGCAGCAGCTCCGGGTCGGTCATCAGCGACCGCGCGATCAGCACTCGCTTGCGCTCGCCCTCGGACAGGGTGCCGTAGGTGCGGTCGGCCAGATGTTCGGCCCCGACGCTCTCCAGCATGTCGAGTGCCTGGTTGTAGTCCATCTCGTCGTAGCGCTCACGCCACCGGCCGAGCACGGCGTAACCCGCGGAGACGACGACGTCGCGGACGACCTCGTTGTCGGGCACCCGCTGAGAAAGTGCCGAGCTACTCAGCCCGACGCGCGCACGCAGTTCGGCCATATCGACCCGGCCGAGCCGCTCACCGAGCACATATGCGGTCCCCGACGTCGGGTGCTCCATCGCCGCGGCGATGCGCAGCAGCGACGTCTTACCCGCTCCGTTGGGCCCGATCACCACCCATCGTTCGTCGAGTTCGACCGACCAGGTGACGGGGCCGACGAGGGTCCGGCCGCCGCGGCGCAGGGTGACCTTGGCGAAATCGATCAGCAGGTCGGGGTCGGCGGCGTCTGGCTCATCTTCGGACCTGTCGACTGGCACCCGCCCATCGTAGTCAGGCGGGTCCGCGGTGTTCCGTCGCGCTCACGACGGCGATCGCGCCGAAATCGCCCAGCCGTTCGCGCCGTTCGCGATCACCCGGTCAGCGACAGCCGCCGTCGGTGCCACCCGCGCCGCATTGCGTTCATCGACCTCGGCGACCCATGCCCGCGCGTCCGTCTCGCTCTTACCGAATTCGACGTGGCGCGCGATCAGCCTGCTGGTCCGCAGCTGCTCGTCACCGTCGACGAACCACACGCGATCCATCGCCCGGCGAGCCTGCACCCAGTCCGCTCCGTCCAGCAGGAGGTAGTTGCCCTCGGTCACCACCAGCCGGACTCCCGGCATGACCACCAGCGCGGCGGCCAGCGGTTGCTCGAGATCGCGGTCGAAGCCGGGGACATACACCTCGCTGTCGGTGGCCTCTCGCACCCGCTCCAACAGATGGGCATAGCCTGCCGGGTCGAACGTGTCCGGCGCGCCCTTTCTATCCAGCGCGCCGAGCCGGCGCAGTTGAGCGTCGGCCAGATGAAAACCGTCCATGGGCACATGGGCGGCCCAGCCGGGGCCCTTACGCTCGGCGATGCGGTCCAGGATCTGCGCGACCAGCGTCGACTTGCCCGCCCCGGGACTTCCGGCGATCCCCAGAATCGCCCGCGGCCGGCTTTCGGCCATCGCGATGGCGTCGGCCGCCAGCGACTCCAGAGTGCGTCGGCTGCTCACCCTTGACATCATCGGCGCCCACCCGTGCGGAATCCAGGCGAGCCCGGCCACTCGGCGCACCGCGGTCTCTTTACCGCGCCGGAGTCGCTGGCGGGCGCGTACCGTGCCTGGATGCACGAGCGCCTGTTGAGCATGCCGAAGCAGGCCGTTTATCGGTGGCTGCTGGCGCTGTTGATCACCGCAATATCGATCGTGGTGAGCTACGAATGGCTGGACCGGCCGGTCTCGATGTACATGAGTACGCACACCCGACCGCTGGCACTCCTGCCGTGGACCGTGGAACTGCACCGCAACGCCGACGAACTCGCGTTGATCGCCGTCATCGTCTGCGGCATCATCGCGATCGCCCGCCCAGGCAAGCGTCCTCGACGAGTCATCGCGATGCTGTTTCTGACCGGGCTGTCGATCATCGTCGTCCGGGCGATGAAGGACCAGCTACAACTCGTCTTCGGCCGCACCTGGCCCGAAACATGGGTCGGGGACAACCCTTCGCTGATCGGCGACGGCGTGTACACCTTCAACCTCATGCACGGCGGCGAGGCGTACGAGTCATTCCCGTCGGGCACCACAGCGACGATCTGTGCCGTATTCGGCGTTGCTTGGTGGTGGTATCCGCGGTGGCGGCTGGTCTACGCCGCGGTGATCGGCGTAGTCGTATTCACCCTGGTGACGTCGAACTACCACTTCGTCAGCGACATCATCGGCGGTGCCTTCGTAGCCTTCTCGGTCGGCTGGTTCGCCACCAAGATCTGGGATTCGTGGGGGCCCGGCCACACCCGAGTTGCTGAAAGCCCAGCCGCTGCGGACCAGTACCCGGCGGGGCGTGAGGCGCAATACGACCTGGACAAGCGGCCCAATGCCGACGGCATACACGACGGTGCCGACGCCGACACTGCCGCCGAGTAGCCAACCGGCTGTCAGCACGGTGACCTCGATTGTGGTGCGCACCAGCCGAACCGACCGACCGGTACGCGCCACGAGTCCGGTCATCAGCCCGTCGCGGGGTCCGGGACCGAGCCCGGCGCCGATGTAGAGCACCGTGCTGACGGCGTTGAGAACCACCGCGGCGACCATCATCGCCACCCGGACCGGCAGTGACGGGGGCGCCGGTATCAGCCAGAGCGCGACGTCGACGGTGATCGCGATGACGATGACGTTGGCGACGGTGCCGATGCCCGGCCGGTTGCGCAACGGAATCCAGGCCAGCAGGACCGCGACTCCCACCACCGCCGACGCCAGTCCGATCGTCATGCCGGTGCGTATCGCGAGGCCTTGGTGGAACACGTCCCAGGGGTCCAGTCCCAACCCGGCACGCACCATCATCGCCATCGACACGCCATAGCCACACAGCCCGAGAAGCAGCGCAGCCCCGCGCAGCGCGGCAGTGCCCGAGCGCGGCTCAACGCGACTCGTACCTCGCCGCTTGATCGTCATCCGGCTACACCTGCACTGCCGGATTCCTCAACGCGACTCGTACCTCGCCGCTTGATCGTCATCCGGCTACGCGTGGTCCGGAAAGTGCATCCGGATCGCGTCCAGTTCGCTGCGCATCCGGCGGGCGTCCGCATCGCGCTCATAGCTGATGCTGTCGGTCATCGGGAGGTAGTACAGATCCGCCAGCCGCTGGGCCAGACGAGATATCCAGTGGGTCATATAAACATGTTCTTACCGAACTGGCTTGCCAATCAATATCCAGTTGGCCGATACTGGCCTCAATGACTGTAGAAATGGCATCCCGCTCGCTCGATGTGGACGTTTTAGCCCGCGAGCTCGGGAACTGGCGCACATCCAGTAGGAGCGGACCGGCCTACCACGGACTAGCCGACGCCATCCGACTGCTGATCATCGACGGCAGGCTTCCCGTGGGCGCCCGGCTGCCCAGCGAGCGTGCGCTGGCCGAGGCGCTGCACGTGTCCCGCACCACGGTCACCGCTGCCTTCACTCAGTTGCGCGACGACGGATACCTCAACGCCCGCCGCGGTGCACGCAGTACTACCGCCCTGCCCGTCTCTCCCGCCACTGCCCCGCACTCCTCGCCGCCGACGGTCAGCCTGGCCGCCGCGGCTCTCTCCGCGCCGGCCGCGGCAGTGATGACGGCGTTCACCGAGGCGGCCGCCGATGTGACGCCGTATCTGCAGAGCATGGGCCACGAACTCATCGGCACCGTCGCACTGCGGCAGGCTATCGCCGAAAGGTATTGCGAGCGAGGTCTTCCCACCGAACCTGACGAGATCATGGTGACCACTGGTGCGTTGCACGCCATCGGCCTGATACTCACGACGTACATCCAGCCGGGTGACCGCGTCCTCGTCGAGCAACCCACCTACCATGGCGCGCTGTCGGCGATCACCACCGCGGACGCCCGTCCGGTTCCCGTCTCGATGACCGAGGACGGCTGGGACCTCGACGCTGTAGAGGCCGCTGTGCATCAGATGGCCCCGAATCTGGCGTACCTGATTCCCGACAACCACAATCCAACCGGCCACACGATGCCCGCTGCAGAGCGAAAGCGGCTGGCGCACATCATCACCGAAACCAGAACGCGAACGATCATCGATGAGACGATCACCGATATCTGGCTGGACCAACCGGCGCCGCCGCCGTTGGCCGCAGATCTGACCGGCCGGCGCGATCTGGTGCTGACCGTCGGTTCCATGTCGAAGTCGTTCTGGGGTGGGCTGCGTATCGGGTGGATCCGGGCCGAGCGGAACACCATCGCGACCCTGGCCGCCATGAGGCCCTCGGTGGACATGGGTACCGCAATTCTCGAACAGCTCACGGCGGCAAGGCTTCTCGCTCAGTGCGACGACCTTCTGCCGGACCGGCGCGAGACTCTCCGCGCCCGACGGACGTTCCTGCGGTCCCTGCTGGCACGGCAGCTTCCCGACTGGCAGCCCGGACCCGGTGCTGGGGGCATGTCGCTGTGGGTCCGATTGCCCGCGCCGATGAGCACCGCACTGTCCGCCGCAGCGTCGCGCATCGGCCTCGAACTGCCCGCCGGGCCCCGTTTTGGCGTCGACGGAACACTGGAACGCTTCGTCCGTGTCCCCTATGCGCTGCCCGAGGACCAGCTCACCGAAGCGGTCGGGCTGCTTGCTCGGGCCTGGCAGAGCGTCTCAGGTTCCACCGCACCGGAGCCCTCGACCGTCGTCGTGTGAATTCGCGTCTCCGCCGGAATTGTATTCCGGCAGAGGAAGTTCGAGTAGCGGCCTGCCGGAATGCCATTTCGGCGGAGTTCTAGTCGGGGATGTCCACTCGCCGTACGACTCCGTCGAGGGCGTCGGCGGCCTCGATCTCGCCGCGGGTGACGCCCAGGACGAACAGCACGGTATCGAGGTAGGGGTGGCTCAGCGAGGCGTCCGCCACCTCGCGGAGGGCGGGCTTCGCGTTGAACGCCACACCAAGGCCCGCCGCGGACAGCATGTCGATGTCGTTGGCGCCGTCCCCGACCGCGACGGTCTGTTCCATCGGCACCCCGGCTTGTTGCGCAAAATCACGCAGCGCCTTGGCTTTTCCCGGCCGGTCGACGACGTCGCCGACCACTCTGCCGGTCAGCTTGCCGTCGACGATCTCGAGTTCGTTGGCGGCGACGAAGTCCATCATCAGGTCGTGCGCCAGCGGCTCGATCACCTGACGGAAGCCGCCGGACACAATGCCGCAGTGAAATCCCAAGCGGCGCAGCGTCCTGATGGTGGTGCGGGCTCCCGGGGTGAGCTCGATCTGATCGGCGACCTCGTCGAGGACCTCCGCGGGGAGTCCGGCCAAAGTGGCCACCCGCCGGTGCAGCGACTCCGCGAAGTCCAGTTCTCCGCGCATGGCGGCCTCGGTGATCTCGGCGACCGCCGCACCGGCACCGGCATGCGCGGCCAGCATCTCGATGACCTCCCCCTGGATCAGGGTGGAGTCGACATCGAACACGATCAGCCGCTTGGCGCGCCGCGACAGGCTGTAGTCCTCGACCGCGATGTCGACGCTTTCGTCGACGGCCACCCGCGCCAGCACCGCCTGCAACTGTCCGTAGGCGCCGGGTGGCACCGACACCCGCAGTTCCAGCCCCGTCACCGGGTAGTCCGACACCCCGCGGATGAAATCGATGTTCACCCCCAGCGTGGCCGCTTCCCGGGCCACCACGCCGAACGCCTCGGCGGTGATGGGGCGGCCGAGCACCACGATGGTGTGCGTCGACGGCTCCCGCATGACCGGCAGGCCGTCGCTGCGCTCGATGGTCACGTCGAGACCCACGCTGTGGATGGCGGCCTCCACCTCGGCGCGAAGCCCGGCACTGCCGGAGTCCACCGCCGGGCCTGCGACGAGCACGCCGAGGGTCAGGCGCCCGCGGATAACCACCTGTTCGACGTTGAGGAGATCAACCTTGTTGCGGGACAACACCTCGAAGAGGGCCGATGTGACACCCGGCTGGTCGTGGCCGGTCACGGTGATCAGCAGCGATGAGCGGGTGCGAGAAGAACCGTCCGGTCCCGCTTCTGTGTCACTCACCCCCCGAGTACCGCCCGCGCGCTCGGTCAGCTACGAACCTCGACGTCGTCGATCCGGGTCACGTCACCGTCTTCGGGCCCGTGGGCCTTACCGACGTGTGCCTCGGCCCGCATTCGTTCGACCATGTGCGGGTAGTGCAACTCGAACGCCGGACGCTCCGAACGAATCCGGGGCAGTTCGGTGAAGTTGTGCCGCGGCGGCGGGCAGCTGGTCGCCCACTCCAGCGAGTTGCCGTAGCCCCACGGATCGTCGACGGTGACGACCTCGCCGTAACGCCAGCTCTTGAAGATGTTCCACAGGAACGGCAGCGTCGAGGCACCGAGGATGAATGCACCGATGGTGGAGACGATGTTCAGTGTGGTGAATCCGTCGCTGGGCAGGTAATCGGCGTAGCGGCGCGGCATGCCCTCGTCACCGAGCCAGTGCTGCACCAGGAACGTGGTGTGGAAACCGATGAAGGTCAGCCAGAAGTGCAGCTTGCCCAGCCGCTCGTCGAGCAGTCGGCCCGTCATCTTCGGGAACCAGAAGTAGATCCCCGCATACGTGGCGAACACGATGGTGCCGAACAGCACGTAGTGGAAGTGCGCGATGACGAAGTAGCTGTCGGTGACGTGGAAGTCGATCGGCGGGCTGGCCAGCAGCACGCCCGACAGGCCACCGAGCAGGAACGTGACGATGAACCCGACGGAGAACAGCATCGGTGTCTCGAACGTCAACTGGCCCTTCCACATTGTGCCGATCCAGTTGAAGAACTTGATGCCCGTCGGAACCGCGATCAGGAACGTCATGAAAGAGAAGAACGGCAGCAGCACGGCACCGGTGGCGTACATGTGGTGCGCCCACACCGCCACCGAGAGCGCCGCGATGCCCAGCGTCGCGTAGATCAGAGTGGTGTAGCCGAAGATCGGCTTGCGGCTGAACACCGGGAAGATCTCGCTGACGATGCCGAAGAACGGTAGCGCGATGATGTAGACCTCGGGGTGCCCGAAGAACCAGAACAAGTGCTGCCAGAGCAACACACCGCCGTTGGCCGGGTCGTAGACGTGTGCGCCGAGGTGCCGGTCGGCGGCCAGGCCGAACAGCGCCGCGGTCAACAGCGGGAAAGCCAGCAGCACCAGGATCGAGGTCACCAGGATGTTCCAGGTGAAGATCGGCATCCGGAACATCGTCATGCCCGGCGCGCGCATACACACCACGGTGGTGATCATGTTGACGCCGCCGAGAATGGTGCCCAGACCACCGACGGCCAGACCCATGATCCACAGGTCACCGCCCGCCCCGGGTGAGTGGATCGCGTCGGTCAGCGGCGAGTACGCGGTCCAGCCGAAGTCCGCGGCGCCGCCGGGAGTGATGAAGCCCGCGGTGGCGATCAGTGCGCCGAACAGGAACAGCCAGAACGAGAACGCGTTCAAACGCGGGAACGCCACGTCGGGCGCGCCGATCTGCAGCGGCAGCACCAGGTTCGCGAAGCCGAACACGATCGGGGTCGCGTAGAACAGCAGCATCACCGTGCCGTGCATGGTGAACAGCTGGTTGTACTGCTCGTTGGACAGGAACTGCAGTCCGGGCACGGCCAGCTCGGTGCGGATAAACAGCGCCATCAGGCCGCCGATGAGGAAGAACGCGAAGCAGGCGACGCAGTACATGATGCCGATCAGCTTGTGATCGGTGGTGGTCACCAGCTTGTAGATCAGGTTGCCCTTGGGACCGAGCCGCGCCGGGTAGGGACGCCGGGCCTCGAGTTCTCCGATGGGGGGCGCTTCGGCTACCAAGAGGTCCTCCAACATTTCGCTACCACCGGGCACGTATCCGGGGCTATTCCCGACGATGTTCTTCCTGAATCCTAGCGCCCGAACTCGCCCGGAGGCGGAGTGGTCCTACAAACGGTCGTATTCAGATTTGCATCGACGCCGCATCGATACCATGACGCCATGTGAGCGGCGGCGATCTGCCCGGATGTTACCGTCGGCGACGTGCTGTTCAGGCGAGTGCGGGCGAGCCGCAGGGTCTGTCGGTCCACGGGGCTGGCCGCCCTTGCCGCCGCCGTCGGCGTGTCCGTCGTAGGTGGTTGCGGAACCTCGGGCGACGCGCCGAAACCCTCCACTGGCGAAGGCTCGGTGGTGACCAGCACGACCCGCATCGCCGGCGCGGGTGTGCTTGGCAACGATCGCAGACCCGACGAATCCTGCGCGCCCGAGCCGGCGGCTCTCGACGAGGGTCCGCCCGAGCGCGAGGTGCGCAACGCGACCGGGCATGCGGTGACCCCGCCGCTGCCGGAGACGACGCTGGTGCAGGCCGACCCGCAGCGCATCGTCGTACTGTCCGGCGATCAGCTCGATGCGCTGTGCGCATTGGGCCTGCAGTCGCGCATCGTGGCCGCGGCGCTGCCCGACGGAACCGATGACCAACCGTCCTACCTGGGCACCGTGATCCACGACCTGCCCGGAGCGGGAAGCCGTAGCGACCCCGATCTGGCGGAGGTCAAGGCCGCTGAACCCGACCTGATCCTGGGCTCTGTGGCCCTCACCCCTGCGGACTTCCCGGAGCTGTCCACGATCGCGCCCACGGTGTTCAGCGGACCGCCGGGAGTGGCGTGGAAGGAGAATCTGCGCACCGTCGGCGCCGCTACGGGCCGGCTCGAGGCGGCCAACGCCGTGATCGAGGATTTCGACCGGGCTGCCGACAAGACCGGCACCGACAATGACGCCACCCATTTCCAGGCGTCGGTGGTGCAGTTCACCGACACCACGATGCGTGTCTTCGGTGTCGACAACTTCCCGGGCAGTGTGCTCGCCGATGTCGGGGTGGATCGGCCTGCGGCACAACGGTTCACCGATAAGCCCTACGTCGAGATCGGCATCTCGGACGCCGACCTCGGCGACTCCCCCGATTTCTCCATCGCTGACGGCGACATCCTCTACGTCTCGTTCGCCACGGCCGAAGCCAGGGAACGCGCCCCACAGGTGATGGACGGCGACGCATGGCGACGGCTGTCCGCCACCCGCGACAACCGGGTCTTCGCCGTCAACAATGAGGTGTGGCAAGGCAATGACGGCGCCGGCAGCGTCGTCGCCGCCCGGGGCATTCTCGCCGATCTGCGGTGGGTCAACGCCCCGATCAACTGAGCGACGCCCGGCCTGCGTTCGATCTCACAGACTCGATCGGGACTAATGCGGGAACCCCTCCCGTTGACCATCCATGAGCCGCACCGTCGCGGCATATTCGCGCCTGCGCATCGATTCGCAGCCGACAAACTCAATCGAGCAACAAAGAGGACGTGATGAGCACCGTTACCGCCTATGCAGCCACCTCGGCCACCGAGCCGTTGACCAAGACGACGATCACCCGCCGCGATGTGGGCCCGCACGACGTGGCCTTCGACATTCACTTCGCCGGCATCTGTCACTCCGACATCCACACAGTGCGCGCTGAGTGGGGCGAGGTCGAGTACCCGATGACCCCGGGCCATGAGATCGCGGGCATCGTCACCGAGGTCGGCTCTGACGTGTCGAAGTTCAAGGTCGGCGACCGCGTGGGTGTGGGCTGCTTCGTCGATTCATGCCGCGAATGCGCCCAGTGTCGCGCCGGCGAGGAGCAGTACTGCGACAACCCCGGCATGGTCGGCACCTACAACGGCGTCGGCCGGGATGGACAGCCCACGCAGGGCGGTTACAGCGGCGCGATCGTCGTCGACGAGAACTACGTCCTGACCATTCCGGAGGCTCTCCCGCTGGACAAGGCGGCACCGCTGCTGTGCGCGGGCATCACGACGTATTCGCCGCTGCGCCACTGGAACGCCGGACCGGGCAAGCAGGTCGCGGTGATCGGCCTCGGAGGGCTCGGCCACGTGGCGGTGAAGCTTGCGGTCGCGATGGGGGCCCAGGTCACCGTGCTCAGCCAGTCGCTGAAGAAGATGGAGGACGGCCTTCGGCTGGGCGCAGGCGAGTACCGGGCGACCAGCGACCCCGAGACCTTCAAGGACCTCGCGGGCAGCTTCGACCTGATCCTCAACACCGTGTCGGCCAACCTCGACCTTGAGGCGTATCTGAAGCTGCTCAAGCTCGACGGCACCCTGGTCGAGCTCGGCATGCCCGAGCACCCGATGGAGGTTCCCGCCGGTGCCCTCATCTTCGGACGGCGCCGTATTGCGGGATCACTGATCGGCGGCATCGCCGAAACTCAGGAGATGCTGGATTTCTGCGCCGAGCACAACGTGACCCCCGAGATCGAGGTCATCGAGCCCGATTACATCAACGACGCCTACGAGCGCGTACTGGCCAGCGACGTGCGCTACCGGTTCGTCATCGACACGCAGTCACTGCGGTAGATCGCGGTCGATTCCGGCGAGCGGCCAGCCGGCCGCGGCCAGCTTCGCCGCCACCCTGCGCAAATTCTCCGGGCCCGCGTCGTGGTGTGTGTGCGCTTCGATGAAGCGCTCGATCTCGTCCTGATCGATGCGGTGACCGGACGCCGCATGGGATTCTTCGTCGGCAATCTCGCTGACGATGCTCCTGACCTCGTCCTCGGATAGCGGCGTGTTCCGGAGCAGCGCCAGCAGCGGGACGCGGTCGGGCCCGGGAACTCCGTTCGGATAACCAGCGCGGAGCCAGTCGAGCACCGAATGCATTATCGACTTCGCGGTCACCTGCTCAGTGTGGTCTCCGCCTTCCCGCGATGCCATGACCGCGTCGTAGTGTTCGTCTCCGTGTCGTCCGCCATTCAACCGACGACGAACCGAACCTGGGAGGTTGCTGGGAGTCCTGTTAACAGTGCATTTCCTGAGTTGTTGGGTGGTCTAGACCGTGCCACGCTCCCAACGGACTGCAGCGTCGCGGGCCGATATCGCAATGCTTGTGCACCTCAGGAGGCCCGCATGACAACCGAATCCGCGGCAGTGGAGTCAGCCTCTCCGGCGGGATTGAAAAAGGGCGCCATCGGCATCGTCGCGGTGATCTTCATGGCTGTCGCCAACGCCGCACCGATCACCGCCATGACGGGCAACACGCCGATCGCCGTGGGCTACGGCAACGGTCTCGGCGCACCGGCCGGGTTCCTGTTCGCCACGATCATCCTGACGCTGTTCGCGCTCGGGTATGTCGCGATGGCCAAGTACATCACCACCACCGGCGCCTTCTACGGCTTCATCTCGCACGGCCTCGGACAGGTGTGGGGCATGGCCAGCGGCATGTTGGCGACCTTCGCCTATGTCGTCTTCGAGGGCTCGCTGATCGGCGGCTGCGCCTACTTCGCCAACGATGCGGTCAACACCATCGTCGGGGTCGATATCCCCTGGCTGGTGTTCGCGATCGGCGCGATCGTGATCATCGCGGCGCTGTGCTACTTCCACATCAGCTTCACCGCAGCAATTCTCGGGGTGACCTTGGTGGCCGAGGTGCTGATCCTGTTCGCGCTGGCATTCTCGGTGATCTTCAAGGGCGGCGGCCCGGACGGGTTCATGCTCGATCAGACCGTGCTGCTGAACAAGGCGTTCGAGGGTCTGCCCGGGGGCGCATTCGGCACCGCGGCGGCCGCAGGCTCGATGGCGATCGGCCTGTTCTTCGCGTTCTGGTCCTGGGTCGGGTTCGAGACCACCGCCGTGTACGGCGAGGAGTCGCGCAACCCGAAGAAGATCGTCCCGCGGGCGACGTTGATCGCGGTGATCGGGCTCGGCCTCTTCTACACCTTCATCTCGGCAATGGTGGTGGCGGGCAACGGCGCCAAGGCGTCGGTCGAGGCCTCCATCAGCGCTTCGCCGCTCGACCTGTTCTTCGGGCTGGTGGAGACCAACCTCGGTTCGCTCCTGCTGGACGTCTACAAGATCCTGCTGGTGATCGGCTCGTTCGCCTGCGCGCTGGCCTTCCACAACGCAGCATCGCGTTACCTGTTCGCCCTGGGCCGCGAGATCCCTTCGCCCAAGGCGCAGAACACCATTGGCGCCGCGCACCCCAAGCACGGGTCGCCGTACATCGCGTCCACCGTGCAAAGCGTCATCACGTTGGTGATCGTCCTGGCGTTCGCGTTCTTCACCGCCGTGCAGGTGCCCGACGCCGACGGCGTTCCGGTGGACACCCCGGCACTGGTTCCCTACGTCAACATCTACGGACTGCTCGCCTTGATCGGCACCGCGGCGATCCTGCTCGTGCAGGCAATCTGTTCAGCTGCCGTCATCTCATACTTCTGGGTGCGAAAGACGCACTCCGGCAACGTCATCACGACGCTCATCTGCCCGGCGATCGGTGGTGTGGCGATGCTGTACGTGGTGTGGCTGCTGTGGGACAACCGTGCGTTCGCCGCCGGACTGGCCGCGAACTCCGACGTATTCAAGGTCGGCCCGTACATGATCCTCGCGGTCTTCCTGATCGGGCTGGGATACTCCCTGTGGCTGCGGTCCGCGAAGCCGGCGGTGTACGCCGAGATCGGCCGCACCGTCATCGAAGACTCCCACGAGCGCAGCGAGGAAGCCCCCACCGCTCCCCCCGCCTGACGGCGTCACCAGTCCACCATCCCGGTGGACGGGAGAGGAGCGCTACTTCTTGCGCTGGCTCTCGGCGTACTCCTCGGGGCGGTTCTTCTTCATCCACGCCCGCATCGGCCAGAACAGCACCCACAGGACCGGGTACACGGTGATGTAGAAGAGCCCGTAGACCGCAAGGCATCCCAGGATCCCGAGAACCCAGCCCGGATAGACGAGGATCAGGCAGAACTGAATGAACTGCTTGAGCACGACAGGGTATCCGTCGGCCATTTTCCAGACGGTCTTGGGACTCAACGCATTCAGCAGCATCTGCCACGTCGAAGGCTTCGGCACCGCAACCGGTTCCCCATCGATCTCGGCGCCGCTGACGGGCTCCGTCACCGCTAGAAGTCCCAGTCCTCGTCTTCTGTGTTGACGGCCTTACCGATCACATAGCTGGAACCTGACCCGGAGAAGAAGTCGTGGTTCTCGTCGGCGTTCGGCGAAAGTGCCGACAGGATTGCGGGATTGACGTCGGTTTCGTCGCGCGGGAACAGCGCCTCGTAGCCGAGGTTCATCAACGCCTTGTTGGCGTTGTACCGCAGGAACTTCTTGACGTCCTCGGTGAGTCCGACCTCGTCGTAGAGGTCCTGGGTGTACTCGACCTCGTTGTCGTAGAGCTCGAAGAGCAGCTCATAGGTGTAGTCCTTGAGCTCGGCCTTGCGGGCCTCGCCCTCGAGTGCGAGCCCCTTCTGGAACTTGTAGCCGATGTAGTAGCCGTGCACGGCCTCGTCGCGGATGATCAGCCGGATCATGTCGGCGGTGTTGGTGAGCTTGGCGCGGCTGCTCCAGTACATCGGCAGGTAGAAGCCCGAATAGAACAGGAAGCTCTCCAGCAGCGTGGAGGCCACCTTGCGCTTCAGCGGGTCGTCACCCTTGTAGAAGTTCATGACGATCTCGGCCTTGCGCTGCAGGTTCGGATTCTCCTCCGACCAGCGGAACGCCTCGTCGATCTCGACCGTCGAGCACAGCGTCGAGAAGATGTTGCTGTAGCTCTTGGCGTGCACGGACTCCATGAACGCGATGTTGGTGTAGACGGCTTCCTCGTGCGGGGTCAGCGCGTCGGGGATGAGGCTGACCGCGCCGACCGTGCCCTGAATGGTGTCCAGCAGGGTGAGGCCGGTGAACACCCGCATGGTGAGCTGCTTCTCGTGAGCGTTCAGCGTGCCCCAGGACGGGATGTCGTTGGAGACCGGAACCTTCTCGGGCAACCAGAAATTGCCCGTCAACCGCTCCCACACCTCGGCGTCCTTCTCGTCCTGGACGCGGTTCCAGTTGATCGCAGAGACGCGGTCGATCAGCTTCATTCCGTCAGACACCAGGACCCCATTTCGCCGGATTGTGGAGCGGCTGACACCGTTCTATCAGCCGCCCCCGACACTACAACTTGTTGGGGCTCAGAACGTGTGACGCCGCAACATCTTGTGTTGGCGTGTCGCGCTTTCTCCCGAGGAATGTGTACTCCGAGGCCTTGAACCGGCGGGTCGCCAGCCAGTACTGCCACGTCATGCCGCTCCACAAGGTGCGGTTGACGCCGTGTTCGTCGAGGTACCAGCTCTGGCATCCGCCCGTGCTCCACACGGTGCCGCCCAACTCGTCCTGCAGTTCGTCGTTGTAGCTGTCCTGCGCGGCCCGTGTCGGCGCGAGCGCGCGGGCGCCCGCACGATCCACCGCGGCGATGGCCTGCGCGGCATAGCGGATCTGCGACTCGATCATGAACACCACCGAGTTGTGGCCCAGCGCGGTGTTCGGCCCCAGCAGGAAAAACAGGTTCGGCATGTCGGCGACGGTGATCCCGCGCAGTGCCGAGATGCCTTCGGAGTTCCAGCGGTCGACGAGGTCTTCGCCACCCGGGCCCTTGATGTCGACATACTTGTACGAGTCGGTGACGTGGAATCCGGTCGCGAACACCACGACATCCACCTCGCGGGAAACCTCGCGCCCACTCGCGTCGGCGGTGACGATGCCCTCGGCGGTGAACCGCGCGATGCGGTCGGTGATCACCTCGGTCCTCGGGTTGGCGATGCCGCGATAGTAGGTGTCGGAGTTCAGGATTCGCTTGCAGCCTGCCCGGTAGTCCGGGGTGAGCTTGCGGCGCAGCTCCCGGTCCTTGATCGACCGCCGGATGTTCCACTTACCGAGCACCTCGCCGATCTTGAGCAGCCGAGGCTGACTGGTCATCGCGAACCCGACCGTCTCGTGCAGCCAGTAGATGCCGGCACGCATGGCCGCCCGGGTGCCGGGCACGTTGGTGAAGACCCGGCGCATGCCCTCGGGGATCGGATTGTTCGGCCGGGGCATCACCCATGCCGGGGTGCGCTGGTAGAGCTGCAGTGCCGCAACGTCCTTGACGATCTCCGGCACGATCTGGATGGCGCTGGCACCGGTACCAATGACGGCGACGCGCTTGCCCGCGATGTCGACGTCGTGGTCCCACTGCGCGGAGTGGAACGCGGCCCGGCCGGTGGCGAGGTACTCGTCGATACCCTCGAACTCCGGGATCAGCGGGATGTGCAGACCGCCGGCGCCCGAGATCAGGAACTGCGCGATGAACTCGCGCCCGTCGGTGGTGAACACGTGCCATGCCATCTCGTCGTCGTCCCACTGGGCGCGGTCCACCTGCGCCCCGAAGTGGATGTAGCGGCGCAGCCCGTACTTGTCGGTGACGCCGAGCAGATAGTCCTGGATCTCCGGCTGGAACGCCCACATGTGGGTCCAGTCGGGCTTCGGTTCGAACGAGAACGAGTACATGTGCGCCGGGATGTCGCAGGCGCACCCAGGATAGGTGTTGTCACGCCAGGTGCCGCCGATGTCGTCGGCCTTCTCCAGGATCGCGAAGTCGACACCGCGACGCTGCAGTTCGATGCCCATCCCGAGGCCGGAGAACCCGGTGCCGATGATCAGGGCGCGAGTGCGCACCGGGGTGCGGTCGACCGAGAGGTTGTCAGCGTATTCAGCGACGGTCATGCATCGACTCTACCTGGGAACGCCGGTACCGGATAAACCGCGCCGCGGTCAGGCGACCTGTTCGCGGCGCTGCACGCCCTCGTGCAGCGGCAGGTCCGGGTCGATGCGGATACCCAGCACCTCGCAGGTGCCGTTGATGGAGCCCACCATGATCGTCGTCAGGTACTCGACGAACTTCTCCGGCGGCAGTCGCCGCGGGGTCGTGTCCTCAGACCCCAGCCACCAGTCGGTGGCCGATGCCGCCGCCCCGAAGGTCGCAAACCCGGCCAATTCGAAAGCCGCGCTGTCGAGCTCCATCTCGCGCAGTTCGTTGCTGAACATGTCGGCCATGGCCAGGGTGATCTCCCGGCCCTCGTTGAGCGCCCGCATCGTCGACTCGCTCTGTTCGGCGAACCGACCGAGCATCAGGAAGCGCACCACATTGGGGTGTTCCCCGACCAGCCGCACGTATTGCTCGACGGCGCGTTGGATCACCATGCGCGCCGGATCTTTCGAGATGTCGATCGAGGGGAAGATCGCTGCCCACAGCATGTCCCTCATGCGTTGGCCGATCGCCTGAAAGAGGTCCGACTTGTCGGTGAAGTGCCGGTAGATCTTCGGCTTGGCGGTGCCCGCTTCTTCGGCGATCTCCCGCAGCGACACCTCCGGCCCCAGCTGGTCGATGGCGCGGAACGCGGCGTCGACGATCTCGGAGCGCACCTTCTTGCGGTGCTCACGCCAGCGCTCACTGCGGGCGTCCACCTTGATGCCCGGCTCGTCGCTCGCGCGTGTCCTCGACCCTCGTCGCACCCGACCACTGTACCCGGGCGGATGCCGCTGACCTGCTCAGAGCCTCGCGCGGTGCGAATGATTACCGAACTATTAGGGGATTCTTCCCGGCGCGAGGGGCGGCAGCCACTTGGGTACTATCGCCTGCGACAGCCGATCGACGAGACGAGATTCATGACGCAGCGATACGACCTGGTCATCGCGGGTGGCGGACCTTCGGGTTCAGCCGCCGCATGGCAGGCCGCGCAGACCGGCGCGAAGGTAGTGGTCCTGGACAAGGCGCAGTTTCCGCGGGACAAGCCCTGCGGGGACGGCCTGACCGCCCGCGCCGTCAGCTACCTGCAGAAGATGGGCCTGGCCGACGAGGTCGCGACGTTCCACCGCGTGAACCGGGTGACGGTGTTCAGCCCCAGCCAGTGGGAGTTGTCGTTCCCGAAGCGCCCCGGGATGCCCGATCACGGCCATACCGTCAGCCGCACCCACCTGGACACCGTGCTGCTCAAGCACGCCGAGTCCCACGGCGCCGAGGTGCGCCAGGGAGCCGAGGTCACCGGACCCGAACTGGATGCCAGCGGCCGGGTGATCGGCGTGACCCTCAAGGGCGGCGAGAAGGTCTACGGCGACGCGGTGATCGCCGCCGACGGGGCCTACTCCCCCATCAAGCGGGCCCTGAAGATCGACTCCGAATACAACGGCTACCAGGCCATCGCGATCCGCTCGGAGATGCATGCCAACCGGCCCGACTCCGACTCGCTCGACATCTACCTGAAGCTGGTGTTCGAGGGCGACCAGCTGCCCGGGTACGGCTGGGTGTTCCCGATGGGCAACGGCGTCTTCAACATCGGCCTCGGCTACGTCAACAGCTACAAGAACTGGCAGTCGATCAATGCCACCCAGTTCCTCGGCGATTTCCTGCGGACCCTGCCGCGCGACTGGGACCTGCCGCCGATCGAGGAGTTGAAGAAGAACAAGAGCGTGCGCGCCTGGCGGCTGCCGATGGGCTTCACCGCCTGGCCGCCGTGGCGGCCCGGGGTGCTGTTCACCGGAGACTCGTTGGGTGCGGGCAAGCCGGCGTCGGGCGCGGGAATCTCCAAGGCGCTCGAATCGGGGCTGGCCGCGGGTGAGTGTGCGATCGCCGCTCTGGAGAACGGCGGTCCCGATGACTTCACCAACTACGCGCTGCGGATGGAAGCGGCGTGGGGCAAGGAGTACCGGCGCGGTCGCTACATGCACAAGCTGATCGGTCAGCCGAAGCTGGCCAATGCCGGCGTCAAGCTGATCGACAACGCCGCCTTCCGGGACCGCATGCTCAAGGCGTTGTACAAGAAGGCTCAAGGACCGCAGCACAGCTACTGACATGTCGGCGGCTGGGTCATTGAACAATGCTGGCACGAACTACGTTTCGCATCAGATCGGGTTGGGATAGCTGCCGTCCTCGCCGTCGAAGAACTTTCTCCGCGGATTGTTGTGAAACAGCCACGGGCTGCCGGTGTCCAGACGTTTGGTCATCACCATGAGACCGTTGCGCAGCTCGTCGCCGCCGAGCGTGGTGTTACCGACTGGGTGTGCAGCGCGTCCAGCAATGGCTCCTTCGGGATCTTCGCACCAAGCAGAGCGCGCCGCAGCAGACCTCTCTCGAATACCTTCTCCCCCAGCGAGCGGTACAGGTCGACGAGGTCGACGAGGTCGTCGACGGCGAACCCCAGCGCCAGACCGGTGGCGATGATCGAGCCCGTCGTCGAAGAGATGCTCGCCCCGAGTCTTGGGTGCCACTGGCCCTCCCCTAGTCCGGCGCAATCGGCAGATCCGCGCACGCCTGGACGTAGTCGATGTCGGGCGACACCCACTCGCTCCACTGTGTGCGGCTCACGTTCTCGGACAGCTTGGCGCACAAATCATCCGGGCTTGCCTTGGCAGGCCAGATGCGCACCGATCCGTCCAGGCTCCCCGAGGCCAGCAAGGCGCCGTCCGCACTGAACGCCACGCCGTTGACGGCGTCGGTGTGTCCGGCCAACGGCGCCCCGAACGGTTGGCGCGCGGCGACGTCCCACAGCCGGACTGTGTTGTCGACGCCGCTGCTGGCCAGGAACCGGCCGTCCGGGCTGAATTCCACGCTGTCGACCGCACCGCGGTGACCATTGAGCGGTGCGCCGCTCTCCTCGCGCGTCTCGGTGTCGAACAACCGGACGGCGCTGTCGGCTCCCGCCTCGGCGAGGAGCTTTCCGTCCGGACTGAACGCGATGCTGCTGATCCCGACGTCGCGGCTGAACGAGAACCGCTCCCCCAGTGCTTCACCGGACTCGGGATCCCACAGCTGGATATAGCCGGAATTCCCCGCGGTCGCCAGCTTGGTGCCGTCGGGCGAGTACGCGACAGGGCCGGCGGACGCCGATATGGAGATGGTGCGGGACAGTTCCCTGCCGCTGTCGCCATCGAAGAACAACACGGTGCTCTTGCCGTCCACCGCAGACCGGTTCATCTCCAGGGCGTTGCTGCTCACGGCAGCCACCCGTTTGCCGTCGGGGCTGAACGCCACACCCAGCACCGGATCTGGATAGGCGTGTTCGCCTCCGACGAGATCCATGGTGGCCGTGTCGAAGATGAGAACGAATCCCTGCAGGAGGGCGATGGCGAGCCGAGAACCGTCCGGGCTGAACGCCACCGAGCCGGTGATGGCCTGGATGGGTTCAAGAGGCGAGCCGGTCTGCTTGCGACGCACCGGGTCCCACATGAGCAGAGGTGGGTCCGACCCGCCCGCGGCCAGCGACTTCCCATCGGAGGAGAAGGCGACGTCGCCGACCTTCCCCTGGCCCAGCAGCGGACGGCTCGACGCGGGGTCCCATACGCGCACGGTGGCATCCCGGCTGCCGGAGATCAGCTTTCCGTCACCGGTGTAGGCGATGCCGAAGATCCCGCTCTCGTGCCCCGTCAGCGGGGACGCGACGATGGCGTCGAGCGACGGGCTCACCTGCTTGATGGTGGTGTCCCCAGAAGCAGCCGCAAGGGTGCGACCGTCCGGGCTGAAGGCCAACCCGATGACATTGTTGGACACATTCATCGGCTCTCCGACGGGCTGCGCGGTCTCGGGGTCCCAGCGCATGAGATCGCCGAAGATGCTGGCAGAGACCAGCTCGCTGCCGTCGGGGCTGTAGGCCACCGCGTTGACCGTGCCTGCGCCACCCGCCGGAGGGACGACCTGGGTCCGATCCCGCACGTCCCAGATACGCACGGTGTCGTCGTAGCCGCCGCTGGCCAGCCGGGTGCCGTCCGGATTGAACGCGATGCTGAACACCCAGCCGGTGTGGCCGGCGAGCGGTTCACCGATCTGCTTGCCGGAGCGCACATTCCACAGCCGGATCATCTTGTCGAAGCTGCCGGACGCCACGGAGACACCGTCCGGGCTGAACGCGACGCTGCGGACCACGCCGGTGTGTCCTTCGAGCGGATCGCCGATCGCGCTGCCGGACTCGACGTCCCACAGCCGGACGGTCTTGTCCTCGCTGCCAGACACCAGGGTCTTGCCGTCGGGGCTGAACGCGACACTCCAGACGATGTCGCTGTGGCCCGTCAACGGTGACCCGACCGGCGCACCGCTGGCGGTGTCCCAGATCCGGACGCTGTGGTCGGCCTGGGCGGATGCGATGCGGGTTCCGTCCGGACTCACCGCGACCCCGTTGACGGAATTGGGGGTGGTGATCACTTTGACGGTGTCGACCGTCTTGGTGACGGCGGTGTAGAGCGCGGCATCGTCCTGGTCTGCCGAGATCGCGCGAGCAGCGAGAAGCTGCTGGAACGCGCGAGCGTCGCCGCCGGGGCGGGTGTCACCGAGCATCGCGAGCGCCTCGGACACCAGCCGCTGGCTGGTGGCCTGTTCGAACCGACTTTGCGCCTGACCGCTGGCGCGAAAAAAGCTGACGCCGGCGACCGCCGCCAGAACGGCAATGACGGCGGTGACGGCGAGTACGGCGCGCAGAATGCGGGAGCGCTTACGCAGCACCGTGGCGTGCGACTCGGCGGTGACTTGCTGCTCCTGGGCGTATTGGGCCCGTTCCTGCGCAGCCTGTTCACGTTCGTGGGCTGCCGCCAGCTCGGCGCGCCGCTGATGCTCCTCGGCCGCCCGACGCTCACCCTCGCGTTGGTGGCAGGCGTTGAGGTAGTCGTGGGCCGAGGCGAGACGCTGCTGGAAACCCGGCCTGTTCACCAGGGCGATGGCTTCGGCCAGTCGGCTCCCCTCGAGCAGCCATGCCGAGTTGTGGTTGTTGGCCGCCCATGCGGTCGCCGAGCGCTCCAGATCGTCGGCGTCCTTGAGGTCCTTGCGTTGTTCGCGCAGCCAGCCCGCAAGCTCATCCCATTGCCGCAGCAGGCTTTCCAGCGCCACCTCGACCACGGTCTGGCCGTCTCGGATGTCCTTGACCATGAGCCGCTTGGCGACGAAGGCGTCGATCAGTGGTCGGCTCTCGGCCGGGAGATCGGCGAACCGGGACACCCGCCGCATGGGCTGATCGTTGTCAGGGTTGACCGTCGCAAGCCACGGGATGAAGGCCGAGCGAAGCGCCGCCAGCTGGGCCGCCCGCCGCGCCGGGTCGGTTGCGAGCACTTCGTCGATCTCGGTCTGTACGACGCGGCGAATGCCGCCGAGACTCTCGTAATGGCTCAACGTCAGCTCGCCCGTGCTGCCGTAGTCGGCGTACAGGCGCGACATCGTCAACGCCAGCATCGGCAGCGTGTCGGCGCCCTCCCCCGCATCGGAGAGCAGCCGTTCGACCAGATCCGGTGAGACACGGAGATTCGCACCACCCTCCGAGGCGCGCTGCGCGGGTCCGGTGATGACCTCCTTGAACTGCGTGGGCGGCATCGGCTTCAGCTCGTCGAACAACACGCTGCCGACCCCGGCCAATGCCGGGTGCGTCTGCATGACCTCATAGCGGTCAGTGCGGATGGTCGCAGCGACGACCAGACCGATCTCGCTGGAGTTGATCCGCTGAGCCAGCCCGGCGACCAGGTCGAGGAACACATGGGCCTGCTCGCCGGCGTCGGCGGAGAAGAGTTCCTCGGCCTGGTCCAGCGGCAGTACCAGTGTGGGAGCGGCGCTCGCCTCGCCCCCGCGGTCCAGCAACCGCTGGGCTGCCACCACGCGTATCTCGGATAGCCATCCCGCTACTGCGTCGAGATCGCCTGCGGCACAGGCACTCTTGATCTCTCCAAGGCTGGGCTGCTTGAGCCCGAAAGAAACGCGCGTGGCGCCGATGGCTGCGGCGAAACCGGCCTGGCCGGTGAGCACATTGCGCTCTGGCCTGACGATCTCCAGGAGGGCGAAGCGGCGGTCCTCTCGGCGCAGTCGCGGCAGCAGGCCGGCCCGCAGGAACGACGACTTACCGCTGCCCGACGGGCCGAGCACCACGAACATTTCGTTGGTCCCGGACAAGCGCATGCCGCGGACTGCGTCGAGGGCCCGCACGATCTGGGCGTCGCGGCCAAAGAAGACCGCCGCGTCGATCTCCTCCAGCGGTTCCCAGCCGCGGTAGGGCGCCCGTCCCGGATCCGAAAGTGGCGGCCAGATGAACGAGTCAGCGCCGATACCAGCACCCCGGATGCCGTCGCGCAGCCGGTACAGCCCCTCGGTGGAGAACTCGACAGGGGGGCCGCCACCGATGTCGACCGCGGTAGTCGCCCCGTCGCCGAACAGGTCGCACCGTTGCCATTCGGAGGTGATGTCGCCGCCGGTCGACGGCTCGAGGCGGGCGACGAAGATCTGCTTGTTCAGGTTCTCGGCGGTGCGGTACTCGACCTTGCACTCGTGCGACGACTCCCAATTGCCCGACAGCAGGCAGATGACGGCTTCGCAGCGCGCGTTGGCCTGCCGCAGGGCGTCCTTCCATCGTGTTCCGGCACGAAGGCCGGACTCGGGGTCGATGTCGAGGAAGATTTCGTTGGCCAACGGTGGTGTCTGCTCGACGAGCCATTGCTTGAGGGCGACCGCCTCCCGCATGTCCCTGCTGGAGTGGCTCAGGAAAATCCGCGACACGTGCGCACTCCCACTCTTCCTGCACCGACCGGCGCGGGGCGAACTCTCAGCAAGCCTGAGCCCGGCCTCACCTTACGACAGATCGCCCGGTCACATCCCGGTGATTTGCCAACGGATCCGACAGTGGTCGCGGACGGGTACCGGGGTGCCCGGCCGACCGATGGGTAGCCTGACCGGCATGGAGCAACGTGTCAGCCTGATCACGTTCGGGGTGGGCGATCTGGACCGGGCTCGCCAGTTCTACGAGCAGGGCTTGGGCTGGGTTCCGGCCCAGGCGCCCGACGGCGTCGTCTTCTACCAATTGCCCGGCATCGCGTTCGCCCTGTTCGGCAGGGACGAACTCGCGCAGGACGCGCGGCACCCGGTCGACGGCCGGTTCAGCGGCATCACGATCGCGATCAATCAACGCACCGAGGCCGATGTCGACGCGGTGCTCGATCAGGCCGCGATGGCGGGCGCGACCATCCTCAAGCCGGCCGAAAAGACCCCGTGGGGCGGCTATTCCGGCTATTTTGCCGACCTCGACGGACATGTGTGGGAGGTCGCGCTGAACCCGGCGTGGACGATCAACGACGACGGCACCCTGACCATCTAGGGCGTCACCGCCTTATTCGAAGAGCTGCTTGACCTTCACGGCCAGTTCAAACACGCCGTAGCTGAAGGGAATTGCCACCCACAGCCAAGCCAGGGCGATGTAGACCTTGGGCACCGTCGACCGGTAGTCGCGGAACTCGACGTCGGTTGCCTGATCCGTCACCGCACACGCTCCTTGGCTCGTTCGGGGCGCGGCGTCGACGCGCTCGGTTCATGCCACTTCTCGTCGACCGGTTTCAGCAGTTCGTTGCAGACCAGCGCGATCAGCAACAGCCCGATCATGATCGAGAACGACATCGTGTAGAGGGCAGGTCCCTCTTTGCCTGCGGCCTGTTGACTGTCGGCGATGGCGTTCACCAGGATCGGCCCGAGAATCCCGGCGACCGACCACGCCGTCAGCAGCCTGCCGTGAATGGCACCCACCTGATACGTGCCGAACAAGTCGCGCAAATAGGCCGGGACGGTGGCGAATCCGGCGCCGTAGAACGACAGGATAAGCAGGGTGCAGATCAGGAACACCATCTTGTTCGAGTTCTGCATCAACGTGATGGCCAGGTACAGCAACGCCCCGGCACCGAGGTACAGCCGATAGGCGTTCTTGCGGCCGATCTTGTCGGACAGGCTGGACCAGCCGATGCGTCCCAGCATGTTGGCCAGCGACAGCATCGCCACGTACCCCGCTGCTGCTGCAGCCACCGCGGCGGCCGCCGCGCCCGCCGCCGGGAAGTAGTCCTGGTAGATCGGCGAAGCCTTCTCGAGGATGCCGATCCCCGCAGTCACGTTGAAGCACAGCACAACCCACAGCAGCCAGAACTGCGGCGTCTTGATGGCGTTGGTCGCCGAGACCTGACCGACGGTGACGATCGAGCCTTCCGCAGGCGCGACCGGAGTCCAGCCGTGCGGTTTCCAGTCCGGCCGCGGCACGCGCACCAGCATCCACCCCAGCGACATGAACACGGCATACACCAGACCGTGCACCAGGAAGGTCTTCGCGATGCCCGCCGAATCGGTGCCGAACACGTCAAGCATCGCCGTCGACCACGGCGATGCGATGAGGGCACCACCACCGAACCCCATGATCGCCAGCCCCGTCGCCATGCCCGGCTTGTCGGGGAACCACTTGATCAGCGTCGAGACCGGCGAGATGTACCCGATGCCCCAGCCGATTCCGCCGAGAAGCCCGTAACCGACCAGCACCAGCCAATATTGGCGCGTCGCCAAACCGGCGGAACCGACCAGCCAACCGCCGCAGAAGCAGCACATCGCGGCGAACATCGCGGCCCGCGGCCCATTGCGATCCACCCATTTTCCGAACACCGCCGCGGAGATACCGAGCACGACGATGCCGATGGTGAACGGCAGCGCGCTGAGCGTGCCGGAGATGTCCAGCGCGCCTTCCAGCGGTTTCTTGAACACGCTCCAGGAGTACGCGGCGCCAATGGATAGGTGGATCGACAGTGCGGCGGGCGGCACCAACCACCGACTCCACCCCGGCCCTGCGACGATGCGTTCGCGACTGAAGAAGGGGGCGGCCACTTTACAGATTCCTGGCGGTAGCGGTGATGAGCGTCACAGCTTCTCGCCTACCCGCTTCGGCGGACTGCTATACCAACATGTCGAAATTTTTCCTGAGTGGGATCTCGACGACAGTGGCGCTCTACGCCGAGGACGCGGACTGCGCGTGGTCGGCCACCGGGATGAAACCCAGCCGGTCGAGCGCTACGTCAGCGCCGACCGCGCTTGGCTGGGCTCTGCTGGCGGGCGACCTTACCTGCGGCGGCGCGGGCGGCCTGCTTGGCGAGAGTTTTCTCCCGCGCAGTGCGTTTCGGCCCCGGCTCAGCCTGCCCCCGTGACGAACTGGGTTTGCGTCCCCGCACAATCCCGATGAACTCCTCGACTAATGCGGGCTGTGGCCCTGCCGGGACAGCGAGCACCACGGGGCAGGTGGGTGCGTCGGTGATCGGCCGGTACGTGAGGTCCTTTCGACGGTACAGCCGCGCCAACGACTGCGGAACGATGATCACTCCGATCCCGGCAGCCACGAGTTCTATTGCATCCTTGGTGGTCTCGGGTCGGTGATCGAGAAGGGCGCCGGGAGCGCCCGTCCAGGAGAGGACGTCGTCGAGCGGGAGCAGCGTCGGCTCGCCGTCAAGATCGGCGGCGGTGATCTCGTCGACCGCAGCGAGAAGGTGATCGGTCGGCACCACCACCACCGTCGTCTCCTCGTAGATCGGGATGACGGCCAGCCCGGACGTGTCGGCCGGCAGCCGGAGCAACGCCACGTCGACGGTGCCGGCCCGCACTGCGGCGGCCGCGTCTGCCGCCGCCACGGCGCGCAACTGCAGCGGCACCTCGGGGTGACGCTGCGCCCACGTCCGGGCCCACTTCGCGGGCGTCCCGCCGGGTACGTACCCGAGGGTCATCGAGGGCAGCGAGGGCGAAGCCACGGCATCAGGCTACCGATACGCTGGTCCCATGAGCAGGCCGAACGCGCAGTCCATGAAACCCGCCACGGCGGCGAAGAAGCTGGACGTGTACCTGCCCGCGACACCGTCGGAGTTCCAGGAGAACCCGATCACCCGCGGCGAGCTCGCGGCCCTGCAGGCGGACCCGCCGCAGTGGCTCAAAGACCTCCGCAAGAACGGGCCGCACCCGAAGAACCTCGTGGCGGCCAAGCTGGGCGTCTCCATCGCTGGTCTGGCGCGCGGCGGGGTCACCGAAGCGCTCACCACCGAGCAGATCAACCAGCTTCTCGAGGACAAACCGGAGTGGTTGGTCGCCGAACGCGAGAGCTACCAGAGCGTGCTTCGCGAGGAGCGACGCCTGAAGGCGCTGCATGCCGAACAGGCTCGCGAAAGCTGACCGCAGCGGCACATCTCACAGCATGCAGCTGACGCAGTTCTCCACCTCAGTGCCTTCCAAGGCCATCTGACGCAGCCGGATGTAGTACAGCGTCTTGATTCCCTTGCGCCAGGCGTAGATCTGCGCCTTGTTGACGTCGCGGGTGGAGGCGGTGTCCTTGAAGAACAGGGTCAGGCTCAGACCCTGGTCCACGTGCTGCGTGGCCGCGGCGTAGGTGTCGATGATCTTCTCGTAGCCGATCTCGTACGCGTCCTGGTAGTACTCCAGGTTGTCGTTGGTGAGATACGGGGCCGGGTAGTAGGCGCGGCCGATCTTGCCTTCCTTGCGGATCTCGATCCTCGACGCCACCGGGTGGATCGAGCTCGTCGAGTGGTTGATGTAGGAGATCGAGCCCGTCGGCGGGACGGCCTGCAGGTTCTGGTTGTAGATGCCGTGCTGCTGTACCGACTCCTTCAACCGCACCCAATCCTCTTGCGTTGGAATGCGGATACCGGCGTCGGCGAACAACTCGCGCACCCGCTCGGTGGCCGGCTCCCACACCTGGTCGGTGTACTTGTCGAAGAATTCGCCCGACTTGTACTTCGATCGCTCGAAGCCACCGAATGCCTTGCCCCGCTCGATCGCAATGCGGTTGCTGGCCCGCAGCGCGTGGTAGAGCACGGTGTAGAAGTAGATGTTGGTGAAGTCCACGCCCTCTTCGGAGCCGTAGTGGATCCGCTCGCGGGCCAGGTACCCGTGCAGGTTCATCTGCCCCAGGCCAATGGCGTGAGAGTCGTTGTTGCCCTGCTCGATCGAGGGCACCGACCAGATGTGGGTTTGGTCGCTGACTGCGGTGAGCGCGCGGATCGACACCTCGATGGTCTGGGCGAAGTCCGGCGAGTCCATCGCCTTGGCGATGTTGAGCGAGCCGAGGTTGCACGAGATGTCCTTGCCCACCTTCGCGTAGGTCAGGTCCTCGTTGAACAGCGACGGCGTCGACACCTGCAGGATCTCCGAGCACAGGTTGCTGTGCGTGATCTTGCCTTCGATGGGGTTCGACCGGTTCACCGTGTCCTCGTACATGATGTACGGGTAGCCGGACTCGAACTGCAGCTCGGCCAGCGTCTGGAAGAACTCGCGCGCCTTGATCTTGGTTTTGCGGATCCGCGCGTCGTCGACCATCTCGTAGTACTTCTCGGTGACGGAGATGTCGGCGAACGGCAGCCCGTAGACGCGTTCCACGTCGTACGGCGAGAACAGGTACATGTCCTCGTTGTTCTTCGCCAGCTCGAACGTGATGTCCGGGATCACCACGCCGAGGCTCAGCGTCTTGATGCGGATCTTCTCGTCGGCGTTCTCGCGCTTGGTGTCCAGGAACCGGTAGATATCCGGGTGGTGCGCGTGCAGGTACACCGCGCCGGCACCCTGGCGCGCACCCAGCTGGTTGGCGTAGGAGAACGAGTCCTCCAGCAGCTTCATGATGGGGATGACACCCGAACTCTGATTCTCGATGTTCTTGATCGGCGCGCCGTGCTCGCGAATGTTGGTCAGCAGCAACGCAACTCCGCCACCGCGCTTGGACAGCTGCAGTGCCGAGTTGATGGAGCGCCCGATGGACTCCATGTTGTCCTCGATGCGAAGCAGAAAGCACGACACCGGCTCGCCGCGCTGCTTCTTGCCCGAGTTCAGGAATGTCGGGGTGGCCGGCTGGAAGCGGCCGTCGATGATCTCGTCGACGAGCTTCTCGGCCAGCACGGTGTCGCCGGCGGCCAGCGTCAGCGCGACCATCACGACGCGGTCCTCGAAGCGCTCCAGGTAACGCTTGCCGTCGAAGGTCTTCAGCGTGTAGGAGGTGTAGTACTTGAACGCGCCGAGGAAGGTCGGGAACCGGAACTTCTTGGCGTACGCGCGATCCAGCAGTGTCTTGACGAAGTTGCGGGAGTACTCATCGAGCACCTCGCGCTCGTAGTAGTCCTTCTGGATCAGGTAGTCGAGCTTCTCGTCCTGATTGTGGAAGAACACCGTGTTCTGGTTGACGTGCTGCAGAAAGTACTGATGCGCGGCTTCCCGGTCCTTGTCGAACTGGATTTTGCCGTCCGCGTCGTACAGGTTGAGCATCGCGTTGAGGGCGTGGTAGTCCGTTTCGCCGGGAAGCGTGTGAACTCCGGTGGCGGCTACAGGTTCTGCAGCTGTGACGGTGGGTGGCACGTCTGGTCCTTCCAGAAGTCGGAGAGGCCCGCACGGACGGCGAAGACGTCGTCCGTGGTGCCCATCAATTCGAAGCGATAAAGAAACGGGACGCCGCACTTGCGGGAGACGACGACTCCCGCATAGCCGAACTCGGCGCCGAAGTTGGTGTTGCCCGCGGCGATGACACCGCGCAGCAGTCCACGGTTGTGTTCGTTGTTCAGGAACGCGATGACCTGTTTGGGGACGTAGCCTCCGCGATCGGGATCCGGAACGTTGGCGTGCCCACCGCCGTAGGTGGGAAGCACCAGCACGTAGGGCTCATCCACCTCGATGCGCCCGCGCAGCGGTATCCGGATGGCGGGTAGTTCCAGCTTCTCGACGAAGCGGTGGGTGTTCTCGGACACGCTCGAGAAGTAGACGAGATTGCTCACGCTGTCCCCTTCTCTCCGCTCGGTCCGCCCCGATACCCGTTCCGGCCGGTCGTCAGGCCGTGGCCGCGACCACGCCGCCGAGCGCCTTGATGCGGTCAGGACGGAACCCCGACCAGTGGTCGTTGCCCGCCACCACCACGGGGGCCTGCAGGTAGCCCAGCGCCATGACGTAATCGCGGGCCTCGGTGTCCACAGAGATGTCGACGACGTCATAGGCGACGTTTTGCTTGTCCAGCGCCTTGTAGGTGGCGTTGCACTGGACGCAAGCGGGCTTGGTGTACACGGTGACAGTCATTTGGCGGGCTCCCTCAGCGAAACTTTCATTCGACGACCGATGGTTCGTTGTCACTACGCACCCCATCTGTCGGACAGCTGGTCGATCGGACAACCGAAGCTCTCTGAATCTCAACGCCGGACCCGGGGCTGAACTTCCCCCTGGTCGCCCTGTCGAGCGTAGATCGCATCTGTCGTCGCTTCCCACGTTAGACACTAGATGTTGTGCCCCGCTAGTAGAGCACATACAAGATGGTCGTAATCACACGTTTGGAATTTTGCCTGGTAACTGCGGTGTGTCGCGTCGAAATCGGCGTGTCACAGATCACAACGGCATCGTCGCGCTTGCCTATATCTGGTCTATCAGAGCCGTCCGACATCTCTGCGCACCCCGGCCCGGGTCCATCGGCCCGCGCACCTACGGAGTCAGTCCGTCAGCAAAGCTCCCGCTGCACCGCTTCACGGCCCCTCCGCACCCTGCGACGCCGGCAAGGACGGTCTCCCGCAAAGAAACGAGCGCGGCGATCAGATCGCCGCGCTCGTCCTCACCGCGAGCCGATCACTCAGCCGATCTCGGCGACCAACTTGCCGACGATCCCCTGCAGCCGCCCGGCGACGTCCGCGTTCTCCCGCGGATGCTTGCCATCGAGGGACTTGCCCGGGATGGATAGCTCGAGGTCCTCGACGACCCGGGGACCGGCGATGCCGAACGACTTGCGCGTTTCGTCGTGGGCCCAGACGCCGCCGTACTGCCCCAGCGCCACCCCGACCACCGCCAGCGGCTTTCCCTTCAATGCGCCATTCCCGAACGGCCGCGACAACCAGTCGATGGCGTTCTTCAGCACGCCCGGAATGGTGCCGTTGTACTCGGGCGTGACGACCAGGGCCGCATCGGCGCGGGCGGCCGCCTCACGCAGCGCCGCCACAGGTTCGGGCACACCGCCGTCGTCGGCGGACTTGTCGATGTCCTCGTTGTAGAAGGGCAACTCCCCCAGCCGGTCGAACAGCTCGAGCGTCACACCAGCGGGACTCGTCTCCACGGCGAGTTCGGCGAGTTGGCGGTTGATCGGCGCGGCCCGCAGACTCCCGACCAGAACCAAAACCGTGCTATCTGACATCTTCAGCCTCCACATCGCTGGATTCGATACTCGCACGGTTGAACCGGACTGCAGTCCGAATTATTCCGACTGAGTTAAAGTTGCCAGGTGAGTGTGTCGGGAAACGTGAACCGGCTGACAACGCTGCCGGTGAGCGAATCCGGCCCGCCCGAACGGGGTGACGCCGCGCGCAACCGGGCACTGCTCCTCGATGCCGCTCGTCGACTGATTGACGAGCGCGGCGCCGAGGCGGTCACGACCGACGACATCGCCACGGCGGCCGGGGTCGGCAAGGGCACGCTGTTCCGCAGGTTCGGCAGTCGTGCAGGTCTGATGATCGTGCTTCTGGACGAGGACGAGAAGACCCAGCAGCAGGCCTTCCTGTTCGGACCGCCTCCGCTGGGCCCTGGAGCGCCTGCGCTGGATCGACTGCTCGCCTATGGCCGGGAACGCCTGAAGTTCGTCGACGTGCATCGCGCTCTGCTCTCCGATGTCGGCCGCGATCCACAGATGCGGTTCAACGCCCCGATGATGCTGCACCACAGTCACATCCGGTTCCTTCTGAAGTCTGCAGACACCACAGGCGATCTCGATGCACAGGCCACGGCGCTGCACGCACTGCTGGACGCCGACTACGTGCACCATGAGATCGCTGACCGGGGACGGACCCTCGATCAAGTCGGCGACGCGTGGGAGACGGTGGCGCGCAAGCTCTGCGGGACATGACCGCACGCGGCACGCAGTGGATTCTGCACGTCGACATGGACCAGTTCCTGGCGTCTGTCGAACTGCAGCGCCACCCGGAACTGGTCGGCCTGCCGGTGATCGTCGGCGGCAGCGGCGACCCGACCGAACCCCGCAAGGTCGTCACCTGTGCCTCCTACGAGGCCCGCCAGTACGGCGTGCACGCGGGAATGCCGCTGCGCACCGCCGCCCGACGGTGCCCCGATGCGACGTTCCTGCCGTCGGACTCCGCCGCCTACGACGCCGCCTCCGAACAGGTGATGGGCCTGCTGCGCGACCTCGGACACCCCGTCGAGGTGTGGGGATGGGACGAGGCCTACATCGGTGCCCACGTGGCCGACCTCGGTGCCGCATGCGCGCTCGCCGAGCGGATCCAACAGGTCGTCACCGCCGAGACGGGCATGTCCTGCTCGGTGGGTATCAGTGACAACAAGCAGCGGGCCAAGGTCGCCACCGGGTTCGGCAAGCCCGCGGGAATCCACGCCCTCACCGACGACACCTGGATGTCGACCATGGGCGACCGGCGCGTCGACGCACTGTGGGGCGTCGGCCCCAAGACCACGAAAAAGCTTGCCGCCATGGGGATCCTGACGGTCTCTGACCTGGCGGCCACCGACGCAGCGGTCCTGATCGGGACGTTCGGGCCCACCACGGGGTTGTGGATCCTGCTGCTCGCCAAGGGCGGCGGGGACACCACTGTCAGCGCGCAACCGTGGGTGCCGCGGTCCCGCAGCCACGTCGTCACCTTCCCCAGGGACCTCACCGACCGCGCCGAGATGGACGCGGCGGTCGTCGACCTCGCGCAGCGCACGCTCACCGAGATCGTCGAGCAGAACCGGGTCGTCACCCGCGTCGCGGTGACGGTCCGCACCAATACGTTCTACACGCGCACCAAGATCCGCAAACTTCCGTCGCCGACGACCGCCGACGATGTCATCGTCGGCACCGCCCTGGATGTTCTCGGCCAGTTCGAACTGGACAGGCCGGTCCGGCTGCTGGGGGTGCGGCTGGAGCTCGCGACGAGCGCCGAGCCGGCGACAGTTGTCACCACCGGCAGCTAGCGTCGTCGTCATGCTCCAGACAGTGGCGATCCGCGGATACCGCTCGCTTCGGGATCTCGTGCTACCGCTAAGTCGGCTCACCGTCGTCACCGGCGCCAACGGCACAGGCAAGTCGTCGCTCTACCGCGCGCTTCGGCTACTGGCCGACTGCGGTCGCGGCGAGGTGATCGCATCGTTCGCCCGCGAGGGCGGGGTCGAATCCGCGCTGTGGGCCGGCCCGGAGCATCTCAGTGGCGCTCGCCGCACCGGCACCGCGCAGGGGGGTCCGCGTACCCGGTCTGTATCGATCGAACTCGGTTACGCATCAGACGATTTCGGCTATCTCATCGATCTCGGCCTCCCGCAGGCCAAGAAGACGGCCTTCGCGCGCGACCCGGAGGTGAAGCGCGAACTGGTCTTCGCCGGACCGGTGGCCCGGCCGGCCGCCACCCTGGTGCGTCGGGTACGCGGCCTCGTCGAGGTCGCCGGCGACGCCGGCCGCGGATTCGACGAACTCGGCCGCAACCTGCCGCCGCACCGCAGCGTGTTGGTCGACTTCGCGGGCGCGACACCCGAACTGGTCATGGTGCGGGAACGCCTGCGCGACTGGCGCTTCTACGACGGCTTCCGGGTCGACAGCGCCGCTCCATCACGTAGGCCGCAGGTCGGCACCAGGACCCCGGTGCTGGCCGACGACGGCTCCGATCTGGCCGCGGCTGTGCAGACCATCGTGGAGACAGGGACCGACGACCTCGCGCGCGCGGTGGCCGACGCGTTCGACGGTGCGTCGGTGTCGGTGTCGGTCACCGACGGTCTCTTCGACGTCCAACTGCATCAGCGCGGAATGCTGCGTCCATTGCGGAGTGCCGAGATCTCCGACGGCACTTTGCGTTTCCTGCTGTGGGCAGCGGCGCTGCTGAGCCCCCAGCCACCGTCCTTGATGGTACTCAACGAGCCGGAGACGTCCCTGCATCCTGACCTCGTCCGTCCGCTGGCGACGCTGATCGACGAGGCCGCGAGGCGGACTCAGGTGGTGGTGGTCACGCATTCACCGACGCTACGCGAGTGCCTCGGGGCGGCACCGCTGGGCAGCGACGAGGACGCCTGGGAGATCGAGCTCTACAAAGATTGGGGTGAGACCAAGGTCGTCGACCAGGATCTGTTGACCACCCCCGCCTGGGACTGGGGTAAGCGCTGAGCCCCCGAGCCTCAGTGCCGTCGCGGATGTGGCCGCAGCGCCCGCGTGAACAGCACGTTGACCCGCTTCATCGCCATGCTGTAGGGCACCCACATGGTGCGCTTGAACATGTAGAGCGCGCGGATGTCGTGGGAGGTGTAGATCAGGAAGCGGTTGCGGACCACCCCGCGCAGAATCTTGTCCGCGGCGGCCTCCGGAGACACCGCGTGCCCGCCGAACCGATTCGTCCAGAACTGCACCCGCGGATCGTCGCGGTCCACACCGGCGATGTGAACCGATTGCACGAGAGGTGTTTTCACCGCGCCGGGTACCACCACCGACACGCCGATGCGATGCCGGTGCAGGTCGAAACGCAACACCTCCGACAAACCGCGCAGACCGTACTTGCTGGCCGAGTACGCAGCATGCCAGGGCAGGGCCACCAGTCCGGCCGCCGACGACACATTCACCAGGTGCCCGCCGCGGCCGGCGGCCACCATCGGCGGCATGAACGTCTCGATGACGTGAATCGGGCCCATCAGGTTCACGTCGATCATGGACTTCCAGTGGTGATGGGTCAGCTGGTCGATGGTGCCCCACGCCGAGATCCCGGCGATGTTCATCACCATGTCCATCGCCAAGTGGTTGGTGTGGATGTCGGCGGCGAACCTGGCGACTGCGTCGTGGTCGGTGATGTCCAGGGCGCGGTACTCCGCGACCACCCCGCCCAGAGCGCGGGCGTCGGCGACCGTCTCCTCGAGTCCTTTGGCGTCACGGTCGGTGAGGTAGAGCTCGGCTCCGTCGGCGGCCAGCTTCAGCGCGGTGGCACGCCCGATCCCGCTGGCGGCCCCGGTGAGAAGACAGCGCTTGCCTCGAAATCCGGCACCGAAGCCGTCAGGGATCTCACTCTGCTGCTCCATGCCGGTGACACTACCGGCGCACTTTTGCTGCCCCTCCGACCTCGATCTCGCCGGGCTACTGGCCCTCGGGGTCGGCGCCGCCCCACAGGGCACTGAGCCACAGGCGCTCCGCGATCTCGATCGCGGCGGACGGATCCTGCGTGCGCCCGACGAACGCGCTGTCGTGGGCCAGCGTCATGGACGTCACCGCGGTCAATGTGCGCACCAGCGCGGTGAGGTCGTCCGACACCGGCCGGGCGCCGGAGTCCTGCTGGACCAGCCCGACGATCTTGTCGACCACGGTGTCCTGGAAGTCGTCCATGATCTCGCGGATCTGGGCGTCGGTGCTCCGCGCCAGGTTGCAGGCGCTCATGATCGGATCGTGCGACGCGTACACGATCGCCGCGTAGCCGACCATGCGTTTGGCGAAGGATGACGGCGACTCCCCCGGCTCGCGCGGCGCGAAGTCGTGGGTCAGCTTGTCCAGCTCGGCCATCGCGTCGGCGACGATCACCGCCAGCACCGCGTACTTGGAGTCGAAGTAGAAATAGAACCCGGATCGGGCGACCCCGGCGCGCTCGCTGATGGTGCTGACCGAAAGGTCGGCAAACGACCGCTCCTGCAGCAACTCGCGGACCGCGGTGACAATCGCGTCGCGTTGCCGGTCGCCGCGGCTGCGGCGGATCTCCGGCAGCGGGGATGGTTCGGCGGTCATGGCCATAGACCTTTGCATCGCGACTCGCTCCAATCAAAACTTGACATGCGTCAAGTCGCCCTACCAGGATAGACCAAAGGTGACATCCACCACAGCATGTCTTTTCAGGAGCGTTTGATGGCGACGATCAGCACCCCCGAATACCTTCTTGACCAGGCAAAACGGCGGTTGAAGCCGACCCCGGTCACGATCCCCGGAATGGGGGCGCTCGAGAAGCGGCTACTCGATCACACCTGGGACGAGGTCGTGCTAGCCGAGCCCCCCGCGGGCAGCGGGCTCAAAGCGGTCAAGGGCGACAACGGGCTGCCGATCCTGGCCCACATGATCGAGATGTTCCGAGGCGGCCCCGAATTCATCCTGAACCAGTACCGCAAATACGGACCGATCTACTACTCGGGTTCGCAGGTGCTGCCCGCCGTGGGGGCGCTTGGTCCCGACGCCACGCAGGCAGTGTTCTCCAACCGGAACAAGGACTTCTCGCAGCGCGCCTGGGATCCGGTGATCGGGCCCTTCTTCGAGGGCGGGCTGATGCTGCGCGACTTCGAGGACCACATGTACCACCGACGGATCATGCAGGAGGCGTTCACCCGCACCCGGCTCACCGGCTACGTCGAGCACATCGACTCGGTGGCCTCGGCGGTGATCGCCAACGACTGGGTGGCCAACGACCGCCGGTTCCTGTTCCACCCCGCGGTCAAGGAGCTCACGCTCGACATCGCCTCGGTGGTGTTCATGGGCCACCAGGCCGGCACCGACAAGGAACTGGTGACGACCGTCAACGAGGCCTTCACGACCACCACCCGCGCGGGGAACGCGATCGTGCGCAAGCCGGTGCCACCGCTGAGTTGGTGGCGCGGCCTGCGCGCCCGCAAGACCCTCGAGGACTACTTCAACGCGAGCATCGGCGAAAAGCGGCGCTCGGAGAGCACCGACATGTTCAGCGTGCTGTGCCACGCGCAGGACGAGGACGGCCAGAGCTTCACCGACCAGGACGTCGTCAGCCACATGATCTTCCTGATGATGGCCGCACACGACACGTCGACGTCGACCCTGACGACGATGGCCTACCACCTGGCGGCCAACCCGGAGTGGCAGGACCGGTGTCGCGAGGAGTCCGACCGAATCGGCGACGGCCCGCTGGACATCGAGGCGTTGGAGAAGCTCGAAACCTACGACCTGGTGATCAACGAGGCGTTGCGGATGGTGACCCCGCTGCCGTTCAACTTCCGCGAAGCGGTGCGCGATACCGAGCTTCTGGGCCACTTCATCCCGGCGGGCACCGCCATCATGACGTGGCCTGCGCTCAATCACCGGCTGCCGGAGCTGTGGACCGATCCCGAGAAGTTCGACCCGGCACGATTCGCAGAGCCCCGCAGCGAGCACAAGAATCACCGCTACGCGTTCGCGCCGTTCGGTGGGGGTGCACACAAGTGCATCGGCATGGTGTTCGGACAGTTGGAGATCAAAACCGTGATGCACCGGCTGCTCCGCAAGTACCGGCTGGAGCTGCCGCATCCGGGCTACACGCCGCGATACGACCACGGCGGCATGGCGGTCCCGGTCGACGGCATGCCGATCGTCCTGCGCCCTCTGCACTGAGCCCCCTTTCGCCGGAATTGCATTCCACGCGCGAAAAACCGAGTGGGGGCCGCGCGGAACGCAATTCCGGCGGGGTCAGGGCTGGGTCAGGCCGGCGTCTGCAGCCGGTTGGCGCACGCGATGACCGCGCGCAGCGCGGACTCGGTGGGGTCGTCTGACCAACCCATCGCCCACTCATGCCTGCCGCCGTCGCTGCCGCGGACGAACGTCGCGGTGTGCTCACCGGCGGGCAGTTGGTGGAACTCCATCATCTCGACCGCGATCCCACGGTCGTAGAGCATCGCCGTCAAGGCCGCGACCGGGCCGGACGCCGCGGCATTCGATGTCCCGATCCGGTCGCCGATCGCCAGCGTCGCCTGATAGTTGCGGGCCTGTGGACCCAGTCGGCCGGATGGCCGCTCGGCATCGGTGCAGGACCACTGCCCCAGGCGCAGCGGCCCGCTGGTCGGGTGGTATTCGTCGACGAACTGTTCGAACGATTTCACGTCGGCCTCCTCACGTAGTGCCCGTGGCACCGGTCCGTCCACGTGGGCCGCGAAGTGCAGCGGCGCTGCGGAGTAGGGAGTGGCGAATAGGGAGTTCATGTGCCGGCCTTCTGGCTCTGAGAGAAAGCGACCGACGAGTAGCGACGACCCACAGCGAGGGGTCGGTCAGGATCAGACCCCGCTGCGGGTTGCTACTACGAGTCGTCTCGGCACGCTGGCGACACTAGACCCCTGCGTTCGGTGCACGCAAACGACTTAGCGCAAGGCTCCTGCCAGCAGCGGGATGAAAGGACCGGGGGTCACATCCTCGGTGCCGCCGGTCCGCCGAACCGGCACGCTGGCCCGAGAGGCGGAGTACCAGTCGGCGCGGGTGACGCCCGTCAGGTCGAGGCGGCGTCCACACAGCTCGGCGATGGTGTGCAGTATCAGCGTCCCGGTTCGGCCGTTGCCTTCACGGAACGGGTGGATCTGGTTGTAATCGGCGTAGATCCGGGCCAGGCGAAAGGCCAATTCCACAGCACTGAGATCCTTCCCGCTCACCGCCAGCTCGGCGGCCGACTGCTCGATCGCGGCCATCTCTCGGTGCACGGTGGAGCGCCGCGCGAACACCGAGTCCCCGCGGCGCAGTTCCGTGACGCGGTAGTCACCCGCCCACGGGTACACGTCGGCGAACACTTGACGATGGACGGCGCGGAAGTCGACGTCGCGCACGCCGAGTCCGCCCTGAGCCGACCGACGGTGCCAGAGTGCGATGCGTCCCGCGGTGGCGACGAATTCCAGCTCGGCGAGGGCCTTCTCGGTGGACACCCCGAAGTTGTTGCGCAACAGGGCGGTTCCCGCAAGAAGATACGATCGCCTACGCACTCGCAGACGGTCCCGTAGCGCCGTGGCATCGGGTGGGTGGCGCACGGTGACCCCCGCCAGGTAGTCGTCGAAGCACGTCTCGTCGCTCAGCAGCGCGGCCAGCGCGTCGAGATGCGCAGCGGTGGGGCGCCAACCCTCGAGGCGTTCTGCCGCGACCGTCTGGTCGATTGCATGACGAAGCGCCTCGGGAAGCTGCTCTCGGGCGCTGGTCACACCGGTCACTCCTCGATTCTCTCCGATCGGAGCCCGCCCCACCCGGGTTGGCGCAATGTGCAGGCGACTTGGTCCGGCGCGGTCCTCCTTTTCGCGGCGGGAGTATTCGACCACGCTGAGGGTTCAGACGAACGGATTGTCGCCCCTGGCCACCCGGGTGCCCAGCTCGATGAGGTTCTGCGCCGAGGTGTGTAGTCGCTCACCCGCTTCCCAACTGGCCTGCCCGGCAAGGTAACGCGACCAGGTGCCTTCGATGACGATGGCGAGCTTGAAACACGCCATGGCGACATACCAGTCCAGCCGCGTCGTTTGTCGTCCTCCCGCGTCCCAGTACGCCTCGAGTAGTTCGGCGCGCGTGGCCAGTCCGCCGAGCGCGGCCAGCTCGGAGCCGGCGCCGATCGGGTTCGGACCGTCGGGCCAGCACACCAGCATCCAGCCGAGATCGAGCAAGGGGTCGCCGACGGTGCACATCTCCCAGTCGATGAACGCCGCCAACTCCGGTGTGTCCCTGCGCAACAACACATTGTTGAGGTGGGCGTCGCCGTGCATGATGGCGGGCTCCTCGTCGGATGGGCGCTGCGCTTCCAGCCATTCCGCCAGTTGCCCGACCGCGGGGAAGGATTCGGGCGAGTAGTGCTCGTGACGGTAGCTTTCGAGAAGCCGCATGAACTGCGGAACCTGGCGCGCCAGAAAGGATCCCGGTCTTTTGATCTCTGCCAGCGCGCTGCCTTGCCAGGGCACCGACCCCAACCGCGCCAGCCCCGCGGCGTACGACAGCCCGACGTCGTGTCTCATTCCGGGATCGCGGACATACGCCTCGTCGGTCTCGTTGCCCGGGTTGAAGCCGTCCACGGCCTGCATCAGGTAGAAGACCACCCCCAGCACGTCGAGGTCGTCGCACCCGGCGATCAGCCCGGGGTGCGGCACCGTCGTGCCTGCCAGCGTCTGCAATACGGCGATCTCGCGGCGCATGGTGTTGTCGCTCGTCGGCCGGGGATGCTCGGGAGGGCGCCGCAGCACCATCGGTGCTCCGTCGACGGTGAGTCGCACGACAATGTTCTGCGACCCGCCGGTGAGGGGCTCCACATCATTGATCGTCGACCCGATCCCGATCCGACGAATCCAGAGCTCGAGAGCGTCCCTGTCGGCCTCATTCAACGTCACGTCGACTGGCATGCCGTCATGGTGTCAGGTCGCCGCCGCGGCCCGGCCGGGAATCAGGGCTCGAGCGACAGACAGGACTGGACGCCGTTCATGACTCCTTCGTGGAACGCCCGGATCCGCGCATATCCGGCGCCCTGACGTTCCACATCGCCGTCGCCGCGGAACACCAGCAGAGCCTTGATGCCTTCATCAAGGTCTCCTGGCGAGATGCTGAAGGTACTGGTGTCCGGCCGGTCGTGGACGATGACACTCGAGGTGTACGCGCCCGCGAGGCAGTCGCTTCGCAGCGTCGACGTCTTCTCGTCCGAGTCGTCACCCAGCCGTGCCAGCGCCGCCAGGCTGTACTGCGTCGCCAGCAGCGTGGCGACGGCATAGTCGCCACCCTGCCGGTAGACCTTACGCATCGCGAATTTGTTGTCCCAGCCGATGTAATCGTCGGGGATGCAATAGAACAGCGCGTATCCCTCGGCGGACCGCCCACCACAGTCCGGCGGGCTGTCCGGGTCGAAGGGCTCCAATCCGGCCAACGGCACCCACTGCTCCCCGGGCCTGATCTGGGGGTACACCTGGGACCAGAAATCCTCGAGGTCGTAGGGCACGGTGTTGACCACGTAGTCGTAGGGCGCAGTGCCGCGGCTGGCCTCGTCGTCGGCGTCGTTGAACGGCATCGCCAAGACGATCGGATCGTCATCGCGGTACTCCTTGCACCGCTGGGGTCCGTTGTCCATTCCGTCCTGGAACGCGGCCACCCGGTCGAATCCGGTGCCGTGGGCGCTCGGGTCCATCGCGCTGGTGCCGGGCTGGTCGCGCAGATCGAGCACACCGGCCAGCGCGCTGTCCAGCTGGGCGGCATTGACCTCGAAGACCTGTTCGTCCAGCGCGTGTTGGGACCATGCACCGGCAAAGCAGTCGGCCTGCAGCTCGCGGGTGACCGTGCGCCCCTTCATGTTGGAGCGGCCCTGGACCGCGTGACCGAACTCGTGGGCCATCACGACCGGGATGACGAAGTCGCCGAACTTCTCCGACAGCTCGGGCAGCAGCCCTTCTGCGTCCCACGCGATGACATCCATGTCGTAGCAGTAGAAGGCGTTGCCGGCGATGTCGCCGGGCTCGCTGGCGCAGGGAGGAAGGTCGCCCGACGACGGGTAGACGGCGTAGTAGCCGCCCTCTACCGGCTTGAAGTCGGATTGGTAGAGCTCGGGGAAATGCTCGCCCCAGTACGACTCCAGGTCGGAGATGGCGTGCATGACCATCTTGTTGATCGGATCGTCTTCATCCCCGTGGATCTTGACGTTGCTGATGTCGGGCAAGCCGACGTTCGGCTTGGACGCAGGCGCACTCGACGGGGCGCTCGGGATCTCCGGCTGCGGGCCACCGCACGCCGTCAGGAGGACGGCGACACCGGCAACAACCGAGCACGCGCGCATTCGCATGGGCAAACTTTAGCGGCGCGTGACGCAATCGGCGGCGAATGGGGCGAAAGCGATGATTAGGGCACGAGCCGCCTGCGGACAGTTCGGCGGGCCGCTCGACGCATCGTGCGGAAAGTCCCGAGCCTGCGCGATTGCGGCAAAGTCCGGCCCACTGGCGATTCGGGCGCTGTTGGCCGCACTCAGTGCGACCAACTACGCCGAATCGCTACTTGGGGGCGAATCGCTGGCCGGCGTCCAAGCGCAGGCACTGGCCGTTGAGCATCGGGTTGTCGACGATCGCGACAACCAGCTTGGCGTACTCCTCGGGCTTTCCCAGCCGCTTCGGGAACGCCGCGTCCTTGGTCAGGGCGGTGGCGAACTCGTCTGGAATGCCTTGGGTGAGGCCGGTGGCGAACAGGCTCGGCGCGATGGCCAGCACCCGGATGCCCAGGCTGCCCAGGTCACGGGCCATGGTGAGGCACATGCCCGCGATGCCTGCCTTGGATGCGGTGTAGGCGACCTGGCCGATCTGGCCCTCGAATGCCGCGATCGACGCCGTGTTGATGATGACGCCGCGCTCCTCGGCATCGTCGTCCACGGGCTCCTGCTTGCTCATGTGAAACGCCGCCAACCGGCTGATGTTGAACGTGCCGATGAGGTTGAGATCGACGGACTTGCGGAACGACTCCAGGCTGTGGGGGCCGTCCTTCTTGATGGTGCGCTCTCCGATGCCACCACCCGCCGTGGTCACGATGATGTGCAGCCCGCCGAGGTCCTCGACGGTCTTGGCGAGCACCTGCTCGGTGCCGTCGAAATCCGTCACGTCGACCTCGTAGAAGGAGCCGCCGATCGCGTCGGCCACCTCCTTGCCGTTCGACTGCGGCCGGTCGAGGATCGCCACGCTGGCGCCGCGCTTGGCCAGCAGCTCAGCGGTAGCGCGTCCGAAACCCGACGCACCACCGACGACGACGGCCTTCTTGCCCTCGATCTCCATGTAGCTCCCTTTCCACACACGTTCCAATTAGAGGTCGAACTGTAAAGCAACCTAGCGGATGACATATTTCGGTAAGGCTTTCGGGTTCTCCCCGGCGGTAGCTTGGGGCCATGACCACGCTGGGCGCCAGGGCGATGGGTGGCGTCGCAGCCGCCGCCGTCTCGGTCGGCGTGGCCCAACTGGTTGCTGCCGCGTTCGGACCCGAGGCCGATGTCCGCACCGCCGTCGGGTCCTCGGTGATCGACCTGACCCCCGGACCCGTCAAGGAATGGGCCATCCAGACGTTCGGCACGTCCGACAAACTGGTGCTGTCCGTACTCGTCCTCGTCGTGATCGCCGTGATCGCGGCCGTCGCGGGCATCGCCGAGTCGGCCCGCAGGCCGGTGGGCACTGTCGCGATCGCGGCCGCGGGTGTCGCCGGGTGCGCCGCGGTCCTGTCGCGCGCCGGAGCGACGATCGTCGACATCGTGCCGACGGTCGTCGGCGCCGCGTGCGGCATCGCCGTGCTCCGCCTGCTGGTCTCCGGACGTTTCCGCGACTCCGGCGCCGAACCCGATCCGGGCTCCCCCGACCGCGGCCGACGACTGTCCCTGGTGACCCTGGGATTCCTCGCCGCCGGTGCGGTCAGCGGCGTCGCGGGCGCTGTCATCTCCCGGCTGGCGTCCTCGGTCTCCGGTGATCGGCAGGCGTTCGCGCTGCCCCCTGCTGACCTGGCCGCGCCACCGATACCCGCGTCGGTGCAGCCGAAAGACGTTGCCCTGCCGTCTTTTGTCACCAGCAACACCGACTTCTACCGCATCGACACCGCCCTCACTGTGCCGCAGCTCAGCCGCACCGATTGGCAACTCCGGATCCACGGAATGGTGGATCGGGAGGTCACGTTCCGCTTCGAGGACCTCGAACGGTTCGAGGTGGTGGAGAAGGTGGTGACACTGACCTGCGTGTCCAACCCCGTTGGTGGCGAACTCATTTCGAATGCGACGTGGATCGGCTACCGAGTTCGGGATCTCCTCGCCGACGCCGGCGTGCACGACGATGCCGACATGGTGCTGTCGAAGTCGATCGACGGGTGGACCGCGGGCACTCCCGTCGAGGCGCTCACCACCGAGGACGCGATGCTGGCGATCGGCATGAACGGTGAACCGCTGCCTGTGGTGCACGGATACCCGGCCCGGTTGGTCGTCCCCGGTCTGTACGGCTACGTCTCGGCCACCAAGTGGGTGGTCGACCTCGAGCTCACCCGATTCGATCGCGCGCAGGCGTACTGGACACGGCTCGGGTGGTCGCCTCGTGGGCCGATCAAGACCGAGTCCCGCATCGACGTGCCGCGTAGTGGCGCAGACGTGCCGGCCGGCCCGGTCACATTCGGGGGTGTCGCGTGGGCGCAGGACCGAGGGGTGCGCGACGTCGAAGTCCAGATCGACGACGGTGAATGGCAGCGAGCCACGTTGGGCGACAGTTATTCCGGCGATACCTGGCGGCTGTGGAGCTTTGACTGGGACGCCCAGGGGCAGGGGCTGCACACGATCACGGTGCGCGCCACCGACAACACCGGTTACACCCAGACCTCCGAGCGGGCAGACGTCATTCCCGACGGCGCCACGGGCTGGCACTCGGTGACCTTCGCCGTCCGCTGAGCCCCCCGCCGAAATGGCATTCCAGCAGGTGCCCTCTCGAACTTTCTCTGCCGGAATGCCAGTTCGGCGGCTGGGGTGGCGGTGTTGTCGGTGACTCGTGTCAGGGTGGTGGGGTGCTGCTCGTAGACGTCGCCCGTGCCTCCGCGGAGGTCGGCGCGTCCTCGGCCCGGCTGGCCAAGACCGCGCGCATCGCTGAACTGCTGCGCGTGGCCGGGGCCGACGCCGGCCTGGTCGCCGTGGTGGTGTCCTGGCTCTCCGGGGAGCTGACGCAACGCCAGATCGGCGTGGGGTGGGCATCGCTGCGGTCACTGCCCGAGCCGGCCGCCGAACCCACCCTCACGGTGCGCGGCGTCGACGCCGCGTTCAGCGAGATCGGAAGCACCTCCGGAAAGGGATCCCAGGCCCGCCGCACCGAACTACTTGCGGGTCTCTTCGCCGCGGCCACCGAGATCGAGCAGACGTTTCTGCGGCGGCTGCTCGCCGGCGAGTTACGGCAGGGTGCGCTGATCGGCGTGATGGCCGATGCCGTCGGCCGTGCCGCCGACATCCCCGCGGCGGTGGTGCGCCGGGCGGCGATGCTCGGAGGGGAACTCCCGGCGGTCGCGGCCGCCGCGATGGCCGGCGGCGCTTCCGCTCTGGAAGCCTTCACACTTCAGGTGGGCAGGCCCGTCGGCCCGATGCTCGCACAGACCGCGTCCGGCGTCGCCGACGCCCTTGACCGCCTCGGCGGCTCCGCGGTGTTCGAGGCCAAACTCGATGGCGCGCGCGTACAGGTGCACCGCGCAGGCGATGCCGTCGCGATCTTCACCCGCAGTCTCGACGACGTCACCGAGCGGCTTCCCGAGGTTGTCGACGCCGCGTTGGCCCTGCCGGTCACCGACCTGATCGCCGATGCGGAGGCGATCGCGCTCAGACCCGACGGACGCCCCCACCGCTTCCAGGTGACCGCCTCGAGATTCGGCAGGCGCGGAGGCAACGCCACCGACCCGGAAGCCCAGCGACTGTCGGTGTTCTTCTTCGATGTGCTGCACGCCGACGGTGTGGACCTGCTCGATCGCCCCAACGACGAGCGCCTCGCCACACTCGACGCGATCGTGCCGGACCATCAGCGGGTCGATCGACTGCTCACCTCCGATCCCATTGCCGCACAAAGCTTTCTGGATGCGACGTTGACCGCGGGGCACGAAGGAGTGATGGCGAAGTCACCGACGGCTCCGTACGAGGCCGGCCGCCGCGGCGCGGGGTGGCTGAAGGTCAAGCCGGTCCACACCCTCGACCTGGTGGTGCTGGCCGTCGAATGGGGATCCGGTCGCCGCACCGGCAAGCTCTCGAATATCCATCTGGGCGCACGCGATCCCGCGACCGGCGGATTCGTCATGTTGGGCAAGACGTTCAAGGGCATGACCGATGCCATGCTGGCCTGGCAGACCGAACGCTTCCTGGATTTGGCGGCCGGCCCCACCGACGGCTACGTCGTTCAGGTGCGTCCCGAGCAGGTCGTGGAGATCGCGTTCGACGGTGTGCAGACGTCGTCGCGCTACCCCGGCGGCATGGCGCTGCGGTTCGCACGGGTGCTGCGCTACCGCGACGACAAGGCGGCCGCCGAAGCGGATTCTGTCAATACCGTGCGCGAACTTCATGAGCGCGGCAATTGATTTGGAGAAACCGGGGGTTTCGCCACATCGTCGGTGAGTCCGGTGCAAGGATCAACGAGGGCAGCTGATCCAGGGCAGAAACACAGTCGAGCCGACAAGGGAGAGACCGTGGCCACACCCACCGCCACACCAGCGGACCGTATCGAGGACCGCGACGGCGACATCACCTACATCCGTACCAACAAAGACCTGCCACCGGTGGCGGTTATAGACCGATCACCCATCAAGGCCAAACATCGGATCATCTTCGCGGTCATCGCCCTGGCCGGGGCAGTGGCTTGGGCCATCATCGCCTTCTTCCGCGGCGAGACGGTCAACGCGGTCTGGTTCGTGATCGCGGCCATCTGCACCTACGTCATCGGCTTCAGGTTCTACGCGCGACTGATCGAGATGAAGATCGTCAAACCGCGGGACGATGTCGCGACACCCGCAGAGGTGTTCGAGAACGGCACCGACTACATGCCGACCGACCGCCGGGTGTTGTTCGGTCACCACTTCGCCGCGATCGCGGGCGCGGGACCCCTGGTCGGTCCGGTGCTGGCCATGCAGATGGGCTACCTGCCGGGCACCATCTGGATCATCGTCGGCGCCGTGGTCGCCGGCTGCGTCCAGGACTACCTGGTGTTGTCGATCTCGGTGCGCAGGCGCGGCCGCTCCCTGGGCCAGATGGCCCGCGACGAACTCGGCGTCGTCGGCGGAGTCGCAGCGATCGTCGGTGTGTTGGTCATCATGGTGATCCTGCTGGCGGTGCTGGCGCTGGTCGTTGTCAACGCCCTCGCGGAGAGTCCGTGGGGGGTCTTTTCGATCGCGATGACCATTCCCATCGCGCTCTTCATGGGGCTCTATCTGCGCTTTCTGCGGCCAGGGCGGGTGTCCGAGGTATCGCTGATCGGCGTGCTGCTGCTGCTGCTCGCCGTGGTCGCGGGCGGCTGGGTTGCCGGAACCGGTTGGGGCACTGAGTGGTTCACGCTGTCAAAGGTTGCCTTGTCGTGGTGCATCATCATCTACGGCCTGGCGGCATCCGTGCTGCCGGTCTGGCTGCTACTCGCACCCCGCGACTATCTGTCGACATTCATGAAGGTCGGCACGATCGCGTTGCTCGCCGTCGGAATCGTGCTTGCCCGTCCCGTCATGGAAGCGCCCGCGATCTCGTCGTTCGCCGCCAGCGGAACCGGCCCGGTATTTGCCGGCTCGCTCTTCCCGTTCCTGTTCATCACGATTGCATGCGGTGCACTCTCTGGCTTCCACTCGCTGATCTCCTCGGGGACCACGCCGAAGCTGCTCGAGAAGGAGAGCCAGATGCGGCTCATCGGCTACGGCGGAATGCTGACAGAGTCGTTCGTCGCGATCATGGCCCTCATCACCGCCGCGATCCTCAATCAGCATCTGTACTTCGTGATGAATGCCCCGTCCGCGTCCACAGGAACCACCGCCCAGAGCGCGGCCGAGTACGTCAACGGGCTCGGACTGTCGGGCGCCCCGATCACCGCGCAGGAGATCACCGACGCGGCGACAGGCGTCGGCGAGGAATCGATCGTGTCCCGCACCGGTGGCGCGCCGACCCTGGCCTTCGGCATGTCCGAGGTACTGCACCAGGTGTTCGGCGGGGAGAGCCTCAAGGCGTTCTGGTACCACTTCGCGATCATGTTCGAGGCGCTGTTCATCCTCACCACCGTCGATGCCGGCACTCGGGTCGCCCGCTTCATGCTCTCTGACGGTTTGAGCAATCTCGGTGGGCCGATGAAGAAGCTGCGCAACCCGAGCTGGCGGCTGGGCGCTTGGATCTGCAGCATCATCGTGGTGGCCGCGTGGGGCAGCATCCTGTTGATGGGCGTCACGGACCCGCTCGGCGGCATCAATACCCTGTTTCCGCTGTTCGGCATCGCCAATCAGTTGCTCGCCGCTATCGCGTTGACGCTCGTGACGGTCGTGATCATCAAACGGGGCCTGCTCAAATGGGCGTGGATTCCCGGTGTACCACTGATGTGGGACCTCATTGTGACGATGACGGCGTCATGGCAGAAGATTTTCTCCGGCGATCCCAAGGTCGGCTACTGGACCCAGCACTTCCAGTACCGCAACGCCAAGGACGCCGGCGAAACCAGCTTCGGCGCGGCAAAAGATGTGGGCCAGCTCGACGCGGTGATACGCAACACCTTCATCCAGGGCACCCTGTCGATCATCTTCGCGATTCTGGTGGTCATCGTGTTCGCGGCCGGAGTCATCATGGCGCTCAGGGTGATTCGCGGGCAGAGCCAGCCGACATCCGAGGATGATCCGGTGCCGTCGCGGATCTTCGCGCCGTCGGGGATGCTCGCCACCGCCGCCGAGAAGGAGGTACAGAAGCAATGGGACGCGTTACCGCGAGCGCAGGAAGCATCGCCCGTCAGTTCGGCTGGTACTGGAAATCGTTGATGGGCGACAACCACTATCAGCGCTATCTCGAGCACCGGGCACGGACGCATGCCGGTGAGGAAGTGCTGTCCGAACGCGAATACTGGCGGCGCCGCCACGCAGCCGCCGACTCCGATCCCGGCGCCCGCTGCTGCTGAGCAACCGCGCTAGACCGGTCGTGCCGCGAACTCAGGTCAGCGTGTAGCGGATCGGCAGGTGTTTGAGCCCGCCGACGAAGATGGTCGCGGTATGTGCCGGCGGTCCCGCCAGTTCGACGCTGTTCAGGCGGGGCAGCAACTCCGAGAAGAAGCTGTTGATCTCCATCCGAGCCAGCGCCGCCCCGAGGCAGAAGTGCACGCCGTAGCCGAACGCCACATGTTTGTTCGGGTCGCGCCCGACGTCGAACGCGAACGGGTCGGCGAACACGTCCTCGTCCCGGTTGCCCGACGGGTAGGACAACAGCACCGACTCCCCCGCGGCGATGGGCACGCCGCGAACGACGGTGTCCTGCTGGGCTGTTCGCATGAACTCCTTGACCGGGGTGACCCAGCGGATCATCTCGTCGACCGCCAGCGGCAGCAGCTCGGGATTCTGCTGAAGCCGTCTCAGCTGACCCTGGTTCTCCGCCAGTGCCTGAAGTCCGCCCGAGATCGTCGCGCTCGTGGTGTCATGGCCGGCCGTGGCAATGATGAGGTAGTAGGACACCGTGTCGATGTCGGAGAGCGGCTCACCGTCGATGCGCGCGTTGGCGATCGCCGACGCGAGGTCCTCGGTCGGCTCGGCGCGCCGTGACGCCGTGATGTCGTTGAAGTACGTGAACATCTCGAACAGCGCCATCCCCCGCTCCTCCATCGTGGCGCCGCGCTGCAACTCGGTGTCGTCGTTGCCGAACAACTCCTGGGTGTAGGTCAGCATCCGGGGGAAATCGGCTTCCGGAATGCCCAGCAGCGACATGATGACGTAGAGCGGGAAGTTGACCGCCACCTCCTGGACGAAATCGCACTGCCCGCCCCTGTCGGCCATCTGGTCGACGAACGACCTCGCAAGTTCGTCGACGCGAACCTTCAACGCCCGCATTGCTTTCGGCCGGAACCAGTCAGCACCGATCGCCCTGACCTTGCGGTGCTGCGGGCCATCCATGTGGATCAGCGTGCTGACGCCCATCGCCGCAGCCTGCGCGTCTCCTTCGGCCGTGGTCAGCACCGGCCGGGGTGAGTTGGTGAACACGGTGTTGTCGCGTTCGATCGCCATGATGTCGGCGTGCTTGGTGATCGCCCAGAACGGCCGGTAGTCAGGCACGTCGACCCAGCAGACCGGCGCGGTGGCCCGCAGATGGCGCATCGCCGCATGCAGTCGTTCCTCGTCGGCGTAGGCCGTGGGATCGGCGAAGACCTTCGCGGCCTCGTCGGCAACTCGCACGCTCATCACATCTCCTTCATGCGCCGCCGCGCAGATCAGACACCAGTTTCACCATTGCTTCCTCGCCGACGGTGTGCGGAAAGCCCACCAGCACACGGTCGATCACGCCCGCGCAGCGGCGGCGGATCTTCTGGACCACTTCCTCGACCGGTGCGACGACGGCGAAAGTCTCGAGGATCGTGTCGTCGATCAGCAGCCCCATCGCCTCCCAGTCCCCCGCCCGCGACAGCCGGTGTAGCTCGGTCTGCAGCTCGCCCCAGCCGTGCAACTCCAGAACGTTGCGGTAGGCGGGCGTGGAGGCGTAGAAGGCGATCTGTTTGCGCGTTGCCACCGCGGCGGCCCTGAGCTCGTCCTCGTCGCGACCCGTCACGACGAACAGGGGACTCGCCACCTCGATCTCGCTGCGGTCGCGTCCGGCGCGTTCCAGCCCCTGCGACAACGTCGGGACAGTCACCTCCCGGAAGTACCTCTCGGTCGAGAACGCATGTGCCAGCAGGCCGTCGGCGACCTCCCCGCACATCTCGGTCATCCGGTCTCCGACAGCGGCCACGAAGACCTTGGGGTCACCGTACGGGTGCGCGGGGGGCACGAACATCGGCGTCATCAACGTGTGGGTATAGAACTCGCCGTCGAACTGCAGAGGTGTCTCCTCGCGCCAGCAGTCCCAGATCTCCCGCAGCGCCAGGACGAACTCACGCATCCTCGCCACCGGCTTGCCCCAGGGCATGCTGAACCGCTTCTCGATGTGCGGTTTGATCTGCGAGCCGAGTCCCAGCAGGAACCGCCCCTGCGAGTAGTCCTGCAGATCCCAACCGATCTGGGCCACCGTCATCGGGTTGCGGGCGAACGCCACCGCGATACTCGTTCCCAGTTCGATGCTTGTGGTGTGTTCGGCAGCCAGTGTCAGCGGGAGGAACGGGTCGTGATTGATCTCGGCCGTCCAGCAGCCGTCGTAGCCGCGACGTTCCAGCGTCCGAGCACCATCGGGCACATCGGCGAGTGGACTGACCACGGCCGCGTCTACCTTGAGGCCGCCTTCAGCACCCATGCTGAACGAAGCTACAGTAAGCAATTCAGTATGGTCAACGTTGCGCGCCTGCGGGAAGATCGCCACTGACGACGGGAGTTGGGATGGCCAGTGCCGACGACTGGAAGGACACGCTCGACGAACTCGCACGCCGCCGTGACCATTCCCGAGCGATGGGCGGCGACGAACGCCTGGCCAAGCACCACGACAAGGGCAAGCTGGATGCTCGCGGGCGTCTCGACCATCTCCTCGACAAAGGGTCGTTCCGCGAGTTCGGCACCCTCGTCGGCGGCGATATCGCCGCGGACGGGATCATCACCGGATCGGGCTTGATCAACGGTTCGCCGGTGATGGTGGGCGCCGAGGATTTCACGACGTTGGCGGGCAGTATCGGCCCGGGAGGGAACTCGAAGCGGTACCGCCTCGCCGAACTCGCACTGCGGGACAGGATCCCGATGGTGATGCTGCTCGAGGGCGCAGGCTTTCGTCCCAGCGGTGAACACTACGGCCGCACGCCCACCGACCTGTTGGCACAGGCGCAGTGTTCGGGCAAGGTCCCCACGATCGCCGGGTTGTTCGGTCCGTCCGCCGGGCACGGCGCCCTGGTGGCGCCTGTGTGCGACTGGACGATCATGACCAACCAGGGTGCGATCTTCACCGCGGGACCCCCAGTCGTCAAAGAGGCCACCGGAGAGGACATCTCGAAAGAGGACCTCGGCGGTCCGGCCGTCGCGCTGGCCAGCGGGGTCATCCACAATCTCGGCCAGGACGACGCCGCGGTGCTCGACGACATCCGCCGTTATCTGTCCTACTTTCCGTCGAGCGCGTGGTCGTATCCGGCGCAGCTGCCTGCCGACGAGACGTCGGGACGCCGCTCAACACCGGAGTTGCTCGACATCGTGCCGCGCGGCAACCGCCAGGTGTATGACATGCGCGCGGTGCTCGATGTCGTCTTCGACAGTCCCGACTGGTTCGAGGTACAGCCGAAGTTCGGCCCCGCGATCATCTGCGCCCTGGCCCATCTCGGTGGCCACCCCGTCGCGGTGGTGGCGAACCAGCCGCGGGTCATGGCGGGTTCCATCGACGCCGACGCTGCCGACAAGGCAGCACATTTCATCGCTGTGGCCGACGCGTTCCATCTGCCGATCGTGTTCCTCGCCGACAACCCCGGAATGATGCCGGGGAGTCGATCCGAACGCCAGGGCGTGCTCCGCAGTGGCGCCCGGATGTTCGCGGCGCAGACCGCCGCGACCACTCTCAAACTGCATGTGACGCTGCGTAAGGCGTATGGGTTCGGCTCAATGGTGATGTCACTGCTGGGATTCGACAACCAGAGTGCGACATTCGCCTATCCCGGCGCGACGATGGGCGCGATGAGCGCTGCGGCGCTGAGCCGGGCGTCGCACGCCGCCGAGGATGTCGAGCAGCGACTACGCCAGGCTGAGGTGGATGCGTCGTTCCGCTCGGCGGGCCATCTCGGTTTCGACGATCTCATCCACCCGGAGGAGACCAGGGACGTGCTGCTCGACGCCCTAGAGCGGGGCCTCTACAGCCGCCAAGCCGCCGCAGAACCGGTGAGCCGCAGCGTCATCACTCCGTGATCTCGGCGTAATTGTCACGCCTAGCGTGACCAACTACGCCGACATCACGAGAAACTGGTGCGGTAGGCGGCGACGACGGGCTCGAGTTCATCGGGCGTGGCCCCGTGCATGATCACGGCGTCGGCCCCGTAGTCGAGTTCCTTGCGCACCCGGGCCGCGCACTGCTCCGGCGACCCGGTGGCCGACGGCGCGAGCCATTCGTCGGGGATCAACGTGGCGATGTGCTCGATCTGCTCGGCCGTGGCCTTGTGATCGATGCCACCGGGGATCGACTGCACCACCGTGTCGTCCCGGAACCGTTGCAGTACAGCGGGATCCCAGCCGTTGGTATTGATCAGTAGATCGCCATAGCCCTGCAGATAGGTTGCCAGCCGGGCCACGGTCTTCTTCAGCCGTAACTCCTCGGGCAGGTGGTCGCCGACGGTGGCGAAGCACGACCACACCCGCACGTCGGCAGGGTCGCGGCCGGCCTGCTCGGCGGCGTCCTTGACGGTCTTGACGGCGCGCTGCAGGGTTTCGGGCGTGAAGTAGGTGTGCAGGATGACGTCGTCGAACTCCCGTCCACCTAGCGCAAGGGTCTGAGGGCCGAACGCCACAATCGCCAGCCTGATGTCCTCGTTGAAGTCCGGATCGAGGAAGAGCACCTGGTACTTGCCGATCGGTCCGTCGTGATTGAAGATCAGTTCGCCGTGCCAGAGCTTGCGCATGACTTGCGCGAAGTCCTCCATCTGCGCGGTCGTCACCGCGGGCACGCCGAACGCGTTGTACATCGCGGCGATCCCCCGCCCGAGACCCAGCGTGAATCGGCCGCCGGACAGGCGGTGCATCGTGGTCGCCCACGATCCGGTGATCAGCGGATGACGGGTGTTGTGATTCGTTGCGGCCGTGGCGATCTGCATTCGGCTGGTGACGGCGAGCGCCGCACCACTGAGCGACGACGCCTCCTTGACGTTCCACCGCTCGGAGATGAACCCGGTACCGAATCCCAATTCCTCGCCACGGCGGGCCTCGTCCATCAGCGTCGCCGGGCCTTCACCCCCGGCGCCCGCCAGCAGGTAGTAGCCGAGTTCATCGAGTGTGCGGTCATGATTCCCCATGTCGCTTCGCTCCTGCCCGCCGGTCACATCCCCCATGTCGCTTCGCTCCTGCCCGCCGGTCACGCCCACACTCCTTGCTTGTAGCCACAATTCCAGACCTCGATGATCCTGCCGGCGACAACGCGGAAAATCTCCATGCTGCCGACGGTGGTCTCGGTCCCGTCCTTCAGTTTCATCGGCGACTGGTACACAATCGCCACGTGCTCCGCGTCATCGCCGGCGACGACCAGTTTCAGATCGAAGCGGATCGTCTCGAACATGTCCCAATGGTCGACGACGCGGCGCACGGCCTCGTCATGGGTCAACGTGGTCGCCTCCCCGACATCGTGGCGAATCACACTGTCGCCCATCAGCTCGTCGGCGAGGGCGAAGTCGCGCTCGTTCCAGACGACGAGGTTGTACAACTCCACCACCTCACGCGCGGAACGAGTCACGAGAACACCTCCAGTGCGTCGATCTCATCGATCGCGGCGATTGCCCGGTCGGTCAGCATCAGACAGAGCCGACGAGACCTCTCCGGCAATGCATCCCACCCATTGAGTGTGATCACGGGCAGCACCATCAGATAGACAGCGGCATAGCGGTAGTGCCGCCACGCGTCGTCGAAACCGTAGTCGACGACCCCCTGATCACCCAGACGGTCCAGGTAATGGCGCACCAGGGCCTCGTCGTGGCCGTGCCTCGTCCGACTCGGTAGCCCCTGCGTGACGAGGTAGGCGATATCGGCCGCCCCGCACCCGCGCGCGGCGAACTGGAAGTCGACGACCTTCATTCGGTCCCCGTCGAAGAACAGGTTGTCCGCCCTGATGTCCCCGTGCACCAGCATGTCGCGTTCGGTCAGCGCGGGAAGAGCCTCGACCGCCCGTTCGGCGAAGCTTTCCGCGAACCGGGCGACGCTCGCCGGAACCGACCCGTTGCAGTGGTCTCGGTAGATTTGCCACCCCGGCGCGAATGCGGGCAGCAGCAGATCCCGCGCGATCGGGGTGTCGAGGCTCGGAAAATATTCCAGCACAGCGCTGTTCGCCGAGTCGCAGGACCAGGCGTGTAGTCCGGCCAGCTGATCGATGCACAACCGGGCCTGATCCATCTGCAGGCCGGCTAAGTGGTCGGCGTTGTGCCACGCCTGCAGGTCCTCCAGCAGCAGCACGAAGTCCACGGAGTCCTCGGCCATCTGGGCGGCATAGACCTGCGGGGTCGCCATCGGTACGCGTCCGGCGACGTGGCGGTAGAAGGCCACCTCGCGCCGGTACCCGCCCAACAGTTCCATCGCTCCGCGGGCCTCCGACTGGGCGGGCAGCTTCGCGATCATGGTGGCCGGCACATCCTCGCCGCCGGCCAGGTGCAAGCGGTAGAGCAGCGAGGAGAATCCGCTGTCCAGTGCGATCTGCTCGACGCGGACGTCGGTCACTTGTGGGCCGTTCAGCGCTGTTGTGAGCCAGCTCGGGGTGACGTCGTCGATGCCCGACGGGATGTCCGTCGTGGATGAAGTCACCGATGACCTCCGATGAGAAATTTGACGTAGAGCAACTAAGTTAGTTGTCGAGTGTCTAATATGCAAGGGTGCCATCACCTGCACGCGGACTCTCCCAACCCGAGCGCGTCGAGATATCGAGCCGCCGACTGGTAGAGGCGGCGGCCGCACTGATCGTCGAAAAGGGCTGGGAAGCAACGACTGCCGCCGAGATCGGTCGACGGGCAGGGTACAGCCGGGCGATGGTGCACGCCCGGTACGGCAGCAAGGACGCGATCCTGGACGCATTCTTCCTGCACGAGTATGTGCGGGAGCTCAGTCCCGAGCCTGATCCGGCCTCCAGCGGACTGCAGGAAGCCGTCGGGCACTTCGACCGGGTGCGTCATCTGTTCACCGAGGATCGTGAGTTCCTGCGCGCGATGTTCGTGGCCACCTTCGAGGCGGTCAAGACGACGTCACCACTGCGTCCGCGGGTTCAGGCCTGGCTGAATCGGGGGGTCGACAAGGTGGAGACGGGTCTGCGGCGGGGCATCGAGGATGGATCGGTCCGCGCAGACATCGAGATCGCAAGAGCGACTAGTGATCTCAGTGCCGCGATCTTTGGCGTCGCGTACCTGTGGACGGTCGAGGGCAGCACCTACGATCTCGATCGCGAGCTCGAGTATGTCCGCGACCGGTTCGTTCGGGAGTACGGCGCGGCTACCCGATGACGGTGCGCAGGAACCGCTCCGACGCGGCCTGCACCCCACCCGCGAAGAGATGCCCGACGTGACTGCCCTGATGCCAGTACAACTCGCCTCCCCATCGCTCGTGCAGCGTGAGTGCTGGTTCGCGCTTGGCCATCTGGTCATGCCACGCGCCGACGATCAGCCGGCGCTCCGGGGGCGCCGATGGTACGACCGACTGGTAGTCCACGGCCGACATCACCTGCTCGACGACGTCTGAGCGCAGCAGGTCGATGGTGTCCTGTACCGACGGCCCCCAGCGGCCCAGATGGGCGGCGATCATCGCGTTCAGGCCGAAGATCGGTGTGTACACCGCCACGGCATCGACCGGTTCCAGGTGTGACACCAGCCCCGCGACGGGACTGCCCATCGACACACCGGACACCGCGATCGCACTGGCCTGGGGTCGCAGCCATCGCACGACCGCGCGCACTTCCGACACGACGCGCATCAGGCCCGCGACGTTGGCCAGCGGATCCATGCTGGGGTAGGCGGGCCACGCGTCGCTTCGCACACCGCAGCCTGGCTGCACCGGCAGCGCGACATTGAAGCCGAGTTCGTCCTGGATGCGGCGGGCCCGGGAAACCAGCAGATCGGTCGGCGATCCCTGACCGGCACCGTGCACCCACACCAGCCACGGGCGACGATCGTCACCCGTGCGGCACAGGTGCACCACGGCGGTCGCCGGTCCACCGAACCCCTCGGCGGTCAGCGATTCCGGAAGCGCCGGATCGTGCTCGTAGGTCAGCTGCTCATAGGTCTGTCGTCCGAACCGGCGGCGCCGAACCGACGTCACCTGCAGAGGATCTGGCTCGGCATGCACACTGGCCACACCCCGGCCCGACAGCTCCTGCACCGCCGCCGAGCAGGATTCCACCGAGCGCTCCACACTCGGCGGCGGCGCCGTCAGCGTCAGTCCCGTCAACGCGAGTTCGTCGAGAACCACCTCGCCGAGTTGACGGACACCTCTCAGCGACAACGGGTTCCAGTCACCGGGTGCCGTCACCGCGGCGTGCGCCCGCGGCAATACGCCCCCGAAGTCCAGCCCGATGCGCCAGGCGCGCTCAGCGGTGTTCATCCGAGCGCGAACCCGGTGTAGCCCGCGGCGGCGATCTCGTCGCAGCGCCTGCGGTATTCCGGGATCCCCGCGGTGTAGCCCATGTACATCCGTTTCTTCCCCGGGACGTTGCCGCCGTTGTACCAGGAGTTGCACGTCGGATGGACCAGCACCGTGGGTGCGACCAGAGCGGTGGTGTGCTCGATCCAGTCCCGCTGAGCGTCCGGCAGCGCCTCGATGGTGCGGTGGGTGTGGGCACGCAGGTAACACAGGCAGTCGTCGATCCACTCCACATGTTGTTCCAGGGCGGCAACGAAATTCGTTGCCGCCGAGGGGCTGCCCGGCGCCTGGACGATGAACAGGTTGGGGAACCCGGCGACGGCGATGCCGAGATACGAGTACGGCCCCTCCGCACCCCAGAACTCTGCCAGCGACCGCCCGTCGCGACCCCGGATGTCCATGCGGGTCAGCGCCCCGGTCATGGCGTCAAAGCCCGTCGCATAGATGATCACGTCGAGTTCGTGAATCCCCTGCTCGGTTCGGATGCCGGCAGGCGTGACGCCGACGATCGCATCGCTGCGCAGGTCGACCAGCGTCACATTGTCCCGGTTGAACGTCTGGTAATACCCCTGATCGATGATCGGACGCTTGCAGCCGAACGGATGGGTCGGCGTGAGAGCCGCAGCCGTCACCGGGTCCTTGACGATGCGGGCGACCGCCTCGCCGTAGAGCTCGGCGGCCATCTGATTGGCCTCGATGTCGAAGAAGATGTCGCCCCAACTGAGCGCGCCCATGACGCCATTCTCGTCGACGGCTCGCAGCCGGTCCTCACGGGAGGCCGATTTCAGGGGTGGCTTGGCCAGCATGTCGAGCAACACCGAGAAGGCGCTGAGGCGGGCCGCGCCGACGGGGTGCTCCCGCTGCGCCGCACGGATCTCGCCGTAGTTGCTCTTCAGCTCGTCGAGTTCGCCGGGCCCGAAGGCACGGACCTGCCAGGGCAGCGTGTAGGCCGGCGAGCGCTGGAACACCGTGAGGTGCCCGGCCTGGCGCGCCACCACCGGGATCAGTTGCACGCCAGTGGAACCGGTGCCGATGACGCCGACTCGCTTGCCGGTGAGATCGACGTCCTCGGCAGGCCAGCGACTGGTGAACAACGAGGTTCCAGTGAAGGTGTCCATCCCGTCGATGGCGGGTTCCAGCGGCACAGACAGGATGCCGGACGCCGCCACCACGTAGGACGCGACGAACGACTCCCCTGCCGCCGTCTCGATCCCCCACGCCGCCGCGTGTTCGTCGTAGGTCATCGACACCACCTCGGTGTCGAACGCGATGTCGCGACGGAGATCCAGTCGATCCGCGACGAAGTTGAGGTACGCCTCGATCTCGGGCTGTGTCGGCATCGTCTCGGTCCACACCCACTCCTGCTCGATCTCCTTGCAGAAGCTGTAGGAGTACTCGATGCTCTCGATGTCACACCGGGCGCCCGGGTAGCGGTTGAACAACCAGGTCCCGCCGACGTCGTGAGCCTTCTCCAGCACCCGCACCCGAAAGCCCGAGTCCCGGAACCGGTGCAGCGCGTACAGCCCGGAGAAGCCCGCGCCGATGACGACGACATCGAAGTCATGGGCGGACCCGGCCGATCCGGCTCGCCCATCAGGGGTCAACGGCACTGTCACACATCCTCGCCGAGATCGGACTGATTCAAACTGATACTGTAACTCTTACAGTATCGTCGCTGATCTGCGGGTAAATTTCGGCACCGTATCTCTGGTTATCAAGGGAGGCGTCGTGAAGGTCCCCTTCACCTGGAAGGTCACCGGCTGGTTCATGATCGGCTGGTCGGCCGAGTTCGAGGTCGGCCAGGTGCGGGCGCTCACGTACCTCGGCGAGGATCTGGCCGCCTACCGCGACGAGTCGGGCGAACTGCACGTCCTCGAAGCCCACTGTAAGCACCTCGGCGCCCATATCGGGCACGGTGGCACGGTCGTCGGCGACTGCGTCGAATGCCCGTTCCACGGCTGGCGGTGGGGCCCGGACGGCACCAACCGGTACATCCCGTACCAGCCCGACCGCCCCAACCGCGGGCTGCGACTGCGCTCCTACCCGGTCAAGGAGCAGTACGGCTGCATCTTCATGTGGTACCAGCCCGAGGGCAAGGAACCGCAGTGGGAACTCCCGGACATCTTTCACAAGTTCCCCCAGTTCGACACCGACGCCCACGCCTACTACCGGCCCTATCCCGAGTTCTCCAGCCGGGCCGACGCCATCCCCGTGCACCCGCAGATCGTCGCCGAGAACGGCCCCGACAGCTCGCATTTCCGCTACGTCCACGGCGCCAGCGTGACACCGGTGTGCCTGCACTGGGAGCACGTCGACGAGGAGTGGCGCTTTCTCACCGGTTGGCCTGACGCCCGCAGCGACGACCCGGACAAGATGGCACTGCGCATCCACAGCCATTTTTCCGGACTCGGGTTCGCCATGAGCGCGTTCGAGGGCTCGTCGAACCACCGGCTGATCTTCGCCTGCACCCCCGTGGATGACGAGGTCTCCGACATGTTCTATTCGATCTGGTGGCCCAAGATCCCCGGCGAGACGTCCGACATCCCGCCGCCGCAGGTACGGGAGAAGGTCGAGCGCCAGTTCCTCAAGACGGTCTGGGAGGACGTCGACATCTGGCGCTACCAGAAGTACGTCGAGAACCCCGCGCTGGCCAAGATCGACGCCAAACCCTATATGGCCCTGCGCAAGTGGGCGACCCAGTTCTACGAGCTGCCGCCCCCCGGCAACACCGTCGCATCGGCATGAAGATCGACCTCGCCGACCTGGCCGCCCCCGGCCACACCGCCGTCGTCACCCAGGAGTGTCAGGGCGCGATCGTCGGACCCGACGCCGGCCTGGCGGCCCTCGGCGACGAGGCGCGCCGCGCGGCCCTGCCGAACATCGCCAGGCTGCTCCCGGTGGCGCGCGCAGCCGGGGTGTCCGTCGTGCACTGCGTGGTGCAGCGCAGGCCCGACGGATTGGGCTCCAACCACAACGCCAAGATCTTCGCGTTCGGCGCCGCGGGCGTCGACATCAGCCCCGGCAGTCCGGGTACCGAACTGGTACCCGAACTCGATGCGCAGCCAAGCGATCTCGTGCTGCGCCGGTGGCACGGCATCGGTCCGATGGGAGGCACCGACCTCGATGCGGTGCTGCGCAACCTCGGCGTGAGCACCGTCGTCACGGTCGGGGTCTCGGTCAACGTCGCGATCACCAACCTCGTGATGGATGCGGTCAATGCGGCCTATCGGGTGGTGGTGCCGCGGGATGCGGTGGCGGGGATACCGAGCGCGTACGCCGACGCGATCGTCGACAACACTCTGTCGCTGCTCGCGACGATCACCACCACCGACAAGCTCATCGAGACCTGGGAGCACTCCTAGTGGGCATACAACTTATGCCCATCTGTCTACCCGTGGCGCGCGGCCGTCTAGAGTCCATCGCATGACCGTTCAGTTCACCGTCCCGGCCGCCGCCGATGCCGTCGCGGCCGTCATCGGCGATCGTGAGTTCATCGTCCAGGGCGATCGCCGCTTTACCTACGCGCAGATCGTCGAGCGGTCGAAGCGGCTCGCGACCTTCCTGCACTCGCAGGGGTTGGGGTGCCATACCGAACGCTCGGAGCTGGCGGGCCATGAGGTCGGCCAGGACCTTATGGGCATCTACGCCCACAACGGCCCCGAGTACGTCGAGGGCATGCTGGGTGCGTGGCGGGCCCGTGTCGCGCCGTTCAACGTCAACTACCGCTTCGTCAAGAGCGAATTGCACTACCTGCTCTCGGATTCCGGTGCGACCGCGCTGCTGTACCACGCCGCCTTCGCACCGCGCCTGGCCGAGGTGCTCGCCGACCTGCCGCAGCTTCGGGTGCTCATCCAGATCGCCGACGATTCGGGCAACGAGCTGCTTCCCGGCGCCGTCGACTACGAGTCGATCGTGGCCGCCGGTCCCGCCGAGGCGCCCCCGGTCGAGCCGTCACCCGACGACCTCTACGTCCTCTACACCGGCGGAACGACGGGGATGCCCAAGGGCGTGTTGTGGCGTCAGCACGACATCTTCATGACGTCCTTCGGCGGGCGCAGCCTCTACACCGGCGAGCTGGCGACGTCGTACGACGACATCACCACGCGTTGCGCCGAGGCACCCGAGACCAGGCTCATGGTGCTGCCGCCGTTGATGCACGGCGCCGCGCAGTGGGCCGTGTTCACCGCGATGAACACCGGCCAGACCGTGGTGTTCTCCCCGATCACCAGCCACCTCGACGTCGACGACGTGGTGAGCACGATCGAACGGGAGAAGGTCCTGGCGGTCACCGTGGTCGGAGACGCGATGGCCCGCCCGCTCGCCGACGCGTTCGAGCGGACCACCGCCGATCTGTCGTCGCTCGCGGTGGTCGCCAACGGTGGCGCCCAGCTCACCCCGACCGCCAAGCAACGCCTCATCGACACCAAAGCCAACCTGATGGTGGTCGACGGTGTGGGCTCCTCGGAGACCGGCGCCCAGATGACCCACATGTCCGCACCGGGCGCGGTGTCGACCGGCAAGTTCACCGCGGGCCCGGACACCTTCGTCGCCGCCGAGGACCTGGGGTCGATCCTCGAACCCGGCCACGACGACATGGGCTGGCTCGCGCAGCGCGGCTACGTCCCACTCGGCTACAAGGGCGACGCCGTGAAGACCGCGGCCACGTTTCCCGTCATCAGCGGGGTGCGGTACTCGGTGCCCGGCGACCGTGCGCGGCACCTCGCCGACGGCGCAGTCGAACTCCTTGGCCGTGACTCGGTGACGATCAACTCCGGCGGCGAGAAGATCTTCGCCGAGGAGGTGGAGTCGGCCGTCGCATCGCACCCGGCCGTCGCCGACGTGGTGGTCGCAGGCAGGCCGAGTGACCGGTGGGGCCAGGAGGTGGTGGCGGTGGTGGCGCTCGTCGACGGCGCCCAGGCCAGCGCGCAGGAACTCATCGACCACGCGGCGGACGTGATCGCGCGCTACAAGCTGCCCAAAGCCGTGGTGTTCCGGCCGACCATCGAACGCAGCCCCGCGGGCAAGGCGGACTACCGATGGGCCCGCGAACAGGCGATCAGCGGTTCCTGAGCCGAAGGCGATCAATCGTTCCTGAGCCGACGACGTGTCCGTCGGCGGGCCATCGCGAGAGCGGTGGCGGTCATGGCCCGCATCGAGCGGGTGAACGGCGGTGCCGCGCGCCCGGTGATGGTGAACGGCAGGTCGCTGCCGACCACCGTGCGGTAGTGGCTGAAGGCGTCGAAGCCCGCCTTGCCGTGGTAAGCCCCCATGCCGCTGCGGCCGACGCCCCCGAACGGCGCAGCGGACGGAATCATCTGTGCGGCAAAGTCGTTGCGGGCGACTCCGCCGCTGCGGGTGCGACGCACGAAGGACCGGAAGTCATCACCGTCGGGTCCGAACCAGTACGCCACGAGCGGCGTCGGACGGGCGTTGATGTAGTCGACGACGTCGGCGAGGCGTTCGTACGGGCGCACGGTCAGCGCAGGCCCGAACGTCTCCTCCGACGCGATGCGCATCGTGTCGTCGACGTCGAGAAGGATCGTCGGCGCGATCTTGCGGCTCTGACTGTCAGGCAGCACCTCACCGGGCGGTGCCACGGTCTCGATCCGGGCACCCTTGACACGGGCGTCCTCGATGAGGTCGACCACCCGGTCGAAGTTGGCCTTGTTCACCGATGAGCAGTACTCGTCGTTGGCCACGATCGACGGAAACATCGCCCGCAGGGTGTCCCTGGCAACCGCCACGAACTGCTCTGCGCAGTCAGCCGGGACGAAGACGTAGTCGGGGCACACGCAGACCTGCCCACCATTGATCATGCGGCCCTGCGCGATTCGCGCGGCCGAGCGCTTGATGTCCGAGCCCGGCGCCACCACCACCGGGTTCTTTCCCCCGAGTTCGAGCGTGACCGGCACCAGGTTCGGCGCGGCCGCCTGCTGAATTAGGGCACCCACCGCCGGTGATCCGGTGAAGAACAGGTGATCGAACGGCAGCGCTGCGAACGCCCCGGCCACGTCAGCGTCGCCGGTGACCACCACGAGTTCGGTCGGATCGAAGTAGCGCGGCGCCAGCGTCGCCATCAATTCGGCGGTGCGCGGGGTGACCTCGGACATCTTGATCATGACGCGATTACCTGCCGCGAACGCCGCCGATGCCGGCAGCACGACGAGGTTGAGCGGGAAGTTCCAGGGTCCGATGATCCCGACGACGCCCCGCGGAGACGGCGTCACTTCGGCCGACAGCCCGAACGGTCGCGCTGCCCGCATCAATTTGGTGGTGCGCATCCATTGCGGCACATTCGATCTGGTGTGCTCGATCACCGAGATCATGCCGAGGATCTCGGTGAACAGTGACCCCGCCCTCGGACGGGTGCCGAAGTCTGCGTCCATGGCGTCGACGAAGTCATCCGCGTTGTCGAGGACCAAGGCCAGAAGCCGGTCGATCCTATTGCGCCGCTGCGCCAGGTCCGGAGGCCCGTCAGCGGCGAACGCGCACCGCTGCCGGTCGAGGAGCTCCCGGAGCTGTACGGCCATGTGCATACCTCCGAGTGAACGATCCGCCGCTGTACAGACCAATACTGTAAGAGTTACAGTATCTACCTGCGCCAGGCAAGCAGCCCGATACCGACTGGAGGCCACCGTGGAGACCCCGGTACAGGACGTCGCGAAGGACGAACCCGTGGATCTGCGGGACCCTTATCCGATGTTCGCCCGCCGCAGGCGCGAGGGTGGGGTGTTCCTCGGCTCGGTGATGGACTGGTCGAAGGCGCCGGAATCGATGATTCCGCAGAACCTCTACGCCGCCGTGTCGTTCGACGCCGTCAACCGGGTGTTCCGCGACGCCAAGGCGTTCAACTCGCAGATCTATGACTCCACCATCGGCCTGTTCATTGGTCCGACGATCCTGGCGATGGAGGGAAAGCCGCACTGGGAGCACCGCAACCTGGTGTCCGCAGCGTTCAAGACGCGATCTCTGGCCCGGTGGGAACCCGAGATCGTCCGGCCCGTCGTCAACGAACTCATCGACGAGTTCATCGATGCCGGGGAAGCAGACCTGGTGCGCGATTTCACGTTCGAGTTCCCCACGCGGGTGATTTCCAAGCTGCTCGGTCTCCCGGCAGAAGACCTGCCGTGGTTCCGAAAGCGCGCCGTCCAGTTGATCAGCTACAACGTCAAGTACAAGCAGGCGTTCGAAGCGTCGGCGGCGTTGAAAGACTACTTCCTCGAGCAGATCGAGAAGCGCCGGTCCTCGCCGACGGAGGACATCATCGGTGATCTGGTCACCGCTGAGATCGATGGCGAAAAACTCAGCGACGAAGCAATTTTCTCATTTCTACGCCTGCTGCTGCCCGCCGGATTGGAGACCACCTACCGCTCGTCGGGCAACCTCCTCTACCTGCTACTCGCCCACCGCGAACAGTTCGAGGCTGTCGCCGCCGATCATGAGCTCGTCGGCCAGGCGATCGAAGAGGGCCTGCGGTACGAAACGCCGTTGACGACGGTCCAGCGGTTCGCCACCGAGGCCACTGAGGTCGCGGGTGTGCCAATCCCTGCCGGATCGGTGATCGACGTCTGTATCGGCTCGGCCAACCGCGACGAGCAGCGCTGGGAACGCGCCGAAGAGTTCGACATCTTCCGGAAGAGGCTGCCGCACATATCATTCGCGGCCGGCGAGCACACGTGTATGGGACTGCACCTGGCCCGGATGGAAACGCGGGTGGCCGTCGAGACCCTCCTGACCAGGCTGTCGGACATCCAGCTGGTCACCGACGACGACCCGCACATTCACGGCCAGCCGTTCCGGTCACCGACCGCCATCCCGGTGACGTTCGCCCCCGCGACCCCTCGCTAGCCGTTCCAGCCCTGTCGGCGTTCGCGGCGCGCAATGGTCTTGGTCTCCAGATACTGCTGGAATCCTTCGATGCCGCACTGCCGGCCGAGGCCGCTGTTCTTGTAGCCCCCGAAGGGGGCGTCCGCGCCATAGAACATTCCCCCGTTGACGCCGAAGGAACCGGTGCGGATGCGCCGCGCGATCGCCATGCCGCGCTCGGCAGACCGCGACATCACCGCGCCCGCAAGCCCGAACTGACTGTCGTTGGCGAGGCGCACGGCGTCGTCGTCGTCCTCGAACGGCAGCACGACCAGCACCGGGCCGAACACCTCCTGCTGGGCGATGGCCGCACCGTTGTCGACACCGACGATCACCGTCGGCGCCACGAAGTGACCGTCGGCCAGATGCCCGGGCAAGCCCTGCACGGGCCCGCCGCCAACGGTGATCTCCGCCCCGTCGCGGCGTGCGTCATCGATTGCGGTCAGCACTCGGTTCTGCTGTGCTGCGCTGATCACGGGTCCGACGAGGGTGCCGGGGTCGACCGGATCTCCCACCGGCACATACTGATAGGCGGCGGTGATGTCGGCGACCGCCTGGTCGAAGAGCGACCGGTGGATCAGCATTCGACTGGTGGCCGCGCACGCCTGCCCGGCGTGGACACACACCCCGACTGCGGTCGGGACGATCACCGCGGGGTTGGCGTCGTCGAGAACGATCGCCGCGGACTTGCCGCCGAGTTCGAGGAACATCCGCTTCATGGAGTCGGCACCGTGACGCATCAACATCCTGCCGACCGCGGTGGATCCGGTGAACGACACCAGATCGACCCGCGGGTCGGTGCCCAGCATCCCGGCGACGTCGCGGGACGGTGTGGTGACCACGTTGACCACCCCGGGCGGGATGTCGGTCCGCTCGGCGATCAGTCGGCCCAATCGCGTGGCGTTCCACGGGGTGTGGGGATCAGGCTTGAGCACGACGGTGTTGCCCGCGGCCAGCGCCGGTCCGAGCTTGTTGAGGATGACCTCGATGGGAAAGTTGGACGGCGTCACCGCGGCGACGACGCCGGCCGCCTCCTTGACGACGGTGCGCACGTTTCGGTCGCCGAACAGCCCGCCGCCCTCGAGCACCCGCTCCCATTCGAACGTCTCGATCAGGTGTGCCGGGTAGCGCAACGACTCGGCCAGCGGCCAATCCAGTTGCGCCGTCTGCGTCGTCATCACCGGACACCCGACCTCGGCGACGAGTTCGTCGCGCAACTCTTCCTTCTCGGCCTCCAACGCGGCCTGCAGTTGCTCGAGGCATCGCTTGCGCAGCGGTCGATTCGTCGACCAGTCGGTCGTGTCGAATGCGCTCCGCGCCGCGGCGATCGCCCGGTCCATGTCGTCGGGGCCCGCGGCGGCGGTGGTGCCCAGCAGCGCCCCGGTGGCGGGGCTGAGGTTGTCGCACTCGGCGCCCGAGGCCGCGTCCACGAGGTTCCCGGCGATCAGCATCCGGTGCTCAGCGCGCCTCGCGGCGCGGCGGCCCAACTCGACGCTGGTCTCGGCTCGCTCGGCACTGGCTTCGGGGCCGTCACTCACCTGGGCCTCTTCGGCGGCATGCGTTCTCGGACGAACAACAGTAAACATTACAGTATTGATCCTCCGCTAGACTCTCGCACAGCAGCTCGACATCGTCGTCGGAAGGGATCGACTTGATCAAGGTGATGGAGGGCGTCCGAGTCCTCGAGGTAGCCCAGTTCACCTTCGTGCCCGCGGCCGGCGCGATACTCGCCGACTGGGGCGCCGACGTGATCAAGATCGAGCATCCGGTGCGCGGGGACACCCAGCGTGGCTTCATCAACATGGGCGGGTTCCAGCTGGACCCCAATCGGCACCCATTGATCGAACACCCCAACCGCGGAAAGCGCAGCGTCGGAATCGACGTCTCGACCGCCGACGGGCAGGAGGTGCTCTACGAGATCGCCAAGACCGCCGACGTGTTCCTCACCAATTACATGCCCCAGGCCCGGCAGAAGAACAAGTTCGACATCGAGCACATCCGCGCGGTGAACCCCGAGATCATCTACGCGCGGGGCAGCGCCTACGGCGACAAGGGGCCGGAACGTCTCGTCGGCGGCTTCGACGGCACAGCGTTCTGGACGCGCAGCGGCGTCGGGCACGCCCTGACCCCGGAGGCGCTCGGTGGTGCGCTGTCACAAGGCATTCCGGCGTTCGGGGACTCGATCGGCGGGATGAACATCGCCGGGGGCATCTCCGCGGCACTGTTCCACCGCGAGCGGACGGGCGAGGCGCTCGAGCTCGACGTGTCGCTGATGAGCACGGCGTGGTGGGCCGCCGGCGCCAGCGTCACCCAGGGCATGGAAACCGGCGAGACGATGAGGTCACTGATGCCGGATTCCATCGGCCCGACCGTCAACCCGTTCCTCGGCAACTTCCTGACCTCCGACGGCGGCACCATCAACCTGTGCATCGTCAGCCCGACCGGGTACATCCGCGACGCCTTCGAGCACCTCGGCTTGCCGGAACTGGCTGACGACCCGCGGTTCTCCGAGGTCATGCCGCTCATCCAGAATGCCCAGGCGGCAGCGGAATTGATCACCGAAGCGATCCGCAGCAAGCCGTTCGACTACTGGCGCGAGCACCTCAAGACCATGAAGGGTCAGTGGGCGCCGTTCCAGAGCCTCGTCGATCTGGCCTCCGACGAGCAGGCCATCGCCAACGACATGATCGTCGAGGTCGAGGCCAGCGACGGCGGGGAGCCGTTCAAGGTGGTCCGCGGGCCGGTGCAGTTCAACCACGAGCCTCTGGAAACGACGCGCGCGCCGCAGGCCTCCGAACACACCGAGATCGTTCTGATGGAGATCGGGCTGGAGTGGGACCGCATCGAGGCGCTCAAGGACAGCGGCGCCATCGCCTAGCCCCCAATTCCGCCGAAATGGCATTCCAGCAGGCCCACACTCGCACTTTCGCTGCTGGAATGCCATTTCGGCGGAGAGGGGGTCAGGTGGGTGAGACGCGGACCGGGACGCCCGTCAACCACGCCATGCCCGAGAGGGATTCGACATCCTGCGGGTCGCTCGACGTCAGTCGGTTGACGTTCGCACCGCCGGCCTTGTTGGCCAGTTTCCAGCCGCCCGTTCCCTTGTGACCCCAGCCGTGCGGCACGGCGATCACGCCGGCCATGATGTCCTTGGTCAGGGTGACGGGCACCGTGATGGTCCCGTAGGGCGAGCTCACCTCGACCACGCTGCCGTCGTCGATCTGCAGCTCGGCGGCGTCGTCGGCGTTCATCAGCCCATGGTGGCCACGGTCGCCACGCATGAGCAGCGGAGCGTTGTGCATCCACGAGTTCTCCGAACGCGGCTCGCGCATCCCGATCATCCGCAGCGGGTACGCCTCTCCCGGCTGCTGCAGTCCCGACGCCGCCGCGATCTCGGCCGCGATGTCGTCGTGCGCCAACCGGATCCGGCCCCGCGGATAGGCGATCGCCTCCCTCAGCACCCCGGTTCTCAGATGCTGTGTGATCAGTGTCCCGTGCGCATGGTCCCGTGTCAGGCGCCCGAAGGTGAGCCCGCCGCGGCGCAGGCCGAACCGGTCACCACCGGCCGCGACCCTGATGATCCCGTCAGCGAACTTCCGCGGTGTGAACGGGACGCCGAGCCGTCGCATCGCAGAACCCGACGCGCGGATGACAGAGAACACCCGCGACTCGTCGGCGACCCGACGGATCAGTTCACCGACGATCTCCCACTCCTGACGGGCCTGCCCGATCGGCTCGACGACGGCCTCGGTGGCCTGACGGAACGGCGTCGCCTGGAACGGTTGAAAGACCAGCGGAAAATCGTCGCGCTCGTACATCGTCGTCACGGGCAGCACATAATCGCAGTGCGCGGTCGTCTCGGTCACGTAGAAGTCAAGGGCCACAGACAGATCCAGCGCATCGAGCGCCGACTCGAGTTCGTCGCCGTTGGGTACCGACAGCACCGGGTTTCCTGCGCTGATGAACATGGCCCGGATCTGACGCTCCCCGGGCGAGGTCATCTCCTTGGCCATCAGCGCGGCCGGTTCGGAGCCGATGATCGACCGGAAGCCACCGATACGGGACCGCTTGCGCCGGTACGTGCGCCGCAGCAGGGCCCCCATGGCCACGTTCATCCACCGCTGAGCCGGCACCCCCAGTCCGCTGATGACCGAGCCCCCCGGCTTGTCCAGATTGCCCGCGACCAGATTGACGACGTCGAGCAGATACGACGTCAGCGTGCCGTACCTGCCCACGCAGGTGCCGAGGCGTCCGTACACGGCCGCGCGCGGGGTGGCCGCCAGGTCGCGCGCCAGACCGCGCACGACGTCGGCCTCGACGCCGGTGTGCGGCGCCGTCGCCTCGGGGGTGAACGGCGCGACCTGCGCCCGTAGCCAGTCCAGCCCGTCGGCGAGCGAAACGATGTGGTCCGGGTGCGCCAACCCTTCGGCGAACATCACCTGCAGCAGCGACAGCAGCAGCATTGCATCGGTGTCCGGGACGATGCCCAGCCACTCGAACTGGGCTGCGGTCTCGGTCTTGCGCGGATCGATCACGATCACCCGGCCCCCGCGCTTGACGATGTCGTGCATGCGGTCCTTGATCCGCGGCGCGGTGAGGAAACTGCCATGGGACACGACGGGATTCGCGCCCACGACGACGAGCAGATCCGTTCGCGTCAGATCCGGGATCGGCACCGAGATGGGCGTCCCGTACAACAGTTGGCTGGCCATCAGCCGGCAGTTGGTGTCCTGCGAGGACGCCGTGAAGAAGTGGCTGCCACGGCCGATGCCTTTGATGAACGCCATGATCGACAGCACGTGGGCGTAACTGAACGCCCCCGGATTGCCCATGTACCAGCCCACCGCACCGGGTCCGTGCTTCCGCACCACCCGCGAGAGCCGAGCGGCGATGTCCGTCATCGCCTCGTCCCAGGTCACTTCCTCGAACCCGTCGGCCGTGCGGCGCAGCGGCGTGGTGACGCGATCGGGGTCATTGACGACCTCGGTGAACGCGATGCCCTTCTGGCAGGCGAACCCCGCCGACAGTGGGTGATCCTTGTCGGGCCGCAGCGCGGTCAGCTTGCCGTCCTCGACGGTGGCGATCATGCCGCACAGCGGCTCGCAGATCCTGCAGAACGTGACCTTGTGTTCAACCATCCCAGCCATACGAGGAGCCTTTCTCCGACGACCTACCCGGCTAGTCTGTGCCGGGTGCGTTGGATTGTCGACGGAATGAACGTGATCGGCACCCGTCCGGACGGCTGGTGGCGCGACCGGCAGGCCGCGATGACCGCCCTCGTCGACAGTGTGGCGCGCTGGGCGGTCACCGAAGACGTCGATGTGACCGTCGTGTTCGAGCAGCCTCCGTCGACGCCGATCGAGTCGGCGACGGTCACCGTGACCCACGCTCCGGCGGCCGCGCCGAACTCCGCCGACGACGAGATCGTCCGGATGGTCTGCGCCGACGCGCATCCCGCCCAGATCCTGGTGGCGACCTCGGACCGCAGCCTGGCCGATCGGGTCCGGTCAGCCGGCGCGGCCGTGTGCCCAGCCGAACGCCTGCGGGATCTGATCGACCCGCGGTGACGACTTGAAAGGCATCCCGTTGTACTTTCGATAAGTGCAACCCTATCCTGCGGCTGGCGACCTCCGCGCGGAAAGACAGGACCGGACGTGACCGACGCCTACTACGACCTGATCGATCCCGACGACCCCGTCGGGCACAGGTTCGCTGCGTCCGGCCATGTGGTCAGCACCTGGGCGGCCACGATGCAGAATGCCTCGCCGGTCGCGGCGCTGCTGGTCCGCGCGATCGAGCACTGCGCGCCACGTGAGGACTCCCGCATCAGCCGGGTCGTGGTCGACCTCCTGGGGCCGGTGCCGGTCACTGACCCGCTGTGGGTGCGTGCTCGGGTCGAGCGTCCGGGCACGATGATCGAGCTGATCGGCGCCGAGATGTTGGCGCCCGGACCGGACGGCCGACCCAGGCCGGTGGCCAAGGCTTCCGCGTGGCGGTTCCAGTTCAGCGACAGCGACGAACTGCACTTCACCCCCGCCGCCCCGCTGCGACCGGTCGCCGAGGGGCGGCGCCGCGACGCCAGCAGCGACGCGAATCAGACCTACATCCACAGCCTGGACTGGCGCTGGGTCAACGACATCCTCCACAGCCTTCAGGCGGAATGCTGGGCCAGGCCGCTGGTCGATCTGGTCGCGGGCGAGACGATGACGCCGACCCAACAACTGTTCGCGGTGGCCGACATCGCCAACGGGATGGGCACGCGTCTCGAGCCCGCCGAGTGGACGTTCCTCAACACCGACCTCGCGGTGCATATCCACCGGCTACCCGACGGACCGTGGATCGGGGTGCGCTCCGAAAACCATTACGGCCGAGATGGAGTCGGTATCTCCCGCGGGACCCTCTTCGACGAGACAGGCCCGGTGGCCACCATCCAGCAGGCGCAGCTGGTGCGACGCAGGCCGGTTTCTTACTGAAAGGCGTTACTGTAATATTTACGGTTGACCAAGTCGCCGCGGCCGGTCTGAGTCGAAAGGATCTCCCGCCATGCACGACGTTGCGATCATCGGGGTGGGACTGCACCCGTTCGGCCGTTTCGACGGAAAGTCCGCGATGGAGATGGGCGTCGATGCCATCACCGCCGCCGTCGCGGATGCGGGAGTGACATGGAATGACATCCAGTTCGGGGTCGGCGGCAGTTGGACGGTCGCCAATCCGGACGCCATCGTCGGAATGGTCGGCCTGTCCGGCATCCCCTTCACCAACGTCTTCAACGCATGTGCGACCGCAGCCAGCGCCACGAAGATGTGCGCCGACGGAATCCGATTGGGCGACTACGACATCGGTATCGCGGTCGGGCTGGACAAGCATCCCCGCGGCGCCTTCACCGAAGACCCGGCGCTGGTGGGCATGCCGCGCTGGTACGCCGAGAACGGCCAGTACCTGACCACGCAGTTCTTCGGCATGAAGGCCAACCGCTACATGCACGAGCACGGCATCAGCCATCAGACGCTGGCCCGGGTGGTCAATAAGAATCTCCGCAACGGCGCGCTGAACCCGAACGCGTTTCGGCGTAAGCCGATGGCCGAGGACGCGATCCTGGACTCTCCGATGCTCAACTACCCACTGACGCAATACATGTTCTGCTCCCCGGACGAGGGGGCGGCCGCGGTCGTGATGTGCCGGGCGGACCTCGCGCACCGTTACACCACCAAGCCGGTGTTTGTCCGCGCCGTCGAGGTGCGCACCCGCAAGTACGGCGCCTACGAGGTCAACACCACGTTCGCTCCTGTCGACGAGGACGTGGCACCCACGGTGTACGCCGCGCGCGCGGCGTTCGAGAAGGCCGGCATCGAGCCGTCCGATGTCGACGTGATCCAGTTGCAGGACACCGACGCCGGGGCGGAGGTCATCCACATGGCCGAAGCCGGTTTCTGCGCCGACGGTGATCAGGAGAAGCTGATCGCCGAGGGCGCCACCGAGATCGGTGGCTCGATGCCGGTCAACACCGACGGCGGCCTACTCGCCAATGGCGAGCCGATCGGGGCATCCGGACTACGGCAGCTCCACGAGATCGTCCGCCAACTCCGCGGCGAGGCCGGCGACCGCCAGATCCCCGGCGAGCCGAAAGTCGGCTTCGCTCAGCTGTATGGCGCACCAGGTACCGCGGGCGCGACGATCCTCACCACCTGAGCGATTTCGCGTATTTGGTCAACGCCAGAGCGACCAAAGACGCCGAATCCCTAGGTTTTGGCGGGCGAGTAGTTGGGCTTGCCGAGACCCAGCACGTACTGCGCGATCATGTTGCGGAACACCTCAAGGGTGCCGCCGTAGATCCCGAATAGCGGCGCGAACCGGTAGGCGTACTCGGCTGCCCCGTCGTCGGCCGCCCCGTCGGTGCCGCTGGGCAGCGCCGATGCGGCGCCGAGGATATCCATGAGGTCGGGGGCAATGTCGCGCATCGTCTGTGCGAGCGCCACCCGGCCGAAGATGCTGGGCGCAGACAGTGACGCCTCCAACCTGGCGACACAACGGCCCAGCCGGTAGCCGACCGCACCGTCGTCGATGAGCCTGCGGCCGTTGGGATTCGCGACGGTCGACGTCGCCGCCGCCTTGTCCACCGCGGCGGCCATGAAGCCCGCCTGGTGCATCATGATCGACACGTCGGCCAGACCGTCGACGGCCGCGTCCACGGCACCGTGTTCAGCGTCGAGCGGTTCCCGGACCACCGTCCAGCCACCGTTGACCTCACCGAGCCGGTACTTGTCCGGCACGCGGACGTCGCTGTAGTAGACGATGTTGGTGCGGTCGCCGTCGACGGTCCGGATTCCCTGGATCTCGACACCCGGCGCATCGAGGGGAACCAGGAACATGGTGAGGCTCTTGTGCTTCGGAGCCGACGGATCGGTGTTCGTGATGAGGAACACGTACTGGCAGTTGTGCGCGCCGGTGGTGAACATCTTCGACCCGTTGATGACCCACTGGTCACCGTCGCGCACCGCGCGCGTCTTGCACGTCGCCACATCGGAACCCCCGTCGGGTTCGGTGTAGCCCAGACACAGCCGCACGTGACCGCTGTAGACCCGCGGCAGCACTTCGTCTTTGACCTCCGGCGAACCGAACTTCTCCACCGACTTGACAATCATCGCCGTGGTCCCCGACGTCACCCACGGCACGTGGGCGCGGCGCTTCTCCAGGTCCCAGATCCGACGCTGGATGCGGGTGAAGGCGTGCTCCGAGCGGGGTTTCCACTCGCGCTCCAGGTAGCCGGACGCGCCGAGCGCAAGGTGCACGCCCTCGTCGAAGTTGTCGCCGGTCTCCCGGTCGCGTCGCAGCACCTCCTCGGTAACCAACTCACTGAGGAATCTGCGCGCCTCGTCCTGGAACTTCTGGTCGTCGTCATCGAGTTGCACTCGTGAGAAATCCATTGCTCAGCTCCGTCCTTCGCGCGTGGCGACGATGTCGGCGATGTGTTTCGCGGTGGCGCCGGGGTCTCCGCCGGCGATCGCCCATCCCCTGGCCCGAACCAGATAGGCGGTGGCGGCCGCCTCCGCCGAGACACCGAGCCCGCCCTGCACGTGAACGGCCATCGTCGCCGCCTTGGCAGCCTCCTCGGCCATGAACACGAACACCGACGGCGCCAACTCCGGTCGCTCGTCGGGTTCGTTGTCGAGAAACCATGCTGCGCGCCGGGCGAGGTTACGGCCGCCCTGCACGGTGATGGCGATGTTGGCCAGCGGATGCGAGATGCCCTGCAGCGTCGAGATTGGGACACCGAGTGTGTAGCGCGTCTTGGCGAACTCGGCGGCGATCGTCATCGTCTCCTCGACGAGCCCGACCAGCGCGGCACCTGTCAGCAGACGCCATTCATCAAGTGCACGTTGATATTCGGCCAGCGCCTCGGTACCGCTGGCAAGCACCGCTCGGTTGTCGGCGGCGGCGGGATCCACCCACGCCATCGGGAGCTTGCCGATGTTGTCGACGTGGACCGGCCGGGAGGCGAAGGTGAGCCGGACGATGTCTGTCCCGTCGCGCACCACAATGTGGTCGGCGATGGACCCGGTGGGGATCAACCTGATCCCGGCCACGCTGTCCTGCGCGGGATCGAACCCCACCACCTGCGTGCCGTTGACGATGTCGGGCTCCACGGCTCCGAGCCGGCTGAGCAGCCGCGCGGCACATACGTGGTCGATCCACGGCACCGGCGCCAGAGATCGACCGATCTCCTCGGCCACCAGCGTGAGGTCGACCAGGGTCGCCCCGTCACCGCCGACCGATTCCGGCAGTGCCATCGTCGTTGCGCCCATCGCGCACAGGCGTTCCCACAGGCTCTTGTCGAAGCCGGACTCCTCGGCGGCCCGCACGGTCTCGATCGTGCAGCGGGTGCTGAAGAAGTCCTTGTACGCCGCCAGCAGCGCCTGGTGATCCTCGGAGAGGCTGTAGTCCTGCCTGCGCAGTTCGTAGCGATCCATCCTCAGCGCTCCTGTTCGTTGTGCTCGCCGCCGAAAAAGAAATCGTTCGCGTTGTTGAAGAGATAATTGTCGAGAACCTCGGGCGGCAGGTCCAGCGCCACTGCCTCGGGAACGACCCGGCTCTGTCGCAGCACGGGCCAGTCCGACGCAAAGATCACCTTGTTCGTCCCGCGGGTGCGCATGTAGTGCAGCAGGTTGTCCGGGAGCCGCTTGGGCGCCCATGCCGAGGTCATGATGCGCAGGTTGGCGTACTTGATCAGCAGCCGGATCGCCACGTCCCACCACGGGTCGGCGCCATGGATCATGCACAGCTTCAGTTCCGGGAATCGGACGCACACCCTGTCGAGGTGAATCGGGTTCTGGACCTCACCGGGGATCGGCGGTCCCGGAAGACCGGTGTTGACGCACAGCGGCAATTCGAGTTCGGCGCACTTGGCGTACAGCGGGTAGTACACGGCGTCGCTCGGCGGATACATGCCGTCGCCCCAGAAGCTCGGCCCGACAGCGGCGTACGCGACGGGCAGATCACCGCACACCGCAGCCAGTTCGCGCAGCGCGGGGACGGGACGCAGCAGGTTGATGCCGCCGATCGCGAGCGCGAACCGGTCCGGGCGTTCCGCGACGAACGTCCGCGCGGTCACCGACGGTTTGACCAGGTTGTCCATCAGGATGGCTCTGGTGACGCCGTGTTCGTCCATCTCGTCGAGCAGTGCCGGGAGCTCGACCTGGTCGTAGAGCGACTGCGGGCCCTTGAAGTAGTCGTCGCGCACCTTGAGCATGAACTCGGGTTGCTTTGCGGTTTCGCCGAAGTGGACATTGACGAGGCAATCGATGACGCGGTGGGCCGTCACGGAGTCACCACCGCGGCACCGTTGACCGCTTCGCCCTTGGCCCATCGGTAGTCGGCCTTGCCGTTGCCCAGCCGACGGACCTGCTCGACGATGATGACCGCCTTGGGCGCCTTGAACCGCGCAAGCTCCTCGGTGCACGCGGCGCGCAGTGTCTCCGGTGCGACGGTCTCGCCGGGGTGCAACTGCACCAGCGCCACCACCTCCTGCCCCCACCGGTCGCTCTCGCGCCCGACCACCAGCGCGTCGGCCACCCCGGGATGCGCGCGCAGCACTGCCTCAACCTCTTCGACGAACACCTTTTCGCCGCCGGTGTTGACCACCAGTGAGTCCCGTCCGTACAGCCGCAGCGTGCCGTCGGGCTCGAGGGAGGCACGGTCACCGGACACCACCACCCGGTGCCCCTCGACGACGGGGAACGTCGTGCGGGTGGCCTCGGCATCGTCGAAGTAGCCCAACGGAATCCGGCCCTTGCGCACCACCCAGCCGACCTCCGGTTCTCCCGGTTCGACAAACCTCGCCATGTCCTCGGACACCACGCTCCCGCCCTCGCGCAGGTCGAAGGTCTCGCGATGCGAACCGCGCTGGTTGTGCCCGAAACCCATGTTCCCCGTCTCCGAGGACCCGTATCCGTTGATGATCGTCAGCTGCGGCAGCTTCTCGAGAATCGCGCTGACATGCTTGGGATTGGTTGCGGCACCACCGGTTCCGATGGCGTACAGCGAGGACAGCTCGTAATCGTTGCGGCGGAGTTCCTCGATCAGCGGGACCGCGTAGGCGTCGCCCACCATCGTCATGAGACCGACCTTCTCACGTTCGGCGGTCCTCCACACCGATTGCGGATCCATCTTCTTGCGGTCGTCGTAGAGCACCACCGGCAGACCCGCGAGAGACCCGGAGAACACCGTCCACAAGCCCGCCGCGTGCATCAACGGCGACACCGCGAACCACGGCGGCCCCTCGTTGCGGGCCACCTTGTCGTGGATCTCGGTGGGCGAGTCGTGGTCGGCGCCCACCATCGAGGACACGTAGGTGTCGCTCTGGCGCCACAGCACGCCCTTGGGTCGCCCGGTCGTACCGCCGGTGCAGTACATGATGAGATCGTCCGGGGACGTGACGATGCGGTTGTCCGGATCACCCATGGCCACCGCGGCATCCAGCGACACCGACCCGGGCAGAGCGACCGCCTCACTGCCGTCGTCGACGGCGATCAGCAGTTCACAACCGTCCGTCGGAAGAACGTCGGCGAACTTCGCCCCGAGCGCCCGGTGGTAGACGACCGCGCGGGGCTTGACGTAATCCAGCAGTTCGGCGACTTCGCGCGGCGTGTAGTGGTGGTTGACGTTCACCGGGACGGTGCGGGCCTTCAGTGCACCCACGACGACTTCCGGATAACGGTCGTTGTACATGATCAGCGCGATGCGATCCTGCCCGCATTCCCAGTTCTCCAGCGCGTGGCGTTGCCGATGCACACCGAAACCCTTGGCGGCCAGGAAGTTCGCGAACTGGCGGGTCCGCTGCGCCATCTCGCCGTAGGTGGTTCTGCGCTCACCGCACACCGTCATCGTGCGATCACCGATGACGTCGGCGATGGCGTCGACGACATCGCCGATGGTCCACTCCGGCATGGCTAGGCGGACGCCGTCACGTTCACGCCCAGCAGATCAAGGGCGTTGTCGCGCATGACTTTCCGGGTGTCTTCGGCGCTGAACTCGGGGAACTGCGGGATGTCGGCGGTGAACGCCATCGGATCCGCCAGACCCTCGCCGTGCGGCCAGTCCGAACCGAACAGGATCTTGTCCACCCCGATGGTCGCGGCGAGCAGCTTCACGTCGTCTTCGTAGTACGGCGCGATCCAGACGTTGTTGCGCAGTTGTTCGACCGGATCTTCCTTGAAGTGGTACGGCGCGGTGTTGGCCGCCTTCTTGAGTCGCTTGATCAGCCGGTAGACGAAGTACGAGCCGTTCTCGATGCTGGCCACCTTGAGCGTCGGATGCCGGGTGAACACCTGGTGGACGATCATCGAGGCCATCGCGTCATGGATCGCGCGATCGTCGAGCAGGATCTGATCGAGCGGGTCCTTCTTGCCAAAACCCTCGAAGGTCGCCTTGCCGCCCCACAACGCCGCGATCGCGAGATATCCGCTGTCGGACAGGTGGAAGATCACCGGCACGCCGGCCTCGGCCAATCGGGCCCACACCGGATCGTGCAGCGGGTCGCCCAGCGACCGGGGTTTGACGACGCCGGGCACCGGGGCAGGCCGCACGCAGACGTTCTTGGCGCCGCGGCTCAGCACGAACTCGACCTCCTCGACGGCCTTGTCCGGATCAGCCAGCGAGATGATTGGCGCCGACAGGAACCGGTGGTCAGGTCGGTCGAACCCCCAGTCCTCGTCGAGCCACAGGTTGAACGCGTGCACCGTCGCCATCGTGGCGTCGATGTCATGCTTGAGCGCCTCCTCCACGCCGCACGCGAACGTCGGCAGCATGAACACCGTCTCGAGGTTCTGTTTGTCCAGGATCTTCACCCGGGCATCGCGATTCTGATATTCGGGATGGTCGGGCAACCGATCAACCTTCATCAACGACGCCGGATCCACACCCTCGGGAATCTCGCCGCGGAACAACAGATCCAGGCACCCCGGCTCGATGATCGGGTCGAACGTCGGGTTCGGGATGAAGTGGTTGACCACACCCCCCATCACGGCGAACGTGCGCTTGCCCTCGGTCAGCATCTGCACGCCGCGGCGCTTGAACTCCTTGGGCAGATGGCGGGTGCACGAATCGGTCGTCTCGTAGTAGTGGTTGTCGACGTCGATCGCCCGGTAATCCAGGACTTTCGATTCGGTCATGGCTGGTCCTCCTTGAGCGGCGGAAAGGCCGGCGGTCTCTTTTCGAAGAAAGCGGTGATGCCTTCGATGAAGTCCGGACGCTGCATCGATTCGTGCATGAGTTTCTCGGCGCGCGCGCTGGACGACACCATGTCGCGCAGCGCGTCGTCGTACATCTGGCGCTTGATGACCGCCAGCGAACTCGGCGCGCAGTGCGTGGCGATGTCCTGCGCGTACGCCAACGCCCGGGGCATCAGGTCCTCGGGCGCGACGACCTCCTTGACCAACCCCAGCTCCGCGGCCTCGTCAGCGTAGAAGGTGCGCCCGCTCAGCAGCAGGTCGAGCGCGGCGCCCCACCCGACGACACGCGGCAGGATCCAGGAGATGCCGTACTCGCCGATCAACCCCCGCCGGGCGAACGCGGTGGTGAACTTGGCTCCGGCCGCGGCGAACCGGACGTCGCACATCAGCGCCTGCGTCAGACCGATCCCGGCACATGCGCCGTTGATGGCCGCGATGATCGGTGTGCGCATCGAGGTGACGAAGTGCGGATGCCGCTCGCCGACCAGCTTGGTGACATCAGTGTGCTCGGCGGTGCCCATTCCCCGGTCGCTTCGCTCCTGCCCGCCGGTGGATTCGCTTGCCCCGCTTATGGTGTCGAGATCGCCCATATCGGCGCCCGCACAGAATGCCCGGCCACTTCCGGTGACCACGACGACGCGGACCGCGGGATCACTCTCGGCGCGGTCCATACAGCGATAGAACGCTCCGGCCAGGCCGCCGCCCCACGCGTTGAGGCGTTCCGGGCGGTTCAGGGTCACGACGGCGACGCCACTGTCGAGAAGCTCGAACAGCACGGGACTCGCCGTGTCGGAAACGGTCACCGCGACGGCCTCATCGACTGGTCAGCTCCTCGCACGTCAGCTCGGGATTTGCTCATACTGTACACCTATCGGTAGCGCCTTCCGCAAGGCGACTCGAGAGCTCCCGGCTCAGTCCTCGATGAGTCCGAATCGCCTGTACGCCTCCCGAATCTGGCTCTTCGCCGCGTCGGCCAGAACCGCTTGCGCGGGGCGCGATTCCGGGTACGCACGTCCCGTGCTGTCGCCATGGCACGCCCCTCGGATCAGGTGAACTCGATGAAGTCGCTGCCGCCGTCGACGTTGATGTTGTCGCCGGTCATGACGGAGTTGCGCCGCCATGCCAGAAATGCCGGGACCGGCCGACGATCGCTACCCGGGCACCATCCTCGGCGAGGCAGCGCTCTGCGGCCAGGTCCATGCCGCGACCGCCGCCGACGACGGCGGTCGCATTCGTGAACCCCAAATCCACGGGTCCGTCAGGTTCCCGTCCAGTTGGGCTTGCGCTTCTCGGCGAACGCCGTCGCACCCTCCATCGCGTCCTTGGAGGAGAACACCGGAGAGATCAACTCCATCTGCTTCTTCCACATCTCGTCCTCGCTCCAGCCTGCGGACTTGGCGATGACCTCCTTCGTCACCGCCACCGCCAACGGGCCGTTCGCGGTGATCCGCTCGGCCAGAGCCAGCGCACCCGCGAGCGCCTCCCCCGGCTCGGTCAGCACGTTGACGAAGCCCCACTGCGCGGCTTCCTCGGCGGTGAAACTGTCTCCGGTCAGCGCGAGTTCGAGCGCCTTCTGGTACGGGATCCGGTGCGGCAGTCGCAGCAACCCGCCACCCGCGGCGACGAGGCCGCGCTTGACCTCCGGGATACCGAACTTGGCGTTCCTGGCCGCGACCACCAGGTCGGTGGCCAACACGATCTCGGTGCCGCCGGCCAGTGCGTAGCCCTCGACGGCCGCGATGACGGGCTTGCGCGGCGGCCGCTCGGTGAACCCGATGCCACGGCCGGGGATGGCGGGCACCTCACCGGCCATGAACGCCTTGAGGTCCATGCCCGCACAGAAGTTGCCGCCGGCGCCGGTGACGATCGCGACCGACAACTCCGCGGTGTCGTCGAGTTCGTCCATCGCGTCGGCGAGGCCCCGAGCGACCGCGAGGTTGAACGCGTTGCGCGCCTCGGGTCGATTGATGGTGATCACGAGCACGCGATCGTGCCGTTCCAGAAGAACTTCGTCTGACACTCTGTCGCCCTTGACCTTTCGCCCGAATGTTCGTGGAAAAGCTTACTATAGGACTTACAGTAGAAGGGTGGAACCACCGTGGCCGCTGCCAATCCGACGTCGGACGGTAAGGTCGCGGACACGGCGACACAGCGACACGAACGCAAAGACGCAGTTCAGGCTACTCGCTGCCGGCAGTTTTCTCGACCACCAGCCCGGGTATCCGGGAGCTGCACTCGCAGCATCACAATGATGGAGGTGCCCTGAGTGGCGAAGCAGGCGACCGCGGAAAAGCGACAACGGCGCGAGCGCGGTTCCATCAATCCCGATGACATCATCAAGGGCGCGTTCGAGCTCGCCGAGCAGGTCGGCATCGACAATCTGAGCATGCCGCTGCTGGGCAAGCACCTGGGCGTCGGGGTCACGAGCATCTACTGGTACTTCCGCAAGAAGGACGACCTGCTCAACGCGATGACCGATCGGGCGTTGCGCCAGTACGCCTTCGCCACCCCCTACGTTGAGGCCAAGGACTGGCGCGAGACGCTGCGAAACCATGCCCGTGCGATGCGAAAGACGTTCAACGGCAATCCGATCCTGTGCGACCTCATTCTCATCCGGTCAGCGCTGAGTCCCCGCGCGGCGAAGGTGGGGGTGCAGGAGGTGGAGAAGGCGATCAACAGCCTCGTCGAGGCCGGGCTCGCACCGGAGGACGCGTTCGACACCTACTCGGCGATGTCGGTTCATGTTCGCGGTTCGGTGGTGCTGCAGCGACTTCGCGAGAAGAACCTCGCCGCCGAGGATGGCCACGGAGACATCGAGGACTCGATGTCGATCGACCCCGACACGGCGCCGTTGCTGGCCGCTGTCACGCAGAAGGGTCATCACCTCAGCGCTGCCGATGACCGCAATTTCGAGTTCGGCCTCGAGTGCATCCTCGACCACGCAGGCAGGCTCATCGAGCAAGGCGGCAAGCCTGCCCGCAAGGCGACCAAGAGCGCTGCCCCGCGCGCGCGGAGCAAGGCCCCCGCGCGCTAGCCAACCCTGCGCCGGTAACCCTGCGCCGAAATGGCATTCCAGCAGGTACTCACTCGCACTTTGTCTGCTGGAATGCCGTTTCGGCGGAACAGGGACCGGCGGGGATTAGACCTCGATGATGACGGCGCCGCCCTGGCCGCCGCCGGCACACATCGCCGCGACTCCGATGCCGCCGCCGCGGCGCTGCAGTTCGTAGACCAGCGTCGTGACCATCCGGGCGCCGGAGGCGGCGATCGGGTGACCGAGGCTGCAGCCGCTTCCGGAGAAGTTGACCAGTTCCTCGTCGAGCCCGAACTCCTTGCACGCCGCAATCGGCACGGACGCGAAGGCCTCGTTGATCTCCCACAGAGCGACGTCGGATGCGGTCAGTCCGCCGCGGTCGAGCACCTTGCTGATGGCCTTCAGCGCGCCGAGACCGCAGTCGCGCGGGGTGACGCCCGCCGACGCCCACGCCTTCACGGTCGCCATCACGTTCAGCCCGTTCGCCGCGGCGTAGTCGCTCTCCACGAGGGCGACGCCCGCCGCTGCATCGTTGGTGCCGCTGCTGTTGCCCGCAGTGATCGAGAACCCCTCGATCTCCGGGTGCAGGACCTTCAGACCGGCCAGTTTCTCGACGGTGGTGTCGCGGCGGGGGAACTCGTCGACGCTGAAGTCGATCACCGAACCGTCGGGCAGTTCCACCTTGAGCGGGATGATCTCGTCGACGAACTTGCCCGCGTCGATGGCCGCGATCGCGCGCTGGTGTGAGCGCGCGGCCCAGGCGTCCATCTCCTCACGGGTGATGCCGACGGCCTGGGCGGTGTTCCAGCCGACGGTGATCGACATGTCCTTGGCCGGCGCGTCGGGCGTCTCGACATGGGTGGGTGGCATCCACCGCTCCTCGAACTTCAGCTCCGGCCCCGGGATCCGCCAGTTCGTCAGCGGCGTCATCGACAGCGACTGCACACCACCGGCGATCAGCACCCGCTCCATGCCGGAGCCGATCTGCGCCGACGCATTGCCGATCGCGGTAAGGCTGCCTGCGCAGTGCCGGTTGACCGACTGCCCCGGGACATGCTCGAGACCGCATGCAGTGGCCGCGTAGCGCGCCAGATCGCCACCACCGTAATGGGATTCGGCGAAGATGATGTCGTCGATGTCAGCCGGGTCGACGCCGGATCGCCGCACCACCTCGGGAAGAACGGTCGTGATCAGGGTCTCGGGCGGCGTGTTGACAAGGGTGCCCTTGAAGGACCGGCCGATGGCCGTCCTGGCGGCTCCGACGATGACGGGTGTTGGCATGTTCTCGACCTCGGTTTCAGCGTGAACGAACTTTACAAAAGTAGCAGATAATGTAGCGCTGGCAGTACGTGGGCCAGATCACTCAGGGCTCGGGGCCGGCTCGGGGACGAAGAAATGCTCATCCCGCAGCCGGAACGCCTCCTTGGTGCCGTGCTGAGCGCGGGTCTTGACGAAGTTGAACTCACCGGGCGCGAACTGAAGGTTCGTCCCGTACGCGTGGAACAGGTAGCTCGCCACTTCCTCGCCCTGGTACGCCTGGCTCTGCTCGACCAGTCGGAACGCCTCCTTGGCGATGACGACGCCGTCGGCGGGCATCTTCGCGGCCTTCTCCGCCCAGTACCGGGCACGCGCCGTGACCGCGCCGGCGTCACAGGTGTCGGTGAAGATTCCGAGGTGCTCGATCTCGCCGGCCTCGATGATGTCGCCGGTGAGCAGCATGCGCCGCGCGAGCACCGGGCCCAGCCGATGGAAGAACATGTGCAGGCTGCCCAACGCGGGGCCGAGGAAGCGGGTGGCGGGCATCCCGATCTTCGTCGTGCGGCCGATCACTGAGATGTCGGTCATCAGCGCCATCTCGAAACCGCCACCGAGCGCGTAGCCGTTGATCTCGCCGACAGTGACCTTCGGAAAGCCCATCAGGTTGTGATAGAAGCCAAACGACTTACGATCCACCGTCAGTCGACGACGCTGACTCGGCCGGCTTCTACGCGGCTCTTCGCGCGAGCGCTCATCGCCATACCAGCCGTAGGCGTTGTTCATGTCTGCCCCGGTGCTGAACACTCCCTCGGCCCCGCGCAGGAGCACCACGGTGAGGTCGTCGTCCTCGGCGACGTCGTCGAGGTAGCGCGCAAGCAACTCCCGCATCGAGGCGTCATACGAGTTGCGCTGCGCAGGGTTGTTCAGCGTGATGGTCGCGATGCGCTTGTCCCTGTCGGCCTCGAAGAGCACACGGTCATCGGCGGCGGCGGTCATGGTGGCTTCCTGTCGGTTGGATCTCAGCGCTCGTGGCTCGAGATGAGCTTGGCCTCAATGGTTTTGTCATTGCCGGCGGCAAGCGTGTTGCGGCGCGCGACCGCCAGGTGGTCCTGGGCCAGCCTCGTTGCGCGGGCCGAATTGCCGTCGATGATGGCCTCGAGAAGCCGGCGGTGGTCCCGCAGCGCCGCCCGCATCGTCTTGGGCTCCATCGGATCGCCGGGATGGCGTTCGTCGCTCCACACCGACGACTCGTGCGCCGTCCAGATGACTTCGAGCGAACCGATCAGCAGGATCATCGGTTCGTTGCCGCACCGCGAGACGACCGCCTCGTGGAAACGACGGGCGTTGGGCACGTAGCGCGATGGCGTGTCGAACTGCTCGGTCTGCACGTCGATCGCCGCCTGCAGGTGCGGCACCACCTCGCTCATGCGGTCCTCGCGAGCGGCGCACATCCCCGCGCAGATCGGTTCCAGATGCAGCAGGGCCTCGCTGACATCGCCGGGCGTCGCGGCGCGCGTCTGCAGCACCATGCTGATCATCTGTGCGGTCCGGTCCGCCGAAGGCAGATGCACCACCGCGCCACCGACGTTGCCTCGCCGCACGGAAATCAACCCGTCGGACTCCAGGATGTGAATCGCCTCCCGCACGGCCGGTGGGCTGACCCCGAACTCGGCGAAAAGGCTCTCCTGCGAGGGCAACACATCGCCCTCCTTGAGCCGCCCCGTCAGGATGTCGTCGCGCAGCCGGGAAGCCACGAGCTCTGCCACTCGCGGCTGTCGGATGCGCTGTGCCGGCACTGTTCCCTCAACGGCCTTTCCTTGCTAAGTTGTACAGGATAGTAACCGTACCAACAACTGTATGGCTATCTGTATAGTCTCCGAAATGAGGTGCCCGGGTGGGTGACGACGCGGACGCTGGAGCGGTACGGCAGCATACGAGCGGGTCCGTCCTGCGCATCACCCTGGACCGACCTTCTCGGCGTAACTCGTTGACTCACAGCATGATCGACGACCTCGTCGGAATCCTGACCGCGGCCGCCACCGATGACTCGCTGCGCGCCGTCCATCTGACCGGCGCCGGCGGGGACTTCTGCGCGGGTGCCGACTGGGTCGCCACCAACAGCGACGGCAGCAGGCCCCGGACCGGCGACCTCACCCGCCGCATCCCCCACACCGCGAATCGACTGGTCGAGCTCATCGCATTGATCCAACTGCCGGTGGTGTGCAGCGTGCAGGGGTGGGCCGCCGGCCTCGGCTGCAACCTCGCGCTGGCCGCCGACTTCACCGTGGCCGCCTCCGACGCAACGCTGTGGGAGCCCTTCGTCGACCGGGGGTTCAGCCCCGACTCCGGCGCGACCTGGCTGCTGCCCCGGCTCGCTGGGGTAGCCCGGGCCAAACGCATGCTGCTGCTCGGCGAGAAGGTCGCCGGCGCCGGCGCCGCCGACTGGGGGTTGATCCACGACTCCGTCAGCGCCGAGCAGCTCGGCGCCGCCACCGAGGAGCTACTGGCGCGCCTGGCGGCGGGCCCCACGGTGGCGATCGGTCTGGCCAAGCAGGCCATCAACTACGGCCTGACCGCCAGCCTGGCACAGTCGATGAACCACGAGCTCGCCAGCCTCGAACTCTCCTGCCGAACAATGGATTTCAAAGAGGGCCTGGCCGCGTTCCGGGAGCGACGAGCACCGGACTTCCAGGGCAGATAGACGAAGGGAAGTACGTGACGACATATGACACCATCGGCTACGACGTCGACGGGCACACGGCCACCATCACGCTGAACCGGCCCGAGGCGCTCAACGCGCTGTCACCCCACATGGTCACCGAACTGCGCGCCGCCTACGACGAAGCCGAGGGCGACGACAACATCTGGCTGATGATCGTCACCGGAACGGGTCGGGCGTTCTGCACCGGCGCCGACGTAAGGGAGATCCCCGAGGACGGCAAGGTGATCTACGAGCGCCCCTACCTGTCGACCTACGACCAGTGGGAGGCGCCGCAGGAGGGCACTCCTCCGTTCCGCCGGATGGCCAAGCCGGTGCTGGCCGCCATCAACGGCATCTGTTGTGGTGCCGGCCTGGACTGGGTCACCACCGGCGACATCGTCATCGCCTCCGACAAGGCCACGTTCTTCGATCCCCATGTGAGCATCGGCCTGGTCGCCGCGCGGGAGATGGTACGGCTGGCCCGGGCCCTGCCCCGCTCGGTCGCGCTGCGGATGGCCCTGATGGGCAAGCACGAGAGGATGAGCGCCGAGCGCGCCTACGACCTCGGGATGATCACCGAGGTCGTCGAGCACGACAAGCTCCTGGAACGGGCGCACGAGATCGCGGGCATCGTCAATTCCAATGCGCCGCTTGCGGTGCGGGGCACCCGGTTGGCGATCCACAAAACCCTCGACCTACCGCTGCTGGAGGGCGAGATCCTGGCCGAGACGTTCCGCGAGCGGGTGCTGCGCACCGAGGACGCGCACGAGGGGCCGCTGGCGTTCGTCGAAAAGCGCACACCCAACTGGAAATGTCGATGAGTTTCGACACCATCCTCCTCGACCTCGACCACGACACGCGCGTCGCCACGGTCACATTGAACCGCCCCGAGGCGCTGAACTCCTTCAACCGCACGATGTGTCACGAGATGAAGGACATCTGGCACATCATCAAGGGCGACGAGGCCATCAACGCGGTGGTGCTGCGCGCGGCGGGCGAACGGGCGTTCAGCGCCGGACTCGACGTCAAGTCGAGCTACGGCCAACCCGAGATCGTCTGGAACCACGAAGATCCCGGTGAGCTGCTCAGCCCGAAGTGGCAGAAGATGTGGAAGCCGGTGGTGTGTGCCGTACAGGGCATGTGCACCGCAGGCGCGCTGTACTTCGTCAACGAGGCCGACGTGGTGATCTGCTCGCAGGGAGCGACGTTCTTCGACTCCCATGTCAGCGCAGGACTGGTGTCCGCGCTCGAGCCGATCGGGTTGATGCGCCGCATCGGGCTCGGGGACACGCTGCGGATGGCGCTGATGGGCAATGACGAACGGGTGAGCGCGCAGACCGCGCTGCGGATCGGGCTGGTCACCGAAGTGGTTGCCGAGGAGGAACTCTGGCGCCGGGCCGATGAGATCGCGACGACGATCGCCGCCAAACCTCCGACCGCCACCCAGGGCACCGTCAAGGCGATCTGGGAGTCCCTGGACAAACCGTATCGGGCCGCCATGGACCAGGGCCTCATCTACACCCGACTGGGGAATCCGATCGCCAAGGCCGAGTTGGCGGCGCGCACCGACGGCACCACCAAGAGAGCCCCGCGGATTCGCTGATGGGTCAAGTCCTTTCGGAGCGCATCGATCACGTTCTCGGCCTGAACCCCGCCGCGTCGGCGATCCAGTTCGAGGGTGAGTGGTTCACCTGGGGACAGGTCGCGACCTCGGCCCGACAGATTGCGGCGGTATCCGGCCGCGGCCGGGTCGGCATCATGCTGCGCAACGAACCCGCTCACGTCGCCGCATTGCTCGGCGTGCTGGCCGCCGGCGGCACCGTCGTGGTGATCAACCCGTCGCGCGGCGACGACCGCACCAGAGCCGATATCGAGGCACTCCAGCTGCCGGTGATCATCGGCCTCGACGCCGATCTGGCCGCACTGATGCCGCCGTCCAGCACGGCGAGCCGCGTCGCGATCCGCGATCTCGACACCGCGCCCGAGGTCACACCGGGCACCGCATCCGACGATCCCGGCCGCCCCGGTGTCGCGGTCTGGATGCTGACCAGCGGCACCACCGGCCCGCCGAAGCGTGTCGACCTCACCTACGACATGCTGGCCCGCAGCGTCATCGGCACGGATCCCGAGACATCCTCCGCGCCAGCCGAACTGCGACAGGGCGTGGCGATCGTGAACTCCCCGCTGGTGCATATCGGCGGCGTGTTCCGGGTCCTGCTCTGCATCGCCGAAGCCCGTCCGTTCGTCCTGCTGCGGCGGTTCGAGCTCGACCGGTGGGCGGCCGCCGTCCGCGAGCACCGGCCGCGGGCGGTGTCCCTGGTGCCTGCCGCGCTGCGGATGGTGCTGCACTCGGAGCTGACGCGCGCCGATCTGGCGAGTATCCGCGCGGTCACCTCGGGTACCGCGCCACTGTCGGCCGACGACGCCGACGCCTTCACCGCGAAGTTCGGGATCCCGGTGCTGACGTCCTACGCGGCCACCGAGTTCGGCGGCGGGGTCGCCGGCTGGACGCTGGCCGACCACCAGAAGCATTGGCGGGACAAGCGCGGCAGTGTCGGACGCGCCAATCCCGGCGCACGGCTTCGCATCGTTGACCAGAACGGCAACCCACAGGACACCGGACAGCAGGGGCTGCTCGAGGTCATTCCGGCACAGATGGATTCGACGTCGGGGTGGATGCGGACCACCGACCTGGCCCGCATCGACGCCGACGGCTTCGTCTGGATCGTCGGGCGCGCCGATCAGGCCATCATCCGCGGCGGCTTCAAGGTGATGCCCGACGATGTCCGCGCCGCGCTGGAGAGCCATCCCGCCGTGCAGGGTGCAGCGGTGGTCGGGCTCCCGGACCCGCGCCTCGGTGAGACCCCGGTGGCACTCGTCGAATTGCGCGCCGGCAGCACGGCCGACCGCGAGGAACTGCTCGCCTTCCTGCAGAAACGGCTGGCCCGTTACGAGATTCCGACTGAGATCGCGATCACCGAAGCGATCCCCCGGACCCCCTCGGGCAAGCCCGACCTGCAGGCCGTCCGGACCCACTTCGCGCAGGTATGACCTCCACCGGGCCGACAGTCGCCGAGGTGTTGCGCAGCCAACGACGGCGAGGCGACGCGGCGCTACTGGTGTGCGACGACGAGCGCCTCACCTACACCGAGGCCGCCCGACGCTCGTCGGCACTCGCCCGTCGGCTCGTCGCCCTCGGCGTCGGTAAGGGCACCCATGTCGGACTGCTCTACCCCAACGGGTCGCAGTTCGTGATCGCGATGCTCGCCGCAGCCAGGATCGGTGCGGTGGTCATCCCGTTCTCGACGTTCAGCACCGCGCCGGAACTGCGCGCCCAGCTGCTCGACAGTGACGTCGCCATACTCCTTGCGACACGGTCGTATCGGGCCCACGACTACGTCGCGCGGCTCGGCGATGCGCTGTCAATCTCCCCTGATAGCCCGGAACCCCTGTACACCGCGGCGGCCCCGGTGCTGCGCCGGGTGTTGTTCATCGACGAGGTGCCGGGACCACACGAACCCGACGACGGCGTGGTGACTGCGCTGGAGGACGACGTCGACGTAAGCGACGTGCTCGCGATCGTCTACACGTCCGGCTCGACGAGCAGGCCCAAGGGCGTCATCCACACCCACGCGGGACTCCTTGCCCACCAGCGCAACCTCAACGGCATCCGCCGACTCACCGAGGCGGACAGGCTGTTCTGCAACTCCCCGTTCTTCTGGATCGGCGGCTTCGCCTTCGGCCTGCTCGCCACCCTGGTCGCGGGCGCGACGCTGATCTGTTCCAACGCCACCGACGCCGGCGACACCCTCGACCTGCTCGAGACCGAGAAGCCCACCATCACCAACGGATTCATCGCCGGGATCGCGCACCTGGCCCGCCATCGCAGCTTCGCGGGCCGTGACCTGTCGTCGATGCAGCGCGGCAACCTCTACCCGATCATGGCTCCCGAGGTCCGACCGGCCGACCCCGAACTGCGCCATAACATGCTCGGCATGACCGAGGCGGGCAGCGTGCTACTGCTCAGCGGGGACGAGTCCGACCAACCCGAGTCCCGGCGCGGCTCCTACGGGTTCCTGGCGCCGGGGTTCGAGGCCCGGGTGATCGACCCCGACACCGCGCGGGACGTCGGGTCGACGGCGGTCGGTGAGCTGCTCATCCGCGGCCCTCACGTGATGCAGGGGTATTACGGGCGCCGCCGGGAAGAATGCTTTGACGCCGACGGCTGGTTCCACACCGGCGATCTCGTGCGCCGCGACGCGGACGGGCTGTTCTACTTCATCGGCCGCGCCGGCTCGATGATCAAGACCTCGGGCGCCAACGTCGCACCCGCTGAGGTGGAGAGGGCACTCGCCGCGGTGCTGCACAAACGCGATGCGGGGGCGGTCGCTCATGTGATCGGCCTCCCCGACGCCGACCGCGGACAGATTGTCGCTGCCGTTGTGGCGACCGACAGCCCTGCAGCACTCGACGAGTCGGCGGTCCTGGAGGCGCTGCGCTCCGAACTGTCGGCGTACAAGATTCCCCGCAAGTTTGTCACGGTGCGGCATAGCGACCTTCCGATGTTGTCCAGCGGCAAGATCGACATCGCAAGGCTGCGCGAACTGCTCGAGGGCGCCTGAGGTTCACACTACGTCGCGGAGTTTCAGGTCCGCGATGTCTTCTCCTGTGTAGCCGAGTTCGTCGAGAATCTCGTCGGTGTGCTCGCCCAGCAGTGGCGCCCGACGTCGGATGACGCCGGGGGTGGCCGACAGCCGGAACGGGGTCTGGATGATCGGCACGTCATGGACGGCCCCGGGAAAGGGCACGCGCTGGAGATAGCCCATCGCCGCGACGTGCGGATCGTCGAGGACGTCCTGTGTCGAATGCAGCGGCGCGGCAGGCAGTTTGGCTGCTTCGAGAAGCTCGAGGACCTCGGCCTTGGTCTTGTCGGCGCACCATCGCGCCATGATGTCGTTGAGCACGTCGCCGTTCTTCCAGCGCAGGTCGTCGTCGGCGAACCGGGGGTCGTCGACAAGCTCGGGCCGCCCTACCAGTCGGCACCAGCGCTTGAACATCGGTGACCCGGCGATCTGTAGCAGCACCCAGCCGTCGTCGGAGGTCCGGTACAGGTCGCACGGCGCCACCGAGGTCCCCTGGTTGCCCATCCGCGGCTTGTCGGTGCCGAGCAGGTCGCGTTCGATCAGGAAGGCGTTCGACAACATCATCGCGGTGGCAGCAGCGCGCCCTCGACGTGCTGCCCCTCCCCTGTGCGGTCCCGGTGATAGAGCGCCATCATCACCCCGATGGTCATCGTCAGCGCCGTCCCGAAGTCCGCGTAGGGCACCACGGTTCGGATCGGCTGCTCCGGCAGCCCCTGGCGGTACACGGCGCCCGACATCACCTGACCGGCGCCGTCGAAACCGATGCGGTCGCTGTACGGTCCACCTTCACCGTAGGCGGTCGCGCTGGCCAGGATGATGTCCTGCTTGATCCCACGCAACGTCTCGTAGTCCAGACCGCTGGCCCGCATCCCCGCGGCAGGCATGTTGGCGACGACGATGTCGGCCCGCGCCACCAGCTTGCGGGTGATTGCCTTGCCGTCGTCGGTCGTGGTGTCCAACGTCAGTGAACGCTTATTTCGGTTGCACTGCAGGAAGGTTGCGCCCTCCCCGCCCGCTGTGACCGACTGCACCCAGCGATCCTCACCGCCCTCGCGCTTCTCGATCCGCACTACGTCGGCGCCCATATCCGCCAACAGCGCCGAGCACCACGGCGCCGCGATGAACCGGCCGTAGTCGAGCACCCGGATTCCGTCGAGGACGCCCATGACCCACCTTTGCCGAGGTAACTGTAATGCTTACAGTATGTTACCGGCCCACCTCTCCCCGCCGAAATGGCATTCCAGCAGAGGAAGTTCGAGTAGGCGTCTGCATAACTACAGTCTCGGCGGGGTCTCAGCCCTCGACGATCACGCCGCGGCGGGTCAGGTGGTCGATCAACGGAGCTGCGCCGGCGGCCAGATGTTCCGACATCGCCGCGCGCGCGAGGTCCTGGTCGTGACGGGTGAGCGCGTCGAGCACGCGCCGGTGGTAGTCGTTGGACGTGTCGGGCCAGCCGTGGATCGTGGGGAACACTGACTCCGGTGCATAGCGGGTGATCTGGGACATCAGCTGTGCCAGCTTGGGTGAGTCCGCGGCGACGTTGATCGCCCGATGGAACTCGTGGTTGAGGCGGACCGCCCGCTCGCCGTCGTCGGCCGCGTAAGCGGCTTCCAGGTCCGTCTGGATTCTGGTGAGCTCCGCCAGCTGGGCGTCGCCGATTCCTGCCGCCGCCCGTGCCGCGAGCTCACCCCCGAGGTAGGCCTGCACGTTCGACACGTCGGTGATGTCGCGCACCGTCACCGGCCGCACCACGAAACCGCGCCGCGGCTGCTGCTCGAGCAGGCCCTCGGCCTTGAGCTCGAAGAGTGCTTCCCGCACCGGGGTGACGCTCACGCCGAGCCCGGCGGCGAGCTGGTCGAGACGCACATACGTTCCGGCGGCGTAGGTTCCGTCGAAAATCCGCCGACGGACGATTCGGGCCACGTCCTCGGCGAGCTGTGGCCTGGCAGCGAAATCGGGGATGCTCACCGCGTCAGACCCGGTAGTCCGCCAGCAATCGCTTGCTGATGATGTTCTTCTGGATCTCGCTGGTGCCCTCGCCGATGAGCAGGAACGGGGCGTCCCGCATCAGCCGCTCGATCTCGTACTCCTTGGAGTAGCCATAGCCCCCGTGGATTCGGAAGCTCTGCTGGGTGACCTCGGCGCACACCTCACTGGCGAAGTACTTGGCCATACCCGCGGCCACGTCGTTGCGCTCGCCGGAGTCCTTGAGCCGCGCCGCATTGACCATCATCAGATGCGCGGCCTCCACTTTGGTGGCCATCTCCGCCAGTTGGAACGCGATGGCCTGATGTTCGGCGATCGGCTTGCCGAAGGTGCTGCGCTGCTGGGCATACCGCACCGCCAGCTCGAACGCTCGGACGCCGACGCCGCACGCCCTGGCGGAGACGTTGACCCGACCCACCTCGACGCCGTCCATCATCTGGAAAAACCCCTGCCCGCGGGCCTCACCCAGGATGTCGGTGGCCGCGGCCCGGTAGCCGTCGAAGATCAGCTCGGTGGTGTCGATCCCCTTGTACCCCAGTTTGTCCAACTTGCCCGGGATGATCAGACCCGGTGCCACTTCGCCGAAGCCGGAGGGCTTTTCGATCAGGAACGCGGTCAGGTTGCGGTGCGGCTTATCGGCACCCTCGTCGGTCCGCACGAGCGCTGCGACCAGGGTCGAGCTGCCACCGTTGGTCAGCCACATCTTCTGGCCGTCGATGGTGTAGGTGCTGTCGCCGTTGTCCCTGGCTCTGGTGCGGATCGCCGCCACGTCGGAACCGAGCTCGGGCTCCGACATCGAGAAGGCGCCCCGCGTCTCGCCGGTCGCCATCTTCGGCAGGTAGTACTGCTTCTGCGCGTCGGTCCCGTGCTGGCGGATCATGTACGCGACGATGAAATGGGTGTTGATCACGCCCGACACGCTCATCCAGCCGCGCGCGAGCTCCTCGACACACAAAGCGTAGGTCAGCAGCGACTCTCCCAGCCCGCCGTACTCCTCCGGGATCATCAGCCCGAACAGGCCCATCTCGCGCATCGCGTCGACGATCGCCTGCGGATAGGTGTCGGCGTGCTCGAGCTCCTGCGCGTTGGGGATCACCTCTTTGTCGACGAATTGCCGTACCGTCGAGATGATCTCGGCCTGGAACTCGGTGAGTCCCAGTGTCTGCGCAAGTTTGGTCACGCGCCCACCCTTTCGAAGACTGCAGCCAGTCCCTGGCCGCCGCCGATGCACATGGTCTCCAGGCCATACCGCGCGCTGCGGCGGTTCAGTTCGCGAGCCAGTGTCGCCAGCATCCGTCCACCCGTTGCGCTGACCGGGTGGCCGAGCGAGATACCTGAGCCGTGGACGTTGGTGCGCTCCAGATCGGCCTCGGAGAAACTCCATTCGCGCATACAGGCCAATGCCTGGGCGGCGAACGCCTCGTTGAGCTCGATCAGGTCCATATCGGCCAGTGTCAGATCGGCCTTGGCCAACGCCGCCGCGGTCGCCGGCACCGGACCGATGCCCATCACGTTCGGCGCCACCCCGGCGACCGCCCACGACACCAGCCGCACCAGCGGCGTGAGCCCGAGCTCGGCGGCCTTCTCCGGCGTGGTGACCACGCACATCGACGCGGCGTCGTTCTGTCCGCTGGAGTTTCCCGCCGTCACGGTGGCGTCGGGATCCTCTTTTCCCAGAACCGGTTTGAGCTTGGCGAGGGACTCCAACGACGTGTCCGCGCGCGGGTGTTCGTCGGTGTCGACGACCTGTTCGCCGTCGCGGGATGCCACCGTGACCGGGACGATCACCTCGGCCAGCAGACCGTCCGTCTGTGCTCCCACCGCCCGGCGGTGCGACAGGACCGCCAGCTCGTCCTGCTCCTCCCGCGGAATCGAGTACTGCCTGCGCAGATTCTCGGCGGTCTCGAGCATGCCGCCGGCGACCGGGTAGTTCTTACCGCCCGCGGTCGTCCTGCCGCGGGCCAGCGCATCGTGGACTTTGACCCCGCCGCGGGCACCTCCCCAACGCATGTCCGTCGAGTGAAAGACCACATTGGTCATCGACTCCGCGCCGCCGGCGACGACGAGATCGTTGTTGCCACTTGCCACCTGCAGGCACGCCTGGATCACCGACTGCAGGCCCGACCCGCAGCGACGATCGAGTTGCATCCCGGGGACCGTGACCGGCAGTCCGGCGTCCAGCGCGATCACCCGACCGATGGCCGGCGCCTCCATGCTCGGATAGCAGTGACCGACGATCACGTCCTCCACCGCTTCCGGCGCGATGCCGGTGCGGCCGAGCAGCCCCTGCAGGGCGACCACCCCGAGCTCGACGGCGGTCAGTGACTTCAACGCGCCGTTGTAGCGGCCGATCGGAGTGCGTACCGGTTCGCAGATGACCGCTTCGCGGGTCACAGGTGGCGTCCGCCGGTGACCTCCATGACCGTGCCGGTCATGTACGACGACAGGTCCGATGCCAGGAACAGCGCCACGTTGGCCACCTCTTCGGGCTCACCGGCACGACCCATGGGCACCTCGGCGACCTTGGAGTCCCAGATGCGTTGCGGCATAGCCTCGGTCATCGCCGAGCGGATGAGGCCGGGTTGGATGGCGTTGACCCGCACCCCGAGGTAGGCGAGCTCTTTCGAGGCCGCCTTCGTCATCCCAACGATGCCGGCCTTGGCGGCCGAGTAGTTGGTCTGGCCGACCATGCCGACCTTTCCGGAGATCGAGGACATGTTCACGATGGCGCCGCGCTTGTTCTCCCGCATGATCGCCGCCGCCGCCCGCAAGCCGTTCCAGGTGCCTTTCAGGTGTACGGCGATCACCTGGTCGAACTGGTCCTCGGTCATCTTGCGCATCGTGGCGTCGCGGGTGATGCCCGCGTTGTTGACCATGATGTCCAGTCCGCCGAAGCCATCCACCGCCGCAGCGACCAGCGCGTCGACCTCCTCGGAGCTCGTCACGTCGCAGCGCACCGCGCGGGCGACGTCGTGTCCACCCAACTCCTCGGCGGCGGCCCGGGTCGCGTCCAGGTTTACGTCTCCCAGCACCAGCCGCGCGCCTTCTTCGATGAAGCGCTGCGCGATCGCCAGGCCCAGACCCTGGGCTCCGCCGGTGACCACCGCGATCTGACCAGTCAGCAATGACACTTTGTCCACCAATCGTCGACTCAAAGGGCGCAACTGACGCCCATCATATTTCATATACGATATTTGAAAAGCGTAACCCGGAGGAGTTCAGCCGATGACCACAGCCGAAGTCAGCGACGACGACTTCCAGGAGATCCTGACCCAGACCCGCCACTTCGTCCGCACCGCGGTCGTCCCGCGTGAGCAGGAGATTCTCGCCGACGACCGGGTGCCCGACGACCTGCGTGAGCAAGCCATGAAGATGGGCCTGTTCGGTTACGCGATCCCCCAGCAGTGGGGTGGCCTGGGCCTGAACCTCGCCCAGGACGTCGAGTTGGCCATGGAACTCGGCTACACGTCGTTGGCGCTGCGATCGATGTTCGGCACCAACAACGGCATCGCCGGGCAGGTGCTCGTCGGGTACGGCACCGACGAACAGAAATCGAGGTGGCTGGAGGGGATCGCTTCCGGTGACGTCGTCGCCTCCTTCGCGCTCACCGAGCCGGGAGCCGGTTCCAACCCATCGGGGTTGCGCAGCAAGGCCGTTCGCGACGGCGACCGCTGGATCATCAACGGCCGGAAGCAGTACATCACCAACGCTCCCACCGCCGACCTCTTCGTGGTGTTCGCCAGGACTAGGCCTGCCGACGACAAGGGCGCAGGCATCGCGGTGTTCCTGGTTCCCGCCGACACCCCGGGGGTCGAGGTCGGCGCCAAGGACAAGAAGATGGGGCAGGAAGGCGCGTGGACGGCGGACGTCAACCTCACCGACGTCCGGCTACCCGACAGCGCGCTGGTCGGTGGGTCCGAAGACATCGGGTATCGCGCGGCGATGGTGTCGTTGGCGCGCGGGCGCGTGCACATCGCGGCGCTCGCGGTGGGGACCGCACAACGCGCGCTCGACGAATCGGTCACCTACGCCGCCACGGCGACACAGGGTGGCACCGCGATCGGCGAATTCCAGTTGGTGCAAGCCATGATCGCCGACCAGCAGACCGGCGTGCTCGCCGGTCGCGCCCTGGTGCGGGAAACCGCGGCGAAGTGGCTCACCGAGGAGGATCGCCGGATTGCGCCGTCCGCCGCCAAGCTGTTCTGCACCGAGATGGCCGGCAAGGTCGCCGACCTCGCTGTGCAGATCCACGGCGGCAGCGGCTACATGCGTGGGGTGCCGGTCGAACGCATCTACCGCGATGTGCGATTGCTCCGGCTCTACGAGGGCACCAGCGAGATCCAGCAGTTGATCATCGGCGGCGGGCTCGTGAAGGCCGAGCAGCGGCGGGGGACGCGATGAGCGGCAGCGGCCGCGGAATAGCATTCCCGGTCGTTCCCAGCCGAAAATCACAGCCAGGAATGCTATTCCGCGGTGGAGGAGCCAGATGAGCGGCAGGCTGGACGGCAAGGTCGCCTTCATCACCGGGGCGGCCCGCGGGCAGGGCCGGGCGCATGCGGTGCGGATGGCGAGAGAAGGCGCCGACGTCATCGCCGTCGACATTGCGGGACCGCTTCCGCCGTGCGTGCCCTACAACCCGGCGACTCCCGAGGACCTCACTGAGACGGTGAGACTCGTCGAGGAAGCCGGCGGCCGCATCCTGGCGTCGGTGGTCGACACCCGCGACAGCGAGGCGATGAACGTCGCCGTCGACGAAGGCGTCTCGGAGCTCGGCCGGCTGGACGTCATCGTCGCCAATGCCGGGGTCTCCGCACCGCAGGCGTGGGATGACATCCGGCCCGACGACTTCCGCGACGTCATGGACATCAATGTGACCGGTACCTGGAACACCGTCATGGCGGGTGCGCGCAAGATCGTCGACGGCGGCCGCGGCGGGTCGATCATCCTGATCAGCTCCGCGGCGGGAATCAAGCTGCAGCCCTTCATGATCCACTACACGGCCAGCAAGCACGCGGTGACCGGCATGGCGCGGGCGTTCGCCGCCGAACTCGGCAAGCACTCGATCCGGGTGAACAGCGTGCACCCGGGACCGGTTGTGACGGACATGGGAACCGGCGACATGGTGGCGGCGCTGGGCAAGGCAATGGAGACCAACCCGCAGCTGTCCAACATGATGACGCCGTTCCTGCCGACCTGGGCGGTCGAACCCGAGGACATCGCGGACGCGGTGTGCTGGCTGGCCAGCGATGAGTCGAAATACGTGACTGCAAGCGCGATTTCGGTCGATCAGGGCTCAACCCACTACTGAGCGCAGGGTCCTCTCCAGGAACGCCGCCTCATCGTCGGCCGCCTTGTCGAACCAGTCGTGGCCCGGCCACACATCGAAGTGGTCGCATGGATAGCGATGGACCTGCGCCCTGCCGTGCGCGGCGGTGACGGCCACCGCACCTGCCGGCACGTACTGGTCGAAGTCGGCGATCTGCACCAGTAGTGGGCACCGCAGCTTCTTGGCCGCTGCCGTGGTGCGCACGCCGACGACCTCCATGCCGATGGCGGAGTCGATCTCGTTGCGCCACGTCGGACCGGCGAGCGACAGGTAGCTTTCGTAGGCGCCGTCGAGCGCGAGCGCCCCCGGTTCACCGACCGGAGCCACCAGCGGCATCATCGTCGGGGCGCCGCCTCTGCCCACGGCGACCCGACTCTTGATCCCGGTGAGCGTCCACCGCAGCGAGGTCACCACGGAGCGTGACGTCATGGCGGCACGGCTCACCGCGAATCCACTCGTCAGCGGCGTCAGCGCGATCACCGCACCGACATCGTCGCGCTCGGCGGCGACCCTGAGGACGTGACCACCCGAGAACGACGCCCCCCATAGGGCGATCCTGCCGGGATCCACACCGTCCAGTCTCTTGGCCGCCTCGATCGCTGCATGATAGTCCTCGATCTGCCGCCGGACCGAAAGAGACTGTCGTGGTTCGCCTTCCGAAGCGCCAAACCCTCGGTAGTCGAAGGCGAACACGTCGATTCCGGCGCCCGCGAAGCGGTGGGCGAACGGTTCCAGCCCAGAGTCCTTGGTGCCGCCGAAACCGTGGGCCATCACGACGACGGGCCGGGTTCCCTGCCGATCGGAGGCGAAATGCCATGCGCTACAAGTGACATCCCCGCTACGGAAGCTGACCTCATCCGGTGTCATCGAGCCACCTGGGCAGTGCGCCGGGCACGCTTCATTCCCGATGGCAGCTCTCGCTTGCGCAGATCGTGTTCGTAGATGAAGTAGTCCACCTGCTGGGTGTGCCGGGGGCGGTCGGTGCAGTGCCCCGCGTGCAGCTGCTGATCGGCGTCGATCACCCGCTCCATCTCGTCGACCGGCGGAAGCGCGTACCGGCCTACGGCGTAGGCGGCCAGCAGCCGCGCCTGGCACTCCACGAACGGGAACAGCGTCGGCACCGACTGCGCGAAGCCGATGAAGGCGAGGTCGTCGAAGCCTGGTTTGAACATCCGTTTGTAGAGCCGGATCTGGTTGCCGGGAGCGTCGATCAGCTCCGGGTCGAAGAACGGGAACGTGATGTTGTACCCGGTGGCGTAGACGATCACGTCGAAAACGTCGCTGGTGCCGTCGTCGAAATGCACGACGTCCCCGTCGAGGCGGGTCACGTTCGGCTTGGGCACCACATCGCCGGAGCCGAGCCGCAACGGCAGTTCGACCGATTGCGTGGGATGGGCTTCGAACAGCTTGTGATTCGCCGGCGGCAGGCCGTACATCGTCGGATCGGTTCCGAGCATCGGCGCGACCAACTGAACCGCCTTGCGCTGCCACGCCAGAGGCAGGTACGGCGTGGTCCGAAACAGTGTGTCACCGGGCCGGCCCGCGATGTACTTGGGGACGATCCAGGCGCTGGACCGGGTCGACAGGGTGACGTGATTGCGCAGCGCCTTCGACGACAGTTCGACGGTGATGTCGGCGGCGCTGTTGCCGATCCCCACGACGAGAATGCGCTTCCCGGTGAGCTCGAGCGGCGTCGAAGGATCGATGTAGTGATGCGAATGGATCGACTCACCCGAGAACGACCCGGGGAAGTCAGGCAGTCGCGGATCCCAATGATGACCATTCGCGACCACCAAGAGGTCGAATACCCGCTCGGCCCCCGCCTGGTCGGTGATGCGCCAGCCGCCGTGCTCACCCTGCTCCGCGCGCACCACGCCGTTGCCGAATTCGATCTGGCCGAGCAGCGCGAACGCGTCGGCGTAGTCGTCGAGGTAGGCCTTGACCTCAGTGTGATGCGGAAACGACGGGAAGTGCTCGGGCATCGGAAAGTCCTTGAACGACAGACGATCCTTGGATGTGTCGATGTGCAGCGAGCGGTATGCGCTGCTGTGTCCGTTGGGGTTTCCGAACGCCCAGTTGCCGCCTATTCGGTCGGACGTCTCGAAGGTCGTGTAGCGGACGCCGTAGTCCTTGAGCATCTTGCCCGCGGTCAAGCCACTGATGCCGGCACCGATCACCGCGACCTGCGGGTCTGCATGATCCACGATCTGCTCCTCACGCCGAACAGGAATCTACGAGCGTTTTTGACGTACGTCAACAGAAACTGACACTCGTGAATTCGCCCCCCGGCTGCGCCGATATCAGCCGATGAACCGCACGATCGACTCGGCCACCGCGGCGGGCTTCCCGGATCCCTCGATCTCGACGGTCGTGGCCAGAGTCGCCTGCACCCCGTTGTCGAGTTGGGTGACCGAGGCGATCTCGGCCCGCGCACGCAACTTGGCGCCGACCCGCACCGGGGTGATGAAGCGGACCTTGTTGTATCCGTAGTTGATCGCCATGGCGACGTTGTCGACGCTGTAAAGCTGGTGCGTGAAATGCGGGATCAGCGACAGGGTCAGCAGCCCATGCGCGATCGCCCCGCCGAACGGCCCGCCTGCCGCCCGCTCCGGGTCGACGTGAATCCACTGATGGTCGTCGGTGGCGTCGGCGAAGAGATTCACCCGATCCTGCGTGATCTCCAGCCACTCGGTCGGACCGAGTTGGCTGCCCTCGGCCGCGACGAACTCTGCCAACCCATTGAACTTCTTCACTCTCGTCTCCTTTGACCTCTGGCCGGTTGCGTGGACGACCGGACGCTATGCCGAGCGGTCGCGCGTTTTCACACAGTGCCACAGGGCGCACATGGACGACATCGCGCGGCTGGCGACAAGAAGCCGGACCCGGGCCACGCGAAAACGAGCACCGCGACGTTTGGCATTGACTGCCGGAAAGCCCCGCCGCTTTGTCGGCATCCGGAATTTACGCCGCCCGTTTCTGTGCCGTGACGAGAAATCCCGGTGCGATGCCGTCGTCTCGCTGCTTGCATCGAATTGCTCGTAGCACGCGCCGACACGATGCCCGCGCGATGCCCGTCGAATGAAAGCTCAGGGGCGCTCGTGTTCGGCAAACAATGCGACAACGTCTCGCACGGCGGCGAAGCGCCATGTGAAATGCACTCTCGCGACCACCGACCCGGAACTGAACTTCGGGGAGTGGGCCGATACGAACCCCGCGAAGACGCCTAAACATGACCTCGGGCCGCGGCGCTCCGCACCGCGACGGAATACCGCTGTTACCGCTGAGTAACTGCCATGCGGGGGGCCCCGCCACCACGCACGAACATCGCTGCGCGACCCGCAACCGGACAGAAGAGCAAAGAATCCCGCCGACGATGGGTATACGCACTGAACAATGGGTCACTCAATCGAATAGTTCGCCAGACGTCAGCGTCATTGCAATTGACCTGCTATGACAACCTGACGATAGATAGCCGATCTATCCGCCGCCCTGATACGCGTCGGGAGAGAGCCGATCACGTCAACACAAATCCATGTCGAGTTTGTGTCCCTAGCTGGAATATCAGGGATGCGGGACGAGATACTCGAGATTGTGCATCGATATTGCACTCAGTAGCCAGCAGTGCCCGATGAGTTTGCGCTGCCCGACGAACGGACGATTATGACCTTTCCCGAGTTTGGGGTTGCCATCCAGGACTCCACCCGGCTCGAGGCCAGTCCGAGCTACTGGGACCCGGTCACCGAGTGCACCGTAGTGTATGCACGGCCCGAAGTCGAACGAGATCTGTGGGCGGACTATATCCGGGGCGCCTGCCACAGCTACCAAAAGCACGGAGTGGGTGCCGCCATCGACGCCGGTGCAATGCGGCGCGGAGACGACACTGCTCTGTTCGCCGCGTGCGTCAATGCCCAAGGACGGGTCGTCGGCGGCCTGCGCGCCAAGGGGCCCTACCGAGCTGCCGACGAATGCCACGCGGTTCAGGAATGGGCCGGACAGCCCGGCCAAGACGCCGTTCACAAAATGGTCGCCGACCGCGTGCCGTTCGGCGTCGCGGAGATGAAGACCGCCTGGGTGACGGACGACCCCGAGCTCAGTCGTCGACTGACAACGGCGATCGCGCGCACGCCCCTGCATGCGATGAACCTGCTCGATATTCAGTTCGTCGTCGCCACGGCGGCCTCCTACGTCCTCAAGCGGTGGCTCTCGTCGGGAGGCGTGCTGGCCACCAAGATTCCCGCCACTCCGTACCCGGATGTGCGCTATCAGACGAAGCTGGCCTGGTGGGACCGCCTCACATTTGCCAGTCACGCTGACCCGAAACAGGTTTCAGCATTCTTCGCCGAGCAGCGCAGGATGACGCCTCGATTCGACGAGGTGGGTGATGCTGCCGTCGGAGCAATCGGATGACCGGCGCCGACGACTACCGCGCGACGATTCTGGACGCCGCCGACGCCACGAGCGGCCGGCTATTGCAGGAACTGCGCGCCGACGCACACATCCAATTCGTGGATACGGTGCAGCAGCAGCGCGAGGAACTCGCCACCCTGCGCCCTCCCCCGGACCCCGACGTGATCGCGCACCCGCATCGATGGGCGTACTACCCCTGGCGCCGGACTGTCGTCGGCGTGCTCGCACCTCACGCATTCCGCCTGCTGCGGCTGGACCGCAACCGCAACCTCACCACCCGCGACGAGCTGGCGGCACTGGGCCGGCTGCGCATCGGGATCGTGGGTCTCAGCGTCGGGCACGCCATCGCGCACACGCTTGCGGCCCAAGGCCTGTGCGGTGACTTACGCCTCGCCGACTTCGATCAGATGGAACTCTCCAACCTCAATCGGGTCCCGGCCACGGTTTTCGATCTGGGCGTCAACAAGGCCGTGGTGTGCGCCAGGCGGATCGCCGAGCTCGACCCCTACCTGCCCGTGACGGTGGCACCCGAGGGGGTCACCGCGGAGTCTGTCGACGGATTCCTCGAAGGACTCGACATCGTCATCGAGGAGTGCGACTCACTGGATGCCAAGGTGCTCGTGCGCACCGCGGCCCGGGCACGCAGACTTCCGGTGCTGATGGCGACCAGCAGCGGTGGCCTGCTCGACGTGGAGCGTTTCGATCTCGAGCCGTCCCGGCCGATCCTGCACGGGCTGCTCGGCGACGTCGACGCCGCGCAGCTGGCAGACCTGAGCACCAAGGACAAGCTGCCCCGAGTGCTCAAGCTGATCGATGCCCAGGAGTTGCCGTCCCGGATGGCGGCGTCGTTGGTCGAGGTCGGCAACACCCTGTCGACGTGGCCCCAGCTGTCCTCGGAGGTGGCCGTCGGCGCCGCCTCGATCGCCGAGGCGGTCCGGCGGATCGGGTTGCGCGAACCGCTCGCGTCCGGCCGGGTGCGTGTCGACGTCGCGACGATCCTCGACGACGTGCGTGACCCGGCGGCGCACACCCCACACCAGAGCGCCCCGGCAGCGGCCATTGACGATGACGCCCCAGCCCGTGACCGCGGGCCGGTCGGCGCCGTCGCCTCGGCCGCCCGACGCGCGCCCTCCGGCGGAAATACCCAGCCGTGGCGCATCGAGGAGCACGACTCGTCGGTGACCATCCGGCTCGACCCCACCCTGACCTCAGCCATGGATGTCGGCTTCCGAGGCAGCGCGGTTGCGGTCGGGGCGGCCGCGTTCAATGCCCGAGTCGCCGCCGCCGCGCACGGCATGGACGCGAACGTCGAGGTCGAGCCCGGTGATGCGCAGTTCCCCCTGAGCGCGGTGGTCCGCCTGTCCCCGGGGGGTGACGGTGATCTCGCGGCCCTCTACGACGCCATGCTGCGGCGTGAAACCAACCGGCACCTCGGCGCACGCATCGAGATCACCGGCGATCTCGCGACGATGCTGACCTCCGCTGCCGACGCCGAAGGCGCGCGCCTTCGGATCCTCGACGCACCCGACGACATCACCAAAGCGGCATCCATTGTGTCGGCGGCAGACCGGGTCCGTTATCTGACACCCCACCTGCACGCGCAGATGTTCGAGGAGCTGTGTTGGCCCGACGATCCCTTCCCGAACACCGGAATCGACGTGCGTGGCCTCGAATTGGACGATGCGGACCTGGTTCTGCTCGACATCCTGCGGCGCGCTGATGTGATGTCACACCTGATGGACTGGGACGCGGGTTCGGCGCTGGGGAACGACAGCTACACCAGGATGTCGACTGCGTCGGCGGTCGGCGTGGTGTCGGTACACGGTCGCACTCTCGACGATTACGCCCGCGCAGGCTCGGCCGTGGAGTCTGTGTGGATCCGGGCGCAGCAGCAGGGACTCGCCGTGCAGCCGGTGTCACCGGTGTTTCTGTACGCGTTGGATGACCGGGACTTCACCGAACTGTCTTCGTCATTCGCAGATGACATCGCAGCTCTGCAATACACTTTCCGGAAGCTGGTGTGCGCTGAGGCCGACGAATCACTGGGCTTGGTGCTGAGGTTCTCCCAGGCACCGCGCCCGTCGGTGGTGAGCCGACGTCGTGGCGAACGGGAACGTTCGTCGGCATCGTCCTGAAGCGGAGACGGAGGTCAGGTGCAGGAGAGCCTGGAACTGTTGGTCACGTCGGTGGCGGCGCGACTGATGGGAGTCACTGCGGCGACGGCCGGCGAGGTGAGCCAAGCGGTGCTGGCCGATCTCGTCGCCTACCTCAGCGTCGACGTCAGCTTCCTGCGTCGCAACGACCACACGATACGCGCCTCGGTGCTGGTCGCCGAATGGCCGGTTCGTCCAGGAATTCCTGATCCAGATCCCCTCGCCGTCGTGTATTTCAGCGATGCCGACCCGGTATTCGCGCTCGCCGAGAATCAGAAAGAACCCGTCGTCTTCCGCCCGGAACCGGCGACCGACGACTACCAGCGCACCATCAACGAGGGCAGGCAGGTTCCCGCGACCTCGATGGCCTGCGTGCCTCTGCTGTCCGGCGAGCTCACCACCGGCGTGCTCGGGTTCGTCAAGTTCGGTGACCGCGATTGGACAACCGCTGAGCTCAACGCGCTGATGGCCATCGCCTCCCTTTTCGCCCAGGTGCACGCCCGGGTGGATGCCGAAGAACAACTGCGCTATCTGGCCGAACACGACGATCTGACGGGCCTGCACAACCGGCGCGCCCTGTTGGCCCACCTCGACGGACGGCTCGCCGAGGGCCAGCCCGGCCCGGTGTCGGCGCTGTTCTTCGACCTCGACCGGCTCAAGGCGATCAACGACTATCTCGGCCACACCGCCGGAGACTGGTTCATCCGGGTCCTCTCCGAACGCCTCCGCAGGGGCGCCGAGGGGCCCAACCTGATCGCCCGGCTCGGGGGAGACGAATTCGTCGTCGTTCCGATGGCGCCGATGGACGCCGACGCTGCGGAGGCACTCGCCTACCGCCTGCAGTCGACGCTGCGCGAGCGGGTCTCCATCGACGGCGAGATGCTCACGCGCACCGTGAGCATCGGTGTGGCGCTGGGTATTCCGGGGCAGGACTCCACGTCGGACCTCCTTCGACGAGCAGACCAGGCGGTGCTGACCGCCAAGAATTCCGGCGGCAACAAAGTAGCGGTGTTCACCGACGACATGTCGATGAAAAGTGAATTCCGAAACGACATCGAGCTGCATCTGCAGAGCGTCATCGAGAACGGCGCACTGCTTCTGCACTACCTGCCCGAGGTCGATATGCGCACCGGGGACATCCTGGCCTGCGAAGCTCTGGTCCGCTGGCAGCATCCGACGCGGGGCCTGTTGTCTCCCGACTCGTTCATCGGCGTCGCCGAATCGATCAACCTGGCCGGCGAGTTGGGTCGGTGGGTGATGCGAACCGCGTGCGCCGAATTCGCGGGATGGCGCACGCGCGGGGTCGGCAGGGACGCTGTGCTCCGCATCAACGTCTCGCCGGTGCAGTTGGTGACCGACGGATTTGTGGAATCGGTGGCCGGGATCATGGCCGAGTTCGACCTCGCCCACGGGTCCGTCTGTCTGGAGATCACCGAAAGCGTGGTGGTACAGGACATCGAGACCACCCGGATCACCCTCGCCGGTTTGAAGGCCGCTGGTGTCCAAGTGGCCATCGACGACTTCGGCACCGGCTACAGCGCGTTGTCCCAATTGAAGTCGCTTCCGGTCGACACCCTCAAGATCGACAAAAGCTTCGTACGCGAACTCGGTTCCGATCCAAACGATCTCGCGATCGTGCGGGCGATCATCGCGCTGGCTGAGGCCTTCGGCCTGGAGCTGGTCGCAGAGGGCGTGGAAACCGAGGCCGCGGCACTCACCCTGCTCCGACACGGGTGTCACCGAGCACAGGGTTTCCTACTGTCGCGCCCGATAGCGGGAGCGGCGATGGAGTCGCTTCTGTCCAAAGGGCGCATACCCATTCACTTCTCGGCGTCGCCCCGTCTCTGAGGGCGCGCGCCTCAGGCGTGTTCCAGCGCCCCTGACGGCGGACCCGACGTGGCCGCCGACGCGCGCACAACGTCCGGGTCCGAAGTCAGCAACTCGACACGACCGAATCGGCTGGCCGCTTTACTGACCAGCGCGACGCGCAGCACCGCGTCGGTGAGAGCGGCAGGAAGGCGTGTCACCCGGCCCGCCGGAAATGCGTCCCGACTGACGAGCACCCCGTGCCGGGCGCGTACCGCGAACGGCCCGTCCGCCGTCGCGAAGACCGCTCCGATCACCTGCCCCTCGTCGAACACGAGACGCTCGACACCGGCCACCGGATCACCGTGCACGCCGCGCGTTGCCGCTTCCGTGTCGAGCCACGCGAGCACCGAACTCGCAACGTCGCCCGGGCCCACGGTCATCGAACCGATCTCGGTGACCTCGATTGCGTCACCGTCCCCGGCCTGCAGGGAGGCGGACGTCCAGTCGGTGACGCGGGTGTACAGGTAGCCCGAGGGCGCGGGGATGCATCGCGCCGCCCAGTCCCGGAGTTGCGATCCGACGAACGGCGCGATCATGCGACCCGGGCTGACTGCGGGCTCCACTACCAGGCCGATCGGCAGCGTCTCGTCGGTGCGCGGGAGCACCGCCACGGTCAGGTCGCCGGTCAGCTCGGCGAGATAGCCCGCCGTCTCCGGGTCATGGCTGTCAGTGGGGAACCAGCCCTCGTACGCCGGCGTCGGAGCACTCGCAATGTAGACCTCAGCACCCTCGTCGACAGCCGAGATCGCCGCCGCCAACCCCGCGACACCAGCATCGGTGCACACGACGTCGACCTCGTGATCCCACTCCATCTCCGATACCACGGTTATCGGTACTGAATTTGCCATCAGTGACTGTCAGCTTGCTGTGATGCGTGCGCTGCAACGGTGTTATCTCCAGCATATCGACGGATAACCATGGGTTGCCACAGCCGTAATGGGCAATCGAGGGGATTTGCCATTACGGGCTGTGGCAACAGGTAAAACGTACCACCCGTTCGGCAGTGACCACGCTTGTGCCCGCTATGGGACATCGACACAACGCGCGGGTGGATGCCCAGACGTCGACGCCTCGTGGGTTCGCTCACCGGTTCATTGTCGTCGATACCCTGCGCTAGCCGACCCGCAGACGTGGGCGGACGTCAATCAACACACTGCGGCGTACCCGGTCGACCTCGCACTGGGCTGGCCTCACTTAGCTAACTAGGTTTACTGTGTCTGCAGCGCTCCGCAGAGAAAGGGACCTCGATGAACCTGGAATGGTCGGCCGCCGACCTGGCGTTCCGCGACGAGGTGCGCGCCTTCCTCGACAAGGAGTTGACGCCCGAGTTGCGCCTCGCGGGACGCCTGATGACCAGCGTCTACGCCGACCACGAGGCCAGCATGGAGTGGCAACGGATCCTGCACGAGCGGGGCTGGGCGGCACCCGCCTGGCCGGTCGCCCACGGCGGCTGCGACTGGAGCCTGACCCGGCACTACATCTTCAGCCGAGAATCGACGTTGGCGGGCGCGCCGTCGTTGTCGCCGATGGGGATCAGGATGGTCGCCCACGCGATCATCACGTTCGGCACCGACAAGCAGAAGGACTACTTCCTACCGCGGATCCTCACCGGCGAGGTGTTCTTCTGCCAGGGCTACTCCGAGCCCGAAGCCGGCTCGGATCTCGCCGCCCTGTCCATGGCCGCCCGCGACGACGGAGATCATCTCGTCTGCACGGGCAGCAAGATCTGGACCACCCACGCCCAGGAAGCGAACTGGATGTTCGCGCTGGTGCGCACCACCAGGACCGAAAAGAAACAACGAGGGATCACGTTCGTGCTGATCGAGATGTCCACACCGGGCATCGAGATCCGGCCGCTGGTGATGACCTCAGGCGAAGAAGTGCAGAACCAAGTGTTCTTCGACGAGGTGCGGGTGCCCAAGGCCAACGTCATCGGGGAGATCGACGACGGCTGGACCGTGGCCAAGTACCTGCTGGAATTCGAGCGCGGCGGGGGCGCGGTCGCGCCGGCCCTGCAGGTGATGGCCGAGGGGATCGCGGAGGTGGCCGCAGAGCAGCCCGGCGCGGCCGGGGGCCGGCTGCTCGACGACCCCACCTTCGCACGCAAGCTCGCCGATCTGCGGATCCGTACCGAGGTCCTCGAGATCCTCGAGTACCAGGTGCTGGCCGTAGTCGCCGACGGCGGCAATCCCGGAGCGAAATCGTCGATGCTCAAGGTGCTCGGCACCGAGCTCAGCCAGGCGATCACCGAACTCGCGATGGAGGCCGCAGGGCCTCGTGGCCGTGTGTACCAACCCCACGCCACCTATCCCGGCGGACCCATTGCCGATTTCGAACCGCCGGCCGGCGACTATGTCAGTGGCGAACCGTGGCAGGCGGTGGCACCCCTGCGGTACTTCAACGACCGCGCGGGCTCAATCTACGCCGGCAGCAATGAGATTCAGCGCAACATTCTGGCCAAAGCGGCCCTGGGGTTGTAGGGGACGGCAATGGATTTCACACTCAACGACGAACAGGAACTGCTGCGCGGCGGCCTGACCCGCTTCCTCGCGACGCGCTATGACCTGGAAAAGAGCCGATCGGCGGCCAAGACCGGCCTGGGCTGGCAGCCCGATATCTGGCGCGCCTTCGCCGACGAACTCGGCATCCTCGGTGCGACCCAGCCCGAAGACTGGGGCGGCATCGGCGGCGGACCGGTCGAGATGATGTTGATCGCCGAGGCGCTGGGGCACGCCCTGGTGGTCGAGCCGTATGTCGACACCGCCGTGGTGGCCGCGGGTCTGCTACGGCGCGCCGGTGGCGACGTCTGTGCCGACCTTGTGGAGAAGATCGTGTCGGGATCCGCGATCGTCACGCTGGCGGCCACTGAGCCGACCTCCGGTGAGCACTGGCAAGACGTGTCGACAGTCGCGCACCGCGACGGTGATCAGTGGGTGCTGAGCGGCACCAAGATCGTCTCGTCGAGCACACCGCTGGCCAGCCACGTGCTGGTCACCGCAAGGACCTCGGGCGACCGCGACAGCACCGGCGGCATCTCGCTGTTCGTCGTCGACATCGACTCGGCCTCAACGGGTATCGAACTACACGGCTATCGCACCATCGATGACCGACGGGCGTCCGACATCGTTCTGAACGGCCTCAGTTTGCCGGCGACAGCACTGCTCGGCACCGAGGGCGGAGCGTGGCCGTCGCTTCAGCGGGCCCGCGACGAAGGCGCCGCGGCGATCTGCGCCGAAGCGGTGGGATGCATGCGCAAGGTGCTGGCCGACACCGTCGAGTACTGCAAGCAACGGCAACAGTTCGGCCAGCCCATCGGCAGCTTCCAGGTCCTCCAGCACCGGATGGTGGACATGTATATGGAGGTCGAAAAGTCCTCTGCAGCAGTAGTTCTGGCGATTCTTCGCCTTGAGGACGACGACACGTCCCGTGCGCGGGCGGTCTCGGCCGCCAAGGCGACGGTAGGCAGGGCCGCGCAGTTCGTCGGCCAACAGGCGGTGCAGCTGCACGGCGGCATGGGCATGACCGAGGAGCTGGCCATCGGGCACTACTTCAAACGGCTGACGGCACTGCAGTTCGAGTTCGGTTCCACCGATCACCATGTGGCGCGATACGCCCGACTCACGACGCGATAGGTCTCTCACGGCAACGGTGTCGACACGCCGTCATTGCGTGGCCATGTCGAATAGCTCTGTGATGAATCCGTTGGCGCCGAAGTAGCGGGGGCCAACCACATTCCAGCCGCCAAGCTCGGCGATGGTCCACACGCGCTCCGTCGTCGGGAACGCTACGTCCGGCACGGGGGCGCTCGGCCGGAAACCGGCCTGCGCCCACAGCTGCTGCCCACGCGAGGAGAACATGAACTGGACGAGCTCGGAGGCGTCAGCCTTCTCGAGACCCGCGTTGGTGACCGCGACCGGAAAATCCATCTTCACGGTCTGAGGCGGGAGGACCTGCTCGACCGCGAGTCCCTTGCGAACAATGTTCGTTGCCGAGGCTTCCGAGAGCAGTAGTACATCCCCGCGTCCGCTGACGAAGTCTTCGGTGGCTCCCTGGACCGTCGAAGGTCCGAGGGCGATGTGCTCCAGGATCAGCCTGCGCAAGTAATCGTGACCGGCCTCGGGGTCCTGATTGCCTTGGCTCGCTGAGGCGTACGCCGCCAGCAGCGCCCAGCGTCCCGAACCCACGCTCGCCGGATTTGGCGTGATCACCTCGAGGCCGGGCTGAAGCAGATCGGGCCAGTCGCGGATTCCGCGCGGATTGCCGTCGCGCACCACCATTGTCGCCACTGAGGTGACCGGATAACCCCCGGTCACTCCGTTGTCCCAGTCCGCAGGAACCAGTTCCGCGTCGACGAGTTCCGCCATATCGTCGGCATCAGCAAGGTGGGCAATGTCTGCCTGCTGACCCTCGAGGATCGCCGTGACGACCTCACCCGATGATGCGAATTCCGCTTTCACCTCGCGCGCAGAAGCCTCAGACGCAGCGAACGCTGCGGAGTCGGTTCCAGCAAACTCGGGAATCGTGACATCCCACCCGGGCTGAGCCGAACTGAACGACGCCACCCTGATGACGCCGCCGTTCACTGTTTCGTCAGCTACCGCAGCGGTTTCCTGCGCACACCCGGCGCTGGAGACCGTGACCACCGCGATCACGGAGCCCACCGCGAGGCGATACCACCACGACGTACCCGGCAACCACGCGACCACACCGACCTCCCCCAGCCCGCGAACGACAATATGTTAACTGGATGACTGAACCCTCGCGGGGACATCGCCATTAATGTCGCAAATTCGATGCTCATTATTGAATGATCTTGATTTGCAACACATCTAGTCGAGCACACGCTCAGCACGACCACACAGAAACCTTCGCAGGATTCCGCCGGGGGCCGCGTTTGTCGCCGGAAACTGCGATCACTATTTCCACCCCACAACTGGTGGGTCTCCCGGCCGAGAATGTTCCGGGACCGGCCGCGCCGGCGCACTGCCGCCCGCCACCGACGTCGCGGTGCGCAGGTGACCATGGGCAACGTCGGAGCGTTAGGCGCCCTAGGTAGCTCTTGTAGGTTAGGTGAGCCTGCACTAATCTTCGGCTCGCCCTCAGTGGCTACCCGTCCCCCCCGTTGTGACTGTCCAGGAGAACCGCGTGCAATTAGCCCTTCGTGCCGACCGGAACCGCAGTTTTTGGTCCGCGCCCACGTCATCTGTCCCCCGCGACAAGAGATTGCTGATGGCCAGCGTCGCCATCGCGGGCGCCTCTGTCATCGCCATCAACCCGGCCGCACCGTCCCTGGCACTACCCGCGCTCCAGCAGGAGGCCGTGCAGCTCTCGGCGTGGATCGATCCGATCGGCGTGTGGGGACAGACCATTGCCACCACGATCGAGAACCTGGGCACGCGGGGCAGTGACCTCGCCGGCACCGGTCTACCCGCGGCATGGGAGATCATCACCAACTCGTCGCTGTACTCGGAGATCGCCCACACGGTCCTCAATCCGAGCCCCGGCCTGGAGCAGTTCTTCAGCAACCTGCCGAGCTACACCGCGACCATCAACGCGGGCCTGGCGGCCTCGAACGCCGGTCTGACCGAACACTTCTCCGAACTTCCGGCCGTGTTGCAGGCGGCGTGGGAAGCAGTGCAGGCCGGACAGTTCACCCAGGGCTTCGCCAACATCGCGAGCTGGGCGATCTTCGGCCTCGGCGAGGCGGGATGGCCGCTGTACCCCGCATTCGAGATCCCCGGCCAGATCGCACGGGATTTCGGCGCGACCGCTCTCGCCGCCGTGCTCGATGCGGTCTTCGTCGGCGACACCACCACCACCGGATATGCGTACTCGCTGCTGGGTCCGCCGATCACCGCGATCTACCAGCTCACCGACATCCTCAACGTGGTCTCGGCCTCGATCTACGACGGCGACTGGGTTACTGCGGTCAGCGAAGTCGTCAATGCACCCGCAAAGGTCTTGAACGCGTTCCTCAATGGGTACCAGTCCAGCGTCTCGCCGTCCTGGGAGGTTTTCCCGGGCATCTTCACCGAGGGCGGGCCGATCGACGCGTTCTTCGTCAAACTGCCCCAGACGATTGCTCAGGCGCTCGCCGGCGTGACGGCAGAGGCGGAGACCAGCGAGACCACCGCGGACGCCACTCTGGCGACGGTGTCGTCCACCGAGCTCGCCGCGGACGGCGACCTGGTGACGCTGAGCGTCGACACCGCCACGACGGCCACGCCTACCGGGCCCGTCGCGGACGAGAGCCCCACCGTTCCCACAGAGGTCCCCCCGACCGACGACGCCGCGACACCGGTGGTCGATGTCGAGGAGACCACCGAGGACGAGGACAGCGCCGAGGCCGAGCCGACCGACGCGGGGACTGAGGCCGAGGCTGAACCCAGCGACGAGGGGACCGACGCTGCCGACGAGGCGAGCGAGGACGAGGGCAACGATTCGTCAGACGCCACCGACACCGACGCCTCCGCAGATAGCAAGTCCGCGGACAGCGCGTCGAAGGAGAAGGCCGACGGCACCACGTCGGAGGGCAGCAAGTCCGACAGCAGCAAGTCCGACAGCGCCAACTCCGGCGGCGACGAGTAGATCCGATTCGATTTCACCAACGGCCCCCTCGCCATGAGGGGGCCGTTCGTCGCCCTCACGAACCCGCCCTGCTCGCTGACCGGAGTGCCGGTGCAGTACTACTTATAGGGCATCCGGTGGCGAGAGGGATTCTGAGCAATGAGCGACGCAGATGCCGCAGCGATCCGCGCGGCCCGTGGGGACTTTGCGGCCGAGCATCTGAAGATGTACCTCAGCTCGGGCGGCGCGCGAGGGCACATCGTGGACATCAGCTCGGCCGGCGGTCACCCGATCACGACCCACTGCTTGATCAAGTGTGTGGGGCGCAAGTCCGGCAAGACCTACATCTGCCCGTTGATCTACGGCAATGTCGGCGGCGAGATCGTCATCGTCGCGTCCAAGGGCGGCGCCGACGACCATCCCGACTGGTACAAGAACATCGTGGCCAGCGAGACGATCGGCGTGCAGATCGCGACGCAGGCATTCGAGGCCACCTGGCGCGAGCCCGAAGCCGAAGAACGGCACCAGGTTTGGTCCTACATGACGCACCTGTTCCCGCCGTATCTCGGCTATCAGTTGTCGACCACACGTCACATTCCGGTGGTGATGTTGAATCCGGTGCGCAAGATCGACGTCTTCACCGAGTAGCGATAACCGAGGCGCCCGAGGCGGAACGGGGAGTCTGTCGAGCGCGACCGACCGTTTCGGCGACAGTTGCCGTGTTGCGGGACAGTGTGTTTCGACGCTGAACGGTGCCTTGAAACGGTTTCGATCTCGGTACCTGTGGACACACCCCGCTCAGGAGGTGGTGCCCGGTGTGCGCACCACCATCGGCACGGCCGGGAAGTACGTAGCCATCTCCGAGCGCGACTTGCGCAGCGCCGCGGTGCCGTAACCACGGCCCCGTTGTTCCGGATGGATCCAGACGCGGACGTTGACTTCACCCATGAGGAGTTCGCCAAAAACCATCCCGACCTTGTCGTCGCCCTCGAGGACAACGAACCACGCCGCCTCCTCAGCGCTGACCCGGCCCAGGGCCGAGCCAATCTCGTTGTCGAGGTCTCCGGCCGGGGCGCCGGAGCCGTCGCCGGCGGCACCGACGTCCGAGGTACGGGCGGCGAAGATGTCACGGTCGTCGTTCGGCGAGAAGAGCCTCAGTTCCAGCGTCTCGCCGGACGAGGCCGGGCGCTCGTTGAGGGTGAACGCCAACTGGCTGTTCAGGTCGTCGAGTTCGGCCTTGATCTTGCGTCGTGATTCTCGGGTGAGCTGCTCGAACGACATGCCGATGACGGCTTCGCCCGCACGTGGCGATGCCCCGAGAAGCTGCGACACCGCCGCCACCGCGGCTGGACGAGACTCGGCTTCGACGATGGCGTCGAGGATTTCGTGACGGCGGTCGAGCGCGGTCAAAAGCGCGTCTGCGATCTCGCGGCGTGCGGCGGCCTTGTCATGGTCGGTCATGGCACCGAGCGTAGGCCAGCAGGCGCATCGGGTGACGATGTTGCGCTCATCGCGTGCGGAATCCGTCGCACGCCGGATGGGTTTCGTACACGAGCACCGCAACGGCCAACAAGTCGCCTACCCGTAGGCGGGATAGCGGCTTTCCCAGACGGCGAGTTGCTCTGCACGGTGGCCGCGCGCGATTCCGGTCTCAGGGCCGAGCAGCAGCGTGGACCCGCCGACGCCGTCGTAGGGTTCCCAGGGCTCTCCCCCACGGACGAATTCCAGCCACAACTCCTGAACGGTTCATCGGTGACGAGCTGAAACCGCCCGGACCGTGACATCACGGTCCGAGCGGTTTCGGGCTGTCGGAACTGTCGGGCTCAGAAGAATGTCGTTGTCGCCGTGCTGGTTCCGTTGTCACACGCGATAGTGACGTTCCAGTTCTTGAACCGCGGAACTGCCGGGACGATCCGTAGGTCGTACTGGGAGTTCGCGGGCAGGGCGAAGCCACGGTTGAAGTTGTCCGCCGTGTACGTGCACTGCGACGACACCCCGCTGCGATCCGTGATGTGAGCAACCAGGCCACCCACAACCGTGTCGAACGACACCGTCGGACCCAGCTTCGGCGCCGGTGGCGGCGGTGGCGGATTATTCGGCGGCGGTGGCGTGGAGTTGCCATTCGAGCACCCCGACACGATCACCTTCGCACCCGTCTGGTTCTGCAATTTGGCCAACGCGCTACTCGAGGCGGCAGCAACCGTCGGGCCTGATGCCCCGACCTCCTCGCCATAGTTATTGGAGGCGGCCGCCGCGCACTCATTTGTGGCGATGACCACGGTCACGCACTGACTGGCGCCATTGTTGGAACAGTTCGTCAGTGCCCCCAGGCCGGCCTGGTCTTGGCTGCCGGCGATCGACGAACCGCCTGCCATCGTGACGGGCGGATTCTCGTTGACATATCCGAGCGCCAACGCGATGTACTGATCGGCGGCCTGCGCCGATGCGGGCGTGAGCAGGCCGACGGCGGCCGTCCCCGCGGCCACCGCGATGGCGGCCGCGGTCCGGCCTTGCCAGCCCATACGGCTCTTGGAAGTGGTGTTCATGAGTGCTCCTGCGAGGTTGTCGCTGCCCTGGTCGGGCGCGTGTTGGTCGTTTGGCCGTTCACTGCGGGTCTGTATGTGGTCTGCCGAGTTTCGGCCGTCTCCGGTTTTTCCCGCTGCAGCAATAGTCGTGCGCCGCCAGCGGCGGCGTAATCGCCGGGAAGCTAGAACATGACGCCCGAAAGCAAGGGTTTCCTGTCCGCCAGGCAAGGGACGACGCGTGCTGCGGGAATGCGAGATCCTCGCGGGGGGCTGACGCCGGCGCAGGATCAGGACTAATCGCCTACCGCAGCGAACCAAAAATCCGCTCCGACCGAGGGTCGAAGCGGATTGCCAAAGGGCGCGCTAAGGAAATTCGAAACCTTGGACCCCACATTGCTGCCAACGGGCACTACCCCTTGACAGCACAGCGGCGGCAACTGTCGTCACGCGCTACTTCGCGAGGCGAAAATACGGTTCAACCGTGCCGCTGAGCTTGATCGCCATCGGATTTCCACGACGATCCTTCGCCGTGGGCACTTCGACACGCACCCAACCCTCGGCCACGTCGTATTCGAGAACGTTGGTTTTCTCGACGCCATTGAAGCGGATACCCACGTCGCGGCGGAGCACCTCTTCGCTGTAGAAAGGGCTGCTCGGATCAATGGAGAGGTGATTCGGTGGAACGTCGGTGATCTGGTCCTCAGACATGATGGCCTTCGTTAAGTGCTGCGTCGGTCTTGGGTTGAATCGCTAAAAACCTACCCGACCCTAAACGGCCACGTCGGCAGGCTTTGGTCCGTGCTCATGTGTCCAGTGCGTCTTTGCCCTGGTGAGAGCCTCAGGTCAGTACAACTAGGACACACCGAACGGGCGTTCGGGCCATCACTGCCAGCCTAAGCGTGGACGCGACCGCGCCGGTTTGTCCGAGGCCGTTCATAGACCCCGGCTCATCGGCCAGTACCGAGGCGGGCCGAAGCCGCGGAAAGCGACCCGAAGGGACGGTTGCTGACATGTCGAAGCTTAGTTAAGTGTAGACTTACGGTTCGTGGCCACTTACCAAGCTGCTGACCCCTGGGCGGCGCTGGCTGACGGCACCCGACGAAAGATCTTCAAGCGCCTAGCGGCGGGACCGATGGCGGTAGGCGAGCTGGCTCATGGGCTTCCGATAAGTCGGCCTGCGGTCTCGCAGCATCTCAAGGTGTTGAAATGCGCTGGGCTGGTTCAGGATCGGGCTGCTGGAACGCGACGCATCTATCAGCTGAATCCGAAAGGCGTTGACGCGCTGAGAGCGGAGTTGGACGTGTTCTGGAGCAACGCTCTAGACGCATACACATTGATTGCCGATGAAGAAGGAGGCGAATCGTGACGTGGCCGAAGGTAGAGCCGGTACGGAAAAGCGTCGTCGTCAATGCGGGGCTCGAGCGAGCTTTTGCCTTGTTCGTCGATCGATTCGACGCCATCAAGCCGCGCGAGCACAACCTACTTGCGGTCCCGATCGCCGAAACCGTATTCGAGCCGCACGCAGGAGGCCACATCTACGACGTCGGGGTCGATGGCAGCCGGTGCGAATGGGCGCGAGTGCTCGTCTACGAACCGCCGTCCCGGGTGGTTTTTTCGTGGGACATCGGACCGACCTGGCAACTTGAGAGCGATCCCGCCCGGTCGAGTGAGGTTGAGGTGAGATTCCTCGCCGAATCCACCGAGAGCACCCGGGTCGAGTTGGAGCACAGACACCTCGGCCGACACGGCGTCGGCTGGCAAGCCGTCGCCGACGGAGTCGATGGCGAAGCCGGGTGGCCGCTATATCTCCACCGCTGCGTCGACTTGGCAATGGCGGAGGCGTCGCGATGAGTGCCAACACAAGGTCCCTGATGGACATGGCGTACGAAGAGCGATCCGACCTCGCCTCGTTCCTTCAAACGCTGACTCCCGAGGAGTGGAACGCCGCCAGCCTCTGCGACCGCTGGACAGTGAAAGACGTTGTCGCCCATGTCGTCAGCTACGAGGAGCTAAGCATCCTCGGCCTGCTCAAGCGGTTCGCGCAGGGCCGGGTCATCCGTGCCAACGAAGTGGGAGTCAAGGAGTTCGCGCCGCTGTCAACGGACGACTTGATGGACTTCTTGCGCAGACATCTCCATCCCCAGGGGCTTACCGCCGGGTTCAAAGGAATGATCGCCCTCGTGGACGGCACCATCCACCACCAGGACATCCGCCGCGCCCTCAGCCGCCCGCGTACGGTGCCAGTAGATCGGCTCCAGCGGATCCTGCCGCTCGTACCCAGTAATCCCCGCCTGGGCGCCGGTAAACGCATCCGCGGGTTAAGACTGCAGGCGACCGACGTCGACTGGACTCACGGCAGCGGACCTGACGTGGTCGGTTCGGGTGAGGCACTCCTCATGGCGATGACTGGCCGCCGCGCCGCCCTCGACGAACTGACGGGCGGTGGGCAAGCCACACTCGCCGAACGGCTCTGACTGCGATCACCCTCCTCGCGCATCGACGGCGGCGAATGGTGCAACCATTAGCATTTCACTAAAAGGAGATGGACCGTTCGGCAACGGGATGAGTTTCGTACATGCGCACCGCAACGGCGAACCCGGAGACGACGGTGATTGCTGCGGCGACCCAGACCGCAGCGCGTACACCCCACAGGTCAGCGGCGATGCCGCCGACGACTGCACCGGCTGCGTACCCGCTGTCGCGCCACAGTCGGTAGACCCCGACTGCGCGTGCCCGCCACAGTGGATGGGCGACGTCACCGACGGCGGCCAGAAGGGTCGGATAGACCATCGCGGTGCCCGCACCAAGCAGAGCCGACGCTGCGAGCCACCACACGAACGTATCGCCAGTGGCGATCAGCACCAGTCCGGCAGCTTGGGTCAGCATCCCGGCGGTGATGAGATGCTTTCGGCCCCAACGGTCAGATAGAGCGCCGGTGGCCAGTTGAGCAACACCCCACACGGCCGGATACATCGCGATGAGGATTCCGATGCGCTCGACGGGCATGCCGGTGGTGGCGAACAGGATTGGGAACAGACCCCACGACAGACCAAAGTTGAGATTGTTCACCAGGCCGGCCTGACTCGCCGAGGACAGCGCCGGTTCGATGAAGCTGGTGCGTAGGAAGATCTCTCGGTTGGTGAGGCCAGCGTGAGGGTGGGCGTTGTCGTCAAGAGAGGCTTCCAGCTGCGCATGGCCGCGAGTCTCGCGAACGAACACCGCCGTAAGGCCCAAGCCAATCAGCGCATATGTCAGGCCAAGCAGAAACGGTGCCGGCCTCAGCCCGTGTTGGCCGGCCAGGTAACCGGCGAGCACGGCAGTCAGTGCGACGGCCCCGTAGCCCGCGGCCTCGTTGAAGCCCATGGCCAAGCCTCGCTGCCGGGGGCCAACGAGATCGATCTTCATGATGACGGTGGTCGACCAAGTCAGGCCTTGATTGACACCCAATAGCACGTTGGCCGCGACGACCCATCCCCAGGACGGCGCCCAGATCAGCAGCAGCGGAACAGGAATGGCAAGCAGCCAACCCACCAGCAGCACGGGCTTGCGGCCGAAGCGATCCGACCAGGTGCCCGCGAAGTAGTTGGTTGCGGCCTTGGTGATTCCGAAGGCGAACACATACGTGAGCAGAAACGTATATCCAGTCAGGTGAAACTCTTGTTCGGCCAACAACGGTAATACTGTTTGTTCCTGGCCAACCATGCCGCCAACAAGAGCGTTGACCGCGACCAGCAGACAGAACTGCGAGAGATTGGCGCGCAACCCCAGTCGCGGTTGTCGATCAGTGCTGTTCACCCGCCGGTCTCCAAGGGCCGGCCCGTCGCTGCGGCCCACTCCTGGGGTCCGCCGTCGAGCACAACGAGGTCGTGGTGGCCTGTTCCCGCTAGCAGGCTGGCCGCACCCATCGCCCGTTCACCATGCCCACACATGACCACCGTCGGCTCGTCAGGCACCTCTGCCGCTCGGTGCGAAACGTCGCCGAGTTCGACGTGCATCGCACCGGGCAGATGCCCGTCGAGGTATTCAGCTCGCTGGCGGATGTCGAGGACGCGCCGACCGTCGATCGCCGCGGCCGTGGCCAACGGAATGCTCGCCGTCGTGTGGCCCGCAGCCGTCCACGCCGTCAGTCCCCCGTCGAGTTCGCCAACAATGTTGTCGCATCCGATTTTGGCTGCCTGCCAAGCAATCTCGGCGGGATCTTGATCCGCGTCGCGCACGATGATCAACGGGCGGTCTGCCGGCACGAGCCAGCCCAGCCAGGAGGCGAACACTGGCCGCAACGGGATCGAGATCGCCCCGCTGGCATGCGCAAGGGCGAAGCGGTCCAACGGACGAACGTCGATAATAATGGCTCCGTCGGCCAATCGGGTGCGCACCTCATCCACGCTCAGTGGCGCCAGCACGGGGTCACCGTCCAACAGTGAGGGGCCGACCCTGTTGACTTCGCCGAGGCGGCAGAAGTACGGCGGGTAGCTGCCCAGAGAACCGAGAAGCTTTGCTACGAAGTCATCTTCGTCGGTCGCGCGCAGTAGCGGATTGGTCGCCAACTCGTGAGCGATCGTGCTCGTGCGTTCAGCCCCCGGCGGCGCCGAACAGAACGATCCGGCACCGTGGGTTGGCCATACCTGCACGTCGCCGGGCAGGTCAGCCAGTCGTCGCAGTGACGAGTACTGGGCACGAGTGAGTTCGTCAGTGCGGTCGGCAGAAACCAGGTCGGTGCGCGCGGCGGAACCGACGATCAACGACCCTCCCGTAAAGACTCCGACTTCGCGGTCACCGTCGAGCAGCAGAAATGCCACGTGCTCGTGGGTGTGCCCAGGCGTCAACAGTGCGCGCAGGCGCAAGCCGCCCAGGTCGACCTCGTCACCATCGTGCAAACCGTGGTGGGAGAACTCGCGTTTCCCTGCCGCCGATGCGAGCACCGTGGCTCCGTGGGTCACACCGAGTTGGTATGCGCCGGAAAGGAAATCGGCATGCAGGTGAGTGTCGGCAGCGAAAGCCACTGTCAAATGGCGCCGCTTCGCCTCGGCATGTACTGCCCGCAAGTCCCGACTGACGTCGACGACGAGTGCGCGCCCGTCACCCAGGTCCACGAGATACGCCGAGTTGCCCAAACCCTCATCGACGAGCGGAACCAGATCGACTCCAGCCATCACGCCTCCTATGCGCTCTACACGCCCTGCGCCTGGACAATGTTCTACAGTATTCCAAAGATGATTGGAGAAAGCTATGGGCGACCGTGCCGCCAAAAACGCGTTGTTCGATCAGTTCGCCAGAGTCGGCAAGGCCCTCAGCAGTGGTAAGCGGCTGGAGTTGCTAGACCTGCTGGCCCAGGGTGAGCGGACGGTGGACGGGTTGGCCCGGGCCTGTGAGCTGGGGCTTTCCACCGCGTCAGCTCATCTACAAACCTTGAAGGCGGCGAATCTGGTGACCACTCGTCGCGAAGGCACCAAGGTGATTTACCGGCTCGCTGGTACCGACGTCGCCCAACTGCTGGCGTTGGTACGGACTGTGGCCAGTGAGCACCTTCCCGATGTCGAAGCCGCCGCTCGCGCCTACCTCGGCCAGGGCACCGAAGAGGTCACCCGTGACGAACTACTCGACCGCATCAAGACCGGGCAGATCACAGTGATCGACGTGCGGCCGCGGGAAGAGTACGACGCCGGCCACATTCCCTCCGCAGTATCGGCGCCCCTTGATGAACTCGCCGACTACCTGGCCGAACTGCCCGCAGATCACGCCATTGTCGCGTATTGCCGAGGGGCCTATTGCGTGCTTGCCCACGAGGCGGTGAGGCTGCTGATAGAGCAGGGCTACACCGCGGTGCGGTTGAGCGACGGCATGCTCGAATGGCGCCTTGCCGACCTGCCTGTCGCGATGTCATGCCAGTGATGCTGTGATCTCTCAGTGGATCCCCATATCGATGCCATCCCGTTGGTGATCGCCAAGGATTATGCGGCGCCGGCGGTGTTTGAACCCGCCAACCTGCTGCGTGAGGCCCGTCGACAACGTGGCCTCCCGGACGTCGCAGTTCCCGCGGTGAACGTGCTCGATCCCGATGGCGACATCGTCCGCTACCTCGCCGCCAGCGGCCGCGGGCGACGACATCCTGGGTGGGCTTGCTACCACACGGAGATGTGGACGGTCGATCTCGACGGTACCGAAGTCGGCGTCGTCGGCATGGCAGTCGGCGCACCATTCGCCGTCCTGGTCGCCGAGCAACTCGCGGCGTCGGGAGCCGAACTCATCCTGAGCATCACCTCTGCCGGGCAGATCTCCGCGGTCGATGAGCTCCCTTGCTTCGTGCTCATCGAGAAGGCGTTGCGCGATGAGGGAACCAGCCTCCACTACCAACCACCAGGGCGTTGGAGTCGACTCGACGACATGCTGCGGCACCGGCTTGCCGGGGCTTTCGACCACCTTCCCGAACCGGTTCGGTCGGGATCATCCTGGACGACTGACGCTCCTTACCGTGAGACGGCGTCCGCGATCGAGGCCGCCAGACGCGACAACATCACGTGCGTAGAGATGGAAGCCGCGGGCCTATACGCCTATGCGGCCGCACGGGGTCAAGCTGTGGTGTGCTTCGCCCACATCACCAACACGATGGCCACCGCAGGTGCGGACTTCGAAAAGGGCCCCGATAACGGGGCGCACGACGCTCTCGCTGTCGCCCGCGCCGCCGCCGGGGCGTTGAGGTAACTGACAGCGGCCACGCCGTCGACTTGTCGAAATGGTGGAGCTAAGGGGATTCGAACCCCTGACCCCCACACTGCCAGTGTAGAACAGCGTGTGCTGGCGCGTATCACGGTGTCTACCCCGTGTACATACGTCCAGGTCGCAGACGTGAGTCCGGGGCGATCTGTCTACCCCGTATTTGCCCATGATCGAGAGAGTTAGGACACGGTTAGGACACACCGAACGGGTGTTCGGGCCGTGCCGACACAGTTCCATCGCCGCCTGTGGGTGCCGTACGGCATCATCAAGTTCATGCCGTCCATCCCCGCCCCCGTGGAGCCAGCCGTGCTCCGCTGGGCGCGCGAATCGTGCGGCCTGATCGAGGTCGCGGCGTCGCGGAAGATCGGCGTGGCCGACGACCGGGTGGCCGCGTGGGAGGCGGGCGAGGCCGTGCCGACCATCGCGCAGTTGCGCAAGGCTGCCGAGGTCTATAAGCGGTCGCTGGCGGTGTTCTTCCTGCCCGCCCCACCCGAGGGTTTCGACACCCTGCGCGACTTCCGGCGGCTCGACGGTGCCGACGCCGCGAAGTGGTCGCCCGACCTGCATGAGGAGTTCCGGCGCGCCCACACACAGCGCGATTTCGCCCTGGAGCTGGCCGAGACGGAGGAACGCGAGCTACCCACTGCCTGGCGCGTGCCGGTGTCCGCCGACGACAGCGATGCCGACATTGCGGCGCGCATCCGCGCTGCCCTCATCGAGGTCGGACCGCTGCCCATCCCGGTCAACTCCCCCAGCCCCTACGAGCACCTGAATGCGTGGGTATCGGCCATCGAGGCGTCCGGCGTCCTGGTGCTGGCAACGCGCGGCGGCAAGGTGGCCGTGGACGAGATGCGGGGCATGTCGCTGTTCTTCGACGTGCTGCCGGTGATCGTGCTCAACGGTGGCGACTACCCCCGCCCCCGCTTGTTCTCGCTGCTGCACGAATTCGTGCACCTGGTGCTGCACACCGAGGGGCTGTGCGACGTGGTGACCGATGATCGGCCACGCAGCGCGAACCGGACACTGGAGGCGCGGTGCAACGCGATCGCCGCCGCCGTGCTGATGCCTGCCACCGAGGTGCGCGCACGACCAGAGGTCATCGCCCGCAGCGACGTTCCGGCGTCGTGGACCTACGACATACTGCGCCCGGTGGCCGCGCATTTCGGTGTGAGCGCCGAGGCGTTCCTGCGGCGGCTGTCCACGCTGGGCCTGGTGTCCGCCGATTTGTACCGGCAGCGCCGCGCCGAGTTCATCGCCGCCCATGACGACGAGGCCGACCGCAACCGCGCGTCGGGCGGGAACTGGTACCGCAACGCCGTGCGGAACCTCGGCAAGGGGTACGTGCGGGCGGTCACCGACGCGCATCGCCGCCGGGTCATCGACAGCAACACTGCCGCGATCTACCTCGACGCGAAAGTGAGCCAGATCCCGGACCTGGCCCGCACCGCCGAGCTGCGGAGCGTGGTTTGACCGACGTGCTGTACTCCTTCGACACCAGCGCCATCCTCAACGGACGGCGTGACCTGTTCCGCCCCACGGTGTTCCAAACGCTATGGGTGCAGATCGAGGACGCCATCGTGGCCGGACAGATCAGGTCGGTGGATGAGGTGCGCAACGAACTCAATCGGCGCGACGACGACGCCAAGAGGTGGGCCGACGCGCAAGGCGACCTGTTCGTGCCGCTCGAACTGCCGATCCAGCAGAGCGCGGCCCAGATACTCTCCGTGCACCCCCGGCTCGTCAGCCAGGGCGGACGGCGCAGCGGTGCGGACCCGTTCGTCATCGCGTTGGCGATGGTGAACAACGGGACCGTGGTGACCGAGGAGACCGCGCGGGGCAACCTGACGAGTCCGCGCATCCCCGACGTGTGCGGCGATCTCGGCGTGCCGTGCCTCAACCTCATGGAGTACATCGAGGCCCAGGGTTGGACGTTCTGACCGCTCTCAGCGCGGTACCGCTGCCGCCTCGGTGAAGATCGGCACCCAGCTGCCGCAGCCCTCGCACCCCCAGTAGCTCGTCAGGGTCAGCTGGCCGGGGGCGTAGGCCACAGCATCGGCGTTCGATACGTGGCGCAGTGCTCGCGCGGCCTCAATGTCGTCCAGAGGAGGCGGGGAGCACCGTGCGCAGGCGCAGCCGCCGGGCTCGCAGGGGCGGGTCATGTCCGCCCGCAGCTGGGCGCGGCCAACTCGGGCCAGCCCACCACCGCTCACCGGCTGGGCCGCGCAGACGATTGTCGGGGCGCTCACCGGTACCGCCCGTCCTGGACTTTCCGGCGCATCCAGGCGGGCACCGGGGCCTCGCCGGAGCTGACTCGCTGCGCGACCTTCGCCATGTTGACCACCCTCATGCCGGAGCCGATCGAGTGCGCCAACACGTCGTAGGCCACCACCGCCGCTGCGACGCGGTCGGGCTGGTGCTGCCCGGCTTCCCACGTCAGCGCCTGCGCCTCGAAATCGGGCAGAAACCCCGCGACCCGGGCGCGCCCGGTCTCCAGCGCAGCCAACAGGCCGGTGGAACGGGCCACGGCATCGCCCTTACCCCGGTCGGTGCCCTTCGGTGGCCACCCGGTGACGCGGATCGGGTGGCGGGTGCGGAACCGGGTCAGCACCTCTGTGACTAATCGGGTGTACGTATGCCTCGCGGCGAACGCCTCGACAGCGATTTCCGACGCGCCCACCGCGACAGCCAGCTCGGCGGCTCGCACCGCCCAGGCGTCCGATGTCATCCGGCCCGAGACGTCGGCGATGAACGCCACCACGCCGTCGGCGCTGATCGAGGCGGCGACAATGCCAGTCTCGTCACCCTCGCCCGAGTCGGCGGGGTCGACACCGACAACGATCTTCACCGCGCCCGGCGGGGCGGCGGGCAAGCGCCAGGTGTCGATCCACGCCGCCTTGATCAACCCCCCTTCGGGCGTGCTGGGGGTGCCCAAATACATTGCGGCCCAGGCACGGGAGCCGACCTCGGCCTTGATCTCGCGGAACTGCTGAGCGGTGCGGCCCACCGCGCTCGTCATCGCCACGCCGCTGCTCTGGCGTCCTAGCGCGTCAGGCACCCCGGCGGTGCTGATTGCCGGGATGTTCACGCACCGCCACCGGCTGCCCGGCTCGGCCAACAGCGATCCGGCGAGGTCGTCGGGGTGCCACCGAGTGAGCACGACGATGGCACTCGACCCTGGCATCAGCCGGGTCATCAGGCTGGCCTTGAACTCGGCGGTCAGCCGCTTGCGGTAGGCCTCGCTGTCGGCCTCCTGCGCACCCTTCACGGGGTCATCCACCAGCAGCACCGATGCGCCGAATCCGGTTGTGCTGGACAAGATGCCGCCTGCCAGCATGCCGCCCCGGTGACCCGCCACGCGCCACCTGGATACTGCGGCCTTGTCCTGGGCCAGCTCGATGCCGACCACGTCCGGGTTTTCAGCGATCAGCCGCCGCGCCGCAGCACTGTGTTCCTCGGCCAGGGCGTCGCCGTAGCTCTTGACGATGATCTCGGCGTCGGGGTCACGGGACAGCAGCCACACCGGGAACACCTGAGACGTCAGCACGCTCTTGCCGCTGCGCGGCGGCATAGTGACGATCAGCCGCGAGTCGGGGGTCTCCACCGCTCGCACCAGCTCGTCGCTGAGCAGCCTGATCGCCGGAGTGACCGCGTAGTCGCGGATGAGCCGCCGCGCCAGGTCAGCAGGGCTATCGGGACGCCGCCGCTGGCGGGCCGCACGGAGCGCCCGGACAGCCGTCAGGGTCATGACGGGGTTGGCGGCGGGCGCGGTTGCGGTGCTCACGATCAGAGCGCCAAGGGGACGCGTGCCCGGTTGTTCGCTGCCAGTCGGCGGTCGTCGGCGTCGCCGAGGCCGACGACGTTGCGCCCGCCGACTTTGACGATCCACACCGCTCCGGTGTGCCAGAGAGCAATCAGACGCTCGCCGGTGCGGTGCCGGGGGCCGGGCACCTCGCGCCGGATGTCGGCCCATGGGTGGCCGTCGTCGCGTCCAGCCTCGGCAAGGGCTGCCAGGATCGCGGCGTCGATCTCGGCATCGGTGGGGTGAGTAGTCTCTGGGGCGGTGGTCATGTCCTGCCTCGGGGTCGGTTGGTCGTGATAAATGGGCGAAAGTCGTTCTGTCGCCTCGCCGTCCCGAGTCAGCGAGTTGACGTGGTGCGGGCTAGGCGGGCACGCGCCGTCTGGCCGGGGCGGGGGTGAACGGTGGCACCGGTCGCTGACCGCTCCGAATTTGTGCGAGCTGGCTGGACGTCACACCGCCGCCATCGGTGACGCCGAGGGCCGCGAGGACATCGGTGTTGCCGATCGTGCCGTCGCGGTAGAGCTGTGCGCCCAGGCGGGCGATCGAGGGCCAGGTGCGCTGGATCAACGGCAGCACGTCGGAACGGGGCCGGACCGCCTCGCCGGTGGCGGCAGCGTGGTTTCGCAGCTCGGCGCGGTCACGAATGTTGACGTCGAGCAAGGCGTCGATCTGTCGCCCGGTCACCCCGCGACCGTGGTGCCAGATGCCCTCAGCCACACTGCCCGCCGCCGCGATTAGCGGCCAGGACAGATCCGTCAGGACGTCGAACTCGCCATACCGGCAGGCACCCGCCACGCCGCCGGGGTTGGTGCGGGGGCCACCCCGCAGGACCGCGGCGCGGGTGATCTGCGCGCCGAAAACCGCCGCGACCACAGCGTGGCCGGCCTCGTGTGCCGCGACGCCGAGCTGATGCCGGAGCGCGGGCGACAGGGTTTCTCTGGATCGGGTCACGCGATGTCCTTTCGGTAAAAATCGAGCGCCGGGGCGGTGCGGAACGTATCAACAAGACCACCGCCCCGGCGTCGATCCGCAGTGTCGGTTGGCTTAAAACCGTTGACGCGCAACATCTTGCGCGCCAACCTGTCGCGGTCACGCTGCTCCTTGGCGTCAGCGCGAGCAGCGGCAGCAGCGAGGTAACGATCAAGGCAGGCCGTGCAGCGCCACCCGTGCACCGAACCCTTGTACGTCAGGCACGGCCCGGCGCAATCCCAGCAGCGCGGGAGCGGCGCAGTCGTGGCGGTCACGAGGTCACCGTCGCGGCGGCAATTGCAGCTTCGTAACCGATGAGCACCGATCGCTCAGCGATGGCAGCGAACACGTTGTGCTTCTCATCAATTGCGGTGCGCACCGCCGGGGCGTCGCGGAAACCGTAGGGCCTGGAGGTGGCCACCAGCGTGCTGGCGAGGCCGTCGACATACCCGCCGCCGACGACCCAGGTGTGCCCAAGCGGCGACTTGCGCACGGTGCCCGAGCCGATGAACAGACCTGGCTCCTGCGCCACCAACGCGGCGCTGATATGGATGTATCCGACGGTGTTGGTCTTGGCCAGCGCGCCCTCGATGGAGCCCACCGCCTCCTTGAGCGACGCCGCCGAGGGGATGGTGCCCGGCAGCGCGGTGGCGTCCTCGATCAACCGGTTGGCGAACTCCAACTCGATGGCGGTCTGTTCCTCAATCTTGAGGATCTGCGCAGCACGGGCGCGCACCTCGGCCTGGCTGGGTGCGGTGAGGTCGCACTCGTCGTAACTCCAGACCACAACCGGGCGGAACGGCGGAAGGACGCCGGGGCGATGCCCGTCTTTGATCTGCCCGGGCTGGGGTGCCGAGCAGTAGTGCCCCTCCCAGATCCCGAAAGCGTTCTCACCGCCGTAGTTCGGGCCTCGGAACTCGACCCCGTTGAACGACCGGTTTGCGGGATCGTCCAGCCACTCCGTGGCCGCGTACAGCCCGATCGCTGCCGGAGCAACGGGCGGCACCTCCTGGTGCACAACGTCGAGCACGGGGGTGGTGGGGGTGGTCATCGGTAGCTCCTCGTGGTCACGGGGATTGCGACGCCGAGCGCGGCGAGCTCGGCACGGCGCTGCTCATCGGTCAGGGGCTCGGTCGTGGACTCGGCGGCGGGGGTGGCCTTCGGCACGGGGCGAGGGCAGTCCGCCCGCACCACTGCCGCGCTGTCGAGCCGCCGGGCCAGTGCAGCGGCCTCGCGGTCAGCGTCGCGCCAGGCGTCCCGGACGCGGTCAGACGGCGCGATGGTTTGCACGGTGCCAAGCACCTCGGCCAACAGAACGTCGAACGGCTCGCACAGCGTCGCCAACATGCCCGGCCAGGTGCCCGCGACGAGATCGTTGCGGGTGATCTCGGGCAACTCGGGGCGCGGTGTGAGGTCGGCCAGGTGCCGCACGGCCCGGTCGCGATCGGAGCCCGCGAGATGCCCCGCCCGGCGGCGGGCGTCGTGCTCGGCGACGAGGCCAACACCCACGTGGATCAACGCGTGCACGGCATCGGCGACCTCCTCGACGCCCGGCCCCGAGGAGGTCGGATAACTCGCCAGATGGCTTGTGGCTGGAGTCTCGCGCCGCCGGAGGAACCGGCCCGGATTCTCGGCGGCGGCGATGCGCTCGGCCAACGGCGCGCATATCAGGCCGACGCCCTCGCTGAGAATGAACTCGCCGTCGAGGGTGACGGCCAAGCCGTTACGCAACCGGTGGAGCTGCTGAGCCGTGTTGAATCGGCGGACGGGCTCGGGTCGACCTTCGGCCCGCATGGCGGGCGTCCCTCTGATCGCTCCGCGAATCATGCCGACACCGCCTCGGCGATGGCGTCGAGGAGATCCTCGGCCTGCTCGACTGACAATCCGATGTCCGTGACCAGGAACCCGCGATGCCGCCACCAGGCCAGCGCCGTCCGGCATGCCTCGACCCGAGGACCGTCGGTCTCGCCTCGGCTGGCAAGCGCGCCGAGCCGGGCACGCCACCCCGCCATCGAGCGCGTGCGCGGATCAACCCGTGCGGGTGTGGGGGTCTCGAATGCCGTGCTCATGCCCTCAGCATGCCAGCTCGGCATGCAAGCAACTAACCGAAAGAGCAAGCAGCACAAGCGAATTGCCCGTCAATGTCGGGAAACCGACGACCCGCGACCTGGGCAAAAGGCTTCAAACACCCCATCAGCGGGCCGGAATCTGCTCGAAACTCGGTTCCGAGCCTCAGCGTGTCGAGCGGGTCAAGCGGCGGTCGTCGCCCGCCTGTGGATGCGCGAGACGGTGTTGGGGAACCACTGCGACCCACCCTGGCCGGTCGGCGTGGCGTCGGCGTTGAGGTTGTCGGCGATGGCTGCCCAGGTGGCTCCGGCGGTGCGCTCGGTGACGATCCGGTCCACCACGGACTGGGGAACCGAGGGGCGGCGACCGAGCTGGACACCTTGGGCCTTGCGGATGGCCAGCGCCGCCTTGGTCCGGTCGCTGATCAGGCCACGCTCCAGCTCGGCCACGCTGCCCATGATCTGAGTCGTGAATCGGCCTGCCGCCGTGCTGGTGTCGACCGTGCCGTCGACTGCGACGACGACGCCGCCCGCGCGCTCGGTGCGGTCCAGGACGTCGAGCAGGGTGGGCAGGCTGCGGGCCAGCCGGTCGCTCTTGGCGACCATCAGCACGGCTGCCTCGGCGTCCTCTACTGCACCGAGGGCGGCGGTGAGGGCAGGCCGGGCGTCGAGGGCCTTGCCGCCGCTGATTCCCTCGTCGGCGTGCCAGCCGACGACGGTCCACCCTCGGCGCTCACACTCGGCAGTGATGGCCGCGCGCTGGGCGTCAAGCCCGGCACCGCTGGCGGCTTGCTCCTCGGTGCTCACGCGGATGTAGGCCACGACGGTCCCAGCCGGAGCGGTCGGGATCGAGCGGCGACGGCGGGCGCGGGGCGCGGTCATGCCTGGAGTCTATAACGCAAACGACCGTTTGGGTTAAAGGATCTGCACAGTCAGCTCGGGCTGGAGCTGCCCGCCAGCGTGTCGAGGGCGACCACCGCGCCCTCCAGTCGCGCGCGCTCAGTAGTGGTCACGCTCAGCTCGCCGCAGGCGATGGCGTCCAGAATTGCCCGCAGCTGGCTGGCAGTATCGGCGATATCTGCGCGCTTCACGACCCGGCGCGGCTGGGGCGCCAGCCGGGGGTGCCGGTGGTCGCAGGTGGGGTCACTACCGACGCGGTGGGCCTGGGCCGCGCGCGCCACGACGGATCGCCGAGATCGGCCACGGCCATGTCGGTCGTCGCGCTGTTGTTCGCGTGCGATGTGCGCCAACCTGGCGCGAGCTTGCTGTTGTTCGCCATAGGTTGATCATCCTCTGCCGGGGTGCACGGTCAGGGCGTCCACCCGCGAAGAGGGTTGTAGTCCGCTCCGGCGGACGGGGCCGGTGATGCTGGCGCAGGGTCGGGGACCACGGTCAGCACCGGCGGCTCGGACTCCGTCGTGTCGTCGGCACCGGTGGCCTCCTCCGGGGCGCTCGGCTCGTCGCTGGCGGTCGAAATCGGCTCGGGCGTGGTTCCGTCGGGGTCAGGCGTGCTGACGGGCTCACCGGCCCGCTGGCGGGCGACAGCTGCCCACTCGCTGAGTTCATCAACGGGGATGCCATCGGCGGCGAGCACGCCGCGAGCGATGGCGCACTGGAGCTGCCACGCGGGATCGTCCGGACCAACCACTTCCCCGACAAGCGAGCGCATTTCGGCGACGGCCTGGCTCTCCAAGTCGGTTGGCGACAGCTTGCCATCGGCGGTGTCGCTGGCGATCGACATCGCAGCGGTGATGACGTCGGACGTGGTGGCCATGCTCATGCGATCACTTCTCCCTCAATGATGTTGCCGGGCAACGACGGCTGCCGTTCGGCGGCGAGCGCGAGCAATCGCCGCTCGGTCTCGGCGATGATCGCCGCCGGGGTCTGCTCGACGCGGACGTTGACGTCCTGCGTCGTGGGCGCGTACGCGCCGACCAGCTTGCTCCACTGGTCGAGGTTGCGGTGCAGCTCGCGGCTGATCGACACCAGCGTTTGGTCGTCACCGCTCGTGCTGGCGTCAGCGAAGCGGCCCACCAGAATTGAGCGGACGATCCGCAGGGTGTCGGAGGCGTACCGGCGGACCTCGTCGGCGGTCTCGCCGGGTTCGGCGGCGTGGAGCCGCTCCACCGCTGTCTTCGCGGCTCCTCGCGAGCGATAGCCCTCGGCGTCTGCAACCTCCTGCCAGGTTCGCCCGAGCGCCCGCAGCCGGTGGGCGCGTTCGGCTCGGCGTCGGCTGTCCTCGCGAGTCATGGTGGGGCCGGGCATGTTCCCATTCTGTTCCGTCGGGGTGCAGCGGTCCGGTCGCGCGGGCGGGGGTCCTAGGCCCCCACAGCTTCGCTTCTGTCTGCTCGGCTTTTGACCCTTCGGCCCGTATTGGCCCCCTCCTATATAGGAGGGGGCCGATACTCAATAGGGGTGGCCCCTTATCGGCCCTTTGAACGGGGCCGATAGAAACCGCAGGTCAGAAGGCGTTTCCGCTGTCATCGGCCCCCATCAGCCCCTCCAGCGGGGCCGATACGCACGGCCCTATCGGCCCCTCGATTCGGGGCCGATAGAAAGCCCAGCTCAGAGGCCATTTCCGATCTATCCGGCCATCGGCCCCGATGCCGGAGACCGAAACGGCCCGATGACCCCGACGACGGGCGCGGTGGTGCCGTCATTCGTGCCGTCTCGCCCGGCGAACATCGGGTCGTTCGCCTTCGGATTGAGGCGGTAGAGCTTGGACCGGCCCTGGTGCCGGACGGCGACCAGCTCGCGCGTGGCGGCAAGGGCGAGCGCGGCGTCGGTGACCTCCTTCTTGCCGCCCACCGCTGTCCTGACCTGGGTCACGTTCATCTCCTCGGCACCGGCGTCGGCCAGAGCGGTGAGCACCTCGGCGAGCCGCTTCTCGGTGGTGTCGCTCTGCTTGCTCTGCGACCGGTCGCCCCCGGCGTAGGTGAGCCGCCGCGTGGCGGGGTCGAATGTCAGCAGTCCCTCGGGCACAGGCTGCTCGGCGTCACGGACATCGAGTGCGGAGAAGTAGCGGGGCTGGGCCGGGTGGTCCTCGTCTTTGACGATCTTCCAGTTGCCGTCAGACCAGCCGAGCAGTGTCGAGTCGCCACGGGCGCGCTCGCTGGCGTGGCCCATGTGATGCATGACCAGCGCGTCGCCAATCCCGGCCTCGGCGAGCAGTGCGTCGAACGGGTACAGAAACCTGCCGGTCTCGCGGTTCTCATCGAGCCCCATCGCCTCCAGCACCGGCTTGAGGCAGTCGAACACCAGGAAATCGCATCCGAGATCGCGGAGCCGCCGCACCCAGCGATCACGCAGCCGGTCGTTGCCGAGGTCAAACAGCCCGGCCCGCCCTCGCATATTCACCACGTCGGCCACCGCGTCGAGGTTCTCGACCCGCTGCGCCCGCAGCCAGCGCCGGAGCATCCCGGCGTTCATCTCATTGTCGATCACCACGATGCGCTCGGCGCGCTGGTTGACGGTGAACACGTCGAGGAACGGGTCCCCGTCGGCGAGCGAGCGCACCAGGTTGCCCTCCAGGGTGGTCTTGCCCGACTTCGCGGCAGCAGCGCACAGGATCCGAGCGCCGCCGTCAGGCCACACCTGGTCGATGCGATGACGAACTGGCGGGTCATCCTGCTCCAGCAGATTGCGCAGGCTGGTGACTGGCGGCAGCTCGATATCGTCAGCCTCGGCCAGCGCCAGGCGGCGGCGAGCCTCGCGGTCGGATCGCAGAAACAGCAACCGCTTAGCAACTTCGGCCTCCAAGGGATCAGACGCCTTCGCCGTGTCGCTGTCCGCGTGATCGCTGCCGCTCGGCGCGGCCTTGCCGAAGTCAGCGGGGAGATCATCGACCGCCAGGTCGTCGTACTCGGCGCTCAGATCGGCCATCGCCGCCCCCATGTCGTTGTCGTAGTGGATCGCTGCGACCGCCCGCAGGCGGGTGAGGTGCGGGCCGTGTTCGGCCACCATCGGCCCGAATGGCTCAATATCGTGATCGCTCCAGATATGCAGGCACGGATCGTCGGAACCTCCACGGCTGCAACCCAGCTCGTGGGCCACCGCCGACCTCGGGCTGGCGTGTGGACCCGGCGCGGTCCACGTTTCGCAGCCGCAGGTGTGGACCACACCGGTGGGGGTCCAGCCGGGCGCGTCAGCGAGGATCTCGGCCCACGGCGTCACCGCACCCCACCGCGCGATCTTGTCGCCGCCTTCGACAATGCGCTCGGCGCGACGCGCAGCCCGCTCGGCGCGCTCCTGGACGTGTGTGGTGATGCGGTCGGCGAGCCACCCCGGCAGCTCGTGAACCTCGCCGGTGACGGTGTACGCCCCCTCTCGCCGGGTGCTCGGCGGAATGAGGACGTAGTGACGGTCCCAGAGCACGGCGTACCGGGCTGCGTCGTCCTCGTCGCCGTTGTTGGCACCCAGGGTCATCGCCCCGGTGGCCGTGGGCATCTCGACGCCCTCGGGAACGGTGAACCAGCAGTGCCCGCCGTCGGAATGCACCCACTCGCCGTCTGGCCCGCGCTGGCCAGGCGTGAGCACGGTGAGCGCAGCGGTGGGGTCGGCTCCGTCGTCGGCGAGGAACGCCGCCAGCTGCCCGGCGGTGTCGCAGTCGACAACGACCAGACCCGACCCGCCGACCTCCACCGCGATGTTTACCGGCACCCCGTCGGGGTGACGATCGGCGTACAGGCTCAGGTAGCGGGTCAGGTAGCGGTCCAGCAGAACAGGATCGCTGCTCGCCAGCGCCAGCCCCGCAGCCGATTTCAGCTGCTGCCAGGCGCGGTGCCCGGCCTCGCGAGCGCCCTGCTTAGCGGCCCTGTCGTCGGCGGTGCGCCTCTCCGGGGTTCGCAAGTCCACGGGCACCTTGGTCTCCGGTGCAATGAACAGCACCGACAGCCCAGCCTCGGCGAGCTGCCGGACGAACTTGCCCATCGCCTCGTGGTCGGTGTTGTCGAGCGGCGCGGTGCCGAGCAGACCGGTCAACGTCGCTGCGCGTTCGCCGAATTCGGCTGTATCGTGAGGCATGTGTCCCTTTCGAGGGGCTGGAGCTTGGTTCTTGGTCGGGCTGAGCACTGCGGTGGTGATGCCGCCGGGGATTAAGCGCGAAGGCGAACGCGCAGCCCGGCGGCATCGCTGTTTCTCAGATCACGGCGGCGGTGCCGACATCTCAGGCGTGACGGTGTGCGCGGCCAGCCACGCCTCCAGGTCACGCGCTCGGTAGTACACGCGGCGTCCGGCCTTCACATACGGCGGTCCCGTTCCGGCGAAACGCTCTTGAGCGAGCGCGCTCTCGGAGATGTGTCGGTGCGCGGCGACGTGTCGCGGGAGGAACAGGGCATCGGGGTTGGTGAACTCGACACAGACCTCGGTCATGGTGCGCACCTCATCTCAGCAGTGATCTGGTTATGTCCGCCGACATTACGGGCGCAGGGTGCAGCGGGTCCGACACGGTGACGCAAGTTACCCGACACAGGAAGTCAACTGCCCGTTGATGTTTCGGTTCAATATTCATCGGTGGTCAGCACGCCACCGGGGGCGTGGTAGCGGGCCTCGACCTCGGCGAAGGTCTCGGGGAAAGCCATCCGCAGCCGGGCGGCGTTCTGGGTGTCGGCCTTGCGGATCGCGGCCATGATGAGGGCGTAGAACGGCGGATCGGCGGCACCGATCTGCCGGGACGCCCGGTAGTCGTAGAGGCTCACTCAGCGCCCCCGAGCATCTTGAGCAGCGCCAGGGCGGGCACCCGCACGCGGCGAGCGCCGAGCTTGATCGTCGGCAGGCGACCCTCACGGGCCATCGTGTAGCCGTAGGCACGGCTCACGCCGAGGTACTGAGCCGCCTCCTCGATACTGAGAGTCGGTGGACCGCTGCGCAATTCGTCCAGAGTGTGCAGCGCGGGCGTGGCTGTGGTGGTTGTCATGATTTCATCGTGCGGCCTTGACTGGTGAATGTCCAGACCGTAGAGTCACCAACTGTGAAGCAGCCCGATGGTGACTCATACACGCCGCAGCGCGGCGACGTCGAGAAAGTCAGTTACGCCGACCCCGACCCGACCCCCGGCAAGCACACCGGCCCGTTCCGCGCGCGGACCCCAAAACACGACGAGCGCGTAGCAATTCGCCTGGTGGGCCACCCCTTCACTTATGCGGTGCGGGTCTCGACCAATGAGCGGACAGGGCCACAGGTCACTGAACTAACGATCACCGCCGACAAGGGACAGACCGTTGACTACGGGGCGGTGCGAGCGGTGCCGTTGCGTCGTCTGGCTCACAGCGCCACGCAGTGGATCGAACGGGTCGGTGGCCTAGTGGGTTTCACGGAAGACATCCCCGAGACCCACGCCCAGCCCGACAGCCGCCCTCCCAAGGTCTATGAGGCGGCGCAGCACGCGAATAAGGCGCTCGCGCTGGGTCTCTCGGTGCGACCCTATGTCGCCGGAAAGCTGAACGTCAGCAAGACCACCGTTGACCGTCTGCTCAAGCGCGCCAGGGCCGAGGGGTGGCTGAGCGACGACGCGTTACCCAAGCGACCGCAACCACAGCAGCGAGACACCACGACCCGCCAGGAGACCGACCGATGAGCACCGACGACACCCAGCCCAGGCAGCGCGGCGAGCGCGCCGACAGCTCGATCAAGCGGCTGCCGAACGGCAAGGGATGGCGGGCACGGCCCACCCTGGGCACCGACCCCGTGACGGAAAAGCAGGTCCGCCCGACCAAGGTGTTCAAGAATAAGAAGGACGCCCAGGATTGGGTCACCGAACAGCGTCAGCAATGGGCATCGGCGACCTGGGCACCCAAAACCACCCAGACGTTCAACGAGGTGGCCGACCATTGGCTCAAGCTGCGGGACGCCGACCCGTCCATCGGCCCGAACACCGTTCGCGCCGACCGGGAGTCGCTGGCGTATGCCCGTCGCGCGTTCGGAGCGGTGGCCGTGCAGAAGCTCACGCCAGCGGCGCTGGCCGACTGGTCGATGGCGCTGACGGGCAAAGGCGGCAAGGCACTGGCACCGGCCACCAAACGCCGCGCGATCGTCCGGCTCAAGTCGGTGATGGCGCACGCGAAGCGGATGCGCTGGCTGCCCTATGACCCCTCGGCGGACCTCGACTCGCCCGAGCAGAAAGCCATCACCGCCACCGCCGCCGACGACATCTGGACGCCGAAGCAGATGGGCGAGTTTCTCGATCACGCCACCGCGCACCGTCTCGCGGGGTGCTTCGCGCTCACGCTGCTCGGGCTGCGCCGCGAGGAGGTGGGCGGGCTGCGGTGGTCGGACATCGACCTGGAAACTGGCGCGCTGCGCATCCGACAGGCTCGGGTCGACGTCAACGGGCGCGACATGATCGTGCCGACCAAGACCGACCGCAGCGCCCGCGATCTGCCGCTGCCGCCGCGCGAGCTGGCAATGCTCAAGGCGACACGCACGGTGCATTTGCGTGAGCGTCTGGCGGTGGGCCGACCACTGGCCGAGGGCGACCTGTTGCTGTCACGGGCCGACGGAACGCCGCTGCCGGTGCGCGAGTACAGCCGGGAGTTCACCGCCCAGCGCAAAGCGGCGGGGCTCAAGGCGGTGACGCTCGGAAAGCTGCGGCACTCCAGTATCACTCGGATGCGCGCGGCGGGGATCGCCGCAGACGTGGTGGCGGCGTGGCACGGCCACACCGAGCGGATGACCACGGCGGTCTATGGGCGCGTGACCGACGACCGGCTCACCGCCGCGTCGGCGGTGCTCTCGTCGGCCATAGGACAGAGTTAGGACATTTGGCTCGACCTACAGCCTGCCCAGCAAACAAGAAACCCGCCCCGGCCAATGGTCGGAGCGGGTTTCTGATTGTGGAGCTAAGGGGATTCGAACCCCTGACCCCCACACTGCCAGTGTGGTGCGCTACCAACTGCGCCATAGCCCCTAGGTTGTGCTCATCGAAGTTACACCACCGGCGGTTGCCCTTCAAAATTGCAGGTCAAGGTACTTCCCCGCCGGCTTCGGGGCCCAGCGGACGGGCCTGGGTGTGCTCGCCGGACGGCCGCGGCCGGGTTTCGGGAGCGAAGACCCAGCCCACCGCCGCAACGCCGAGAATCGCGCCGCTCACCAGGAAAGCCCAACCAAACGAGGTGTACTGCGCGATCAAGCCCACCAGCAGTGACCCGCCGATCGAGCCGAAGTCCGCCATCATCTGGAACGTCGCCACCGCTGTCCCGCCGCGCGACTTGTTGCCCACCACGTCAGCGACCGCCGCCTGCTGGGGCGAGACGAAGATGCCGGTGGCCGCGCCGGCGACGTAGGCGGACGCCAGGAAGGCGGGCCACGACGTGGTGAAACCCACCAGCGCGGTCGATACCGCCGCCAACGTCAGCCCGAAGATCAACAACTTGCGGCGCCCGAGTCGGTCCGACAGGTATCCACTGGGGATGACGACCGAGATGTTGCCCACAGCGAAGGCGGTCAGCGCGAGACCTGCCGAACTCGGCCCGCGGCCCAGCACCTCGATGACGAACAGCGGCACCAACGCGATGCGCAACCCGAACGACGCCCACCCGGTCGCGAAGTTGGAGAGCAGCGCAGCGCGATATGCCCGGTGCCGGAACACCGCCCGGAACGGCACCGGCGGCGCCATGTCTTCGTCCGACTGGCCGACCACGGGGGAATTTCGCAAGCTGACGAACACCACAGCTGCCGCGACCAACAACGCGGCCCCGTAGATCAAGAACGGTGCCGACAGCCCGAACCCGACGGTCAGGCTTCCCAGAATGGGTCCGCCCACCGAGCCGATCATGAACCCCGACGAGAAGAGTCCGGCGACGCGGCCACGCGCATCGGGAGGCGAGATCCGGATCATTAGCCCCAGCGAGGACACCGTGAACATCGCCGATCCGACCCCACCGAGTGATCGGAAAAGCAACAGCTGCCAATAGGTTTCGGCGAAAGCACACATGGCGGTCGACACAGCGACGATCAGCAGACCGCTGATATATATCCGCCGCTCCCCCAATCGTTGGACGAGCAGCCCCGCTGGCGGGGCACCGACCAGACGCATCACGGCGAACGCGGTGATGACGAACGTCGCGGCGCTGATGCTGACGCCGAAATGACGCGCGTATTGCGGCAGCACCGGGGCCACCACTCCATAGCCAAGGGCCACAACGACATTGGCGGCTACCAGCACCCACACTTCACGGGGAAGCCGCTGTTTGGTCGAACAGTCGCCCTCCGTTGCCGAGCTCAAGCGATGACCGGCCTCACGAGATGACCGCCGTCACCACTTCGCGCGCAGCCTCCTGCACCTCGGCGAGATGCTCGGGGCCCTTGAATGATTCGGCGTAGATTTTGTAGACGTCCTCGGTGCCCGACGGACGCGCGGCAAACCAGGCGTTCTCCGTTGTCACCTTCAGACCCCCCAGCGCCGCGCCGTTGCCGGGCGCGCTCGTGAGCTTGGCCGTGATCGCCTCGCCCGCCAGCTCGGTCGCGGTGACCTGCTCGGGCGACAGCTTGGCCAACCTCGCCTTCTGCTCACGATTGGCGGGCGCGTCGATGCGCGCATAGGTGGGGGCACCGTACGTCCCGGACAGCTCCGCATAGCGCTGCGACGGCGTGGAACCCGTCACCGCGAGGATCTCCGAGGCCAGCAGCGCCAGGATGATGCCGTCCTTGTCGGTGGTCCACACCGATCCGTCGCGACGCAGGAACGACGCCCCGGCGCTCTCCTCGCCGCCGAATCCGATGGATCCGCTGATCAGTCCGTCAACGAACCACTTGAAGCCGACAGGCACCTCCACCAGTTCGCGGCCCAGACCGCCGACGACCCTGTCGATGATCGACGAACTCACCGCGGTCTTGCCGACCGCGGTTTCCGGGGACCAGTCCGGGCGATGGGCGAACAGGTAGTCGATCGCCACGGCAAGGTAGTGGTTCGGGTTGAGCAGGCCCCCGTCGGGGGTGACGACGCCGTGCCGGTCGGAGTCGGCGTCGTTGCCGGTGGCGATCTGGTAGGACTCGCGGTTGGCAATTAACGAGGCCATCGCGTTCGGTGAACTGCAGTCCATCCGGATCTTGCCGTCGGTGTCGAGCGTCATGAACCGCCACGCCGCGTCCACGAGGGGGTTGACGACGGTCAGGTCCAGGTCGTGGCGTTCGGCGATGGCCCCCCAGTAGTCCACGCTCGCCCCGCCGAGCGGGTCGGCGCCGATCCGGATCTTCTCCGCGCTGATCGCGTGCATGTCGATGACGTTGGGCAGGTCGGCGACGTAGGCCTCGAGGTAGTTGTGGCGTTGCGCGGTGCCCAGGGCCCGCGCCAGCGGCACCCGCTTGACCCCTTTGAGGCCGTCGCGCAGGATCTCGTTGGCCCGCTTGGCGATGACGCCGGTGGCGTCGGTGTCGGCCGGGCCGCCGTTGGGCGGGTTGTACTTGAACCCGCCGTCGCGGGGCGGATTGTGTGACGGCGTCACGACGATGCCGTCGGCGAGAGCGGTGTCGCGGCCACGGTTGAACGCCAGGATGGCGTGGCTCACGGCCGGCGTCGGCGTATAGCGATCGGCCGAATCGATCATCGCGACAACGTCGTTGGCGGCCAGCACTTCCAACGCCGAGACCCATGCAGGTTCGGACAGCGCATGGGTGTCGCGCCCGATGAACAGCGGACCGGCGGTGCCCTGCGCGGCCCGGTACTCGACGATCGCCTGAGTGGTGGCCAGGATGTGCGCCTCGTTGAACGCCGCGTCCAGGCTCGATCCCCGGTGACCCGAGGTGCCGAACGCCACTTGTTGGTCGATGTTGTCCGGGTCAGGTTGGACGGTGTAGTACGCCGTCACCACCTGAGCCACGTCGATGAGATCTTCGGGTTGAGCCACCTGGCCTGCGCGCGGATTCGCCATGGTGTTGATTCTGCTCCTTCTGCCTCCCGCACAGAACCGCGCGGGGTGTGCATACCCGCGGGCGTGCCACGCGACCGGCCGGAACTCTTCTCTGGATCGACTCGCCGCGCACCCATGCCCGCAGGTGAACCGACCATCCATCTCGAGTGATTTGGGTCGCCGACTGCTAGCCTGGCTGGCGGCGATGGATCTCGCCTGGGTGCGCCCGAACCGCCGCCGAAGGCTGATAGTTCCTACTCCGGCGTCAACGGAGAGGACTCTTGATGAGCTCGATGGGGCCGAAGAATCCGCCTCCGTCGTCGGGGCGGTCAGCCCAGGATTCCCACGCCGAGCTTCCGCTGGACCCCGACTCGATCCGGCCGCTTCATCGTCAACCGGCCTCATGGGCATGGGTGTTCCTCGGCGGCATCGTCGGAACGGGATTGCGCTGGCTAATCGAGCAGGCGATGCCGACTCCGCCGGGAACGTGGCCGTGGGCGACGTTCGTGATCAATGTCGCTGGAGCGTTCGTACTCGGTGCGCTCCTCGAGGCGCTCGCCATCGCCGGTCCCGACGTTGGCTGGCGACGCCGCATCCGTTTGTTCGGCGGGACCGGCCTCTGTGGTGCGTTCACTACCTACAGCACACTGGCGCTGGAGGTGTCGCTGCTGGGCCATCATGGCGCCTCGATGATCGGCGTCGCATATGGCATGGGCTCTGTCATCGCGGGAGTCATCGCAGCATGGTTGGGAATCGCTACTTCAGCCCGCTTGACCAGAGCGGGGTCCGTGTCGTGACTGTGGTGGCGATGATGCTGGCCGGCGCCGGGGGCGCGTTACTGCGATTCGTGATCGACGGCGCAGTCAAGCACCGCCGAAGCGTTTCGTTCCCATGGGCGACGATCGTCATCAACGTGTCCGGGTCGCTGCTCTTGGGTTTCCTCGCCGGCTTGGTCATGTTCGACGGCGCACCGAACAGTCTCCAGCAGATCGTCGGCACTGGATTCTGTGGCGGCTACACCACGTTCAGCACCGCAAGTTTCGAGACAGTGCGACTCGCTCAACAGCGGCACTCGCTCAAAGCCCTTGGAAATGCCGTCGGTTCGCTCGTCGCCTCGGTCAGCGCGTGCGTCGCCGGACTTGCGTTGGCCGGGGCACTCTCCTGAGAAGGGAGCTTCACATGGGTGCTACGTACAGAAGACCAGACGGTCCCCTCGCACATTTCCGGCCCGGCCCAGCGCCCCGTCACGAGCCCAAAACCGCGATAGTCCTTGGATGGGACGGCCATTCACCGAGCACAAGCGCTCTGCGGTATGCCGTCGGGCTCGCGCGACGGCTGACGGCGCACATCCACGTGGTCCACATCGTCGACCTCGACGACACACCCGTCGACCCCGACGCCCCAGACTGGGAACAACAACTGGAGGCGGCGTTGGACGACGAGGCCGCGCAGGCCCGTGCGCTCCTGGACGAGTCGGCCGCATCCTGGACCTACCACGGCGGCCACGGCGACCCAGCCGATCTCCTGGCCAGGGTCGCAGACGAGTACGACGCCTTGATGGTCGTCGTCGGCAGCCCTCGTGGTGGGCTTGTCTCCTTCCTCGACACCGTGTTCGGCCAATCCGTGGCACACCGCCTTATCGGGAAGCAGAAGGTTCCGCTGTTGGTCATACCCGCGGATACCGCGGCAGGTGACCTAAGCTCTTCGTCGGCGAGGTAAGCGTAGCCTACCTTTACTCGCGGGTGTAACGTCGCGGCGCATGGATACGCCAACCCCGGACGCCATCAGCACGGCCCTCGAGGAGATCCTGCGAGACGACCTGAATGTCGACATCAGTCGCTTGAGCCGCGAATCACGCCTCATCGACGACGTCGGTCTGGATTCGGTGGCGTTCGCGGTCGGCATGGTGGCCATCGAGGACAAGATCGGGGTGGCGCTGTCCGAGGAAGACCTGCTGACCTGTGACACGGTGGGCGACCTCGAGGACGCGATCCTGGCGAAGGTGCCGGCCGACCGGTGAGCGTGCTGGCGGCAGCGGTGTCGCGGACGATGACAGCGTCGACGCGCGACCTCGCGGTGCTCGACCGCGGGACCGGACAATGGTCCCGACATCCGTTCCAGGAGGTGCACGCCCGCGCCGAGAACATCGCCGAACGCATCGGCGACGGACCCGACGGTGCCGTCGGCCTCGTGGGCGAGCCAACGGTGGAACTGATCGCCGCGATCCAGGGCGCCTGGCTTGCCGGTCGTGCGCTGTCCATCCTTCCCGGCCCCATCCGCGGCGCAGACGAACCGCAGTGGGCGCGCGCCACCGCCGAGCGATTCGCCGGCATCGGGGTGACCCAGGTGTTCAGCCACGGCGCTCTGCTGAATCTGTTGCGCGGCAACAGCTCCGGGATCGCGGTCCACGATGTGGCCGGTGTCGGGCACGCTCGGCGGTCGACGACATTCGCGCAGCAGTCGGTTCCGGCGGAAACCCCCGCAGTCCTTCAGGGGACCGCCGGGTCCACCGGAACACCGCGCACGGCGGTGCTGTCGCCGGAAGCGGTGCTCAACAACGTCACGGGACTTCTGAGCCACGCCGGCGTCAATCCCGCCGAGGATGTGGGCTGCACATGGCTTCCGCTGTATCACGACATGGGGCTGACCTTCCTGCTGAACGCGTTGATCTCCGACGGCGAGATCTGGGTGGCCCCTACGGCTTCGTTTGCGGCATCACCGTTCCGGTGGCTCAGCTGGCTCTCGGAAAGCCGGGCAACCCTCACCGCGGCACCCAATTTCGCGTACTCGGTCCTGGGCAAGTACGCCCGGCGGGCGCCCGACGTCGACCTCAGCAGGATGCGGTTCGCCATCAACGGCGGCGAGCCCATCGACTGCGAGGGCTTCGAGCTGTTCTTCACCGAACTGGCGCGCTTCGGCCTCGATCCCCGGGCCGCGGCCCCGTCCTACGGTCTGGCCGAATCAACCTGCGCGGTGACATCCCCGCTACCCGGCAGCGGGCTGCACATCGACGAGATCGCTGACCCGGCAACCGATTCGGTACGCCGGCACGCCGTCCTCGGCCAGCCGATTCCCGGCATGGAGTTGCGAATAGCGCCGACCGACCACTCGGCGGGGGGCGACCGCGGGATCGGCGAGATCGAGATCCGCGGCACGTCGATGATGTCGGGCTATCTGGGCCAGGAGACGCTGGAATCCGGCGAATGGTTCAAGACCGGGGACCTCGGATACCTGACCGACGCCGGACTGGTGGTGTGTGGGCGGATCAAGGAACTCATCACCATCGCGGGACGGAACCTCTTCCCCAGCGAGGTCGAACGCGTCGCCGCCCAGGTGCGCGGTGTGCGGGACGGCGCCGTCGTCGCGGTGAGCACCGACGACGACTCGGCCCGGCAGGGACTCATCATCGCCGCAGAGTTCCGAGGACCCGACGAAGCCGGGGCCCGAAGCGATGTGGTGCAGCGGGTGGCGTCACAGTGCGGCGTCGTTCCAGCCGAGGTGGTGTTCCTGGCACCCGGATCGCTACCGCGGACGTCATCGGGCAAGCTGCGGCGCCTCGAGGTGAAACAGAACCTGCAGTCGGTGCGCCCATGACCGCGCCCGTCGGCGTCGACGGCTATCGCGAGCTTCTTGGCCGGGTCTTCGACGAGCAGATCGTCGCCTGGACCGCGGAAGCCGAAGCCGCGGAGCGGTTTCCCCGCCAACTCATCGAACACCTCGGCGCCAGCGGAGTGTTCCGCGGTAAGTGGGGACCGGCGGGCGGCCAGCACCCCGACGTCGCGAAGCTGAACGAATTGGCGTTCAGCCTCGGCCGCCTCGGGTCCGCCGGCATCGGCGTCGGCGTCAGCCTGCACGACTCGGCGATCGCCATCCTGCGCCGGTTCGGCAAGTCCGACCACCTCAAGTCGATCTGCGAACAGGCTGTCGACGGTCAAGCCGTGTTGTGCATCGGCGCCTCCGAGGAGTCGGGAGGATCCGACCTGCAGATCGTCGAGACCGAAGTTCGTTCCGCGCGAGACGGTTTCGAGATCCGCGGAGTCAAGAAGTACGTATCGCTTTCTCCGATCGCCGATCACATCATGGTGGTGGCCCGCGGCGTGGACAACGACCCCGCCAGTAGACACGGCAACGTCCTGGTGATCGCCGTGCCCACGACGAAGGTCGACGTGCAGTTGCCGTACCGCAAGGTGGGTGCTGCACCGTTGGACACCGCGGCTGTCCACATCGACACCTGGGTGCCGGCAGACCACCTGGTGGCCAGGGCCGGCACCGGACTGGCGGCGATCTCGTGGGGGTTGGCCCACGAGAGGATGTCGATCGCCGGTCAGGTCGCGTCGTCGTGTCAGCGGGTCCTGGGCGTCACCCATGCCCGCATGGTCCAGCGCCGGCAGTTCGGCGCGACGCTGTTCGAGCACCAGGCGCTGCGCATGCGGATGGCGGATCTGCAGGCGCGGGTGGACCTGCTGCGGCATGGCCTCAACGGCATTGCGGCACAGGGCCGTCTGGACCTGAGGGCGGCGGCGGCCGTCAAGGTCACCGCGGCGCGACTGGGCGAGGAAGTGCTCTCGGAGTGCATGCACATCTTCGGCGGATCCGGTTATCTGGTCGATGAGACCCCGCTGGGCCGGTGGTGGCGCGACATGAAGCTGGCCCGGGTCGGCGGCGGCACCGACGAGGTGCTGTGGGAGTTGGTGGCCGCGGCGATGAAACCCGACTTCGACGGATACCAGGAGACGATCGGCACCCACGCCTAGCTCCCGCGGAATAGCATTCCTGGCTGCTGCGAGGCCTGATTTGCGACCAGGAATGCTATTCCGCGGCAGAGAGTGTGGCAGGTCAGCGCGCGGCGGGGATATCATCCGGGGTCCGCGGCAGCGCGTAGAGCGCCATCCTGCGGTTCGCCATGTCGTGTTCGCCGTGGAATGTACAGCCGGCGAACTCACACACCCGACGGGCACCGGCATTGCGATGGTCCGGGTCGAACATCACTCGCCGACAACGGGATTCGACCTCGAAGAGACTGGCCACCACCTTCGGGAACAGTAGCGGCACCAACCCGCGGTTGAGCAGCGTGAGGTCGGCGACGGCCACGTGCAGGCCCAGGTCGTACGGATCGGCGTCATAGCGCGTCGCGATGGAATCCTTTGCAGCCCGGTAGATCTCGATGTAGGCGACATCACGGCCCCGGAAACCGCCGATAAACGGCCGCGAGTACTCCCCCTCGAGTTGGGCCTGCATGTAGCGCTGCCACCGCTGCGGCGGCCACGGATACTCCCACGCCGCCACCAGGTGCGGCAGATTCATCCAGTGCGACACCATCTCCGCATCGGCGACGGGATCGGCGATGCGCAACCCGTACGGCTCATCAACCAACGGCGCGGGCGGACCCGGCACGACGCGAACATCGCCGGACACCGAGGTGAGCTCGCGCGGAAGGACAGGGTGCAGGGCCTCGTCGATGTCGGTCATTTGAGCGACGAGCCTACCCGAGCAGATAAGGGCAGGGTTACCTTTGTTGCCTTCCCGTTTAGGGCGTCACCGTAGCAACAGTGCACCCGCGCAGATCAGCGCGACGACCTTGACGACTTCCAGCGCCACGTACCACCGGTGTGCATGCGACCGGGGTCCCTCACCGCCGGCCAGGACGGCGTCGGAGCGTTTGCTCAGCACCGGCCGAACGGCGGCGATCTGCACGAGCAACGCCACCCCGGCGACAGCCACCGCCACAAATACCGCAGACGCCGGCGGCCTCACCACAAACGAGACCACGATCGCGGCGGCCAGCACCACCTCACAGCCGTTGAGGGCACGGAACACCAGCCGGCCGATACCCAGGCCGATCGGCAGTGTCACGCCCGGAGCGCGGAACTTCAGCGGAGCCTCGAGAAACGAGATCGCCAACACCATCCCCAGCCAGACGAACACCGCGGCGAGGGCGACAGCAGAGGCGGCGTGCACGCGCTGAAGCCTACGGTGACATCGTGGGCTCATGGACGTCGATCGGGTCGCCGAACTCCAACGCTGGGAGGACACAGGAGCGGTGTGGCGAGTGATCGGACGCACCGCCTCGACTGTCACCGTGGCGTTGCTGCGCTGCGACGGGGGCGAGGAAGCCGCACGATTCACCAGTGACGACGCCGGCCTGCTGGCCTTCGTCGGCAATCGGGACAGTAGCGAAGCCTGACGCGGCGTGTTTTGTCCGTTCCGTGGTTCGTCACCGCGGGCGGCACTACCGTACGGGGCAGGAAGCGGCGGTGCATGCCGACGGCTTCTCTATGCACGCGCGGAAGGACCCTGCCTTGGCAACGACGCCGAAAACCCCGTCCACGACCGCTTCGGCAACGCGCTCCGGCAGGTACGTCGGACGGGTCGGCGGTCTCGCCGTCGCCCTCGGCATCGGGATCGCAATCGCGAACGGGCCGGCCGTCGCGTTCGCCGACGAGGGGTCGGCGGGTGCGGAGTCGTCCTCGAACTCGAAGTCCTCGCAGGCCGGTAGCGATCCATCGGGCGCCGACTCGACCGGGCGCGACTCCGCCGCATCGGCGAAGGACAGCAACCCGGACGACGACGCCGGCAGCGGCACTGAGGGCCACGACGCCGGCCAGGACACCGACGACACCGACAACGACGCCGACGACACCGACACGGACGAAGCCGACGACGAGGACGTCGAGGACACTGACGGCGCCGGGGACGAGGACGAGCTCACCGCTCAAGCCCGCGACGACACGAGGCGGGCCACCGTCCGGGTCGCCTCCACGCCGACGGCGAAAGTCGCCGACGAACCGTCAGACGTGACCGACGATCCGGCGACGCCCGCGACAGCGACGGCGATGTGGACGATGGCCGGGTCGGCCCGGCGCGGACTCGACGCCGAGGTCGCCCCGACTGCGGAACCGTCGTTCAGTACTGCGGCAGTGAGCGCCTCCGTCGCCGTGGTCAGCCCGTTGGCCACCGAACAGCAGCTCGAGGCCGAGCGCATCGCCGCCCAGACCGTCGAGACCTGGCCGGTGAAGCTCATGAAGCTGGTGCTGCGCATGGGGTGGCTGTCGACCGCCAAGCGCGAGTACGACCTCATCGGCGGCCCCGACGAGGAGAACCTCGCGCAGCTGACGCGCGCCATCGATGAGTACGCGCTGGGGGCGGCCTTCCAGCAGCAGCTGCTCAACTCGATGCAGCCGACCGTGGTGACGCAGGTCGCCCCTCCGCACACCTGGTTCGGGCAGAGCACCGGCGGGTCGCGCATCCTCTACGACAACCCCGACACGATCTATCGCTTCATGGGCGTCAACAAGACGTCGACGTACGTCATCAAGGGCCAGTTCACCGGCGAGATGCCCGCCGACACCAGCTTCAGCCTGCTGACCGGATTGTCCGGCATCACGGCGGGTTATCTCAGCGCGCGCGACCTGCAGATCGAGTCCGACGGCTCGTTCACGATCACCGTCAGCGACCAGGCCGCTGCGCCGGACCAGCGCAACCATCTTCAGCTCACCGCGGACTCGACACTGGTCGCGGTGCGGAACACGTTGTCCGACTGGAATACCCAGCCACCCATGAGCCTGTCCATCGAACGGGTGGCCGGTCCACCGAACAGCCTGTTCAGCCAGCTCGGCGGGTTCGCCATCCCGCTGATCGGGCCGACGGTGGCCAACAGTCCGCTGCTGACGGCGCTGGTGTCATTGATCCCGCCGATGGCGGAACCACCGCCGATCCTGCGCGGCACCTTCACCGCGGTGGTGATGGCGCTAGGGCTGTCGCAGGAGACGAAGTACATCAAGGTCGCCACCACCGATCCGGTGACCGGCGAACGCGTCGAACCCAACGTGCTGCGGAACCCGACACGCAACGCCGAGTTCCTGGCGACCCAGCTGCAGAGCGCGGGGTACTTCGACCTCGACGACAGAGAAGCGCTCGTCGTGACGGTCAACCCGGGCAATGCGCGCTACTTCAACGTTCCGGTCACCAACCTCTGGACCGTCACCGACGACTACTGGAACGAGCAGACCAGCCTGAACATCGCGCAGGCCACGCCCAATCCGGACGGCACCTACACGTTCGTCATCTCGTCACGGGATCCGGGCGTGCACAACTGGGTGTCGACGGGCGGGCTGAACCAGGGCACGCTGTCGCTGCGATTCCAGGACCTCGATCCCGAGTCGACCGCAGTACCGACGGTGACCTCTGAGGTCGTGCGGCTGCGCAGGCTCTGGACGGTGCTGCCGACGACGACCGAGTACCTCACTCCCGCAGAACGGCAACTTCAGCTCGCAGTGCGGAAGGCGGGATTCGACACGCGGTTCGCGCCGTATCCGCAATAGCCGGCCGTCAGTGCGCCGCGGCGGTCTTGTTCTTGTCCTTGCGGCCGAACGGCAGCACCTGCACGATCCCGACGACGACGGCGCCGACGACGAGGCCGATCACCGCCGAGGCCGCCGTGTTCACCAGCCAGGCCAGCACCCCGCCGACTCCGGCGACGTCGTGCACCAGCCCTTCGGCGTGGTGAACGAGGGCGTACGGCGTATGCCAGCCCAGTGTGTCGGTCCCGAGGAGCAGGATGTGTCCACCCACCCACAGCATCGCCACGGTGCCGATCAGCGACAGCGCAGACAACAGTTTCGGCATCCCGGCGACCAGGCCTCGGCCCAGCTTCTTCGCGAGACCGGATGATCTCTGGGTGAGGCTCAGGCCGATGTCGTCCATCTTCACGATGCCCGCGACGACGCCGTACACCGCGACGGTGATGACCACGGCGACCACGAGAAGGATCAGTAGGCGCGGCACGAACGGCTGGTCGGCCACTTCGTTGAGGGCGATCACCATGATCTCGGCCGAGAGGATGAAGTCGGTACGGATGGCACCGGTGACCATGAAGCGTTCGGCATCTTCGCCCGAGGCGGCCGCGGGTGTGTCGTGCGCGGGGTGCCCGAGGAGCCTGCCCAGTACCTTCTCGGCACCCTCGTAACAGAGGTAGGTGGCACCGAGCATCAGGATGGGGGTGAGCAGCCATGGCACGAACTGACTGAGCAGCAGTGCCGCGGGCAGGATGAACAGGATCTTGTTGCGCAGCGACCCGATCGCGATGCGCTTGATGATCGGCAGCTCGCGTTCGGCGGCGATGCCATGGACGTACTGCGGCGTCACCGCGGTGTCGTCGATCACCACGCCCGCCGCCTTCGCGGTCGCGCGACCTGCGGCCGCGCCGATGTCGTCGACGGAGGCCGCCGCGAGCTTCGCCAGCGCCGCGACATCGTCGAGGAGTGCGAACAGACCCGCGCTCATCGCGCCACCGTGACGGCATCTGCGGTCATGGCATCGAAGGTTACCCGCAGCGCGTCGGGTCCACCCGATCGGCCGGTCTGCCCCGACACGTGCCGATCGGCCACGCGGTGACCTGCATAGTTGCTACCTTGGCTTCAGATCGCGTCGACGCTGGGGATGACCACCGCGCCGAGGCAGATGTGGGGGTGGTGCCGTGCAGAGATCTGTGCGCCCGTGGATCACTGCGGGAGTCGCCATCCTCGGGGCCAGCGTCGTCGCCGTCGCCCCTCTCGAACCAGTGCCGCACTCGGAAATGCGGGTTGAGAACGCGGCGCTGGAACTGTCTGCCGCACCGAACCCGTTCCAGTACTACCCCCAGGTCGTCATGCGCTCGTTCACCAATGCGGGAGATCGGCTCAGCCAGTACTTCTCCGACCCTCTCCCGATCGCGCAGGCGATCATCGACAACCAGCATGACGCCCTTGCCGACATCGTCGACGCGGCAGCCAGATTGGACCCGGTCGCGCTGGTTCGGGCGATCCTGCGCGCTTTCGCCCAGCCGGTCGTCAACCTGGTGAAGGTCTTCGGCACCGGTGAACCATTCGACACGGCGGCCAGTCTCCTCGTGCGGTTGGCATTGCCCGTCGTCGGAGGGGCCTTCGCGGGGGGCACTGCGATCGGCGACGCTATCAAGGCACTTCTGGACCTCGATGTCGTCGGCGCCATCAGCGCCGCGCTCAATATCCCCGCGCGAGTGGTTGACGGCATGCTCAACGGCCGGATCGACGGCGTCACCGAGGACAACTTCGGCCTGCTCACCCCCGTCGTCGACGCCCCGGTCGCCGAGCAACTCACCGGACCGGTCGACTTCCTGATCGATTCGCTCCAGAACATCGGTGACACGATCTCGACGTCGCCCCCCTCGGCGATGGGCCCGGTCGCGCAGATTCCCGATCTGTCAGCGCCGGCGATCACGCTACCCGCGACTCCCGAAAGCCCTGCTGCACAGGATGATCCGGCCACCGAGCCGGCGCCGCGCGACTCCGACTCCGGCGACGCGCCGGAACCGCGCGACGCGGACTCCGATCCCGAGCCGGCGCCGGAGCCGGGCAACGACGATTCCGGGCAGGAGCCCGACGACGCGGACCCCCCAGAGCAGGGTGGTGCGGTCCAGGGGTCGTCGGTGGCGCCGTCCGACGGTCCCTCTGACGACAGCTCCGCAACGGGCGATGCCGATGGCGGATCGTCGGAGGCCGGTGGCGGGGACGCGTCCGGCGACAGCAGCGCCGGCGGTTCCGGCGACCAGGGATAGCACCAGCACGAGTTTCGGGCCATCACCGGTCGGGTACCTGCCCGGGGACAACCCGAAAGGTCAGGTGCCACATGAACTCGAGGACCGCCATCGCTGTGTTCGGCGGAGCGACTCTGCTCTCCTTCGCCGTCGGCTGCGGAAGTAGCGACAGCGGCGAGTCGACGACCACGACGACGCCGTCGTCGGGCGAGACCACGACCAGCGAGACCGCCACCACCACGCCGACGACAACCGCGGTCGCGCCCACCACCTCTGCACCCAGCCCTGCACCCGGTGAGCCGACGACGCCGGGAGGCGGCGGCTCGATCCCCGGCGGACCCACCGGCAGCGGCGGGCCCGACGGCGGCAGCGGCTCGATCCCCGGCGGACCGACGGGCGGCGGCGGCCCCGCAGGCGGTGGCGGTTCCGTCCCGGGCGGGCCCACCATCACCGGCGGCCCGGGCGGCGGCAGCGGCTCCATCCCCGGCGGACCGACCATCAGCATTCCGGTCCCCTAAACGATGACCTCGCCCACCGTGCCCGCGGTGCTGTTCGATGTGGACGGCACGCTGGTGGACTCCAATTACCTGCACGTCCACGCGTGGCAACGCGCGTTCGACGCTGAGGGGCTACCGGTGGAGGGCTGGCGGATTCACCGCTCGATCGGCATGGACGGTACGACCTTGGTCCGCACCCTTTCCGACGACGCTGACCAGGCAGTCCAGGATCGACTCAAGGAACGCCACAGCGAGTTCTACGAACAGAGCGCACACCTGCTCGCCCCCCTGCCCGGTGCCCGAGAGCTGTTGCGCCAGGTGGCCGGTCGGGGTCTGAAGGTGGTGCTCGCCACCTCCGCGCCGGAGGACGAATTGGCAATGCTGCGAAAGGTTCTCGACTGCGACGACGTCATCGCCGCGGTGACGTCGTCGCAGGATGTGGAAACGGCGAAGCCCCGGCCCGACATCGTCCACGTCGCGCTGGACCGGGCCGCGGTCACCGCGCACGACGCTGTCTTCGTCGGTGACGCGGTGTGGGACTGCGAAGCGGCGGGCCGGGCGAAGGTGCCGTCCATCGGACTGCTCAGCGGTGGTGTGTCGCGAACGGAGCTTCTCGAGGCCGGCGCATCGGAGGTGTTCCAGAACCCCCGCGAACTCCTGGACCGCGTGGCGTCGACACGGATCGGCGCGCTCTGCGGCCAACTGGCTCAGTGATCGCCGGTCAGTGCCCGACGGGCTCGGGGCGGATTCCGCGCAGCCGCCTCTGCGACGCCTGCGTCTGAACTTTCTGAGGCCACCAGAACCAGCGCCCGAGAAGCGACGCCAGGGCCGGCGTCATGAACGACCGCACGATCAGGGTGTCGAACAGCAGGCCCAACGCGATGGTGCTCCCCACCTGGGCCATCACCGTGAGGTCGCTGAACACGAACGTGGCCATCGTGAACGCGAAGACCAGGCCCGCGGAGGTGACGACCGATCCGGTGCCGGCCATCGCGCGGATGATGCCGGTCTTGAGACCCCCGGGGAGTTCCTCTTTGAACCGCGACACGAGCAGCAGGTTGTAGTCCGAGCCGACCGCCAACAGCAGGATGACCGACATCGGCAGCACCATCCAGTGCAGTTCCAGGCCGATGATGTGCTGCCATAAAAGCACCGACAACCCGAATGACGCGCCGAGTGAGAGCAGCACCGTCCCGACAATGACCGCCGCAGCCACAATGGCACGGGTGATGATCAGCATGATGATGAAAATCAGTGTCGCAGCCGATATTCCGGCGATCAGCAGGTCGTAGTACGCCCCGTCGTGCATGTCCTTGTACGTCGCGGCGGTGCCGGCCAGATACACCTTCGAGCCCTCGAGTGGCGTGCCCTTGATCGCCTCTTTGGCCGCAGTCTTGATGGGGTTGACGCTCGCGATGCCCTCCGGCGTCGCGGGATCGCCCTCATGGCTGATGATGAAGCGCACCGACTTGCCGTCCGGTGAAATGAAATTCTCCATGCCGCGCTTGAAGTCGTCGTTGTTGAACGCCTCCGGCGGCAGGTAGAACGAATCGTCGTTGCGGGAGTTGTCGAACGCCTCCCCCATTTTGTCCGCATCCTCGGACTGGGCGGCCATCTGATCCTGCTGACCTTTTTGGGTCTGATACTGCGTCAGCATCATCGTCTGCATGGATCTCATCGACTCGATCTGCGACGGCAGCAGCGCGATCAGTTGCGGCATCAGCGCGTCGAGGCGTTCGAGTTCGGGCACCAGTTGCTGGAAGTCGTCGGTCAGTACGTCGGTTCCGTCGAGGGTGTCGAAGACCGACCGCATCGACCAGCACACCGGAATGTCGTAACAGTGCGGTTCCCAGTAGAGGTAGTTCCGGAGCGGCCGGACGAAATCGTCGAAGTTCGCGATGTTGTCCCGCAATTCGGCGATGTCGACGGCGGTGTCCTTGGTCAGGGTGACCATTCGATGCGTCACCGCCGACATCTCTCCCATCAGACTCTGCATCTTGGTCATCGTGTCGATGTTCGTCTGCATCGCGTCGGCCTGAACCAACATGTCGGCCATCCGGTCCTGCATGTACTTCTCGTTGAGCCGCTGCGTGGTGCCCTGCATGCTCATCGCGAAGGGGATGGTGGTGTGCTTGATCGGCTTGCCGTCGGGCCGGGTGATCGCCTGCACGCGTGCGACGCCGGGCACCCGGAAGATCGACTTGGCAATCTTGTCGATGACGAGGAAGTCGGCCGGGTTGCGCAGATCGTGATCGCTCTCGACCATCAACAGCTCTGGGTTCATCCGCGCCGAGCCGAAATGCTTGTCGGCGACGGCGTAACCGACGCTGGCCGGGATGTCGGCGGGCAGGTAGTCGCGTGCGTCGTAGTTCGTCTTGTATCCCGGCAGGGTGAGCAACCCGACCAGGGCCAGCGCCAGGGTTGCGGCCAGAACCGGCCCCGGCCACCGCACCACCGCGATGCCGACTCGGCGCCAGCCGCGGGACCTGATGCTGCGCTTGGGTTCGAAGCGCCCGAAGCGGCTGCCGATGGTGATGACGGCAGGGCCCAGGGTCATCGCTGCGAAGACGGCGACAAGAGTGCCGACCGCGCAGGGAACCCCCATCGTCTGGAAGTACGGCAGTCGGGTGAAGCTGAGGCACAGCATGGCGCCCGCGATGGTCAATCCTGACCCGAGGATCACGTGGGCGGTGCCGTGGAACATGGTGTAGTAGGCGGCTTCCCGATCGTCGCCCGCACCCCTGGCCTCCTGGTACCGACCGACGGCGAAAATCGCGTAGTCGGTACCCGCGGCGATGACCATCAGGGTGAGCAGGCTGGTCGCGAAGGTCGACAGCCCGATGATTTCGTTGTACGCGAGCAGGGCCACCACGCCACGCGCCGCGCCGAGTTCGAGGAACACCATGAACAAGATCAGCAGCATCGTCGCGATCGAGCGGTAGACGAGCAGCAACATCACGGCGATCACACCGATGGTGATCATCGTGACCCGCAGAACGCTTTTGTCGCCTGCGTGGTGCTGGTCGGCGACGATAGGCGCGCCCCCGGTGACGAAGGCCTTGATGCCCTGCGGCGGTGGGTTCTGTTCGATGATCTCGCGGACCGCGGCAACCGACTCGTTGGCCAGCGCTTCGCCTTGGTTGCCGTGCAGATAGATCTGCACGTAGGCCGCCTTGCCGTCGGTGCTCTGCGCGCCCGACGCCGTCAGCGGGTCTCCCCAGAAGTCGGCGACGTGCTGGACGTGGGCGGTGTCGGCCTCGAGCTTCTCGATGAGGACGTCGTAGTACTTGTGCGCCGCGTCGCCGAGGGGCTGGTCGCCCTCCAACACGATCATCCCGCTGCTGTCGGAGTCGAACTCCTGGAAATCGGCGCCGATCTTCTTCATCGAGATCAATGCGGGAGAGTCGTTGGCACTGAGGCCGACGGTGTGTTCCTCGCCGACCTTCTCCAGCGGAGGCACCGCCGAATTGCTGAGGACGGTCAGCGCGATCCAGCCGAGCAGAATGGGCAACGCGAGGACGCGGATGACCTTCGCGATCCCCGATCGACCGGAAAGCCCGGTGGCTGTGGCCTTCATCGCGTGTTCACCGCCCTACCAATCTGCTCTTGACCAGGCCCGGCATCGGCCCACGATGAAGCCGCGCGTGACATAGCTCATGTCGCGTGTCATATATCTAGCCCGTCAAACTGTCGGCTGTCAACGCGGCCGTGACCTCGGCCCTTTGACAGGAGATCCACAGCTTGACCGCCGGGTTCTCTGCGCGGCCACCGACGCTTCGGAGGGGCCGCGCCCCCGGCGACTTCAAGAATTCGCAGCAACTCGCTGACGCCGCCGACTATTCTCAGCACACGCGGAGGGGGCTCCCATGACGGCTGGCAGGTATCGGGGTCGGGTTGCCGCCGTCACCATGTCCCTGGGCATCGGGGTCGCGGTCGCCGTGGGAGGTATCGGCGAAGCCGCCGCCGATACCGATGAACCGTCGTCCTCGCAGGAACGCTCGGATTCCGGCAGTGCAGGCTCCGACGCCGACGACACCTCCGAAGGTGCCGAGTCCGACGATCGCACCGGGGGGACCGAGCCGTCGGCAAGCGATCGACGCACCCCGGGTGGTCCTCGGACCCCTACGACGCGTTCCGACGACGAGCCGCAGGCATCAGCGGTGCAGCCGGAGTCACAGCCCGACACCGATACCGACACCGACTCCGACGCCGACGCCGACGCCGACACCGACACCGACACCGAGCCGGACCGCCGAGCGCGCCGCAGCACCGTCACCATCCCCGAGCCGGCTTCCCCGCCGGCCGAGCCCGACACGACGCCGCCGCCGGCTCCGGCGGAAACCCAGCTGCTGTCGGTGATGGTGGCGTCCGCACGCCGCCAGACCGACCAGTTCGCAGAAATCGACAGTGCGCCCGCGCAGCCGAACTCCCGTCCCACAGCGACGGTGTCGGTCGGGAAGCCCGACCCGGCCCTGGGCGCCACCCGGGTGATCGTCCTTGCCGAGGACCCCGACGATGACGCCCTGACGTACACGGCCAGCAGGCCCGCCATGGGCAGGGTCACCGATAGCGGCGCCGGTGTCTTCACCTACACGCCAACCACATTCGCGCGCCTCATCGCCCGGGCATTCAGCTTCATCAGGACGGATCGCTTCTCGGTGACGGTCGACGACGGGCACGGCGGCACCACCACGGTCAAGGTGATCGCGCCCATCGTCCCGAGGAACTCCGCGCCCGTGGCAGGTGCGACGACCGTCGGCACGCCGGCATCCGCCACCGGAGTCGTCGTCGGCAGAGTCAAGGCCACCGACCCCAACCGGGACGCGATCACCTACACCGAGACCACCAAGGTCACCGACAAGGGCACCGTCGCGATCACCCGCGGCGGCGGTTTCACCTACACGCCTGATCCCGGCGCTCGCCATCGCGCGGCGGCCACGTCGGCCACCACCGCGGACAAGACCGACACGTTCACCGTGACGGTCACCGACACGTTCGGCGCGGTCACCGAGATCAAGGTCGCCGTCGGCATCGGTGCCGCAAACATCGCGCCGACGGGCACCTCGGACGTCGACGACCCCGAGCCGCAGGGTGGGGTCGTCACCGGCACCATCGTCGGCTCGGACGCCGACGGCGACCCGCTGACATACCGAGGGTCGACCGCGACCTTGAAGGGCTCCGTCGTCGTCCAGTCCGACGGCAGCTTCAGCTACACCCCGTCGGCGATAGCGCGACACCACGCCGCGCACCCCTACGCGGTGGCGTACGACAAAACCGACACCTTCGATCTCACCCTCGACGACGGGCACGGCGGTATCACCGTCGTCCCCGTCAGCGTGGTCATCAGCCCAGACACCGAATCATTATTAACACCAAGCCTTTCGACGTTCTGCGGGTGCACGTTGATGCCGGTGGACACGATCTTCCACGCCGACCTGCGTGGCCTGGCCGCCATGCCGGAATCCGACACCTGGATCGACCTCCTCGGCGGCAACCGGGGCGCCACCCTGCGTGCGGCGTGGGCCGGCAACGAATGGATGGGCAGCACCGGCGGCATACCGGTCAACGTCGTCAGTGCCGATCACCCCACCGAAGACGTGGTCTTCAACCGCGGGTACTCGACCACCGGTCCCGGCATCGATGACCGGCCCTATGCGATCCCCGACCGCCCACTCGTGGAGGGCATGCCGTCGGTCCCCGCCTGGGACCGCCACCTTCTGGTGTTCCAGGAGGGCACGTGCATCTCCCAGGAGCTCTACAACGTCGCCAATGGTGTCGAGCTCCCATCCGCCGGAATTCTCGACGCGCTCGGCAACGCCGCCTACGCGGCCCTCTGGGGATCCACCTGGATCGCCGAGGCGGGCGCGCAGTACGACATGAGCTCGCCGCTGTACCCCGCCATCGGCCACGCCAACGCCTCCAGGCTCCCGTACTTGCCGATGATCCTGCGGCCCGATGACCTCCAGCGCGGCTACATCGACCACATGCTAGGCATGTCGATCGCCAAAGACGCCGGCGCGGGCTACGTCTGGCCCGCACGCGCCGGAGACGGCAGCGCCGCCGACGGTGTCCCGATGGGCACCGTGCTGCGACTGCGCAGCGATGTCGACATCAGCGGGTTCGCGCCGTCCACCCAGGTGGTCCTGCGGGCGCTGCAGGTTCACGGCGCGGTGATCTACGACTCGATGGCCCCCGGCAGCGACGGCGCCGGCATCCTGGCGATGAGCAACGGCTGGGCGGGCACCGACTATGTCACCGCCAAGCGTGAACTCAGCACCATCCCGATCAACCTGTTCGAGGCCGTCGACGCCGCGAGCCTGGCTGTGGACCCCGCCGCCGGCTGGCAGATCCGCTGAACCCTACTGGGGGGCGTTGAGGTCGTTCAGCGCTTGTTCGGCACCACGATTGAGCGGCACAGGGTCCGTGTCGCGCGCGGTCTCCAGCGTGATGCCCTTGGCCGCCCCGACCACCTCCGCCAGCGCAGGCTGCTTCTCGAACAGGGTCGTGGTGAGCACGCACGCCAGGTTGGCGTCGAGGTCGTCGCGCACCAGCAGCATGTTCGCCACGACGATCGTCTTGACGTCGGCCGGCAGCCCGTAGGTGGCCGCCGGGATGACGCCCTCCTCGTAGGCGGAACTCAGTTCCTGCATCGGCCCCAACTGCGGCGTGATGTCGATGAAGGTGACGTCATTGCGCGCGCTTGTGAGCAGGTCGGTGATCCCGGGGGTCGGCAGGCCGCCGGACCAGAACAACGCGTCGATCGAGCCGTCCTTCATCCCGTCGACCGTCTTGGTGAGATCCAGTCGCTGCGCGGCGACGTCGGTCTGCGGATTCAGGCCGGCCGACTCCAGCAACCGGTTGGCGATGACCTCGGTGCCCGAGCCCGGCGAGCCGGTCGAGACCCGTTTACCCCGCATGTCCGCGATCGAGGTGATACCGCTGCCCGTCTTGGCGATCACCTGCGTGTAGTTGGGATAGATGCGTGACAGGGCCTGCACGGGCTGCTTCTCCCCGTCGAAGCTGCCCTTGCCCTCGACAGCGTCCGCAGCGGTGTCGGCGAGGGAGAACGCCACCTGGTAGTTGCCGGCGACCAATTGCTGAATGTTCTGCACCGACGCCCCGGTTTCGGCCGCCGTCGCCTTCACCCTGCCCTCGGTGGTTGCCGAAACCTGTTCTGCGTAGGCATTTCCGAGCGAGAAGTACACCCCGGTGGCGTTTCCGGTCGCGATGCTCACGCGGGTGTCGGAGCCCACCTCGCAGGTGATGTCGCCGCCCGAGTCAGCAGTCGGCGCGTCCTGTCGGCCACCGCAACCCGTGGCCGCGACACCGGTCAGCGCCAGTGCCGCAAGCCCCGCCAGGACCCGTGTCGCACGCCTCATGTCCGTCTCCTCTTCTCGTTGACAACGTTGTCTGTGAAAGCGGTGAACGCGACTGCGCCGAGCAGACACGCCAGTCCCGCCGCGATGGTGACGGGATCCAGGAACAGCAACAGCATGGCCGCAATCGCCGCGAGAATCCGGGCAATCGGTCGCATCGCACCGACGCCGAGTACCCATCCGCCCGCGGCGAACGACAGCGCCACGATGCCCGCGCACGCAGCGGCCGACGCCCACACCACGCCGATCACCGGTCCGCGCGCGAGCAGGTACTCCCCCGGGCCGGTCAGGACGAAAGCGATGGGAACCAGGAATGCGGGCGCGGCGTAGCGCAGCGCCTGCCACATCGTCGGGATCGCCCGGCCACCCGTGACGGCCGAGGCGCCGACGGCCGCCAGTGCGGTCGGTGGCGTCACCTCGGAGAGCACCGAATAGTAGAAAACGAACATCGCGGCTGCGGGCGCGGGCACGTCGAGGGCGAGCAGAGCAGGGCCGATGATGACCCAGCCGATGACGAACGACGCCGTCACCGGTATCGCGAGCCCCAGCATGGCCAGCGCCACCGCGGCGAACACCGCTGTCAGCGCAAGCATCAGAGTGCGGTTGTCGGTGATCGCATCGACGCCGCCGACCAGCACCGAGGAGAACTGTGCGCCCAGACCGGTCTTCGTCGTCATCGCGGTGATCACTCCGGCGGCGGCGCACACGGCGACGACGGGGAGCACTCCCCTGACGCCGGCACTGAGGGCGTCGAACAGTCGGCGCGGTGTCAGCGCGTGGCGCCGATCCAGGAAGGACAGCGCGACCGCCAGGATCGTGGCGTACACCACGGCCCGCGTCGCCGACATCCCGACCGCCAGCAGCACGACGATCGCGATCAGCGAGGAGAAGTGATAACCGAAGCGGCCGAGCAGCTTCCATGCAGAGTCGGCGTCCAGGTGGGCGGCGCGCATCCCGAACCGGCGGGCATCGATCTCGACGGCCAGCAGAATGCCGAGATAGTAGAGAACGGTCGGGATCATCGCCCAGCCGAGGACAGTCAGATAGGAGACCTCGAGGTACTCGGCCACGATGAATGCGGCCGCTCCCAGAGTCGGGGGTGACAGCAGCGCGCCGACGCCCGCTGCCGCCAGTACGCCACCGGCACGCTCCGGGGTGTAGCCCGCCTGCCGCATGACCGGCCAGGTGACGGCGCCGACGCTGACAGCGGTCGCGGTGCCCGAACCCGAGACCGTGCCGAGCAGAAATCCTGACGCCACCGTGGTGCGGCCCGCCGCGCTGCGCGAGCGCCGGAAAGCGGACACCGACAGGTCGACGAAGAAGCGCGCTCCACCGGAGAGGTCGAGCACCGCGCCGTAGATGGTGAACAGCACGATGTAGGTGGCCGCCACGTCGAGTGGGGTCCCGAAGAACCCGCTGCCCGAGTTGTACAGCGCGTCGATGATCTGGTCGAAGTCCAGACCGGCGTGTGCGATTGCCCAGCCTTGCGGAAGGAGTCCGCCGTAGTACCCGTAGGCCAGGAACAGTCCACACACGATGGGCAGCGCCCAGCCCGTGGTCCGGCGGCACGCCTCAATGATGACCAGGAGCAGCAGCGCACCCATCAGCACGTCGATGGGTTCGAGTAGGCCCTGCCGGTCCAGGAAGGCGTTGTAGCCGCCCCCGCCCGACCCGATCGGGAACGGCAGCACCGGGTACAGGCAGACCCCCAGCGTGACCGCGGCGAGCGCCCAGTCGAGCGCCCCGGGCCCAGCCTCGGGATCGAGTCGACCCATCCCGGATCGGTAGACCAGGTACACCAGCGGCAGCGTCCCGGCCAGGAACACGATCAGGTAGAACTGGCTGCCCTGGGACAGTGGCCGGAAGACCTGCCAGATGGTGAGCACCGCAACGGCGAAGGCGACGATGGCGACGAGGCGGCTGGTCCATCCGTGCAGTTCGCGGCCGGGTTTTTCCTGGTCATCGACCTGCGGCACGGTCGAATGGTCCAGCGGTGTGGCCGTGGCGACGCCTGCCGGCGGGTCGCCGGGCCCTTTCGACGAGCGCGAATCCATTGGTTTCAACCGTAGGCCGCCACCGCCGCATTTTGGGTGGATTCCGGACGCCCGGAGTGTCACAGCTCGGGTGAGATGGGTCGCTATCGACGTGGCGGCCACCAGGAAGTCGCGGCGGTGCCCCTATGCTGAACCCGCCAACGATGTGGGAGGCGTCCTGACAAACCCGTCTATCGCCGATGAACACCGTATGACCTACCGGCCAGCCGACTCGGTGACGCCGACCTTTGCTGTCGGACCTGCCGACGACGACGGCGTTGACGACGACATGCCGCAGGCCGTTGCTGACACCATCACCGATCTTCTCCACACTCCGCGTGCGCGCGGGTGGATTCACGTCTATTCGGCCGCCATCGCCATCGTCGCCGGGGCGGCACTGGTGCCGGTCGCCTGGATCACCGTGTCACCGAAGGCCGGCTGGGCAACCTTGATCTACGCCGTCGGCATCATCGCCATGTTCGGCATCAGCGCCGCCTACCACCGGGTGCACTGGCGTTCTCCGGCGGCGGAGAAATGGATGATGCGGGTCGACCATTCGGTGATCTTCGTCTTCATCGCCGCCAGCTACACCCCCTTCGCGTTGTTGGCGATGCCGGAGCGCATCGGGGCCCAGGCCCTGACGCTGGTGTGGTCCGGCGCCGCGGCCGGCGTGGTCCTGAAGATGTGGTGGCCTTCGGCGCCGCGTTGGGTCGGCCTGCCGCTGTACCTCCTTCTCGGCTACTCCGCGATCTGGTTTGCGGGCACCTTGGTCGACGGCGCCGGTTGGGCCGTGGTGGCACTCCTGGTCGCCGGCGGCGTGCTCTACAACATCGGTGCTATCTGCTACGGCTTGCGCTGGCCGAATCCGTGGCCGCATACGTTCGGCCACCACGAGTTCTTCCACGCGTTCACTGCTGCCGCGGCACTGTGTCACTACTTCGCGGCCTGGGGCCTGATCGTCTAGTCGAAGAGTTGGTCGAGTGCCTGATGCTCGAGTTGGATCCAGCGATTCACCTGTGTCCGAGCCTCGTCCACCTCGTCCGGGGTCAGGTGTTTTGCCCCGTCGGGCGTGATTCGGCAGACATCCATCGGCCCACCGACGCTGGGTGAGGAGATGTCGAGCGCGTCGAGGACGCGAAGGGCGGCCACCACCCCGTAGTCGACGTCGCGCTCGCCCATCCGGAAATGCGAAAGCAACGCGTGCGCCTGCTGCGCCATGGGCGCGCCGCTTCCGACCGCCTGGAATCCGGTCTCCTCGTGGTGCCCGATCAGCCCGTTCGGGTCGAGGTCGATGATGAACGGCTCGTCCCCGGAGTAGCCGGCGGCAAGAACATAGGTCGCCGGGGTCCCGGCCGCTTCCTGCCCGGGTACCTCGGAGATGAAGTTCTCGTAGTGATGCTTGAGTACCGGCAGCACCCTGGACTGCAGTGCGTGTCCGATGTTCTTGGCCTCCACGACGGCGTCGGCCTCGTCGTTGAAGATCTGCTCGATGTCGTAGAGAACCGCCCGGGATCCGCTGCCGCCCCAGGCGGCGTGATTGCCCAACGCGTGCAGCTTCTGCGCCGGGTAGGACAGCCCGCGGCCCGGATCGGTGATCTGCGAATCGGACGCCAGCACGATCCCGTTCGCACATCGAACGGCGAGGACGACGGTCACAGGGCTGCCGCTTCGACGGTCGCCACCTTGGTGAGTCCACTGATGGTCAGCACCGGCATCAGGATCGGGTTGACCACGATCTGAAGGGCGTCAGCGTGGTCGAACAGCACGCCGATGGCCCCGCTGTCGAGGTAATCGATACCGCTGAGGTCGACGCGGAGCTGGTGGTCGGCATTCGACTTGCGGGCGTTGGCCAGGGCTTCTGAGAAGGCCTGGACGTTGCTCAAGTCCAATTCGCCCGTCGCCCTGACCACCAACGAGCCGTCCTCGCGGCTGTCGGTGCTGAGGCTCAGCGGTGTAACCATCAAGCAATCCTCGCGCGCAGGTGAACTGTGGTGCCGCCGGCATCCGGTTCGATGGTGACATCATGCATCAGCCCCCGCATAAGTGCGATGCCGCGCCCCCGATGCGCGGCCGCGACCGGGGCCTTCCAGGAGCCGGTGTCGACCACCGTGACGTGCAGGCGGTCCGCCAGAGCAAAGGCACGCAACGTGACCGAGCCCATCGCGCTACCCGTTGAATGTCGATGGCCGTGCTCGATGGCGTTGGCAAGCGCCTCGCCGGTGGCGATCAGCACGTCCAACGTCTGATCGGCCTTGACCCCGGCCCGGGTCAGCCAGCCGCGCAGCGCGGCCCGGCTGGGTGCGAGCTCACCGACGTCGGCGATCATGTCGAGTTCCAGCGGGGCGGGCTGGCGGTACAGCAACAACGCCACGTCGTCCTGATATCCGTCGTGGGGCGCCAGTCCGCTCATGATCATCTTGGCCATGTCGTCGAGGGTTGCGGCGCCGTTGTCTTCCATCACGTCGGCCGCCCGTGCGATGCCTTCGTCGATCGGTTCACGCCGACGCTCGACGAGTCCGTCGGTGTAGAGCAAGAGCGTGGCCCGCGGCGGAATGGTGGCGTGCGCCTCGGGGCGGGGCCGGTCGCACGCCACCCCCAAAGGTGTGGCCTGAGCACCGTCGAGCAGATCACGGCTTTGGTCGGAGTGGACCAGGATGGGAGGTGGATGGCCCGCGCTCGAGTAGACCACCTCGCCCGTGTCGGGGCTGAGGACCGCGCAGAACGCGGTGGTGCACCGCGCCCCGGGCAGCCGCACGGCGAACCGGTCGACGGCGGACAGCGCTGCCGCAGGGCTGGGATGCTCGAGCAGCAGCGCCCGGAATGCGCTGCGGAGCTGACCCATGATCGTCGCGGCCCCCAGTCCGTGGCCCACGCAGTCGCCGACGATCAGTCCGATGCGACCGTCGTCGAGATCCACCACGTCATACCAATCACCGCCGACCTGCAGCGGCCGACTGGCCGGTTGATAGCGCACCGCGAATCCGCTCGACACCGCGGGTCCGAGGATCGCGTGCTGAAGCGCGAGCGCCGTCTCACGCTGCTGGTCGAGTTGTTGCACGCGCTGCAGTCCCTGGCCGAGGCGGCCCGCGAGCACGGTGAGAAGCGTGCGTTCCTCCGAGGTGACGGGGCGGGGGTCGGTGAGCTCGATGTACATCACCAACACCCCCTGCGGGTGCTGCAGGGCGATGCCGGCGGTACCGGGGACCCCGGTGTCGGGCACGAGCAGCTCGCCGTCACGCAGCGACATGATCGCCTCCCTGGTACGCACCGGGACCTCACTCCACTGGGCGGACCCTTCGCCGGCCCAGATGAGCTGAGGGGCGGCGCCACCCCCGGACTGGGCGAACGTCGCGGCTCGCACCCGGCGCGCGTCCCACACGTGGCACAGCGACTCGGCCGCCCCGAGAACTGCGTCATCGAGCGAGTCCGCTTGCACGAGGCGCTCGTTGAGCGACGCCAGCGCCGTCTGACGCTGCGCGACGTACCTCTCGGCGGTGACGTCACGCAACGTCCCGACCATGACCTGACGGCCGCTGTCGGGATCGGTAGCGCGATTGAAGTTCGCCGTGACCCACAGCCGGTGGCCGTCGCGATGGGTCACCGGGACCGAGGACAGCGTCCCGTGCGGCTCCTCGAGCAGTCGCGCGAACGCCTCCGCGACCTGCCGGTGAGCGTCGGCGTCACTCTCCGCGGACGGCCACCACGGGTGTATGGGCTCATACGGCAAGCCGTCGGCATCGAAACCCAGAACGTCGCTGAACGCCTGGTTGATCTCGATGATCGCGCCGTGTTCGTCGCAGACGAAGAATGCGTCCTGGAGCGACTCGATGAGGGCCACGCGCCAACGGGCGTTGTGGCTGCGCATCCGCGCGAGTTCCAGGTTGGCCCGCACCCGGGCCAGCAGTTCAGCCGCAGCGAAAGGTTTGACGAGGTAGTCGTCGGCGCCGGCCTCCAAGCCGCCGATGGACGCCTCCTGCCCGGCACGGGCGGATAGCAGCACCACCGGGACGGCTGCGGTCCGCCGGTCGGCCCGCAGCGCCGCCACCAGCTCGAGCCCGCCGAGCTGCGGCATCATGACGTCGCTGATCACGATGTCGGGCGCGGCAGCCCGGATGGCGTCCAACGCCTGCCGGCCGTCGCTGACGGTGTCGACCGCATACCCGTCCCCGCGCAGCAGCCGGGCCAGGTACTCGCGCATGTCGGCGTTGTCGTCGGCGATCAAAACCCGCGCGGGCGGCCCGGACTGTCCGACAGGCCCGGCTGTCGGCGTTCCGGGTACGGTCTCGACCTGTCCCGGCTCGACGTCGGCAGGCATCCACCGCAACGCCTCCTGCACGTAGGTCTCTGCGGTGCTGTGGACCGCCCGGGTCGCGGTCGTCGAGACGACGGCGTCCTGGGATAAATGCGCCGTGCCGAGCGGCAGACGGATGCTGAACGTGGTGCCCGAACCCTCGGCGCTCTCGGCGTCGATCGATCCGCCGTGCAGCGCCACCAGTTCCTTGACGAGCGCGAGCCCGATGCCGCTGCCCTCGTTGGACCGGCCACGCGCGTTCTCGATGCGATGGAACCGCTCGAACAGCCGGGGGATCTCCTCGGCAGCTACGCCGATACCGGTGTCGGAGACCGTGATCACCGCGTCGTCGGCGTCACGCCGCACGCCGATCGAGATGGTGCCGTCATGGGTGAACTTCAACGCGTTCGACAGAAGGTTGAACACCACCTTCTCCCACATGTCGCGATCCACGTAGACCGGTTCATCCAGGGACGGACAGTCCACCACCAAGGCCAGTCCCGCGCGTTCGACTGCGGAACGGAACACGCTGGCGAGCTCGGCCGTGGTTTCGGCCAGATCGACCGGTTCGTAGCGCGCCTGGGTGCGGCCGGCTTCGATACGGGAGAAGTCCAGCAGCGCGTTCACCAGCTTCGTGAGGCGTAAACCGTTGCGCCACACCACATCGAGCTCTTCGCGAGTCCGTTCGCTGACATCCTCGGCTTGGCGCAGCTCCGCCACGGGATCGAGAATCAGGGTCAGCGGCGTACGGAACTCGTGGCTGATGTTGGAGAAGAACGTGGTCTTGGCCCGGTCGAGTTCGGCGAGCTCCTCGGCCCGGCGCAGCTGAACCCGGTAACTGCGGGCCAGTCCGATCCCGGCGGCGAGATGGCCTGCGACCAGCGTCACGAACCCGTGATACGCCTCGTCCAGCACCCGGTACCGGTTCAGCCCGGCGACCAGGAATCCGCTGGGCGAGCCGCCCTGTCGCAGCAGCGGCACGACGAGCGCCTGTGTGGGTGGTTCACGCCAATCTCCTTCGGGCACATCCACGTACGCTGCAGCGTCGAGGTCGACCAGCACCGATTCACCCCGGGTGGGCCCGTCGACGGGCCACACCCCGCTGCCGGCCGCGGCGAGTACCGGGGGCGCCAACGGGTGGCCCGTGTCGATACCGCTGGCACCGGCGAGCACAGCGTCGCCGGCATCGTCGAATAGGTAGGTCAACGTGAATGGGAGATCGCGCCGATTCTGGCTCAGCTGGCGGTGGGCGAAGCCCAGAACCTCGCTCTCGTCACGCACCACGCTGGGGTCGGATCCCAGGTCTCGGAGCGTGGCCATCCGCCGCTCGCCGATCACCTGCTGGGTGTCCTCACTGACAACACAGAGCATGCCGATCACGTGGGCATCGTCGTCATGCAGCGGGCTGTAGGAGAAGGTGTGGTACGTCTCCTCGCGATACCCGGAGCGCTCCAGGAACAGCAGCAGGGAGGCGTCCCAGGTGGCTTCCCCGGTCGAGAGCACGTGGTCGATGCGCGGGCTGACGTCATCCCAGATCTCGGCCCACACCTCGCTCGCGGGCCGGCCCAGGGCCCACGGATATTTGCGTCCCAGGGTGTCGCGGCGATATGCATCGTTGCAGAAGAACGTCAGGTCAGGTCCCCACGCCATCCACATCGAGAACCGCGACGACAGCAGAATGCTGACCGCCGTCTGAAGGCTCTGCGGCCAGCTGTCGGGTGGGCCGAGTGGTGTCGCCGCCCAATCGACCTGCGCGTGGTCTCGACCGACATCGCCGCCGGCATCGAAAACCGCCAGCGCGGAAAAGCTTTCACTACTCTTATCAGTCACTGTCGACCCCGTCGACCGCGTCAGCGATGGTTCCGTAGGGCCGCAGGACGGAGTCGAGCTTGGTGACCTCGATGGGGCGTGTCACTTCCGGGTTGACGGCCACCACCCGCACAGCGACTCCGTCCGAGGCGCCATGTTCGTAGCAGCTCAGCACCGCGTTCAGGCCGGCACTGCCGAAATACGTCACCCGCTCGAGTTCGATCACCAGCGTCCTGGCCGGATGACTCGTCGCCACGTGAAGCGCCCCCTCCAGTGACGAGTCGAGCGTCTCGACCGTCACGGAATCGATGTGGCCGCTGGCCGACACCACCACCGCGACGTCACGAACGTCCTGCGCTAGATCCAAACCCACGTGTGCTTCCTCATGTCGCCGTCGTTTCGGCGGCGGTTTACCCGATCCGTCGCCTGCACACACTCCTGGTCGCGCATCGCCTCCGGCCACCCCGCTAACCGTCGAGACGATCGGGCATGCGGTGATGGGCGGTGAGCAGCAGGTGATCGAAGTGCCTGCGCAGATCTTGCGTGTCGTATTCGAGTGTGCCGAACTCCGAAACGATCTGAGTCGCCAGCAGCCGCAGCTTGGTGTTCGAATGCTGGGAACGCCACTGAAGCAAATCGAACGCCTGGTCGGCGTCGACGCGGTAGACCAGCATCAGCGCGCCTTTGGCCTGCTCGATCGCCGCCCGCGCCTCGAAGATGTCGGGCAGCGAGTCGGTGAGCGCCTCCCGGCGCACCTCCTCGAAGTTCTGAGTCAGATCGACGAAGTAACCCTCGGTGCCGACCACCGCCCCAGTGCCATCGACCATCCGATCGGCCAGGACGATGACGGTGTGTTCGACGCCGCCGGTGTCGAGGAACCGGTGCCGGCTGGAAAACGACCCGTCGAAGTGCAGGGCATGGTCGAGGAGGTCCTGGACATGGGCGCGGTCCTGCGGATGTTTATGAGACAGCAGCAGCTCGGTGGTCGGCTCGACCGATCCCGGTTCGTAGCCGTGCATGCGCGCGACTTCGTCGGACCATTCCCAACGCTGACCGACGAACCAGAAACGAAACCCGCCGACCTTGAGCCGGTGCAATGGCTGATCGCCGGGGCCTGGCTCGGAGGCACGTCTCACATCCGGGTCGGACACCCGACCATTTTGACATTGCGCTGGTCATCACACGCCAATTCGCGAACACATGCCGCTGGTGCTGGCCGCGCCTTGCTTGCACTTGAGTAGGTAGAAGTACGCGCCGACGTTGAGCCGGAATGTGTAATCCCACTCTTCGTCGGTGATCTCGTCGAGGCTGTCGTACGACATCTGGAAAGCCGCATTGCTCACCAACACGTCGATGCCGCCGAATTCGGTTGCCGCACGATCGATCACCGCGCGGCAGTGCGCTGGATCCGCTAGGTCTCCCCGGACGAGTACACACTTGCGGCCAGCGTCTTCGACCAGACGTGCGACTTCAGCCGCGTCGTCATCCTCGGTGAGGTAGGCGACGAGCACATCGGCACCCATCGGGTGCCTTTCTAGTCTGGGGCGTCGGGGCGGCGTTCCGCCAACGCCGCCAAGCGCCACGTGCATTCTCGATTTCTCGGCCACGCAGCCGCCAAACCGACCGAGTCGGGGAGCCATTTCAACGGCACGGAGGCGGGAACCTCGGCCATTTCGATACGGCACCCCGTAGGGATCGCGCTGAGCCGCATGGTGATCCGCGCAGCACCGAACGGCCGGGTCTTGGCCAGCAGGACGAGTTCCTCGCGGGGGGTGCACGCCTCGACTGTGGTGATGTCATTGATGACCAGGGGCCACAGCCCGATCGAGTGGTGGATCTGACTTCCCGGCGCGGGCCAATCCCGGTCCACCGCCCGCATTCGGCTGTTGCCCACCACCCACTGCGAGTAGGTCCATCCGTCGGCAAGCACGTTCCAGACCGACTCGACCGACGCCGACGTCTCCCGGATCACCGTCAGTGAGCTCTGCGCTTCTTCAGTCATCGATTTATCGTCGGAGGCTTTCACCCGGGATGGATATCCGCTGCGGAGAGGGTCAAACATGCGAGGTCAGGCGTCCAGCTTCGGTGCCGGACTACGTGGTTCGCTGCCACCGACTCTGCTGGCACCGAAGTAGAGCATGGCGCCCACAGCGAGCAGGATCCCCGCGAACAGCCATACCTTCCCGCTCTGCTGCGTAAGCAGCAGAACACACGACGCAACGCCGAGCACTGGGACGATCGTCCAGACCCTGAAGTGAGCGTGCTCGACGGCGTCGCGTCGCAGCACCAGCACGGCGATGTTGGTCGAGATGAAGACGAAAAGCAGCAGCAACACCACGGTCTCGGCGAGGGTGGACAGGTCCCCCGTCAGAGTCAGCAGCATCGCCAACCCCGTGGTGGCCACAATGGCGATCCAAGGAGTTCGTCGGCGCGGCAGAACCTTGGCGAACACGGCCGGCAGCAGACCCTGTCGGGCCATGCCGTAGGTGAGCCGACTCGACATGATCATGGTGAGCAGCGCTCCGTTGGCGACCGCGACGAGCGCGATCAGGCTGAACAGCCAGGCGGGGACACCTACCCCTGCCGCGGCCACGACGGCGAGCAGTGGACCCGAGGACTCCGAAAGCTCAGCTGTCGGCAACGCGATGGCACTCGCGAGTCCCACCAGCGCGTAGACCACCCCCGCAGTGATCAGAGCCCCGAACAGCGCCCGCGGGTAGACCCGGGTGGGGTCGGTGATCTCCTCGACGACATTGGCAGAGGTCTCGAAACCGACGAATGAGTAGTAGGCGATGATCGCGCCACCGAGGATGGCCAGAGCGGGCGAAGAATCAGCGGGAAAATCTGTGATCCGTGAGGCATCACCTCCGCCGCGCCCAAGCATCACCGCCACCACCCCAATGACGATCACCAGGCCGCTCAGTTCGATGATCGTCATGACCACATTGCTCTTGACCGACTCGCTGATGCCTCTGGCGTTGAGGCACGCCACAAGTGCCAGAAACACGATTGCGGCCGCTACCGGCGGGACGTCGACGAGCGCGCGAGGTAGTCACCCGAGAATGCGAGGGCCAATCCCGAGGCGCTCGTCACCCCGGCTGCCAACATGCTGTAACCGACAAGGAACGACACCATCGGGTTCCTGAACGCCCGCTCGGCGAACACAGAGGCACCGCCCGCACGCGGATACTTCGTCACCAGTTCGGCATACGAACCCGCGGTGAGCAGTGCGAGCAGGAGCGCGAGAACCAGTGGCGCCCACAGAGCGCCGCCGACCTCAACGGACAGCTTCCCCATCAACGCATAGATACCTGCACCCAGTACGTCTCCGAGAATGAACAGGAACAGAAACGGGCCGGTGATCTTGCGTGCCAGCGTCGACGTCGACACCTCCTCGGCGGCGTGCGTCGCCTCCTGCACTTCGACGTCGTCGGAAGTCATGGTCTGTCCCGGTCCTCTCGCGTCCCGCGATGTGTGGGCGCCATGCCTCCACATACCCGGAACAGCGAAACTGATGCGTCGGTCGGGTCATCACTTTTACGCATCCATTCGACGTGAGGGCCGCGACTCCGTCAGCCGCCCATCCGACCTCAGGCGCTGCCGGGACCGAACTCGTTGGCGACGGGAACAACGCTGGTCACGGGAAACCCGGCACGGCGAGAGTGCTCACGAATCGTGTCCTCGCTGTCGGCTTCGTGAACGCAGAACACCTTGTCGCCGGCGGCATAGCTGGTGATCCACCGGTATTCGACGCCCAGCGATTCCGCCGTAGCGTTGGACTTCTGGGCGATCTCCGAAAGCTGCGCTTCGGTCAGCTCCGAAGCTCCCGGCATGTCCCGTTCGATCAGAAATCGTTGCATGGGCTTCTCCTCTGTCTCGGATGTTTGTATCGGATGGCCCGGCGCAGCTGCGACGGGTACATCCAGCCTGGACGTCACCGCGGGCCGGCACATCGGTAGGGATTCCCCATTTCGGAGCCTGAACAGCGTGCCCACCCACGAGCATGCGCTATTTCCCCTGGTAAGAGCAGTCGTTTGTCGATACCATCCACCAAGTGACGCTCACTGAGCGCGAGCGCGAGCTCGACCAGCTCGCGACGCGCGCGGCCAGCGCCCGCGCCGGCCGAGGCGGGGCGGTGCTGGTGTGTGGAGAATCCGGAGCGGGCAAGACGTCGTTCGTCGAGGAGTTCGTCGGCCGATTGGCAGACGGTCAGCGCGTGTACTGGGGGGGCTGCGACCCGCTGTCCACCCCCAGGCCGCTGGGCCCCCTGCACGACCTCGCCGTCCAGTTCAGCCCGACCACCCGGGCGCTGCTGCGCGACAGCGAACAGCCCTACGACATTTTCATCGCGGTGTTCGCCGAACTCCGCCACCGGCCGTCGATCCTGGTGCTCGACGACCTGCACTGGGCCGATCAGGGCACCATCGACCTGTTGCGCTTTCTGCTGCGCCGCGCCCCGCAGTCGCACCTGCTCACGATCGGGATCGTGCGCGAAGACGAGGTCACCGTGACGCATCCGCTGCGCGGACTTCTCGGCGACGTCGCCCGCTCCGCTCATGCCCAGTCGCTGACCGTGCCGCCCCTCAGCATCGACGCGGTCACGACCCTTGTCGGCGACCGCGACGTCGACCCGGTCTGGCTGCACAGGGTGACCGGGGGGAACGCGTTCTTCGTCTGCGAGATGCTCGACCATCGCGGCTCGGACCTGCCGACCACCGTGCGGGACGCGATCCTGGCGCGCACCGCCGGCCTGGACGTGCCGGCGTGGGATCTGCTCAATCTACTGACGTGCGCACCCGGTTCGATCCCTGACCACCTGATGACCGGCCTCGGGGTCACCCTTCCTGCGCTGCGTTCCCTCCACGACGCCAAGCTCATCAAACGCGACTCCCGCGGCGTGGCCTTCCGCCACGACCTGTGCCGGCGGGCCGTATCAAGTGTCATCCCCCCGGGTGCTGAGCCGGGACTGCACCGACGCTTCATCGACGCACACAGTGCGACAACACATTCCGATCCCGCGGTGCTGACCCATCATGCGCTCGGGGCCGGCGACATGGCTCTGATCACGTCCGCGGCAGCCGACGCGGGCCGGGCGGCGGCACGTGCCGGTGCCCACACCCAGGCGAGCGAGTTCTTCCAGATCGCGCTCGAGCACGGCGGTGTGCTCACCCGCTCCTCCGAAGCCGACCTCCTGGAGCTGGTCGCCACCGAGTACTACCTCGTGGACCGCCTCGACGACGCGATCCTGGCCTGCCGCAGTGCCATGCGGATCCGCCAGGAGCTGGGCGCGTCCGTGGCGGTCAGCGCAGATCATCATTCGCTGGCGGTCTACGAGTGGTACAACGGCAACCGTACCGCCGCGGACGAACATGTCGCCGAGGCCATCGCCACAGTCGATGATGATGCCGCACAACGTGATTCAGCCCGGCTGCGGCAGCTGGGGCACGCGTTCGCGATGCAGGCTTTCCTTGCTGTTCAGTCCAGTCAGATCGATGCGGCGACACGACTGCTCGTCCGCGCCGACGACATCGCTTCTGACGTCGGCGATCCCACTCTGTCGGTGCGGGTCCTCCTGAACGAGTGCCTTTGCCGGATATCGGCCGGCGAGCAGCCGGCCAGGGACCGGCTGCTCTCGGTGCTGTCGGGGGGTCCGCCGGACATCGATGAGACGTATTCGACGGGCTACACCAACCTGACCTACATCGACGTGGAGCAACGCCGCCTCGGCGCCGCCGCCGCATTGCTCGAGGTCAGCATCCCGCTGATGGTCGAGCATGATCTGCCGATCTGCCGTGTGGTGCAAACGGGTTCACGCAGCCGGCTCAACCTGCTGGTCGGCGACTGGGACGAGGCGCTCACCGATGCCGACGTGGTCCTCGACAGTCCGAGCGCACCCTTTGCCCGGACGTGGCCCCTGCTGATCCGCGGGCTCGTCTCGTTACGTCGCAGCGGTGACGACGCAGGGGGGATCGACGGCGCCTGGCAGCTCGCGCGTCGGTACGGGGAGCCGCTCCGGTTGCTGCCCGCCGCGGCGGCCATCGCGGAACGGACCTGGCTGACCGGAACAGTCGACCCGCGTCTGGACGAATGCCGGTCATTGCTCGACACCGCGCCGGTGACGGGTCTGCAATGGGCCCGCGGCGAACTGGCCACATGGTTGCGCCGCATCGACCCGGCGGTGTCGATCACCGACACCGCCGAGCCCTACGCACTGTTGCTCGACGGTCGGTTCGAGGCGGCTGCAGCGGCGTTTCACGGGCTGTCGACCCCATACGACGCCGCGCTGGCGCTGGTGGACTCCGGCGATCCCACGCTGGCCCGGGATGCGCTGGACGTACTCGACCGGCTCGGTGCCGATGCCGTTGCCGCCAAGGTGCGTTTTGACCTGCGCGCCGCGGGCATCCCCACGATTCCCGCACCCCGGCGGGCGACCACGCTGGCGAACCCGGCCGGCTTGACGGCACGTCAGGTCGAGGTGCTGCGGCTTCTCCAGGACGGACTGACCAACGCGGAATTGGCTGAACGGCTGTTCCTGTCGGTCAAGACCGTGGACCACCACGTGTCGGCGATTCTCGCCAAGCTGGACGTGACGAAGCGGCGGGACGCGGTGCGGCGCGCCCGCGAGGTCGGGATCCTGACATGAGGAGCCCGGGCTGAGCCCACACCAATATGGGTAATGGTTGCCGATGACGTCCGGGCCCCCGAGTTCAATCCTTGAGGCAACAGGGCAGTTCGTCCGCGCCGCCACGTCACGAGATTCGAGGAGCACGTCATGAGCACAGGGAACGCGACAGCGCCGTCGCAGGCAGAACAGGATGCCGACCGGCAACTCAAGGCCAAACACCGGGCCCTGTGGGCCTCCGGCGACTATCCGGCCGTGGCCGCCGAGCTGATTCCCGAACTCGGGCCGCGGCTGGTGCGCGCCTGCGGAATCCGATCCGGACAGCGCGTCCTTGATGTCGGTGCGGGGTCCGGGAACGCGGCGGTTCCCGCCGCTGCCGCGGGCGCCGACGTGACCGCCAGCGACCTGACCCCGGAATTGTTCGAGGTGGGCCGTGCGGTCGCCGCGCGGCGCGGCGTTGCGCTGGACTGGGTAGAGGCCGATGCAGAAGCAATGCCGTTCCCCGACAACAGTTTCGACGTGGCGATGTCATGCGTGGGAGCGATGTTCGCGCCGCACCACCAGAAAGTCGCCGACGAACTCGTCCGGGTGGTCCGCACTAACGGGACCATCGGGATGATCAACTGGACCCCCGGCGGGTTCATCGGCAACCTCTTCGCGACGATGAAGCCCTACGCTCCCCCGCCGCCGCCCGGCGCCTCACCTGCGCCGCTGTGGGGCGATGAGGACCATGTGCGAAAGCTGTTCGGCGACAACGTCACCGACCTGACGATGCGCCGCGAAACCGTCCTGATGGACCATTGCGCCTCACCGCTGGAATTCCGGGAGTACTGGAAACGCAACTACGGGCCCACCATCGCGGTCTACACGTTCAACGAAGGTGACCCCACAAAGATCGCCGCGCTGGACCGCGACTTCCTGGCACTGCTGGAGACATGGAACGAGGCAACCGGGCAGGGACGAACTGCCTATGCCGCCGAATACCTCCTGGTCACGGCCAGACGGGCAGGCTAATCGTCGTCGCTGCCGCCGAATGGTGAGCCGTCGAGGCGGGTCACCCGCTCGCTGAGCGGCCGGCGCGGGGTGGCAGGCAGCGGGTTGGCTTGGGGCGCAGCCCATCCGATGCGCAGCAGCATCTGCGGGTAGTACCGGTCATCGAAGATCTCCGACCGCACCATCGCACGGGTCTCCGCGACCTCGAGCACCTCCGACACCGGGCAGGTCGCGAGTCCCCTCACGGTCGCGGTGAGCAGAGCCACGCTGGTCGCTTCTCCGGCGCGCAACCTGCTCAGGTCGTCATCGCCGGCAATGCCGAGTGCCAACAGCACACCGTTGTCGTACGCCGGGGGTGCGTGAGGCGGTTGTTCCAGCGCGGTGCCCACGAAGAAGCGCGTCGGCACCGGCGATCCGGGATCCGATTCCGGAGCGTTACGCGCCGGCACGCCTGCAGCCGCGGCATGCCGGCCACTCCAGTTCTTGAGCTCTTCTGCGTAGTCCGGATCGATCGCGTGCTCCCATGTCGCTTGGGTCAGAACCGCCTTGAAGTCGGTGGTTGTCTCGACCCTGCGCAGCGACACGCCCATCCTGGCCACCCGGGCGCCCATCCATGCGATGTCGCCGAGGCTCACCGGTCGCGAGCTGAAGTTGCGGCGATCGGTGCGTCGGTTGGTGATCGCGGCGGCCAGCGCGACATCGGTTTCAGCCGCCGGATGAGGGTGGAGAGTGACCGAGGCAAGGTGGTCGGGTTCAGCGGGGTTGGGCAGACGGTGGATCTTGGTCTGCCAGCCCAGAGCGGCCAGGGCGATGACGCAGTGGTTGAGCGCGGCGCCGCAGCTGACCATCAAATCGCGTCGGTCGGGATCGGTGTGTCTCAGGTGCAGGGTCGGGTCGGCGTAGAGGTGCAGGCTGTTCTCGCCCACCCGCCAGAGCCACGGCTGCGAGTTGTGCACCGACGGTGCTCGGGTCGCCAGGGTCAATGCCGCGTGCAAGGTGCTGTCATCGGGGAACTGTGCGGTCATGGCTGTCGTGCACCTCCGGATCGTGCGCAGTGCGCTCAACCTCTGGAGCCTGCTCCCGGCGACGGGTGCGGCGACAGAGACGGAAGTCCCGAATCACGGGGACTTATTCCGCCCACGACGCGGCAGTGCAGGCAATGCCCGAGCGGTTACCTTGGTCCTTAGCACCGGGGAACAACTGCCCACGACCTGCGGGCGGCCTTTGGTTACCGTGGACTCACGACCTCGTTGACGACGTCGACGTCGCGGATGAATGGGGACCGACATGGGCAATGACGCAGTATCCACCGGCCGACCAGTGACGATTCTGCCCGAAAGCGAATGCTGGCAATTGCTCTCGCAGAACTCTCTGGGCCGCCTGGTGACCAGTGTCGACGGCGACCCTGAGATCTTTCCGGTCAATTTCGTCGTCCAGCGGCGCACCATTCTGTTCCGCACCGCGGAGGGAACGAAGCTCGTCAGCGGCGCCATCAACCACAAGGTGGCCTTCGAGATCGACGGTCACGACGAGGTCGAGGGCTGGAGCGTGATCGTCAAAGGGTTGGCTCGCGGGCTGCATACCTCCGAAGAGATCGACGAAGCCGAGCAGGCGCAACTGCTTCCGTGGACCGCGACGGTCAAGCAGCACTACGTCCGTGTGCTGCCGAGGCAGGTCACGGGTCGCCGCTTCGTGTTCGGTGCCGAGCCCGATCGTGAATTCAGCGTCCCCTGAGCCTGTTCGGTCGGGTCCCGGTCAGCTCACAGTGCCGTCGCCCCGCGCCCGAAACGCCGCCACCGCTGTGGGCAGAGTCGCATAGATGCGATCGGTCCCGATCTTGTCGAGCATCCCCGCTGCCTGCAACGCCTCCCGCAGATCGTGCTTGACGCGTGCCATGCCGAAGGTCACGCCCCGCCTGGCCAGCTCGATACGCAGCCCATCCAGCGCGTCCAGCGCGGTGAGGTCGACCTCCGAGTTCGCTTCGGCGTTGAGCACGAACCATTCGACGGGTTGCGGGTAGGACTCGACGGCTTCCAGGGCGCGCCTGCGGAAGTTCTCGGCGTTGGCAAAGCACAGCGGCGCGTCGTAGCGGTACATCACCAGGCCGGGCACCAACTCGGCGTCCGGGTAGTCCTCGATGTCGTGCATCCCGGGCAGGCCGGGAACGAAACCGAGGACGCCGTCGTGCGCGCGGGCCACCCGGCGCAGCAGGTCCAGGATCGACAATCCGACGGCGACCAGAACGCCGTAGAGGATGCCGAGGCTCAGGACCGCGGCGGTGGTGGCCACCGCGAGAATCAGCTCGCTGCGGCGGAAGCGCGCGAGCCGGCGGAACTCGGACACATCGATGAGGTGCAACGCCGCCACCAGGACAAGGGCTCCCAGCGCGGCGACGGGCACCGTCGACATCAGACCACCGCCCAGCGTCAGGACGACCAGAACAACAGCGAGCGTGCACAACGATGCGAGCTGAGTGTGCGCGCCCATGGTGGCGCCGATCGCCGTACGACTGCCGCTCGAACTGACGGGGAATCCGTGCACCAGCCCGGCACCGACATTGCACACTCCCAGCGCCCGCAGCTCGGCGTTGGCGTCGATCTCCTCACCCTTGTGCGCGGCGAACACCCGTGCGGTGACGACATTGTCGGAGAACGCCACGATGGCGATGCCCACGGCGGGCAAGATCAAGCCGACCAACTCGCCGGGCCCGAGGACCGGTAGGTCGAAGGCCGGCAACTCTGAAGGCACGGATCCGACCACCGCGATGCCCCGGCTCTGCAACGAGAAGACAACTACCGCGACCGACGCGAGCACCACGGCGATCAGCGGTCCGGGCAGGCGTGCCGCACGCATTGCCACCACGAGCTGTATCGCGATCACAGCGGCCGCCAAGATGGCGGTCGGCCAATGCACTTCAGTGAGGTGGGCGACGAATGAGCCTGTCTGCCAGATGAACTCGTGACCTTGCACCGGGGCCCCGGTGAGCTTGCCCAGCTGGCCTGCGATCATCACGAGCGCGATGCCCGCCATGTAGCCGACCAGCACCGGGCCCGACAGCAGGTTGGCCAGGAACCCGAGCTTCACCAGACCGCCGATGAGACAGATGACACCCACGAGAATCGCGAGCACTGCCGCCGACGCGGCGTATCGCCCGGCGTCACCGGCAGCGATCGGCCCGAGAATGGCGGCGGTCATGGCCGTGGTGCTGGCCTCGGGCCCCACCGACAACTGTCGGGACGACCCGAGCACCGAGTACATGGCCAAGGGCACCAGGGCGGCCCACAGACCCGTCACCGCCGGCAGTCCGGCGAGGGTGGCATAGGCCATCGACTGCGGAACCATATACGCGGCGACGGTGAGGCCCGCGGTCAGATCCTCACGCAGCCAGCGCCGCTCGTATCGCTGAAACTGTGTCAGCCCGGGGAGCAAGCGGGCCGCGTCCCATTCCCCAGCGCCGCCCATGGCTGAACAGTAGCGAGGGTCTCACCGACGCAGCCCCGGATCTGCACAAAGGGTCCAAGGTCCTGCTCGCTGCGCCATAGTTCTCTACTCAAGCCCACACGGTAGGCACACCATGGGTCAATGACGGGTACGCGGTGGCTGGTGATGGAACCCCACGCCGGTGATCCCGCCGCACCGTTTCGCACCCGCTTGGCCGGCGCGGGCCGTTGCCTACCGCCGACGCATCTGAGCACCACCGACCTGATGTCGAGTACCCGCCATCACACGCACATCGACCTCGAGCGGTTGACCGGCATCCACGAGCGCCGCGTCTCGGTGGGCGATGAGGACTCCTACAGCCTGGCCACCGCGGCGGCGCTGGACTGTCTGGCGAAGGCCGACCAGCCAGGCTCGGCGGTGGACGTCGTGATCAGCTGCAGTATCACGAAGTTCCACGACGGTCTGACCCAATGGCTGGAACCCACGATGAGCCGCTCGGTCGCCAACGCGATCGGCGCGCAGAAGGCGATGACGTTCGACCTGTCGAATGCGTGCGCGGGAATGCTCACCGGTGTCACCGTCGCGAACAACTGGATCCGGCAGGGATCGATAGAACGCGCGCTGGTGGTCAGCGGCGAGTACATCTCCCAGTTGGGCCACAACGCGGCCCGGCACATCCGCAACATCATGAGCAAGGAGCTGGCGTCCCTGACGTTGGGCGACGCCGGCGCGGCGCTGCTTCTCGAACGGGCCCCCGCGGACTCCGCAGGAATCCAGCTGGCCGGTTTCACCACGGTGGCCGACTACAGCCGGCTGTGCGTCGGGTACCCGAAGGGTCACGAGCCCGGCGCCCGGATGTTCACCGACGCCAGGGGAATTCACCGTGCGGCGATGTCGAACACCCCGTTGTTGCTGCACGAAGTACTTGACGCGGTAGGCATTTCGCTGCACGACATCGATCACGTGATCACGCATCAGACCTCCGCGCGCGCGATTCGCAAGGGCATGGCCACGATGACGGAGTCCTTCGGTGAGGGTCCGCGGCACGACGCCGTGATCACCGTCGACCGCTACGGCAACACCGCGTCGACGACCCACACCGTCGCGCTGGTCGAAGAACTCGAGGCGGGACACATCAAACCCGGAGAGACCGTGGCGTTGATCGCGTTGGCATCCGGACTGGAAATCGGCATCGTCCTCATCACTTTGGACGACGAACTGGTGGGGCACTATGGGCACGGTCATTAAACACGTCGCTGTCGCCGCGGGCGGGTGGCGCGTGCGTCGCAGCGCTCTGCGGCTGGCGGTCAAATCGGCACGAGAGTGCCTGGAACTTGCCGGCCGCGACGCCGATGACATCGACCTTATGGTCAACGCGGGGATCTACCGCGACCGCAACCTGGGTGAGCCGGCGCTGGCGGCGATGATCCAGGAGGATATCGGCGCCAACCCCGAGGATCCGCACGCAGGCGCGCATGGCACCTTTTCGTTCGACATCGCCAACGGAACGTGCGGAGTGCTCAACGCTCTGCAGATCGTCGACGGCTTTCTGAGGTCACGTGCCATCACGTGCGCCCTCGTGGTGGCCAGCGACGCCGATCCCGGACACGGAATGAGTGAGAACTTTCCGTTCTCCCCGGCCGGGGCGGCCCTGCTGTGCGACTGGAGCGACGACGACGTCGGCCTCGAGCGCGTGCACTGGGTCAGCATTCCCGACGACGGCGAGAGCTTCCACGCCACAGTCGGACTCGTCGACGGTCGCAATGTGCTTCGCTTCTCGGTAGCCGAGTCCAAGGACGAACAGTTCGCGGCCGCCGCGGCCCAGGCCGTCGAGGAATGCCTCCGTGAATCGCAGCTCGGACTCGACAACATCACTGCGATCGTTGCCGCACCCGCGCAGGACGGTTTCCGAAAGGCACTCGCCAGCCGCCTCGGGCTGGCCCCCGCGGACATCACCGTCGCGGAGGATCAGGAGATGCACACCGCGTCGCTGGCGGCGGCTTTCGATCAGGCGGCAGGACGCGCCGACCGGGGTGGCCGAGTCCTGTTGGTCGCCGCCGGCGCCGGCATCATCGCCGGTGCCGCGGTGTACCGGGAGCCACGGCTTCAGGTGTAGGCGACGTCGACGTCCTCTGCTTCTCCGACGAGCTCGAAGAAGCGCTCCACGTCTTCCCGGCTGCACGTTCCGGTACCCGGTGTCAACAGACTCGCTGTCCCGCAGGCGATTCCGAAACGCACAGCCTCGGTCAGTGTCCATCCCCGGCTCATGGCCACCACGATCGCCGCGACCATGGCATCGCCGGCGCCGACACCGCTGACCGCGTGCACGGGGATGGCCGAAAACCGTTGACTGTGCTCGGCGGTGGCCAGCAAGGCGCCGTCGGCACCGAGGGACACCACCACAGCCTGCGCGACGCCGCGGTCGACCAGATCACGGGCGGCCGCCAATTGTTCTGCCTCGGTGGCGAGTTCGCTGCCGGAGCACTCCCGGAGCTCACGAATGCTGGGCTTGAGCAGGAACACGCCGTTGGTCACGTGGGTGAGACCGCCGCCTGAGGTGTCCAGGACGAGGAGGGTGCCGACCTCGCGACATATGTCGGCCACCCGCTGGTACCAGTCGGGCGGCACGCCCGGCGGCAGGCTTCCACTGGCGACGACGAACTCGGCAGAGGCGGCCTCCAGCCGCAGTTCGTCGAGGCATTGCCGCTGTTCGTCGAGTGTCAGCCGGGGGCCGGGCAGCACGAAGCGGTACTGCATGCCCGTGGTGCGTTCGTTGATCGTGAAGCTCTCGCGCGTCGTTTCGGCGATGCTGATCCGCCGCAGCGGCACCCGGGCATCGTGGACGAGGTTGGTCACGAGGTTTCCCGTGTGCCCGCCCGCCGGGAAGATCGCCGATACCGGGGCGCCCAGTTCCTGGGCGGTGCGTGCGACATTGATACCTCCGCCCCCCGGATCGTAAGTGGAACCTGCGCAACGGATCTTGTCGGTGGGACGGACAACGTCGGCCCCGGTGGCGATATCGAGTGCCGGGTTCATCGTCAAGGTGACGATCGTGGGCGTCAGCATGGCGCCGGTGCTCCGTTCGTTGGTGGATCCTGCAGTGTCACAATCCGGTCGGATATGTCTCTGGGGTCTCGCCCGCCGACCACGAGCTTGTCACCTCGAGTGGCTCCAGCGCCCGTGTCCGGTCGATGTGGATGATCGCGTCGAACTGCTCACCGGGCCGGACATGGTAGTAGTGGCTCTGCCGTTCGGTTGCAGGCTGGTAGATCACACCGATCGCACGCCCCAGCCGGACGACGTCGAGGGGCTCACGGGCCTCGCGGCTGATCGCCTCGGCGACAAGGAATTCCGGCCTTCCGGTCTCGTGGAACAGCTCCTCGACGCTGCCGTTGAGTGCAGGCCGGACGATCTTGCGTTCGGCGATCCCACCCCATTCGCTGGCCGCGGTGACGGTTCCGGAATACGTCGTCAGGCCGATCAGTCGCGACTCCTGGCCGTACTGCTCCCGCACCAACTGGCCAAGGGTCAGCTGGCCGTCGGTCCCGACTTCGGTCGCGCGGGCATCACCGACGTGAGAGTTGTGAGCCCACACGACGATTCGGGAGGGTTGCGAGGATCCGTGGCGGTCCAGGTGGGCCAACAGCGCGTGAAGTGTCTGGGCCATGTGCTGGTCACGCAGATTCCATGACGTGACGCGGCCACCGAACATCGCGCGGTAGTAGACCTCGGCATTGCGGACGGTCTGCGCGTTCTGCTGAGCGTAGAACAGCTCGTCCTGGGCGAGCAGGCCGTCGCGGCGGGCGTAGTCGAGTGCCTCGCGCTGCATCTCGATCAGCTGGTCGACCGCCTGGCGCTCGCAGGACAGTCCGGCGCCGAAGGCCGCCGCGAACCCGTACGCCTGACCGTCATCGGCCGAGGTGTGGTCGAAACACGCGTACCGGTCCCTGGCCCGCGCCGCAGCCAGCGGGTCGACCCGGTCGAGGTAGGCGATCACTTCCTGCATTGAACGGTGCAGGCTGTACAGATCCAGGCCGTAGAAACCCGTCTCACCTTCACCGGCTTCCCGGCGGTGGCGGTTGTGCGCGTGCAGCCATTCGACGAAGTCCCGCACCACGACGTTGCGCCACATCCAGGCCGGGAACCGCTCGAACCCTTCCAGCGCCTCGTTCGCGGTCCTGTCGTCACCCAATCCGCGCACATAGCGGTTGACCCGGTACGCGTCGGGCCAGTCGGCTTCCGCGGCAACGCCGCAGAAGCCCTTCTCCTCGATGAGCCACTTGGTGATCTCGGCCCGCGCCTCGTAGAACTCGTGGGTGCCGTGGGAGCTCTCGCCGATCAACACGATCCGCGCGTCGCCGATGAGTTCCTCGAGCGCCTCGGTCGGCGGCACGCCTGCGGGTGCGTCGACCGCGGCCCGATCGATCACGCGCGCGGGCGTGTCGTCGATCAGGACCGTCGCGGTGGTGACGCCGACCGTCGGGGTGGCGAGATAATCGCGCACTTCGTCGTCGCTGACCTGGGTGAAGTCCCAGAATGACTCCCCCACTGCGAGGAACGGCGTGGGCATCGACGCGCATACGACGTCGTCGACCAGACCGGCGAACTCGCGGCAGGTGGACTCCGGCGCGGCGGGCACCGCGATCACGATCTCGGCCGGTTCCTCCTGCCGCAGCGCCTGCACTGCGGCCAACATGCTGGACCCGGTAGCCAGCCCGTCGTCCACCAGAATCACCGTCTTGCCGGCGACGTCGACGGGCGGGCGACCTCCGCGGTAGGCGGCTTCTCGCCGGATCAGTTCCCGCCCTTCACGTTCGGCGACGTCGCGCAACTGCTGGGGCGACACCCGCAGCGCGCGCACGATGTCGTCGTTGACGACGACACGTCCGCCGCTGGCCAAGGCGCCCATCGCGAACTCCTCGTGGCCGGGAGCCCCCAGTTTGCGCACGATGAAGGCATCCAACGGCACACCGAGGGCAGCCGCCACCTCCCAGGCCACGGGGATACCGCCTCGCGCCAGACCGAGGACGACGACGCCCTTCCTGCCGCGGTACGCGCCGAGCAGATCGGCCAGCACGCGACCCGCCTCGCGCCGATCGCGGAACACCTGCCTGGGTCCCAGCCCCGTCGGACTCGATGTACGGGTCATCGCTGTCTCCGTTCCCACTGTCCCTGAGTCGCATCAGAAACGACGCGGACGACCCGCGCGAGCAGGTCGTCACGGCGAGTCCTCAGCTCTCGAGCTCTGCACTGATCCGACCACGTCGCCGCCGTCGCCACTAGGGACGGAAGTCCCGGCCGACGGGGTCGTTTGGTTCGACAGCCACCCCGGTGCGCGGCGGTGTTCGCGGGACGGACGAATCCGGGACTACCGGCCCTAGTCCCGCTGGCCGGGTGAGGCGCACAGTCGGCCCATGAATGGAAACGTCGTCCGGGTCGCGGGAGCGATCACGTTGCTCTACGCGGCGCGCCGGTACTACCGCAACTGGGGCACGACCAAAGAGGAAACGCAGACAACCCTGCCCGGCGACGAGCTGGTCCGGCGTCCATCGGTCCAGTCCACCGAAGGCGTGTGGATCGACGCACCGCCCGCCGCGATCTGGCCGTGGCTGGTGCAGATCGGCCAGGACCGCGGCGGCCTTTACAGCCTCGACACGGTGGCCGACCTGATCGGCCTGGACTACGAGAACGCCGATCGCATTCACCCGGAATGGCAACAGCTGGCGCCGGGTGACACGATTCGAATCGCACCCCAGGGGTGGATGGGTCTACGGCACGGGCTCACCCTGACCGTCGAGCAGGTCATCGAGGAGAGCACCCTCGTGCTACGCGGTACACCACCGGGGTTTCCCTGGGAGACCGTGTGGTCCTTCCATCTTCTTCCCCGCTGGCAGGACAGCTGCCGGTTCCTGATCCGCACCCGAACACGGCTGCGGCACCCCGGGGAGGTGCTAGGTGTCGAGCTCGCCGGCCCCGTGACCTCGTTGGTGACAAGAGGGTTGATGCTGGGCATCAAACGCAGGGTCGACGAGGTGCGGGCGCCGATCGACGGTCCGGCCGACATGGTCCTCGGGGGTCCGTTGTAGAAGCGGACGTGGGTCGACGCTGCGGCACAGGGTCAGGCGCGCTCCGGTGTCCAGGTGGCGGGCAGGCTGTTGATGCCGTTGATGAAGTTGGCCACCTGGAATTTCGGCTCGGGTGCCGAGATGTCCGGAATCCGGGTGTAGACCTCGGTTATCAGCGACTTCAACATGGTGCGGGCCAGTGCGGCCCCGAGGCAGAAGTGCGGGCCGCCACCACCGAAGGCGATGTGCGGGTTGGGGTTACGCAGGATGTCGAACGTGAACGGGTCGGCGAAGACGTCCTCGTCCCGGTTGCCGGAGATGTACCACAGCACGACCTTGTCGCCGGCCTTGATCTCCTTGTCGCCGAGGGTGAAGTCCTGCGTGGCGGTGCGCCGCATGTGCAGCAGCGGGGACGCCCACCGGAGCACCTCCTCCACGGCCGTGCCGACCCGGCCGGGCACATCGGCGACCAACAGGTCGCGCTGTGCGGGGAACTTCGACAGCGCGTAGATCGCGTGCGCCGAGGCGTGGCGGGTGGTGTCGTTGGCGGCCACCGCCAGCAGCACGAAGAACGCCTTGAGTTCGTCGTCGGTCATCTTCTTACCGTCGAACTCGGCCTGCACCATCCAGGTCAACAGATCATCGCCGGGGTTGGCGCGACGTTCGGGGATCAGCTGGGCGGCCACTTCGTGCAGGTCCATGACGGCTCCGCCGAACAGCTCGAGGCCGGTGCGGCCCGCGCAGATCTCGGGGTCGGTCCAGCCCAGCAGCCGTTGCGCGGCGTCGATGGTCTTCTGGTGCACGTCGCCGGGCGGCAGACCGAAGAAGCTGCCGAAGATGCGGCCGGGCAATTTCACCGACACCAGCTCGACGAAGTCACCTTCGCCGAGATGAGCCATCTCGGAGACCAGGTCGCGGGCGTGGCCCTGAATCCACCCTTCGAGCCGGCGCATGTTCTTCGGCTTGAAGGCGTCCAGGGTGATGCCGCGCAACTGGGTGTGGCGGGGAGCATCCATCGCGATGAACGACTGGGCCACCTCGATCATCTCCGGAGCGAAGTCCTCCATCGTGATGCCCTGCCCCGACGAGAACACCTCGGTATGCCTGCTGGCCATCCGGATGTCCGCCTGCTTGGTCAGCGACCAGAACCCCTTGGTGTTCAATTCCGGTGGCAACAGATCGGATTCGGCAGGCCGGCTCCACGACACCGGGTTCTCGCGGCGGAGCACGGCGAACGCCTGATCGCGCTCCTCGGGCGACTTCGCCCAGAACGACCGGGCCGACAGGTCGATGTCCTTGTGCGTGGTGGCGACGGCGGTGCTCATCGGAGTCCTTTCGGCGGTGTCCGCGCGGCGTGCCATGGCTCACTACGCGGTAGCTCCCATGGTGGCGAACACCTGCCCCGAATACGCCTGACGCACGGGCCAATCACGGCCTGCACGGGCCAGTCGATGGGCCGCGGGGGTCGGGCGTGCGTCAGTCGACCGGCACGCTGAAGGTCGCGGCCAGTCCCCCGCCGTCGCGGGCCGAGAACCGTAACGTGCCGCCGAGGGCGTCGATGATCTGCTGCACGATCCACAGACCCAGACCCGCGGTGCCCCGCCGGTCGCTCAGGCTGACGAACTTCTCGGTCATCTCACCCAGGCTCTCCTGAGGCACACCGGGTCCGCGGTCGAGCACCGAGAGGGTTAGCAGATGGTCGGTCCGCACACACCGCACGTCGATCGGCAGGCCGCGTCCGTGCCGGGCCGCGTTCTCCAGCAAATTGGTCAGTACCCGTCGCAGGCCCTGCGCGTCCACGTGGACCGCGGACACCTCACCGGTCACCGCGATCTGAAGTCGTGGCGGTTGCACCCCGGCCGCGTCGCCCGCCTCACCGATCAACGCGGCCACGTCGACGCGGCGCACGCGTCCCGACGAGAAGGCGGGCCGCCTGCTCAAGGCGACGTCCGCCAGCGCGTCCAGCATGTCGGTCAAGTGCCGCGCGTGCCGGCCGGCGAGTCCGATGGCAGCGTCACGGTCGACCGGTGTCATCGGCGACCCGATGTCGGTCAGCGCAGCCGCAAGTGCATCCAGCGAGGCGACGGGGGTGCGGAATTCGTGCAGGACGACCTGCAATCCCTCCTGCTGGTTCTCGTAGGACCGCAGCAGGCGGGCTCGCAGGTCGCGCTCCTCCTCGGCGGCCGCGTGCTCGGCCTCCGCCTCCACCAGCGCGTGCACCCGGGAGCGGTGCTCACGTTCCAACAGGACCGCGAGCCCGCCGGTGAGCACCGCGATGAACACCAGATACAGCGCCCACCACAGACCCTGCACCGGCGGATCAAGGACCGCATCCGGGTCGCTGTGCGAAACCAACACCACCAGGACGTAACCGGCACCGACCAGCGCCGCGTGGGCCAGGCACTCGATGAAGCTCAGTCGCGCCGCCGACGCGATGACCGCCATGACCAGCACCACGACCACGGGGCTGGCGGCACCCCCGGTCAGCGCGATCAACGCCAGTGTCATCGATGCATCCACCGCAGCCACCAGCCACGAATAGCGGGTCCGGCGCACTTCGAACTGCGGTCTGGCCATCAGCACCGCCGCGTACGCCAGGGCCGCGCCGAGGACCGCAGCGGTAGCGCCCAGATGGTGTCGCATCCAGCCCGGACCCGTCGCCACCAGCACCACGATGGACAGCACCACGGCGACCCGCACCGCGACCACCACGCGGGCCAACCCGTACCCGTCGCCGTCGGGCACCACCAACGACCGCAGCGAATCGGCACCACTCATCGCTTGACCCTAGGACTGCGTCGAGCTCGGGAAAGATCGACTCGGCCTACCGCAAGCGCGACTGGGCTGAGGGACGACGACACGAAACCGCGCCTTCAGCGAGCGGAGATCAGTGCCGTGAGGTCCTTGACACTGGGCACTTTCCCAGCCACGACGACTTGCTCGTCGATCACCAGGCCGGGAGTTTTCATCACGCCGTACCCGGCGATCTCGGTGTAGTCGCCGACGGACACGATCTCAGCGTCGCGACCCAGTTGGGCGAGCGCCTCCCGAGTGCGCTCCTCGAGGGTGTGGCAGTTGCGACAGCCCGGTCCGAGGATCTTGATGATCATGTGAACTCCGTCCAGCGAGAAAAGAATTGGGGCGTCAACCGATCTGGTTGAACAGGACTCCGATGACCATGATTCCGACGGTCACGGTGCCGAAGAAGATGGCCAGAAGCGGCGGCTTGAGCACCCGGCGCAACATGACCGCCTGCGGCACCGACAGGGCGATCGTGCTCATCGTGAAGGCCATCACCGTTCCCAGCGACATCCCCTTGGCCCACAGCGCTTCTGCGATCGGCACGACACCGGCGCCGTTGACGTACAGGGGCACCCCGGCCAGCGTCGCGACCACGATCGCAAAAGGGTTGTCAGGTCCGGCGAAGCGCACGAAGAAATCGGCAGGAACCCACCCGTGGATAACGGCTCCGATGCCGACTCCGAGCAGGACCCACAGCCACACGCTCCGGAAGATGTCCTTCGTCTCGTCCACCGCCGCACCGACCCGTTCGGCCAGCGAGGGCACGTGACCGTCGGCGCGCAACGCGGCCACCTTCGTCGTGAAAACCATGTCCTCGACCCATCGACTGAGGTCAAAGCGGGAGAAGATCCAACCGATCACCAGGGACAGCACACTGCCCGCCGCCACGTAGGCCGCCGCGATGTGCCAGCCGAACTGATCACCGATCATGATCGCCGCGATCTCGCTGATCAACGGCGAAGCGATGAGGAAGGTCAGTGTGATCGACAGCGGGATACCCGCCGCAACGAAACCGATGAACAGCGGAATCGAACTGCAGGAGCAGAACGGCGTCACCGCCCCGAGGACGACGGCGAGCACCAACCCCACGAGCAGCCCACGCCCTTGCAGATACTGCCGGGCTCTGTCCAGATCGAGGCTCGCACGCAGCATGCCGACCACGAACATCAAGCCGGTCAGCAGCAGGAGGATCTTCACCGTGTCGTAAAGGAAGAAATGCACAGCGCCGACGGCGCGGGTATCGAGATCGATTCGCAGCCAACCGAATACCACATCCCAGATGTGCTCGTTCAGGGTATAGACGGCGACCCAGCCGACCACGGCGAGCAGCAGAAGCCCCAGAGTCCGCGTGCGCACCGAAAGGCTGCCCGCGACAGGGGAAGCAGCGTTCACCGGGTACCTCCACAAGACGATCGGCACCAAAACTCAAGAGCTTGTACACATGAGCGCCTGGTTCACTCAGTCTCGGCGCTTGATGCCGCAGCCCGACACCGCCGGATGTCCCGATCCTGCGTGCCGAAGGACCCTAGTTGGCGGCCGACCGGAGCCGGCTCGCGCTGTTCACCGCCTGACCCTAGGCACCGACTTGGACGCGGTGTCGAATTCGTCGATCCCGGGCCCCCACTCCGATTAGCCTCGGGCCGATGAGCCCGAAGCCATACGTCGTCGTCATCGTCGACGACCATGAGCTTTTCGCCGAGGGTCTGGAGCTGCTGCTGACCCGGGACTGGGGCGAGCTCTTCGTCATCGGCGGGCGCACGACTTTCGTCGAGGAGGCCGCTGACCTGGCGACGTCGTGCGACGCGGACCTGGCGATCGTCGACCTCTCGATGCCGCCGCTGGGCGGCGTCGCGGCGATCCGGCACATCAAGGCGCGCCACCCGCGAACCCGCATCCTGGCGCTGTCGGGCACCGACGATGTGGCACTGGCACAGGAGGCGTTGCGGGCAGGCGCCGACGGCTTCCTGCCCAAGACGGTGCGCCCCGAGGCACTGGCGGCGCCGCTGTCGACGATCGCGGCGGGGCTGCGGGTGGTCGATGCCACTGTGCTCGACGCCCTCCTCGGCAGCAGCCGCGGGCCGTCGGCCCAGGTGGTCAAGGCGTTGACACCACCGGACGTGAAGCTCTGGGGGCTGCTGTCGACCGGCATGGAGACCGCGGACATCGCGACCAGAATGGTGGTCTCGGAGCGCACCGCGAAGCGGATGGTGGCGTCGCTGCTGCACAAACTGGGCGTGAACAACCGGATCGCCGCAGCCGCGCTCGCCGGGCAAAGCGGCATCCTGGACGCCGCGGCGGGCGCAGATCCGTTGCCGCACTGAGCTTCCGCGGGCACCCTGTCAGTCGTCGACGTGCAGGGCCTGCGCGGGGCACATCGCCGCGGCGCGCACGACGGCTTCCCTGTCGTCCTCCGGGGGATCGGCGTTCAGCACGACGACCTTCTCGGCCCCGTCGGGAAGGTCGAAGACATCCGGTGCCGCCAGAAGGCATTGGCCGTGGCCTTCGCACAGATCGTAGTCAGCGGTCACGTGCATGGGATCCTCCGCAGGTCGGGCTTCACCGTCGAGTGTCGCGCTCTATAGAAAGCCGATGCACGGACCACGCGAGCCAAATCTGGCCTGCACAGGCCAGAGCGATGCCCAAGGTTCTACGGGCCCGAACCCGGAGGGAACACCTCGACGTCGACGCTTGCGATCGCGCCGGTGAAGGGGAACGGACGACGGTCGAAGTAGTCGGGTGACACGGGCGAACCGAGATCCACGCCGACGCCAAACGTCTCGCTCGCGGTGAACGCGGCCGGCACCGTCCTCGCGACCACTACCGTGGCGACCTCGACGCCGTCGACCCCGAGTGCCACTGTTGCCGGCGCCATCGGCTGGGGTGAGGCGAACGTCGTGTCGACGGTGATGACGTGCTCACCCGAGCCGATCGGCGCCGCGCTACGCGCCTGGAAGCGGTCGATGATGAGCATGTTGTATTCGTAGACAAGGAATCCCGCGTCCACGAACAACGTCAGGCCGCCGGAGAAACCGCCAAGCGCGTAGAGGACGCCGCTGGCCGATTCCGGCACCGTGAGCGCGACGGTGACATGACTGTCCTGTCTTCCCAATCCGGGTGCGGTGAACTCGGGCATCCGGGTGCAGGAGCCGTCGAATCGCCATTTTGTGTAGGGCGAGGCCACTCGATCCTCCGGATGGATGCGCAGCCACAACCCTGCCCCGATGGGCCACACCAGGTTGTCCTTCGACACCTCTTTGAACAACGCCTTCATGTCCTCCAACTTGTCGGGGTGGACGGCGGCGAGGTCATTGGCTTGGGAGAAGTCCTCGTCGAGGTGGTAGAGCTCCCACGGTTCGGTGTTGGCATCCCAGGCGGCCAGCCGCTGCGCCGTCCCCGGGGTGTCCCACGGCACGAACGGCCCGAACGCACAGGCGAACCAGCCATCGGAGTAGATACCCCGGCTGGCGCTGTTCTCGAAGTACTGCACGTCCTTGTGGGTGGCCTCGTCAGGGTTGTCGAACGTGTAGACCAGGCTGGTGCCGTCCATGGGCTTCTGCTGATGACCGTCGACCACCTCCGGATGCGGAATGCCGAGGATCTCGTAGATGGTGGGAACGATGTCGTTGACGTGGTGGAACTGGTTGCGCATCGCAGCGTCGGGCGTGATGCGTCGTGGCCATGACACCGCCATCGGGTTGCGGGTACCGCCGAAATGGCTGGCCACCAGTTTGGTGTGGTGAAACGGGGTACTGCCCGCCCACGCCCAGCCCGCGTGGTACATGTTGTCGGTCTTCGGCGTCCCCAGCGCGGCGAGCCCACCGAGTTGTTCGAGCGCGGCCAGCTGTTCATCGACGGTGACGGGAATGTTGTTCTGCGCCAGCAATTCGCTGATGCTGCCCTTCTGTCCTTCTGCGCTGGAGCCGTTGTCGCCGAAGATGTAGAAGACGATCGTGTTCTCGGTCCTGGCCAGCCGGTCCAGTTCGTCGAGGATCCGGCCGACCTGGACGTCGACGTGCTCCAGAAAACCGGCGAAGACCTCCATCAGGCGCCGCTGGAAGGGTCGCTGCTCCTCGGGAATGTCCGCCCAGCCCTGCATGGTGTCGGCGCGCGGCGTGAGTTCGGCGTCGTCGGGAATCCAGCCGTGTTCCTTCTGACGGGCGAAGACCCGCTTCCGGTATTCATCCCAGCCGTCGTCGAACTTGCCCGCGTACTTGTCCGCCCACTCGCTGAAGATGTGATGCGGACCGTGCGCGGCACCGGGCGCCCAGTACATCAGAAACGGGCGATCGGGGGCGAAGGCCTCGTGCTTACCCAACCAGGAGATGGCGCGGTCGGCCAGATCCTCTGACAGATGGTAGGTCTCGTCGTGCGGCGGCTCGATCGGGTTGAGGTTCTCGTAGAGCCGCGGCTCCCATTGCGAGGTCTCGCCGGCGATGAAACCGTAGAAGTAGTCGAAGCCGTGCCCGGTGGGCCAGCGATCGAAGGGGCCCATCGCTGTCGTCTGGGTGGCCGGCGAGTTGTGCCACTTTCCGAACGCCGCCGTCGCGTAGCCGTAGTGCTGGAGGACCTCGGCCACCGTCGCGGTGTCCTTACCGATCACACCGGTGTAGCCGTCCCAGTCGACGGCACGCTCGGCGATCGTGCCGGAATGCACCCGGTGGTGGTTGCGGCCGGTCAGCAGCGCAGCGCGGGTAGGCGAGCAGATCGAGGTGGTGTGAAACGTGTTGTACGACAATCCCTCTTCAGCGACTCGGCGGAACGCCGGCGTATTGACCTCGCCGCCCACCACGTCCGACAACCCGAACCCGACATCGTCGAGCAGGACGATGAGGATATTGGGTGCATCTGCCGGCAGCCTGCGGACATCTGTCCGGCGCTGGTGTGTCGACTCGGCGAGGGTAAAGCCGGCCGTGCTGGCCGACGGCGTCGGCGGGAACGGCAGGACTGCACCATCGGCCTCCACTGTGTCCGCCACCGGTCCCCGACCTCCATCCACGTCGCTATCGGCATCCGTTCGCCGCGGGGTTTCACGCTAGCCCGCCGGGACCGGACCTGCGGGACAAACCGGTCCCATGATGACTTTGGTCCTCTCCCCGTGAAGTCGTGGTGGCCGCCTCGTCCCGAACGCCGATCGAAACCGCAGCGGCGTGTCACACTCCGTCGATGAGCGATGCGCCCGCTGACCGCGAACGATCGAGGTTGTTGACATGAGCAATCTGTGGATCACGTTGTCCCCCATGATCATCGGCAGCGCGGTGGTGCCGGTCCAGATCATCATCACGATCCTGCTGCTCCGCTCGCCCTCCGGACGCCTTGCGGCGGTCGGGTGGGTAGCGGGCATGGCCACGCTGCGCGTGCTGCAAGGAATCGTATTCGGGCTGATCCTGCATTCCGGTCGCAACCGCGGCCCCGGTAGCGAGCACCACGGCTATATCCTGCCGACCGTCCTGCTGATTCTCGCGGTCCTGATGTACGTCGTCGCGGTCCGTGAGCTGCTAAACGCACCTGATGAAGACGCGCCCCCGCCGAAGTGGATGACGATCGCCGACTCCCTTACGCCGCAGCGGGCTTTCCTCCTCGGGTTCGGGCTGCTGCTCATCGAACCGAAGTTTTGGATCTTCACCCTGGGCGCGATCGCGGCGATCGGCGAAGCCGACTTCGGACGGCCGCTGGCGATCGGCATGTTCCTGGTGTTCGTCCTGCTGGCCTCGATAATCCAGCTGGTGCTCATCGGAATCACTTACTGCGCCCCACGACGCGCCGAGTCGGTTCTGGCAGTCCTTTCGGACCAGTTGTCGAAGTACAGCCGGTCGATGCTCATCGTCCTCGGACTCGTCTTCGGCACATGGTTCCTGGTCAAGGCGCTTCACGGGCTCGGGATCATCTGAGCACGCTGACTCGTGCCGCGCGGCGCCGCTGCCAGAATGCGTAGGACAGGCCGAGGACGATGTTGACGGCGAGGTAGATCAGAACCGCTGCCCTCAGATTCTCATCCGGGTAGTTCGCGGCCGCCACCGCCAGGGCGGTGCCGGGGTGACGGCACGCGGCGGAGAAGGCCAGCACCGCGGCATGTTCGGGCTCCGGACCACCCAACAGATGTCCGACGGCGAAGCCCGTCACGACGAACACCGTGATCGCGAGCAGGGTGCCGTCACCCACGAGGCGCCATACGTCGGGTGCGACGGCAATCAGCAGTACGACCGCAGCGACGGGCATCAGCACTTTTCCGGCCTTTTCGACGATTGCCGAGATCTTGACGGCGAAGTGGGTGGCCACCCTGCGAGTGACCATCCCGATCAACAGCGGCAGCAGGATTGACGTCGACGTGACAACGGCGATGTCGCCGGCTGACACCACGTAGGTCCGATCGAAGGCCAACCCGATCAGTTGCACGGACAACGGAACCCAAGCGATGGACAGCACGGCCAGTACCACCATCAAGCCAAGACCGTAACGCTCGCCTCCGCCCGCCTTGGCCTCGCGGCTGGGCAACAGCGGCGGTAACGGTGAGATGGCCAGTGCCACCAGGGCAATCGAGACTGTCGGCACGAAGTCGAATGACCGTGCCAGCGCGACGGCGACGGCGGGCATCGCGATCAGGACCGCGATCAACGAGCGCGCCAGCAGTGCCGGACGGCGGAACAGGTACAGCAGGTCGTCGAACTCCGCTCTGAGCCCGTAGCCGAAGACGATGACGAACAGACTGATCTGGAACGCTACGACGACAAGGTGTTTGAGGTCCACGGCCCGCGTCCGCTACTGCTTCGCGAGCGCGATCTTCATCTGGGCTTCGTAGTCTTCGACGTGCTCGCCGCTCACGTCCACAATCACGCGATGAATCCGATGGGTAAACCGGAACGGCGCCACGTATTCAGGTGTCACTGCTGATCCCGTATCCGCCCCGACGAGCATCGCGCCGCCTTGGGCCAGGCGGATCGGTGTCGTCACCGGAAGATCACCGCGGCCTACCTCGGCGCCGTCGACGAACAGCCGCACGTGCCCCGGAGTTCCCTTCCCGCTCTTCACATCCGGCTTGCCCGTCGGCTCGAACTCCATGCTGAGAAAGTGTCGCCCGGAGGGCACGATTGTCGCCGACCTGACGTAGAAGATCTCCTTGGCGACGTAGTTGTGCGCAAAGCACAGCCGCCCGCCCTGGACGTAGAGTGCGATGCCGCCGTCGTTGCCACCCATGCTGAGCAACACGCCCTCGGCACCTTCCGGGGCATCAATCTCGGCGTTGATCGAGTACGGCCGATTCAGGATCTTGGGCGCCGCCGCCGCCGGGATCGACTGCGTGCCCGGGTACAACACATAGCGATCGCGGCTCTGTGCGATCTGCGGCCGTTCCTCGGCGATGCGGGCGGTGGCGCGACTGTCGATCGGAAGCACGTTGTATCGGCCGGCCTCGGTGTACCACATGCCGATCATGGCGATCAGGCGTGCCCGCTCCGGTTCGGCGAGGTTGGTGGTCTCGGCGTAGTGCTCGTCGACGTGATAGAGCTCCCATCCCCCCGCGTCGAGCTCGGTGAGCATCTCGGCCGTGATCACGTCTCCGAACTTACGTCCGGATTCAGCGAACGATGTTCCCGGCCAGGGACATACGGCACGCCACCCGTCGTGGTAGATCGACCGGTGACCAAGCATCTCGAAATACTGGGTGGTGCGCCGTGTCGGCGCGGCGGCGTCGACGAACGTGTGACAAAAGCTGACGCCTTCGATCGGCGACTGCGTCACGCCGCCGATGGCGCCCGGCGGCTCGACGCCAAGTGCGTCGAGCACGGTCGGCACCATGTCGATGATGTGCGTGTACTGCGTCCGGGTTTCGCCGCGAGCGGTGATTCCACGGGGCCAGCTGACGATGAACGGATCGGTGACACCGCCACGGTATGTCTCACGCTTCCACCGCCGAAACGGGGTATTGCCCGCGTTCGTCCAACCCCAGGGGAAGTGGTTGAACAGGGCAGGTCCGCCGATTTCGTCGATGTGGTCAAGTCCGTCCTCGACGGTGTCGGCGACATTGTTGAAGAACCGACACTCATTGACCGATCCGGTCGGTCCCCCTTCCGCGCTGGAGCCGTTGTCGGAGACCAGCATGATCAGAGTGTTGTCGTACTGACCGAGCTCCTTCAAGAAGTCGACAAGCTCCCCGAGGTAGTGGTCGGTGTGTTCGAGGAAACCGGCGAACACCTCCATCATGCGCGCGTAGAGGCGGCGTTCGTCTGCCGACAGCGAGTTCCATTCCTGCACATCGGGGTCATGGTGTGACAGCACGGCACTCTCGGGGATCACCCCGAGCTTCTTCTGCTGCTCGAACACCCTCTCGCGGTAAACATCCCAGCCTTCGTCGAACTTGCCCGCGTACTTGTCTGCCCACTCCTTCGGCACGTGGTGCGGCGAGTGCATCGCTCCGGGCGCGAAGTACATGAAGAACGGCTTGTTCGGCGCAACCTGCTTGGCGTCGGCGATCATCGCCTTGGCCTTCTCCACCAGGTCGGGGGTCAGGTGGTACCCCTGCTCCGGGGTCGTTTCCGGTTCGGTCTGCGAGTTGTCGCGGACCAGCTCCGGGTAGTACTGATGGGTGTCGCCGCCCAGGAATCCGTAATACCGCTCGAAACCTCGCCCCAGCGGCCACCGGTCGTAGGGCCCCGCCGCGGTCATGGTCTCCTCCGGCGCCAGGTGCCACTTCCCGACGCAGTAGGTGTTGTAGCCGACCCCCTTCAGGATCTCCGACAGGTAGCCGTTCTCGAACGGGATGTAGCCATCCGAGCCCGGGAAGCCCGTTGATCCGTTCGTCAGGCAGGCCAGGTGATTCGAATGATGGTTGCGACCGTTGATGATGCAGGATCGCGAGGGCGAGCACAGCGCCGTGGTGTGCATGTTCGCGTACCGCAGACCCTCCGCGGCCAGCGCGTCGATATTCGGGGTGGCGATCGGACTGCCGTAGCAGCCCAGGTGACCGAAACCCATATCGTCGATGACGATGAACAGGACATTCGGCGCGTCGTCCTTGGCGCGCGTCGGGGCCGGCCACGCCGGCACTGACTCTGCGGGCGTGCGCCCGATGACCCCGGTGAACGCGGTGCCCGGCTGATACTCGTTCAGTGCCACGGTGTTTCCATCACTTTTCTCAGTCCGGCCTTGCATGTAAGGGTCACGTGCTGCTGGAAGCGCCTTCCTGCAGCTTCGCCATCAGCAGCTCAGATTGCTCTGGCCGATGTCGTCGCCCCAGATGATCAGGATGTTCGGTTGGTCAGCCACCAAGTGCCCTTCGTTCGTCCAAGCCTGCTGATGCCGCGGCATCAGTAACGTTAAGCGGCTGCGGCGACCCGGCTAGGGTCTTTCGGCCCTAGTCGCCGTCAGGCTCAGGTGAGCCGAGTGCCAGCACTTCGTCGAAACCGGCGACGAGGCAGTCGAAGAAGACGTCGAAGTCGGGGATCGCCGCGGTATCCACATCGATGCCCAGCGTGCACTTGTCGACGTAGGTCAGCAGCGTGACGTTGACGGCCGCGCCGATGGTCGGGCCGAATCCGTACTGGGTCAACACCTTTGCCCCGCCGAGGAACACCGGCACCGGAATCCCCGGGACGTCGCTGCAGAGGAAGTCGACGTTGCGCAGGATCGAGCCGATGTACCACCGCGGCATCATGTTCAGCGCACCGGCGATCCACTGGGTGTACGGCAGTGACTTCTCGGAACGCACCACACTGGTGCGGTCACGAATCTGCCGGATCCGCTCGGCAGGGTCGACGACGCCGACGGGCACGTCGAACCGCATGATCATGATCCGGTTGCCGCCCATCTCGTCGCCTTTTTCGCGCAGGCTCATCGGCATGGTCAGGTGAAGGTCGCCGACAGTGACGCCGTGCTTGTCGTGGTAACGGCGCAGTCCGGCGGCCACGCTCGCGACGAACGCGTCATTGAGGGCGCCGCCACCGCGATGGGCGGCCGCACGCAGCTGCGGGAACGGAACTTCCAACACCCCGAGTCGGCGCAGCAGGCTGCGCTCGCTCATCAGCGGCGAGCCCTTCCGGTTGACCGGCCGCATGGTCCGGTAGACCGAGGCGGCCAGTTCGGCGGCCGACGACACGGTGTTCACCGGCCGACGAACACCCTGGGAGACCAGCTTCGGCGCCAGCTTCAGACTGCCCATCAGCACGTCACCGACCACTCGTGCGTCGTACCGAGCGGCGTCGGTGTAGCCGCGCAACCACGATGGCGGGGGCACTTCGGGCAACGCCGCCACCGGACCGTGCTTCTCAGGGGACTCCGTCAGATCGAAGAGGATCATCGCGATCTGGACACCGCCGACGCCGTCGGTCAGGGCATGATGGAACTTCAGGAGCATTGCCGCGCCGCCGTTTTCGAGACCATCAATCAGCGTGGCCTCCCAGAGCGGGCGGGCACGATCGAAGTCCTCCATCGCCGCGACTCGCGCCATCTCCAGCACGGTGTCCATGGAGCCGGGCGCGGCCGCGGTCACTCTGCGCATGTGGAAGTCGAGGTCGAAGTCGGGGGCATCCTCCCACCGCGGTGGCGCGGGCGGCGGGGAGGGAACGACGCGCTGCCGGAACATCGGCACCGAACGCGAGACGACTTCGAAGCGGTCACGCACCTCGTTCCAGTCCGGCGACCGGTCGAGCATGACGACCGTGACCACTGTCGAACGCAGCCGGGGATCGCTTTCCATCGCCCAGGTGAACGCATCGCTGTTGCGCATGAACTGTGTCATTTGGCGTCGTCTTCCACTCGTGCTGATCGATCTTGTGAGCGGCCGATTGCCGCCAAGCGTGCTACCGCGTCCTCGATCCCGCGGGCGAGCGCGTCGACGTCGGGCGCGCTGTCGTAGTCGGCGGTGATGCCGAAGGAGAACCGGCCGGCGTAGCTGAGCATCGCGATCCCGGTGCGCAGGTGCAGCGCGATCGGCGGGATGGGCAGGATCTCCACCACCTTCCGGCCCAGCACCCGCTGTGGCCCGCGCGGGCCGGGCACATTGGTGGCCAACGCGGTCACCGACTTCTGCGGCAGGCGGGTGATGAGTCGAATCGTCCACGCCGAGAGGGCAAAAGGAATGTTGCCTGCGGCCGCGAACACTGCACTGCCACCCTCCCGCTGACCACTGCCCTTGGCCCGGTCCAGCCGCCTGTGCACGATCTGCAACTGCTTGACCGGGTCGGGCTCGTCGACCGGCAGCATCGGCAGCATCGCCGACACCCGATTGTCGGTGACGTCGAAGTGATCGACCGAGCGCATGGACACCGGAACCAGGGTCCGCAGCGCGTGGGGCGATTCGCCGCGGTCGAGCAGCATGGCCCGGTAACTGCTAGTGATTGCCGCCAGTGCCACGTCGTTGATCGTCACGTCGAAGTTCCGGGCCACCTTCTTCATGACGGCGAGGTCCACCATCGCGGCGCTGAAGCGACGCATCCGCGTGACAGATCCGTTGAGCGAGGACTCTTCGCCGGCGGTCAGCACGCGGGCGGTCAGCTCGACCGCACCCACCACGGCGTGTTCCGCGGCGCTGGTGGCGGCGAACGTCGCGCGCACGACGTCGTTCATCCAGTCCAGCGGGTTGAGCCTTGGCCGCAGCAGGCTCAGAAAGGACGGCCCGGAATCGTGCGCCGCCCGGATGTCACTTGCGAAGGTCTCGCCGGCCCCCTCGTCGCTCAACCTCGCCAGCATCTGCGCCGTGGCGATGCCGTCGGCGATGCAGTGGTGGATCTTCATCAGCGTCGCCCACCGGTCGCCGTCGAGGCCTTCGATGATCCAGCACTCCCACAGCGGCCGGTCACGGTCGAGCCGACGCTCCATGATGTTGGCGATCATCGCGTGCAGCTCGGCTTTGTCGCCCGGGTAGGGCAACGCGACGTGGTGTAGGTGGTGCGCGATGTCGAAGTGCGGATCGTCCACCCATTCCGGCGCGGCGAGGTCGAACGGCCTGGTGTGCAGAACCTGCGTGCAGCGTGGAATGCCTTGTGCCCGTTCGGCGAACGCCGCCGCGAGATCGCCGTAGTCAGGAGCTGGACCCTCGATGATCGACACGGCGCCGACGGCCAGACTGACGTGGGGGTCGGAGTCTTCGGCCTGCAGGAAGCTCGCATCAAGCGTGGTCAGATGCTCCATACAGTGACACTGCACTCTGCGGCGGTCGCGCGGGAGGGTCGCAAGTCCCTTACCCGTAGGGACAACGTCGTTCCGTCCGGTGCCCAACCGGAACTCAGAGAGTCGACGCGACCAGGTCGGCGAGGTCGACGAGGCGGTTGGAATAACCCCACTCGTTGTCGTACCAGCCGACGATCTTCACCAGACCACCGCTGACCTTGGTGAGCCCCGAGTCGAAGATGCACGACGACGGGTCGGTCACGATGTCGGAGGAGACGATCGGGTCCTCGGTATAGGTCAGGTAGCGCCCGAGCTCGCCCGCAGCCGCAGCCGCGAAGGCGGCATTGACCGTCTCGACTGTCGCCGGTTCGCGCACCGTGACGGTGAGGTCGGTCGCCGAGCCGGTGGGTACCGGCACGCGAAGCGCGTAGCCGTCGAGGCGGCCCTCGAGTTGCGGAAGCACCACGCTGATCGCGCGCGCGGCACCGGTGGACGTCGGCACCACATTGAGCGCCGCCGCCCGGGCGCGACGCAGGTCCCGGTGCGGGCCGTCCTGCAGGTTCTGGTCAGGGGTGTAGGCGTGAATGGTCGTCATCAGGCCATGCTCGATGCCGAACACCTCGTCGAGGACCTTCGCCATCGGCGCCAGGCAGTTGGTGGTACAGGACGCGTTCGACACCACGGTCTGAGTGCCGTCGTAGTCGCGGTGGTTGACGCCCATCACGACCGTCAGGTCGGCACCCTTCGAGGTGGCGGATACCACCACCTTCTTGGCTCCGCCGTGCAGGTGACCGCGGGCCTGCTCGGCGGCGGTGTAGCGGCCGGTGGACTCGACGACGACGTCGACGCCGAGGTCCCCCCACGGCACCGCTGCCGGTCCGTCCGAGATGGACCAGACCTTGACGCGCCTGCTTCCCACCAGTAGATCGTCGCCGTCCACCGACACCTGCTCCGGTAACCGTCCCAGGACGGAGTCGTACTTGAGCAGATGCGCCAGGGTCGTGATACTCGTCAGGTCGTTCACCGCCACGATCTCGATGTCGGTGCTACCCAGGGCGCGTTGCACATCGACCGCGCGGAAGAAGTTCCGGCCCACCCGGCCGAAACCGTTGACGCCAACTCTGATTGCCACGAATGAATCTCCCTGCGTGTCGGAACTCCGGTGCCGCGTCGGCACCGCCTTGAGTCTGATCGCGCCTGTCGGTGCGCGGTAGAGCACGAGGTCACCGCTTTCCCGATCATCTCGACACCTCTCGACCTCGCCGCAAAAGCCCGCAAAAGCCGCTGCCGACAAATGAACTCGACTTCCGAGCGCTGGGCACAGATCTCAGCTCCCGCGGCCCTGGCACCTCAAAGGGTCACCCATTCGAGTGACCTTCGGCCCTGTATGCCCACCCACCGCTGTGGGAGGTTTGGGGTCGTAGCCGGCAGTGGTGCTGCGCTACGGGAGGAAACGTCATGGGTACATCTGAATTTGTTCGCTTTTTCGAAGACATGGGCATCAATGATGTGCCGCTCGTCGGCGGAAAGAACGCCTCGCTGGGCGAGATGTTCCAGAAGCTGTCCGGGCAGGGGGTGCGCGTCCCGCACGGGTTCGCCATCACTGCCGCCGCCTACCGCTACATGTTGGACGAGGCCGGCGCCTGGGAGCGTCTCCATGCCGAACTCGACGACCTCGACCCCGCCGACGTCGCCGCGCTGGCACGCAAGGCCAAGCGCGCCAGAGAGATCGTCTACGGCGCCGGACTCCCCGATGACCTAGCCGCCGCGATCCTGGAGGGCTACCGCGCGCTTCAGGAGGAATACGGCGACGAGGTGAGCCTGGCGGTACGCAGTTCGGCGACCGCCGAGGACCTGCCGACAGCCAGCTTCGCCGGCCAGCAGGACTCGTACCTGAACATCAAGGGCGAGGAGAGTCTGCTCGACACCTGCCGCCGTTGTTTCGCCAGCCTGTTCACCGACCGGGCCATCCACTACCGAATCGACCAGGGCTTCGACCACTTCAAGGTGTCGCTGTCGATCGGCGTGATGAAGATGGTGCGCTCCGACATCTCCTCCTCCGGCGTGATGTTCTCCCTCGACACCGAATCTGGCTTCCGCGACGCCGTTTTCGTCACGGGCGCCTACGGCCTCGGTGAGAACATCGTTCAGGGCGCCGTCGACCCGGACGAGTACTACGTCCACAAGCCGACCTATCTCGCGGGCCATCGCGCCGTGCTGCGCCGCCTGCTCGGAGACAAGGCCGTGAAGATGATCCTCGTCGACGGCGAGACCAAGAACACGACGCGAAACATCCCTACCCCCAAGGCCGACCGCGCCCGCTTCTGCCTCACCGACGACGATGTCCTGGAACTGGCTGGCTACGCCTGTGCGATCGAGGCGCACTACGGCAGGCCGATGGACATGGAGTGGGCCAAGGACGGGTTGGACGGACAGCTCTACATCGTCCAGGCCCGACCCGAGACGGTGGCCTCCCAGCACAGCGTGACCGCGCTGGAGACCTACGTGCTCGAGGGGAAGAGCGAGATCCTCACCGAGGGCCGCTCGGTCGGCGAGCGGATCGCCTCAGGCGCGGTGAAGCGTATCGAGAACCTCACGCAGCTCCATGAATTCAAGCCCGGGCAGGTGCTGGTCGCCGACACCACCACGCCCGACTGGGAGCCGGTCATGAAGACCGCCGCGGCGATCGTCACCAACCGTGGCGGCCGGACCTGCCACGCGTCGATCATCGCCCGCGAACTCGGCATCCCCGCCGTGGTGGGCACCGGCGACGCGACCACCTGCGTACCCGACGGCCAGGTCGTGACGGTGTCCTGCGCCGAGGGGGATTCCGGCCGTGTCTACAAAGGCGCGGTGGGTTTCCACGTCGATCGCACCGAGGTCGGTGACGTGGCGCGGCCGAAGACCCAGATCATGCTCAACCTCGGCAACCCCGACCTGGCGTTCAAGACGTCATTTCTGCCCAACGACGGTGTGGGGCTTGCCCGGATGGAATTCATCATCAGCGAGTACATCCGGGTGCACCCGATGGCGCTGCTGCACCCCGAGCAGGTCCGCGACCCTGAGGCGCGGCGCACGATAGCGCACCTCACCCAGGGTTATGCCGATGGCAGCGCCTTCTTCACCGAGCGCCTCTCCGAGGGCATCGGCACCATCGCCGCCGCGTTCTGGCCCAAGCCGGTGGTCGTGCGGATGTCGGACTTCAAGACCAACGAGTACGCCAGCCTGCTCGGCGGAGCGGGCTTCGAACCCACCGAGAGCAACCCAATGATCGGCTTCCGCGGTGCCTCACGCTATGCGCATCCGGCCTACGCCGAAGGCTTCGCACTGGAATGCCTTGCGATGCAACGCGTTCGCAATGACATGGGTCTGACCAACGTCATTCTGATGCTCCCGTTCGTGCGTCGGGTGGCCGAGGCCGACCTCGTCCTGCAGACGATGGCCGCCCTCGGCCTGAAGCGGGGCGAGAACGGGCTCAAGGTGTACGCGATGTGCGAGATCCCGAACAACGTCATCCTGATCGACGAATTCGCCAAACGCTTCGACGGCTTCTCCATCGGCTCCAACGACCTGACCCAGCTCACGCTCGGCGTCGACCGGGACAGCGAGATCGTTGCCTTCGACTACGACGAACGCGACGAGGGCGTCAAGGAAATGATTCGGCTAGCCGTAGATGGCTGCCGCCGCAACGGGATTCACTCCGGACTGTGCGGACAGGCCCCGTCGGATTATCCGGACATGGCCGAGTTCCTGGTCCGGATCGGCATCGACTCGATAAGCCTGAATCCCGACACCGTGGTGAAGACCACCCGCCAGGTCCTGGAACTGGAACGACAGCTTGTCCCCCTGCCATGAAGCTGCCGATCACCATCGACCCGCGCCGACACGACGCGGTGCTATTCGACCTTGACGGTTCGCTGACCAGCGACGTGCCGCTCTTCGGGGCGACGGTCGACCTGGCCCGCAAGTTGCAGGACATCGGGATGGCCGCGGCCGCCTATTCGTCGAGCCCGCAATGCCAGCAGGCCCTGAAGGCCGCCGGGATCGACGACCTGTTCGAGGTCTGCGTCGACGGTGTCGCGGGCGAACGCGGAACGACGGAAAACCCGGACCCCACTGTGCTTCTGGATTCCGCGCGCCGACTCGGCGTCCGGCCACAACGGTGCGTGGTTCTCGAAAGCTCCGCCGCCGGCGTGGCCGCAGGTCGCGACGGCGGGTTCGCCCTCGTAATCGGCATCGGGCCCACGGACGAACTGGCCCGCCACGGCGCCGACGCCGTGCTCGCCGACCTCGACGACGTCGCCGTACGGACCGGCGACACGCGGATCTCCGAACTGCCGAATGCGCTGGAATCCTACGGTCAGCTGATCGGCGTCACCAGCGCACGTGAGTCGATGCTGTTCCTGGACTACGACGGCACGCTGTCCCCCATCGTCTCCGATCCCGCTGCGGCCAGCCTCGTCGACGGCGCCGCCGAGGCGCTGGAACTCGTCGCCAAGGTGTGTCCCGTGGCCATCCTCAGCGGTCGCGATCTCGCCGACGTCCGCGACCGGGTGGGCATTCCCGGCGTCTGGTATGCAGGCAGCCACGGCTTCGAGTTGACAGCGCCCGACGGCACCTATCACTGCAACGAGGCGGCCGCCGAGTTCGTCCCCGTCCTCGCGCAGGCCGCCGCGGAACTGAACACGAGCCTTGACGCGATCCCGGGAGTTCGCGTCGAGCACAAGCGTTTCGCCGTCGCGGTGCACTACCGTGAGGTGGAGCCGGATCGCGTCGCTGAGATCGTCTCTGCCGCACATCAAGTCGGGGCACGCGCGGGCCTGCGGGTGACCGGTGGGCGGATGCTCGTGGAGTTGCGGCCCGACCTCGACTGGGACAAGGGCACCACACTGGCCTGGATCCGCGACCAGATCGACGTCTCCGGCTCGCTGATGCCGATCTACATCGGCGATGATCTCACCGATGAAGACGCCTTCGATGCGGTCAAGTTCGACGGTGTCGGAATCGTCGTCGGACACGACGAGGACGGCGACCGCAAGACGGCTGCTCACTTCACGCTGCAGAGTCCGGATCAAGTGTGCGAGTTCATGCAGCGCGGGTCCCAATGGCTGGCCTACAAGCACCAGGTCTCAGGTGAGGCATGGGACTACAACTTCGACGGTTACGATCCGCAGAACGAGAAGCTCCGTGAAGCGTTGTGCACGTTGGGAAACGGCTACTTCGCCACCCGGGGAGCCGCGCCCGAGTCCAAGGCCGGGCAGGTGCACTACCCGGGCACCTACGCGGCAGGGGTGTTCAACCGGCTCGTCGACGACGTGGCGGGAACCGAGATCGACAACGAGAGCCTCGTCAACCTGCCCAACTGGCTTTCGTTGACCTTCCGCATCGACAACGGCAGCTGGTTCGATATCGACGCGGTCACTGTGCTGTCCCACCGTCAGTCACTCGATCTTCGCGGTGCGGTGTTGCACCGGGAGGTGCGCTTCCGCGACGACGCAGGCCGGACAAGCGCACTGAGCCAACGACGGTTCGTGGCGATGCACCTGCCCCACGTCGGCGCCCTCGAGACGACGGTGGTCGCCGAGGACTGGTCGGGCACGATCGAGTTCCGCTCGACGGTGGACGGCAACGTGACCAACTCGCTGGTCGAGCGGTACCGGGATCTGGCCAGCGAGCATCTCGGGGCGGCGGTCACCCGCGAAATCTCGAACAACTCTGTCCTGCTGACCGTGCGAACCAACCAGTCGCAGATCCCCGTCGCCATGGCCGCGCGGAACACCGTGCTGCGCGACGGTGAACCCGTCCCCGCGACATATCAGCTGTTCACTCTCGACGCCGAGATCGGTCACGACATCGCGGTACAGCTGTCGGCCGGAGAGTCGGTGACGATCGAGAAGATCGTGACCGTCTACACCGGCCGCGACGTGGCCACCTCCGAACCCGGCGTCGACGCGCAGCGCTGGGTCGGCAGGCTTGCCGGGTTCGCCGAACTGCTCGAGGGACATCTGACCGCCTGGACGCATCTGTGGGAGCGGCTGTCCATCGAGTTCGACGACTTCACCGACGAAGTGCGGATCCTGCGACTGCATCTTCTGCACCTGCTGCAGACGGTGTCACCGAACACCGCCAACCTCGACGCCGGGGTGCCGGCGCGCGGACTTCACGGCGAGGCGTATCGCGGGCACATCTTCTGGGACGAGTTGTTCATCTTCCCGGTGCTCAACCTACGGCTCCCGATGGTGACCCGGTCACTGCTGGGCTACCGCTACCGGCGGTTGCCGGAGGCCAGAGAAGCCGCGCGCGCGGCAGGCCATGCGGGCGCGATGTTTCCCTGGCAGTCCGGCAGCGATGGTCGCGAGGAAAGTCAACGGCTGCACCTCAATCCGCGCAGCGGTCACTGGAACCCCGATGCCAGCGCCCGCGCCCACCACATCGGTATCGCGGTCGCCTACAACGCGTGGAAGTTCTATCAGGTCACCGGCGACCTCGCCTACCTGATCGACTACGGTGCCGAGCTGCTGGCAGAGATCGCGCGGTTCTTCGTCAGCTTGGCCACCTACGACGACGAGCGCGCACGCTTCAGGATCAAGGGCGTCATCGGCCCTGACGAGTTTCACTCCGGATATCCCGAAGCCCCGTACGACGGCATCGACGACAACGCCTACACCAACATCATGGCGGTCTGGGTCATCACGCACGCTATCGACGCACTGAACCTGCTGCCGCTGCCGAACCGACTGGATCTGATGGAGACGCTGGGCCTTCACAGTGCCGAGCTCGACCACTGGGATGACGTCAGCCGACGGATGTTCGTCCCGTTCCACGACGGCGTGATCAGCCAGTTCGACGGTTACGGCGATCTGGCGGACCTGGATTGGGACCGGCTGCGCAGTCAGTACGGCAACATCCAACGATTGGACCGCATCCTGGAGGCCGAGCACGACGACGTGAACCGCTATAAAGCGTCCAAGCAGGCCGACGCGCTGATGCTGCTTTACCTGCTGTCGGCCGACGAGCTCCGTGAGCTGCTCGCCCGGCTCGGTTATCGCTTTACGCCGGAACAAGTACCGGAAATGGTCGACTACTACCTGGCCCGCACCTCGCACGGGTCGACGCTCAGCGGCGTCGTGCACACCTGGGTGCTGGCCAGGGCCAACCGCGACCGGGCCATGGAGTTCTTCACCCAGGCGCTGAAGTCCGATGTGTCCGATATTCAGGGAGGCACCACGTCGGAGGGTGTCCACCTGGCTGCCATGGCCGGCACGGTGGATCTCATGCAGCGGTGTTTCACCGGGCTGGAAACGCGGTCCAACCGCATCATCCTCTCGCCCAACTGGCCGGAAAGCCTTGGCGTGCTGGCAATACCGATTCACTACCGCGGCCTGCACCTGCATCTGCGGGTCAGTGGGAAGGGCGTGATCATCAGCGTCGATCCTCGCGAAGCCTCCGGGATCGAAGTGGAGTGCCACGGTCAGGTCGTCGAGCTGATGCCCGGCACCACGGTCCGATTCCCCGGCTGATGGCTGACTCCCGAGACGTCACCCCACTCCCCGACCTGAGTCACGGGCATTCCCGGGCCGGTCCGGTGCGCGACCACCGACCCGTCTACGTCGATCTGCTGCCGCCCTGCAATGCCGGTTGCCCGGCCGGAGAGAACATCCAGGCCTGGCTGGCGCACGCCACCGCCGGAAGGCACGAAGCCGCATGGCGCCAGCTCGTCACGGACAACCCCTTCGCAGCCATCCACGGCAGGGTGTGCTATCACCCGTGCGAAACCGTCTGCAACCGAGCTAATCTCGACAGCGCCGTTTCGATCCATTCGGTGGAGCGGTTCCTCGGCGACCTGGCCCGGGAACGCGGGTGGACGTTCGAGCCACCGCCCACCCGCACCGGCAAGCGGGTCCTGGTCATCGGTGCGGGACCCAGTGGGCTTTCCGCCGCTTACCATTTGGCGCGACTGGGCCACGAGGTCGAGATCCGCGACGCGGGGGCCGCGCCCGGCGGGATGATGCGCTACGGCATTCCCCGCTACCGACTGCCCCGCGACGTCCTCGACGACGAACTGAACCGGGTGGTGGCCATGGGCGTCCGGGTGACGTGTGACCACCGGGTTGTCGATCTCGCGGCCGAACGCGACGAGGGCGCCTTCGATGCGGTGTTCGTCGCGATCGGCGCGCACCTGGCGAAACGGGTCGACATCCCGACGCGCGACGCAGGCACCATGACGGATGCGGTGTCGTTCCTGCGCAGCGTCGCCTCCGGTGAGACGCCGGCGGTCGGCCGTCACGTCGCCGTCTACGGTGGCGGCAACACCGCGATGGACGCCGCCCGCGTCGCCCGCCGCCTCGGTGCCGAGGACGCCGTGATCGTCTACCGGCGCACCCGAGACCAGATGCCCGCCCACGCCGAGGAGGCCGAGGACGCCGAGCGCGAGGGCATTCGGATCAACTGGCTGCGCACGATCACCGCCTTCGACGGCCCCGAGATCCAAGTCGAGGTCATGGAACTCGACGAATCGGGCTATCCGCAACCGACCGGGCGGTTCGAGACGCTGGCCGCTGACACGCTGATCATGGCGCTCGGCCAGGAGACGGAGTCGGCGTTCATGCGGACCCTGCCTGGGGTGGAGTTCGACGCCGACGGCAGCGTGCGTGTCTCGCCGTCACTGATGACCGGCTGTCCCGGCGTGTTCGCCGGTGGCGACATGGTGCCGAGCGAGCGCACGGTGACCGTCGGCGTGGGCCATGGGAAGAAGGCGGCTCACCACATCGACGCCTGGCTGAGCGGGGTGCCGGCCGAAAGTCGGCCCAAGCACCCGACGGTGTCCTTCGACGCACTGCACCTCTGGTACTTCGGTGACGCCGCGCAACGTCGAGAGCCCGAACTGGAGGCCGCGACACGTGTGCAGGGTTTCGAGGAGGTCGTCGGCGGTCTGTCCGCGGACGAGGCGGCCTACGAAGCAGGACGCTGCCTGTCGTGCGGGAACTGCTTCGAGTGCGACGGCTGCCTGGGCGCCTGCCCCGAGGACTCGGTGATCAAACTCGGTGTAGGGCAACGGTACCGGTTCAACTACGACACCTGCACAGGCTGCGCGGTCTGCGCCGACCAGTGCCCGGTGCACGCCATCGAGATGTTCCCGGAACCGCGATGACGCGCGCCACGTGGGACGGCAACGAAGCCGCCGTGTCGGTCTCCTATCGGCTGAACGAAGTGTGCTGCATCTACCCGATCACGCCGTCGTCACCGATGGCCGAGCTTGCCGACGAATGGTCAAGTGCGCACAAGACGAACGTGTGGGGCACTGTCCCCACGGTCGTCGAGATGCAGAGCGAGGGCGGCGCTGCGGGCGCGCTGCACGGAGCCCTGCAGAGCGGCGCGCTCACCACGACCTTCACGTCGTCGCAAGGTCTGCTGCTCATGATTCCGAACATGTACAAGATCGCGGGCGAACTGACCTCGGCCGTCATCAGCGTGGCAGCCAGGTCCATTGCCGCGCAGGGGTTGTCGATCTTCGGCGACCACTCGGATGTGATGGCGGTTCGGCAGACGGGGTTCGCGCTTCTCGGGTCCGCCTCGGTGCAGGAAGCCCACGACCTGGCTCTGGTCGCGCAGGCTGCCACGCTGGCGACCCGGATACCGTTCGTGCACTTCTTCGACGGATTCCGAACCTCCCACGAGATCAACACCATCGAGACGTTGTCCGACGACGACCTGCGGTCGCTGGTGCCCGAGGAGCTCATCCGGGCACATCGCGGACGCGCCCTGACGCCGGAGCGGCCGTTCATCCGCGGCACTGCGCAGAACCCCGACGTCTACTTCCAGGCCCGCGAGACCGTCAACCCTTTCCACGCAAGGGTTCCCGGCGTGGTCGAGGATCTGATGGCCCGCCTGGGCGAGCGCACCGGCCGCACGATGCACATCGTCGACTACGAAGGCCACCCCGAGGCGGAACGCGTCCTGGTTCTGATGGGCTCTGGTGCCGAGACGGTGAAGCAGACGGTCGGCGCCCTCGTCGAACGCGGCGAACGAGTCGGTGTGGTGCAGGTGCGGTTGTACCGGCCGTTTCCCACCGCAGCGCTGCTCGAAGCGCTCCCGGCCACGGTGCGGACTGTCGGGGTGTTGGACCGCACCAAGGAGCCCGGTTCCATCGGCGAGCCGCTCTACCTCGACGTGGTCGCGGCGCTCGCGGAGGCGTGTGCCGACGGAGCGCGGGAGGTGATGCCGCGGGTGAGCGGCGGCCGCTACGGCCTGTCGTCGAAGGAGTTCACTCCCGCAATGGTCGCCGGGGTGTTCGCCGAACTCGCGCGCGAGCAGCCTCGACGGCGGTTCACCGTCGGCATCGACGACGACGTCTCCGGATCCAGCGTGCCCTACGATCCATCGTTCGACATCGAGTCGCCCGACACCGTGCGCGCCGTTTTCTTCGGGCTGGGATCCGATGGCACCGTCGGCGCGAACAAGAACACCATCAAGATCCTCGGGTCCGAAGAAGGCATGCACGCCCAGGCCTACTTCGTCTACGACTCGAAGAAGTCGGGCTCGCAGACCGAGTCGCACCTGCGCTTCGGGCCGGCTCCGATCCGGGCGCCGTACCTGGTGACCGGCGCGAATTTCATCGGCTGCCATCAGTTCCGGTTCCTCGACAAGGTCGACGTGCTCGGGCGGGCAGCCGCCGGTGCGACGTTGCTGCTGAATTGCAGGCTGTCGTCGGCGAAGGTGTGGGACGCGTTGCCCCTGCGGGTTCAGGAACAGATTCTGGACAAGCGGATCACGCTCTACACCGTCGACGCCGACCGGATCGCGCGTGAGGCGGGCCTGGCGGGCCGCATCAACATCGTGCTGCAGACCTGCTTCTTCGCGATCTCGGAGGTGCTGCCCCGCGACCGGGCCATCGCCCGGATCAAGGAGTCGGTGCGCAAGACATACGGCAGCCGTGGCGCCGAGATACTGGCCAAGGAGATGGCCGCAGTGGACGGCGCCGTGGCGGGCCTGCAGCGGATCAACGTGCCGACCGCCACTTCCGGGGCGACCTCCACCCGCACACCCGTGCCTTTGGTGCCCGAGTCGGCACCGGAGTTCGTCCGCACCGTGACCGCGGAGATGATGGCCGGGCGCGGAGACCTGCTGCCAGTGAGCGCACTCCCGGTGGACGGCACCTACCCGAGCGGCACCACGGCCTACGAGAAGCGCAACATTTCTGAGCTGGTTGCGGTGTGGGATCCCGGCAGCTGCATCCAGTGCGGCAACTGCGCTTTCGTCTGCCCACACAGCGTGATCCGGTCCAAGTTCTACGACGGATCCCAATTAACGGGGGCACCTGAGGAATTCGACTCTGCACCGCTGGACGCGGTCGGGTTGCCGAACGCCCGGTTCTCGCTGCAGGTGTACGTCGAGGACTGCACGGGGTGCGGCCTGTGTGTCGAGGCCTGCCCGGTCGTCCTGCCCGGCGCAGACGTGACCAAGGCGATCAATCTCGGCCCCGCAGAGCCCCGACTGCTCTCCGAGCGGGCGAACATCGGGTTCTTCGAGTCTCTGCCGACCAATGACCGGTCCACGGTGGACTTCGGCACCGTGCGAGGCACCCAGTTCCTCGATCCGCTGTTCGAGTTCTCCGGCGCCTGCGCGGGCTGCGGCGAGACGCCCTATCTCAAACTTCTCTCGCAGCTGTTCGGGGACCGGCTGATGGTGGCCAACGCGACCGGATGCTCGTCGATCTATGGCGGCAGCCTGCCCACGACGCCGTGGACCACCGACGACGCCGGGCGCGGCCCGGCGTGGTCGAACTCACTGTTCGAGGACAACGCGGAGTTCGGGCTCGGTCTGCGCCTGGCCAGCGATGTGCACGTACAACTGGCACGACGTCGCCTGACCGAACTGCGCGACACGATCGGCGCCGATCTCGTCGACGCGATCCTGGCGGCGCCCCAACTGCGGGAGTCGGAGCTGACCGCGCAACGGGAGCGGGTCACCGAGCTGAGACGCCGCCTCGCCGGGCTCGATCCGGCGGTCACCGCCGACCTGCTCAGCGTGGTGGACCAGCTGGTCCGGCGCAGCGTGTGGATCGTGGGCGGTGACGGCTGGGCCTACGACATCGGATCCGGCGGACTCGATCACGTGCTGGCGAGCGGCCGCAACGTCAACGTGCTGGTGCTCGACACCGAGGTCTACTCGAACACCGGCGGCCAGATGTCCAAGGCGACGCCGCTGGGTGCTGTTGCCAAGTTTGCGTCCGCGGGCAAGACGGTGCCGTTGAAAGATCTTGCACTGCAGGCCATCGCCTACGGAAGCGTCTACGTCGCGAAGGTCGCGATGGGCGCCGACCCGCAGCAGACCCTGCAGGCTTTCCGCGAAGCGGAGGCCTACGACGGGCCGTCGCTGATCATCGCCTACAGCCAGTGCATCGCGCACGGCATCGACATGCGCCTCGGCATGGATCAGCAGTACCGCGCCGTTGCCAGCGGCCACTGGCCGCTGCTGCGCTACGACCCGGTGTTGCGGGCCGCCGGGGACAATCCGTTCCTGCTCGACTCGCACCGACCGCGGATCTCGCTCGACGACTACCGCAAGCGGGAATTGCGGTACCGCTCGCTGGCCAACGCCGATCCGGTCGAGTACGAACGGCTGCTGGGAATGGCCGAGCAGGCGATCGCGCAGCGCTGGAATGTCTACGAGGAGATGGCTTCCCGCGGTCCCGAACACTTCCAACCCGACGCTCGGAGGGAAAACTGATGGAACTGTCAACACGCTATCTGGGTCTGAACCTGCGCAATCCGCTGGTTGCCTCGGCGTCGCCGCTGTCGAAGACCGTCGACGGTGTCCAGCGCCTCGCTGACGCGGGAGTCGGTGCGGTGGTGCTGTATTCGCTGTTCGAGGAGCAGGTGCGTCGCGCGGCTGAGGAGAATTCGCGGGTGGCCGCCGCAGGCACGGAGAGCTTCGCCGAGTCGCTGTCGTACTTCCCGCACGCCGCCGACGAGGACCATGGACCGCGCGGCTACCTGAGCGTGCTCGAACGGGCGGCAGCGGCCGTCTCGGTGCCGGTGATCGGCAGCATCAACGGCAGCACCCCGGGCAGTTGGGCCGGCTACGCCCGTTCGATGCAGGAATGCGGCGCGGCTGCAATCGAGTTGAACATCTACTACCTGCCGGGTGATCCGCATATCTCCGGCCGCGACGTCGAACAGCGTCACCTCGACATCCTGGAGTCGGTCAAGGATGCGGTGAGCGTGCCGGTGGCGGTGAAGCTCAGTCCGTACTTCAGCGCGACCGCAGAGATGGCTCGGCGGCTGGACCTGGCCGGCGCCGACGGGTTGGTGCTGTTCAATCGGTTCCTGCAGCCTGACATCGACACTGAGACCCTGGCCGTCGCGAAGGGGACGTCGTTGTCGCGGTCAAATGAAGCGCGCCTGCCGTTGACGTGGATCACCCTGCTGCACGGCCGGATTGATGCCTCGCTCGCCGCAACGACAGGCGTCGAGGGTTCCAAGGAAGTCATCAAGTACCTGCTGGCAGGTGCGGACGTCGTGATGACCGCGTCAGCACTTCTGCGACACGGTCCCGACTATGCCGCCGTCATGCTCGACGGGTTGTCCCGGTGGATGCGCCACAAGGGGTACACGGCCGTCGACGATTTCCGTGGTCTGCTCGCTGTCCCCCTCGGCGCCGACGAGACCGCACACGGCCGCGGCGATTACGTCGATGCGCTGCGGCAGGCCAACAGCGCCGACGCCGGACCGTGGTGAGCTGACCGCGTCACCCCAGCACCGGGAACCGACGTTGGCGGGCCAGTCGGTCCAGAGCGGCCTGCATCACCGAGCGGACATAGGCGTCCACCTCGTCGACGTCGGGGTGCTCGCCGAACCGGGCGGTGATGTCGATCGGCTCAAGAACCTCGGTGACGATCTTGGACGGCAACGGCAGATTGGGCGGAATCGTCGACGTCAGGCCGAACGGTAGGCCGAGGGTGAACGGCACGATCTCCAGCCGGATGCGCTTGAGACCCAAGCGTTTCGCCAGCCACGCGCCGCGGGTGAGGAATAGTTGTGTCTCCTGCGCCCCGATCGACACCGCAGGCACGATCGGCACGCCGGCTTCGATAGCGCTCCTGACGTAGCCCGTGCGTCCGTTGAAGTCGACGACGTTCTGGGTGAATGTCGGCCGGAACGAGTCGTAGTCCCCGCCGGGGAACACCAGCACCACGGCACCGCTGTGTAGGGCCTTGGCAGCGTTGCCCCTGCTGGCGTGGATGACGCCGACGCGGCGCAGCCACCCGGCCAGCGGTGTGAAGAACACGCCGTAGTGGGCGAGGGTGTATAGCGGACGACCGAATCCCAGCGCGTCGTAGAACGCCGGGGCCAGGACGAAGACGTCCGGTGTCAGCACACCGCCGGAGTGGTTGCACACCACCATCGCGCCGCCGACGGGTGGGAAGGACTCGAAACCCCGGACCTCCGCCCGGAACCACAGCTTGACCAACGGTGCAATAACCTGCTTGGCCCTCGCCGCGGACCCGGGATCCCATTTGGCCATCTCGGTGTTGTCAAAATCGTTGATGCTCATGACATCCCACTCCGTTGTGTTCGCGAGCTGTGCCGAACGCTAGACCCGCCAGCTCACCGTGGTGGAGTTTCCTCGGTTCTGTGGACCTAAGTCCCTATGGGCTGTCAGGTTCTCGCGCTAGCGTCTCGTCATGTCAGCACCCGGAAGCAACCATGGCCGCCCACGCAGGCTTGCCGGCCCACGGGATGTCGTCCTGCCGTTCACCAGAGCCCGCGAGTTCTACTCCGGCACCGAAGCCGCCGAATCTCAACTGGACGAACTCCCGGTTGCGCGGCCCACCCTCGCCGTCGCACGGCAGGTGTTTCATGACGAGATCGTGCTGCTGGGCTTCCGCTTTCTGCTGCCCCCCAACGACCAGCATGCACTCGACCGAATCAACCGCGAGGTCGTCGCCGCGTTGGAGTTCTACGGGCACCACGGCTGGCTGACGCGACCGGACGAGTACTTTGCCGCGCCCCCGCCGATGACCGAAGTCTCGGTTAGCCCCGTAACCATCAGAAGGCGCGGCTACGAGCGCCTGGTCTTCGACAGCGGGTATGAGCCGCATCCCGGTGAACCCGGCCGCGACCGGTGGCTCGGTTACACCGTCAACAACCAGGAGACGGCGTTGATCCTGCGCCACCGCGAACCGCGGCCCTGGGTGGTGTGCGTGCACGGAGCCCTGATGGGCAGGGGTGCCGTGGATCTGAGGCTGTTCCGTGCCCAGCACCTGCACGACGACCTCGGGTTGAACGTGATGCTGCCGGTGCTCCCCCTGCACGGTGGGCGAAAGATCAAGGGCGCGGCCTTCCCCGGCGAGGACGTGCTCGACGACATTCACGCTGCGGCACAGGCGGTCTGGGACATCCGCCGCCTCCTGTCGTGGATCCGCTCGCAGGAGCCCGACTCAGCGATCGGCCTCAACAGTATGTCGCTGGGCGGCTATGTCGCCGCCCTGATCGCCAGCCTCGATGACGGCCTCGCGTGCGCCATTCTCGGTGTCCCGGTGGCCGATCTGATCGACGTCCTGGGCCGCCACTCCGGCCTGCGTCCCGACGATCCGCGCGTGCAGACCCTCGCCCTGTCTGCGCCGCTCGGGCGGATGGTCTCGCCGCTGTCGCTTCGTCCCCGAGTGCCCATGCAGGGCCGGTTCATCTACGCCGGGGCGGCCGACCGGCTGGTGCATCCGCGCGAGCAGGTGATGCGCCTCTGGGAGCACTGGGGCAGACCAGAGACGGAGTGGTATCAGGGTGGACATACCGGGTTCTTCCGGTCGCGCCCGGTGCACGAGTTCATCGATCGCGCGCTGGCGCAGTGCGGCCTCGTGACCCTGAACCGCTAACCCTCCGCACCCGCCCCTTGAGAAGCGTCCCCTTGCGTTGGTAGGCGGGACTTGTCGGAGGTCTCTGCGAGAATATTGTTATGCCCTCGACCGCAACGC
>NZ_STGE01000023.1 GCF_005222675.1 Mycolicibacterium sp. CR10 | reverse complement strand
GCGGCTTGAGGCGTTGTTCGAGGAGTTGTCGGAGTTGGCGGGGCAGCGCAACGCGATCGACGGCCGGATCGTCGACATCGCCGCCGAGATGGATCGCGAGAAACTCTGGGGTGGCACCGGGGCCCGCTCGGTGGCGGCGTTGATGGCCTGGAAGCTTGGCATCTCCTCGACCAACGCGGGCACGATCACGGCCATCGCGGAGCGCCTCGAGGAGTTCCCCCTCTGCGTCGGAGCGTTGCGGGAGGGCCGGCTGTCGCTGGATCAGGTCGGCGCCATCGCCGCCCGCGCGGCCGCGGGCTCCGATGAGCATTACGCGACGCTGGCCGCCGTCGCTTCGGTCAGCCAGCTGCGGACCGCGGTCAGGCTCAAACCCCGACCCAGACCCGAACCCGACCCCGGCCCCGGCCCCGGCCCCGACCCCGATGCCGATGCCGACGCCGATGCCGATGCCGACGCCGATGCCGATGCCGACGCCGATGCCGATGCCGACGCCGATGCCGATGCCGACGCTGATGCCGATCCTGTTGCAGATGCCGGGCCTGATGCTGATGCTGATGCTGATGCTAATGCGGATGGGGATTCTGGCGGCGAGGCTGCCCCCGGTGCCGAAGCCGACGCTGATGCCGATGCCGGTTGTGCTCCGCGGCCGGAACCGCAGCGGTGGTTCACCAAGACCTCCGATAACGAGGACTACACCACCTACCGGATCCGGTTACCGCGCCTGGAAGCAGCCGCCTTCGATGCTGCGCTGGGCTCGCACCGCGACGCCCTGATCGCCGACTGGAAACGCCACCACGACGCCGGCGGCACCGACGGTGACACGGACCCCGCGACAAGCACCGACGATTCCGCCGGTGCTGGGGTGTCGGGGCAGGCGCCGCCGTTCCCGAACACCGTGGATGCGTTCATGCGCCTGGTCGAGGCCGGCTGGGACACCGAGGTCGCGGCCCGCCCGCACGGGCAACGCACCACCGCGGTGATCCACGTCGACGTCAAAGACCGCCTCGCCGCCCTGCACCTGGGTCCGCTGCTCTCTGATGACGAACGCCGCTACCTGCTCTGCGACGCCACCTGCGAAGTCTGGTTCCAACGCCACGGCCGCGTCATCGGCTCGGGACGGTCCACCCGCACCGTCAGCCGACGGCTGCGCCGCGCCCTGGAGCATCGCGACCGCTGCTGCGTGGTCCCCGGCTGCGGGGCCACCCGCGGACTGCACGCCCATCACCTGCGGCACTGGGAAGACGGCGGCCCCACCGACCTCGACAACCTCGTGCTGCTGTGCCCCTACCACCACCGCATGCACCACCGCGGGCTGATCACCCTCACCGGGCCCGCCCGTCGCCTCGTCGTCACCGACAGCGACGGCCGCACCCTCAACGCCGGATCGCTGGCCCGACCACCCACCACACCCCCACCGGCGGTGCCGCCCTACCCGGGCCCCAGCGGCGAACGCGCCGACTGGTGGTGGTACGAACCCTTCCAACCCCAACCACCACCGAGCAACAACTAGGTCGAGCGGCAGATCATCGAAGCTGAAGGCCGACAACCACATTCGCGCCTCTGCCACAGCGCGCTCCGCAACACCGCATCACGGTCCGCGACGCAAAACAGTGAGGACTGTGCGCCCTAGAGTTCGACCAGGGACGAAAGATGCGCCGTCGCATCATCGAGGTTGCGTTGAGCCCCGGGAGTCAACCCCATCGCGAGTTCGAACTCGAATCCCCTGATGCCAAGGACATGCACCTCCGGCAGGCGCTGAAAGCACTGCTGGCAGGTCGCCATGATGGCCGGGATCGAGATGGCGTGCGAGGTGAAGGTGAAGTCCATCTTCGGCGCCGCGCGCTCCAGACTGAACGACGTGACCGCAGCGTCTTTGGTGGCGTCGATGAACAGCACCCGTCGTTTGGTGCTGATCAGCTCGGCGTCCTCGAGCAGCAGCTGGTAGTTGCGCTGGATGTCGGCGTTCGGGCAGTGGCCCTGCGCCTCGAGCCAATCGACGAAGGCCCAGCCCAGGCCGTCGTCCTGCCTGCCCACGTTGCCGATCCCGTAGATCAGGCAGGAGGCGTCGTTGAACGATTCGAGGTTCACGACCGGACGTGTTCGCTGATCACGTTCCCCGCCGGGTCATGGACGGTCACGATCAGCGGCATCTGCCCGAAGGCATGCGTCGCGCAACTCAGGCAGGGGTCGAACGCGCGGATTCCCACCTCGATGGCATTCATCATGCCTTCAGTGATCTCACCGCGACCCACCAGATAGTCCTCGGCGACGGAGCGCACGGTGCGATTGAGAACCTCGTTGTTGTGTGTCGTGGCCACGATGAGGTTGGCGAAGGTGATGTCACCTTCGGCACCGGCACGGTAGTGATGCAACAACGTCCCTCGAGGTGCTTCGACCACGCCGACACCCTCACCTACCCACTCGCCGGAGACGACCAGGTCGTGCTTCTGCAGATCGGGATCGCGCAGCAACTGTTCGATCAGTTCGGCGGCATGGAGCACTTCGATGGTGCGTGCCCAATTGGTGTGCAACGTCATGTTGTTCGGTGCACCGTGGGTGTATGCGTGGAAGCGCTCCAGCGCCTCCTGGGCCAGCGGAGTGGACAGCGAGTTCGTCACGTTCATCCGCGCCAACGGACCCACCCGAACCGAGCCCTTCTCCCGGCCGAGTTCCTTGAGGAACGGGAACTTCATATAGCTCCACTCCTCGACAGCTTCGGAGAAATGGTCGAGGTAGTCGTGATAGTCGAATTCGCTGACGACGCTTTTCTTCTCGTCGACGATCCGCAGCGCGCCGTGGTAGTAGTCCACGTTGCCGTCGGCGTCGACCAAGGACATGTTGAGCGCGGGAACGTCGGCGAAGCCGTCGACCTGGCTTCGATTGTTCTCATGGAAGTCGTAGAACAGCCGAAGACCGTCCTGTGCGTAGTCGATCACCTCGTCGATCGACGGCAGCCCCTCCTCACCGTTGAGGAGGCGGTCGCATTCGGCGCGGCTCAGGTTCTTGTCGACACCACCGGGTACCGAGTTGATGCCGTGCATCCTCCTTCCGAAGACGGTCTTGATGACCTCCTGGCCCCACTTGCGCAGCATGATCACTCGGCGCATCAGTGCGGGGTCCGCCTCGATCAGACCGAGGAGGTTGCGTTGCTCGGGCGCGGCGTCCATCCCGAACATCATCTCGGGGACCACCAGATAGAAATATGCGGTGGCATGCGACTGCAGCATCTGCGCGTAGTGACCGAGACGGCGGATCTTCTCGGCGGTCCGCGTAATCCCGCTTCCGCCTTGCCCGCCCGCGCCGATCATGTCGTCGAGAACCTTGGCCCCACACAGGTGGTGGCTGACGAAACAGATTCCGCAGATACGCTGCATCAGCATCGGCGCCTCCCAGAACGGATGGCCCTGAACGAATTTCTCGAAGCCGCGGAACTCGACGACATGCAGCCGGGCGTTGACGACGTTGCCGGCGTCGTCGAGGTTGACGGTCACCTTGCCGTGGCCCTCGATGCGGGTGACGGGGTCGATGACGATCTTTCTACTCACGCAAAACCTTCCGGGATCAGTCGTAGTGATTCAGCGAGCGGGGCAGCGCGACCGGGCGACCATTCAACAGATCGTCGAGCACCGTGAATATGGCGTCGGCGTCTGGCGGGCAGCCGGGAATGAAGTAGTCCATCTTCACCACTTCGTGGCAGGGGTGCACCTTGGTGAGGATCCGGGGAATGTCCGGGTGGCAGGGGATGACGGGTGCGGCACCGGGAACGGCGGTCGGCGAGTCGATGTACGCCTCGGCCAGACAGTCCGTCAACTCGAAGACGTTGCGCATCGCCGGAACGCCACCCCACACCGCGCAGGCGCCGACGGAGATCAGGATGTCGCAGTTCTCCCGGAAGTGCTCCAACGTCTCGATGTTGTCCTCGTTGGCCACGCCGCCTTCGATGAAGCCGATGGCGCACCGCTGCGTAATTCTCTTGATATCGGTGAGCGAGGACCGGTGAATGGTGACCTTGGTCAACAGCGGCAGGATCCGCTCGTCCACGTCGAGAAACGACAACGTGCATCCCCAGCAGCCACACAGGCTGATCATGGCCACATTGATTTTGCCGTCACGACCTGCCGACAGCGCCGGATCCACTGGTGTCGTGGGCAGTTCGTCCGACCTGATTTCCTCGGTCACGGCGCACCTGTTTCGTCTGCCGGGTCGAGAGTCCGGTCGCGGACGGATTTCACTTCGTACTTGCGCCGCCCGATCGGCACGTCGTAGCCGACGCCCTTCTCGAGGATGGCGCCGACGGGGCAGATCTCGACGGCATAGCGGACCTGTTCGATCGGCATGGCGTCGGCGCGTTCGGCGTCGACTTCGATACGCGATTCGCGGCCACGGTGATTGATGCTGAAGATCTTGAGACCGGTGGTTTCGTCGCGGACGAAGTCCACGCAACGTTGGCAGAAGATGCACCGGTCCCGCTCCAGCCAGATCCGCTCCGACACGTGGTCCCGCTCGCGAACCGGGAATCGGTAGGGAAAGCGTGAGACGAGCATGTCCACCTCATAGCCGACCGCCTGAAGCGTGCACCGGCCGCTCTTCTCACAACTCGGGCAGTTGTGGTTGCCTTCGGTGAACAGCAACTCTACTAATGCCTTTCGCATATCTGCGGTTTCCGGTTCGTCGACCTCGACCGTCATCCCGTCCGAGACGCGGACCGTGCAGGCCGCGGCCACAACGCCGTTCACCTTGACCGAGCACACCCGGCAGGTGCCCAGGCACGGCTTGCCCCTCAGGTAGCACAGCGTCGGGATGTACACACCGGCGTCGGCGGCGACGTCGACCAGGGTTTCGCCCTCCTCGGTCGGCACCGACACTCCATCGATCTCGATGCGGATGCTCACGCCGTCCCACCCGTCTGCAATTCGGTCCGCGCCTTCTCATACCCGGCCAGCGCGGCATCGAGATCGAACGATGCCAGCAGGGTGTGTTCCTCGGTGCGCAACTTCCGCCGATAGATCTCGGGGAACTTCTCGAGCGTGGTGAGGATCGGGTTGGCCGCGGTGGCTCCGAGACCGCACCGACTGGTCGCGTGCACCAGCGCACCCCAGCGGGCCACCTCGTCGAGATCCTGTTGTACGGCGTTGCCTGCGATCACGAGCTCGACCTTGTCGTACAGATCCACGGTGCCTGTCCGGCAGGGAACACAGATGCCGCAGGACTCGTCCATGAAGAACTTCGCGTAGTCCCTGACGATGTCGAGCAGGTCGCGGGTGGCGTCGAAGATGGTGACGGCCCCGTTGCATCCGATGTCCTCGTAGGCGATCCGGCGCCGGCCATCTGCCTGCACCGACAGGCACTCCCCCGACGGACCACTGATCTGGACAGCGCGGGCGTTCTGCGCGCCGACCATGGTCAGCACTTCATCGAGGGTGACGCCCCACTCGACCTCGTAGACGCCGGGGCTGCGGCAGTCGCCGGCGACACTCAGCAGCCGCGTGCCCACCGATTCCGCGGTGCCCATTCGCCGAAACCATTCGACGCCTTCCTCCATCACCCGGGTTGCGGCAGCCAAGGTTTCGACGTTGTTGACGCAGGTGGGTTTGCCGAGGTAACCCTGCTGGATCGGGTAGGGCGGCTTCAGCCGCGGCGTACCCCGTTTGCCCTCGCAGGACTCGATCAGAGCGGATTCTTCACCGCAGACGTAAGCGCCGGCGCCCATCTGGATACGGATGTCGAAATCGAATCCCGGCTGCCCGCCGATGCCGCAGCCGAGCAGACCGTCCTCACGGAGTTCCCGAAGTTGGCGCTCGAGGTAGTGCCTCAGGTAGACGTATTCGGCACGGAGATAGATGATCCCGTGCCTGCTACCGATCGCGTAGGCGGCGATGACCATTCCGAGAAAGACGTCTTTGGGTGCTCGGGTCAGCAGCGCCCGGTCCTTGAACGTGCCCGGCTCACCCTCGTCGGCGTTGCAGATGACGTATTTGTCATCGCCGGCGGCGGCCCGACACAGCTGCCACTTCAGCCCGGTGCGGAACCCGGCACCGCCGTAGCCGCGCAGTCCGGAGTCGAGGATCGTGGCGATCGTCTCCTCGGGTGAACTGCCGAGGCACCGTTTGAGCAACGCGGTGTGATCCGCCTGCCCGCTGAAGAACACCGGCCCACGCGTCAGGACGTTGGACTTGACCAGATGGTCGACGTAGGCGAGGTCATCCTCGGGCAGCCCAGCAGGATTCGCGATCTGCGCGGCTGTTCTGCCGGCCTTCAACTGGGCGACGACGTCGGCGACGGTGTCGGGCGTCAGCCGCGTGAACACCACACCGTCGATCAGCATCGCCGGTTCCTGGTCGCTGAGTCCGATGCACGGCGTTTCGAACAGACCGAACAAGGCTGCCTCCCCGGCGTCACCGAAGCGGACCCCGGTGTGCTGCTCGAGTGCGTCGTAGACCGCCTGATATCCGTTCATCTTGGCAATCACCGTGTTGCTCAGGTAGATCCGGTGAATCCCCGACGGCGTGGTGTGGAAGAAGTGGTAGAACGAGGCCGTCTCGACGATGTCCAACGGAGACCGGTTCAGCGCGGCCGCCATCTGCGGCAGGTGCTCAGCAGGAATGTGGCCGTACAGATTCTGGACGTCCCACAGGATGTCGATCAACCGCGTTCCGTCGTAGCCATAGCGACGCAGCACGGTCTCGATATCTGCGTTCATCGAGCTCCCATCAGTCATCGATCGTCTGCTCGACCGCCGTCCAATGACCATCATCCTCTGGTGGCGCGGTGTGAACAGGGCAGTTGGTCACCTCATCGCGATCCTGCCGATCGAACACGGCTACCGCGGTCGGGCGACTACCGTGAGAACTCGAGGAGGCCCGATGAACAAGATCTCTTTGACGGCACTGTCCCGCGAGCACCTCGCAGGCGCAGAACGTGCTTCCAGCGGACGCAGCTCCCACACCGTCTACGGCGGCCACGAACACGTCCTTCGTCAGACCGTGATCGCGTTGATGGCCGGTCAGAAGCTTGACGAACACGAGAATCCCGGCGAAGCGACGGTCCACGTGCTGCACGGCCGCGTGCGGCTGATCGCCGGCGACGACAGCTGGGAAGGCTCCGCGGGCGATCTGATCATCGTGCCCGATGCGCGCCATTCACTCGAAGCCGTCGAAGGCTCGACAATCCTGCTCACCGTCGCGAAATCCGGCTGACCACAGCCCGGCTCATTCCGGCGGCGCCGCCCCGCGTGTGACTTACGCGCCTCGAACCAAGGACTAAAGCCTCCTCACCGGGCCCGACGGCTCCCATAGCGTCAATCACAAGGTGTGATCTCCCACACCTCTCGAGCCTGGAGGACAACGATGTCCGAGACACTGATATCTCCGCCGCCGGCCACCCGGCCTTCTGGCACGAAGAAGGGCCTCGGCCTGGCGGCCCTGACGGCGATCGTCGTCGGTTCCATGATCGGCAGCGGAATCTTCGCCCTGCCGTCGCAGATGGCGGGCAGCGCCGCGCCTGGCCCACTTCTCATCGGTTGGGCGATCACCGGTGTCGGCATGCTGACGCTGGCGTTCGTCTTCCAGACCCTGGCGACCCGCAAGCCCGACGTCGACGGCGGCGTCTACGGTTACGCCCGCGCCGGTTTCGGCAACTACATCGGTTTCACCTCGGCCTTCGGCTACTGGGTGTCGGCATGGGTGGGCAACGTGGCCTACCTCGTCCTGTTGTTCTCGACTCTGGGCTACTTCTTCCCCGGATTCGAAGGCGGTGCCACCGTTCCCGCGATCATCGGTGCGTCGGTGGTGCTGTGGGTCGTGCACTTCCTGACCCTTCGCGGCGTCCAGACGGCCGCGCTCGTCAACGTTGTGGTGACCATCGCGAAGGTGGTCCCGATCCTGGTGTTCATTGCCATCGCCGCCGTCGGATTCAAGGCGGGACTTTTCAGCGCCGACTTCTGGGGCAAGGCCACCCAGATCGACGGCGCGCCACTCGGTGACACGGTGACCCAGATCAAGAACATGATGCTGGTGACGGTGTGGGTGTTCATCGGCATCGAGGGTGCCGCCGTCTACTCGCAGCGCGCCGCCAACCGCCGGGATGTCGGGCGGGCCACCGTGCTCGGCTTCGTCGGGGTGCTGGTCCTGCTGCTGATGGTAAACCTGCTGTCGTACGGCTTGATGGCCCAGGCGGAGCTCGCCGGAGTGCCCGATCCGTCGATGGCGGGGGTCCTGGAGGCTCAGGTGGGCAGCTGGGGCGCGGCCTTCATCTCGATCGGCCTCGTGATCTCGCTGCTCGGCGCGCTGATCGCGTGGGTGCTGCTGTGCGTCGAGATCTTGCGCCTGCCCGCCCACGAACACGTCATGCCGAAGGCGCTCGCCAGCGAGAACGCCCACGGGGCGCCCGCAAATGCGTTGTGGTTGACCAACATCTGTGTCCAGGCCCTGCTGCTGTGGACCCTCGCCAATTCGAGCACCTACACCAATCTGGTCTACCTGGCAACATCGCTGATCCTGCTGCCCTACCTGTGGTCGGCGGCCTACCAGGTGCTGCTGGCGGTGCGCGGTGAGACCTACGAGTCGGGCCATGGACGCGCCAAGGATCTGATCATCGGCGTCATCGCCCTGGGGTACGCGGTGTGGCTGGTGTATGCGGGCGGCTGGCAGTATCTGCTCGTCGCAGCGCTGTTCTACCTCGCGGGCACCGGGCTCTACCTGTGGGCCCGCCGGGAAAGTCGACTGCCTGCGTTCACCAAACCGGAATGGGCCGTCGTTGCGGTCGTGGTCTTGACGTCGATCGTGGCCGCCGCGCTGATGGCCACCGGAAACCTGGCCGTCCTGTGAGCGCCACCGACTCCCGGCTCGGCGTCTGGTCGGAGGCGGGCAAGCTGCGCCGTGTGATGGTCTGCGCGCCCGGCCTGGCCCACCAGCGTCTCACCCCGGAGAACTGCCACGAGCTCCTGTTCGACGACGTCATCTGGTTGCAGCAGGCGCGCCGCGACCACTTCGACTTCGTCGCCAAAATGGTGGACCGCGGCGTCGAGGTCCTCGAACTCCAGGATCTGCTCGCCGACGTGGTGGCGACTCCGGATGCCCGGCAGTGGGTGCTCGATCGCACGGTGACCGACAATCTCGTCGGACCGGGGCTCACCCATGAGATCCGGGCCTGGCTGACCGAACTGGCACCGGATCGGTTGGCGGAGTTCCTCATTGGCGGCCTCGCCTACCAGGACGTGGTCGACGAGGTGGACAGCGGATTCCTGTCGCTGCTCAACTCCCTTGACCCCGCGGGGTTCGTCATCCGTCCGCTGCCGAACACGCAGTTCATGCGCGACAACTCCGCCTGGATCTTCTCCGGCGTCACGTTGAACCCGATGTACTGGCCGGCGCGGCGCCAGGAGACCCTGCTCACCACCGCGGTCTACAAGTTCCACCCCGCATTCGCCGACGAGAAATACGACGTGTGGCTCGGCGATACCGACGGGCGGCCCGGCGATCACGGTCTGGCCACCCTCGAGGGCGGTGACGTGATGCCGATCGGCAAGGGTCTCGTGGTGATCGGCATGGGTGAACGGTCTTCGCATCAGGCCATTACCCAGGTGGCCCGGAACCTGTTCGCTGCCGGGGCCGCCGAACGGGTCGTCATCGCCAGCCTGCCGAAGACCCGGTCGGCCATGCACCTGGACACCGTATTCACCTTCTGTGACCGGGATCTGGTGACCGCGTTCGCGCCGATCGTCGACGGCATCGTGCCGATCAGCCTGCGTCCCGACGACAGCGCGCCATCCGGACTGGACGTGCGACGGGAACCGAAGGGCCTCGTCGAAACGATCGGCGACGCGGTCGGCGTGACCTTCCGGGTCGTCACCACCGCAGGCGACATCTACGGCATTCAGCGCGAGCAATGGGATGACGGCAACAATGTGGTCGCGCTCGAGCCGGGTGTCGTCATCGGCTACGACCGCAACACCCTGACCAATACGGCGCTGCGCAAGGCGGGCGTGGAGGTCGTCACCATCGACGCCAGCGAACTGGGCCGCGGCCGCGGCGGTGGCCGCTGCATGACCTGTCCGATCCTGCGCGACCCGCTCTACACCTGATCTCTTCACCCGAGAATGGATTCGACATGCCGTTCAACAATCGCAACCGCAGTCTGCTCAGCCTGGTCCACCACACCGATCGCGACCTGCACTACCTGCTCGACCTGGCCCGGGATCTCAAGCGGGCCAAGTATTCCGGCAGCCCGCGGAACAGCCTGGCGGGCAAGAATATTGCCCTGATCTTCGAGAAGACGTCGACCCGCACGCGCTGCGCATTCGAGGTGGCGGCACACGACGAGGGTGCGCACGTCACCTACATCGACCCGACGTCGTCGCAGATCGGCCACAAGGAATCGATGAAGGACACCGCCCGGGTGCTCGGCCGGATGTACGACGCGATCGAGTACCGCGGCAGCGCCCAGGAAACCGTCGACGAACTCGCGGAGTACGCAGGGGTGCCGGTCTTCAACGGGCTCACCGACGAGTTCCATCCCACCCAGATGCTGGCCGATGTGCTGACCATGACCGAACACTGCCCGAAGCCGTTGCACGACATCGCTTACGCCTTCGTGGGCGACGGCCGCAACAACATGGCCAACTCGCTGCTGCTGGTGGGAGCCAAGCTCGGCATGGACGTGCGCATCGGCGCCCCGAAGGACCTGTGGCCCAGCGACGACCATGTCGCGATGTGCCGCGAGTTCGCCAATGCGTCGGGGGCGCGAATCACCATCACCGACGATCCAGACAAGGCGGTCCGCGGGGTCGATTTCATCCACACCGACGTGTGGGTGTCGATGGGTGAACCGCTGGAGACATGGGGTCAGCGGATCGACATGCTGCTCCCCTTCCAGGTCAATTCCGACCTGATCAAAGCCTCAGGCAACCCCCGGGTGAAGTTCATGCACTGCCTTCCCGCCTATCACAACTGCGAGACCACGATCGGCGCCAAGATCGCGGCGCAGTACCCGTTCCTGTCGAACGGCATCGAGGTCACCGACGACGTCTTCGAGAGCCCGGCGAACATCGCTTTCGAACAGGCCGAGAACCGGATGCACACGATCAAAGCGGTTCTCGTCTCGGCGCTGAGCTGACGGCCGTGAGGATCGTGATCGCGCTGGGCGGCAACGCGTTGCTGCAGCGCGGTCAGCCGATGACCGCGGACAACCAGCGGGCGAACATCCGGGTCGCCGCCGAAAGCATCGCCGCCATCGCCGCCGGCAACGAGATCGTCGTCGCCCACGGCAACGGCCCCCAGGTGGGGTTGCTCGCCCTGCAGTCGGCGGCGTACCACGATCTTGGTCATGGGGTGGCCCCCTACCCGCTCGACGTGCTCGGCGCCCAGACCGAGGCGATGATCGGCTACGTCATCGAACAGGAGTTGGGCAACGTGCTGCCGAGCGACCAGTCGCTGGCCACCCTCTTGACGATGATCGAGGTCGATCGCAACGACCCCGCCTTCGAGCACCCCACCAAGCCGATCGGGCCGGTCTACGACCGCGACACCGCGGAGCGTCTGAAGGCGGCCAGCGGCTGGACCATCGCCCCGGACGGCGACCAGTTCCGCCGGGTGGTCGCCAGCCCGAAACCCAAGCGGATCTTCGAGATCCGGCCCATTCGAAGCCTGGTGGAGCAGGGCACGATCGTGATCTGCGCCGGCGGGGGCGGCATCCCGACGATGTATGACGAGCACGGTGACCTGCGCGGCGTCGAAGCGGTGATCGACAAGGACCTCGCCTCGGCGCTGCTGGCCGAGCAGCTCGACGCCGACCTGCTGGTTATCGCCACCGACGTCGACGGTGTCTACACCGGTTGGGGCACCCCCGAACAGCACCGTCTGGGCAGGGTCACCCCCGATGAGCTGGCCGGCCTGGACCTGCCCGCGGGATCGATGGGCCCGAAGGTCCACGCCGCGTGCGACTTTGCGCGCCATACCGGCAATGAAGCCGTGATCGGATCGCTGGGCGACATCGCCGGGATCGTCGCCGGCAACGCGGGGACCCGGGTCCGCGCGGCGCCGAGATGACCACGATCCGTGATCTGGCAGCGCGGTGGCGGCCACACGTCGAGCCCGCCCTGGTGATGGTCACGGTCAGTGCGCTTGCGGCGGGCGGAATCGCCTGGCTCGCCGGTCAGCAGACCATCGCCAACGGCTGTTGGATTGCAGGCACCTTCGTGGCGCTGGTCCCGGCGGTCCTCTGGGTGCTCGGGCCCTTGCGTCGTGGACGTGTCGGTGTCGATCTCATCGCACTGCTGTCCCTGGTCGGCACGTTGCTGGTCGGCGAGTATCTCGCCGGTTCGCTGATCGCGGTGATGCTGGCCGGCGGACGCGCGCTTGAAGCGTCCGCCGAGCGTCGCGCTTCTCACGATCTGCGCGCACTGCTCGAACACGCACCCCGCTTCGCTCGCCGCCGAGTCGGCACGGAGGTAGGTGTGATCGCGCTGGCCGACGTGGCGATCGATGACGTCCTGGTGGTCGGCCCCGGTGAAGTCGTTCCGGTGGATGGCCGCGTTCTCGACGCCGTGGCCGTGTTGGACGAATCGGTGCTGACCGGAGAGCCCCTGCAGGTGGAACGCACCGCAGGCGAGCCCGTCCGCAGCGGTGTGGTGAACGCAGGCAACGCTTTTGAGCTGCGCGCCACCGCGACGGCGCAGGACAGCACATACGCCGGTATCGTCCGACTGGCCGAACAGGCCGGAGCCGAAAGCGCTCCGATCATCCGGCTGGCCGATCGTTACGCCGTGTGGTTCCTACCGCTGACGCTGGCGATCGCGGGAACCGCGTGGCTGGTAAGCGGATCGGCGGTTCGGGCTGTGGCGGTTCTGGTAGTCGCGACTCCCTGTCCACTTCTTCTCGCCGCACCGGTGGCGATCGTCTCCGGGTTGTCACGCGCCTCGCGTCTGGGCGTGGTCATCAGGAGCGGCGGCGCGCTGGAGAACCTCGGTCATGCAACGACTTTGGTCGTGGACAAGACCGGAACCCTCACAATGGGGCGGCCAGTCGTCGTCGAGATCTCGGTGGCACCGGGGCACGACGCCATGGAGGTCCTCCGGTTGGCGGCGTCGGTCGATCAGATGTCGCCGCACGTCCTGGCCGAGGCGATCGTCACCGAAGCGCTGGCCCGCGCGGCGTCGTTGTCGCTGCCCATCGACGTTGTCGAAGAGCCCGGGCGCGGTGTCACGGCCACCGTCGACGGCACAAGGGTGCGCGTCGGCAGACTGACCGGCACGATCGAAGCGGGGTGGGCCAGGGCCGCGGTCAACAGGGCGCGCCTGGATTCGGCTGCGATCGCGTGGGTATGCGTTGACGAGGAGCCGATCGGCGGGGTGTTGCTTCGAGATCCCCTGCGCCGCAATGCGCCCCGCACGGTCCGGCGGCTTCGCGCCGCCGGGCTGAACAGGCTGGTCATGCTGACTGGCGACCGCGCCGAGCCTGCACGTGAGGTGGCTACGGTGCTCGGACTCGACGAGGTCTATGCCCAACAGAGCCCAGCCGACAAGGTCACCGCGGTGCGCGCCGAGCGCGATCGAGCGGTGACGGTGATGGTCGGAGACGGCGTGAACGACGCTCCGGCTTTGGCCGCGGCCACAGTGGGCGTCGCGATGGGGGCGCGTGGAGCGACAGCTTCCTCCGAGGCCGCCGATATCGTGTTGACCTCCGATCGGCTCGACAGACTTGCCGACGCGATGGACATCGCCCGCTGGTCACGGCGCATCGCCGTGCAGAGCGCCACGGTCGGGATGACCTTGTCGCTGTGCGCCATGGCGGTCGCCGCGTTTGGGTTGTTGCCACCCGCCGCGGGTGCTCTGCTGCAGGAAGGCATCGACGTCGCGGTGATACTCAACGCGTTGCGCGCGCTGAGAGGCAATCCCGCGCTCGCGGTTGGGCTGCCGGCCGACACCGAAGATATGTTGCACCGGTTCGCGGCCGAGCACGACTCACTGCGCGACACGCTCGGACTGCTGCGTGACGCCGCCGATCGTCTGGCCGCCGGTTCCGACAAGAGCGCATTGGAGACTTTGACCAATGCGCACACCTTCCTGACCGGTGAGATCCTGCCGCACGAACATGCCGAGGAAACCCTCCTCTACCCGGCACTGGCCAGGCCCCTCGGAACCGGTGAAGCGACCGCCACCATGAGCCGCACGCACGCCGAGATTCAGCGGCTGTCCGATCGGATCGGCACCCACATCGCACTCGCCCAGGCGAGCGATGGAGTTCAGCCCGACCAGATCGAGGATCTGCTCGCGTGCCTCTACGGGCTATACGCGGTACTTCATCTGCACTTCCTGCAGGAGGAAGAGAACTACTTCACGCTTGCCGACGACGCGCCGAACTGACGGTCGCTGACTGAGCGAACGGCCCTCGCTGCGCAGCTGGGGACCATCAGCGCCGGAACAGGGACTTCCGCCTCCACCGCCAGCCTCGGGCGATCAATAGCGTCGAGGTCACGTGGAGAGGGGAACAGATGAACGCCAGCAACCCACCCTTGCCGGTGGTCGCAGGAATCGACGGGTCCGACACGGCGATCGGGGCGGCGCAGTGGGCGGTCGACGAGGCCGTCAGCCGCAATGTGCCGTTGCGCCTGGTCTACGTCACCAAGGCCCCGCACCCGACGGCCGAGGAATACGACCGCGACATCCATCACGCCCACGCGTCCCTTCGCGCCGCGCAGGACGCGATCGAGGCCGGTGCACAACCCGTGAAGATCGAGACCGCGCTGATCCCCGGACCTCCGGGCCCGGCCCTCGTCGAGGAATCCCGCGATGCCGCCATGGTGTGCGTCGGGTCGGTCGGCATCGGCCGCTACGCCCGATCGATACTGGGTTCGACGGCCACCGACCTCGCGGAGAAGGCCCACTGCCCGGTGGCGATCATCCGCCCGCAACAGAACGAGTCCCGGCAGGACGTCAATTGGATCGTCGTCGCGGTGAATGAGGATCCCGACAACGGAGCGGTGGTCGAACAGGCCTTGCGGGAGGCGGAGTTGCGTGACGCACCGGTGCTCGCGATCGGCGAACACCTGGCCCGCCACGGCGACCGGGCAGCCCTCGAGGTCGAGGTCGGCACGTGGCGACAGCGCCACCCCGGCGTGCACGTCTACCCGGTTGCGGACAAAGCCGACGTCGCACATTTCCTCAAACACCATGACGAGCGGGTCCAGCTGGCCGTGATCGGCGGCTCCGAGGCAACCAAGCTCGACCAGATCATCGGACCATTCGGCCATTCCGCTCTGCACCACACCAATTCGTCGGTGCTGGTCATCCAGCGTTGACCGCATGCTCATAAGGACGACCGACGCCGCGAAGGTGACTTTCGTCTCTATTTCGCCACGCCGGATTCGTCGACGATGGCAGACGTCAACACGATCAAAGGGGCTCAGGGGATGACACCGAACGGCTTGATGGACGACGAACTGGACTCGATCGCCTGGGAGTTCCTCGAGTCGGAGTTCACCGGACCGACCTACGCCATCTGGCCGATCGAGCGGCGGCTGGAGGCCTACCTTCTGCACCGCGGTCTCGGCACCCTCGCCGACGACGGAACCGTATGCGGCGCCCTGTTGGACCGCGTGATGGCGAACATCGGTCCCGCGCTGCAGCGCGGAATCCTCGATCCACCCAGATGCAAGAAACGCCCCTGACCGCTGGCTGCACCAGCGTCTGCGCGGCGGCGCATCAACGCATATTCAGGACAACGAGATGTCAATGGATTCAGCGGGACTCAGCATAATTGTCGGCGTCGACGGGTCGGCGCAGTCTGATGCCGCGGTGCGGTGGGCCGCCGGTGAGGCGGCGATGCGCGGCATGCCGCTCATCCTGATGCATGTTGTCGCGCCGATCGTCGTGAGCTGGCCCGTGGGGCCGGCCCAGGCGAACATCACCGAATGGCAGGAGGACAACGCGCGCCAGATCGTTGCGCACGCGCAGGACACCTTGCGTGCCGGTGTGGGTGATGCCGTGCCACCCGACGTGCGCACCGAGGTGCGCTACGCGGGCACCGTCGGCGCGTTCGTCAACGCCACCACAGAGTCGTGGATGGTGGTCGTGGGACGCAGCGGTCACGGCGGGCTGGGCCGGACGGTGCTGGGCTCGGTCAGCAGCGGCCTGGTGCACCACGCGCAGTGTCCGGTCGCGGTGGTGCACGAGACGGACACCCGCGCAGCGGACCCGACGCGCCCAGTGCTGCTCGGCGTCGACGGCTCTCCGGCTTCGGAGGCGGCCACCGCGTTCGCTTTCGACGAGGCGTCCCGCAGGGGTGTCGACCTCGTAGCGCTGCACGCGTGGAGCGACGTCGGTGTTTTCGGGTTCATCGGCGGAAGCTGGCCGCAGCACGACGATCTCGGCTATGAAGTGCTGGCTGAACGCCTGGCGGGGTGGCAGGAACAGTATCCCGACGTCACTGTTCACCGACGGATCGTCTGCGACCAGCCGGGACGCTGGTTGGTCGACGAATCCGAGAATGCTCAGCTGGTCGTCGTGGGCAGCCGCGGCCGCGGAGGGTTCGCGGGCATGCTGCTGGGTTCGGTCAGCTCGGCGGTCGCCCGCGCGGCGAAGGCTCCGGTGGTCGTGGCCCGGAGCTCATTCGAGTGAGCTCACCGGCCGTTCCCTAACCGGCGGGGGCAATCAGGCCGTAGTGCCCGTCGTAGCGGCGGTACAGGATGCCGGCGCGGCCCTGGGCGGCGTCGATGAAGAACAGGAACGGTAACCGGAGCAGTCCGAGGCGCTCGATCGCTTCCTCCACGGTGATGCATGGGGCCGGTTGAGAGCTGACGGTCAGCGGAAGTTCGAACGGGGCCAGCTGATCCTCCGACACCGAGATCACCTGGGCCAGTCGATAACCCGTCGCGCCACCGCGGTAGAGCACGCTCGCGATTCCGGTGCCTGTCTCGGTGAACAGGTGGAAGTCGTAGTCGAGCAGTTCCATCTCCAGAGCCGCCTCATCCACGGTGCACGCCGCCATCGTGAACGACTTGCGCCGGATGACCTGGCGTTCCTCGGCCGGGCGGGGATAGTGATCCGGCCGGTGGCTGTGCTCGGATTGATGCCGCCACTCGTGCGGGCCGGACTTGGGCAGCCCGCCGCGGCGCGCTTCCCAATTCTCGGCCGTCCGCTCCAACCGGCGCAGCAACCGCGCCTCCAGAAGGTCGACGGCTTCGCGGGCCGAGGTGGCGTCGACCTGAGCGCGAACGAGGCGACCATCGACGTCGAGGTTGGCTTGTGCGACGACGGGCCGCTTCACCGCCGGGTCGGTGTGCCGGGAGAGCCTGACATGAGCGTGCAGGACGGGGCGACCGGTATGCCGGATGAGCTCGCTGATCTTGCGGCGCGCGTATTCGGCTGCGCCCGGCAATTGGCCATGGGTCGTCACGTCGACCTCGACGGTGTTCGAAAAGTCGGTTGTGTTGCTCATGATTCATTCCTACCCCGAGGCGGTGTGCCGCAGGGAGGGCCAAAAGTCCTCGCCGCCAACCGGAATCCACTCGCATCACACCGCCTTGCGGCATATCTGCTGGGCCTCCTTCACGGAGTCGGTCAGCGGCCGACCGGTATCGATGTCGTGAACCCCCTGCCGGCCGGGTTCGCCGGCGGCAAGAGCGACCGCGATATCCGGTGTGGCATCCGAATTCGACTCCGACCTGCGCAGGATCCGGGCCGAAGCCTCGGCAATGGGGACCGCGCAGTGAAATTCGATCATCGGCGCCGACGCCCCGTCAGACAATTCGTGGGCGAGCTGACGGTGCTTGGCATCTCGCCACGTACCGTCCAGGACAACCGAGTGTCCTTGACCCAGCAAGTGCCGTGCTTGCCGGAGCACCTCGTCGTACACCAACGTGACGTTCTCCGGTGTGTACAGGCCCGCGTCGAGGTCACCCGCATCGCCGCCGATCACGTCGGCATCGCGCAGTTGCCGGCGGACGTCGTCGGTGGACAGCACCGTCGCACCCATCTCAGCAGCCAAAGCTTTTGACAGCGTGGTCTTTCCGGTCCCCGGGCCGCCCCCGACGATGATGAGCCGGACCGTCGCCGACCGGAGGTGCCCGAGCGCGATGTCGATGTGCCTTCGGGCGTCGACGGCCGCCTCCGGGTGCCCCTGCCCGACCCGCACGCAGTCGACCTTGGCGCGGACGATCGCACGGTAGGCGATATAGAAATCCACCAGTGCGCGCGGTGCGGGATCGCCGCTGCACCAAAGGTACTGATCGAGAAAGTAGTTCGCGAGGTCCCGCCTACCCAGGAACTCCAGGTCCATCGCGAGGAACGCCGCGTCGTCGACACCGTCGACGTAGCGAAGTCGGTCGTCGAACTCCAGGCAGTCCAGCAGGGCCGGGCCCTCGGGTAGACAGAAGATGTCGTCCGCCAACAGATCCGCGTGTCCGTCGACGATGTGACGTTCGGCGATGCGCTGGTCGAACAGCGTCTGCCTGCCCGCGATGAACTGGCCGGCCATCCGGGTCGCCTGCCGCACCGAGGTGTGGGTCACCACCTTGCCGTAGCCCTCCAACTCACGGAGGTTCTGTCGCCAACGCGCCCAGACGGCGTCGGCGGCGCCCTCGGCGTCGACGCTGGGTCCCCGCTGCGCCACCGAATGAAAACGTGCCAGCACCTCCGCGATGGCACGCAGATGCCCGCGCACAGGTTCGCCGCTGGTCGCGAGCGATGCCAGGCGGAGGGAGTCGGGATGGCGGCGCATGACGATCACCGGCTCGTCCGGCCCACCTTGCGGATCGCTCACGTGGGCCACCCCCAGATAGCTGCCCGGCGCGAGCCTTCGGTTCAGGGTGACCTCGTGCAGGCAGGCGCGCTCTCGATGGGCGATGGTGCTGAAATCCAGGAAGTCGGTGACCACCGGCTTCTTGGCCTTGTATGCCCGGTCGCCGACCAGGACCACCACGCCGGTGTGCGTCTCACGCACCTGCGCCGCGAGGTTGCCCGCTGCGGTGACGGTCGTCGGCGCGTTCATATGTCAAGGTTCGGCGGCGGCCACCCACCACGCCAGGGCACTAAGGCCCCGCGTTCACGGCGATCGACTCTGGCTCCCGACCGTGGGTGCGGTCGACGGCGATACCCGCCGACGGTTCACGCCCGCCTCGCCACGATGACGGGGATTCGCACGCAATGCGCCACCGTCGAACTGGCCGACCCGAGGACCAGTCCGGCGATACCCCCGCGGCCGTGGCTGCCGACCACCACCAGCTGGCCGGACTCGGACAGTGTGAGCAGTTCGTCGGCGGGGTTGTCCATCTTCACGATGCGTTGCACCGCGACGTCGGGATAACGCTCCTGCCAGCCCGCCAACCGTTCGGCGAGTACCTCGTCGGCCCGTTCGCGCACGCCGCGCCAACCCACGCTGATGAAATCGTCGCTGCTCTCGAGCCACGTGTGCAGGGCGATGAGCTCCACGCCGCGACGCGATGCCTCGTCGAAGGCGATCGCCACAGCATCCTCCGACGCCGGGGAGCCGTCGATGCCGACAATGACGGGCGCCGTCGACAACGGGACCGCGGGTGGGCGGTGGTCGTGAATCACGGCCACCGGGCAGTGGGCGTGGCGGATGAGACCGGAGCTGACCGAGCCCAGCAACGCCCGTTGCACACCTCCGTGACCACGGCAGCCGACCACCACCAGCTCGGCGTCCTTCGACCTATCCACCAGCGCCGCCAGTGGGCTGTCGGAGGCCAGCTCCCGGTGCACCGTGATGTCTCGTCCGGCCGGCAGCGCCTCCAGCGCGATGCGGGTCGCATCTTCCAGGACATCCCTGCCCCGGTCCCGTCGACCGTTCCAATAACCCTCGGGCACAGGGATATCGAGCCACGCCACGGCGGTGGGGTCCGGGAGCGCATGCACGATCGTCAGCGGCGCACTGCGCAACTCGGCATCACGGGCCGCCCAGCTGATCGCCGCCCCGGACCGGAGCGACCCGTCAAATCCCACGACGATTCCGTGATGCACTGAACCCTGCGCCACGTCGGTCCCTTCACTGGGCGAGGCCTTACCCGCCTCGTGTGCTCGACGGTAAGCCGTCGGTCCGGGCTCAACTGCGGGCATCGGTCACCGCCGACAAGGGCTAAAGGCCCTGACAGCGATTGCGCCGGTGCCGTGCGGGCAGGCCCCTAACGGTTCGTCAACGCTTTGGTCACAGCCGGGCACCGAAGGTGCTCAACCGGCGGCGGCGGTGTTTGTATTGATCGGAGCGGCCCACATCGACGACGGCCCTGGAGGTTGGTGATGGGGTCGCTTGTGACGACGAATCTGATCGCGCTGCTGCTGTCGGTCGCCACGGCAGCGGCGCTGGGCGGTGCGATCGCGTCCGCCGTCGAGCGACGACGCGGGCGCCGCCGCACCCGTAGGGCCTTCCTCGCAGGCTTCGTCTGCGGTGGGCTCGCCGGTCGCTTCATGCGCGGCGGGCATCGCGGCCTGAGGGCGTTCACGGCGATCGCTCGCAACGATCGATCGTCCTGGCATTCAAGGGTTTCAGCCGAGGTTCAGCATCGACTGAAGGTGCGGCCGCCGGTGGTACGCCGACGCGCGAAGGTGCGCTGACGCCGCAAGGGTCGTGTTACTGGAGTGACACCTGTGAATAATGGGTACACACTGGTCGAAGACGCCCAGTCCCACCCCAGGTCGAGGAGAGACCGTGCCCACCGGCATCACGACCCGGCGCGCCCGTCGGACGATCGCCGCCGCTGCGTCGCTTCTCGCTGTCCTGACGACGCTGTCCGGCCTCGGGGCACCGTCAGCTTCGGCTGCGCCGAAGTGCAACGACATCGAGATCGTCTTCGCCCGCGGCACCGACGAGGCTCCGGGCCTCGGCGTCGTCGGCAAGGCGTTGGTCGACGCTCTACGACCGATGGTGAAAGGGCAGTCGATCGGCACCTACGCGGTGAAGTACCCGGCGTCGTGGGACTTCCTCCAGGTCGCCGCAGGGGCCAATGACGCCAGCAGACGCGTGCAGACCATCGCCGCCACCTGCCCCGACAGCAAGATCGTGTTGGGCGGCTACTCACAGGGAGCCGCCATCATGGACGTCGTCACCACCTCACCGATCGCCGCACTCGGCTACACCGCGCCACTGCCTGCCGCCGTCGTCCCGCACGTCGCGGCCGTCGCCGTGTTCGGCAACCCTTCGGCGCGGCTCGGCCAGCCGCTGACGATCCTCAGTCCCGACTTCGGCGCCCGCACCGCCGACCTGTGCAACACCAATGACCCGGTGTGCTCACTGGGCAAGGATTTCGATGCCCACGTTCGCTACCCGCAGTCGGGCCTCGTCAACCTGGCCGCACAGTGGATCGCGAGGCATGTGCAGCCGCGGACACCGCTACGGGGTGACTCCTAGCTCGTCGAGCCGGGCGCGATATGCCTCGATGCTGGCCAGTTTGATGTCCTCGTAGCCCCGCACCATGTCCGGCAGCCCGGCGACCTCCACAGCGCGGTCATAGTTGTCCGTGTCCAGCTCGGCAGCGAGCCTTGCCACGATGGCGGCGTACTCGGAAACCAGGGTGCGCTCAGCCTTGCGGACATGGGCGTAGCCGAACGGATCGAACGTGGTGCCGCGCAGCCGCTTCCCCTTGGCGAGCAACCGCAGGGCCACGTGGCTGCGCGGACCCAGGCCGACCTTCTTCGTCCGGCCCATCGCGCGCAGCGTCGGCGGGTGCAGCTTGTAGGTCAGGTTCTCCCCGTCGGGGATCTCTGAGCGCACCTGAGCGAGGAATCGCGAGTCGGTCAGCAGCCGGGCCACCTCGTACTCGTCCTTGTAGGCCGTGAACTTGTAGAGCCCCTTGGCGACGGCCTCGCTGAACTCAGTGCGATCGCCCACGGCCCGCTCTGCGTTCCAGATCGACTGCAGGACAGTCACGTATCGACGTGCAATCTTCTCGCTCTGGAATTCGACGAGGTCTGCCGCCCGTCGCGAGATCAGGTCCCCCACGTGCCCGGAGAAGGGCATGCCTTCGAGAACTCGTGCGGGCACCACGGGCGAGGGTCGATCGCGCACCGGCGACACCACGTCATGGAAGTGCCCCGGATCGGCGATCGCGACCCTCCCCCAGCGGAAGGCGGCGATGTTCGTCGCCACCGCCACGCCGTTGATCTCGATGGCCTCTTCGATCGAGGACGCCGGAATTCTCAGCGCCCCAGTCTGATACGCGGCACCAATCAGCAGGAAGTTGGCGGCGGCGGTCGTACCGAACAGTGTCTGCGCGGCATCTTGGGCATCGAAGGAGTGCACGCTGTGCGACACCTGCCCCAGCCGGTTGAGCAGGTAGGGCGTCTCGGGATAGGCAATGGTCTTGTCGTACACCATGTCACCGGTGGGTGTCTTGCTGGTCGATGCCACCGAGACGGTCTTGGCGGGGTCGCCGTACCCGAGGTTCTTGGTGTCGGCGGCTGTCAGCAGGTCGAAGGCGACGATGCAGTCCGCGCTGCCGGGGGTCAGCCTGTTGGCCGGAGCGAGCTTGCCTGGGGCGAACCGCAGGTGTGATACGACAGGACCTGCCTTCTGGCTCAGGCCGATCTGGTCGAGGCTCTCCACGTCGTAGCCTGCGCGCAGCGCCGAGGTGGCCAGCACCTGGTTCACCGTGACGATTCCGGTACCACCGATTCCGGCGAAAAAGACGTTGTGCGTAGAGGTTACGGGCGTGGTATCGATTTCGGGCAGATTCGGCGGGGTCAGCGTGGGCCGGTTGCGCCGTTTCTTGCCGGGCTTCACCTCGACGGTGACGAATGACGGGCAGTCGCCGTCGAGGCAGCTGTAGTCGGTGTTGCAGGACGTCTGGTCGATCCGGGTCTTGCGGCCGTATTCAGTGTCGACCGGTTGCACCGACAGACAGTTGGATTTGACGCCGCAGTCGCCGCAGCCTTCGCAGACCGCCTCGTTGATCAGGACCCGGGTGGTGCGGGTCGGCAGTGTGCCCCGTTTGCGTTGTCTGCGCGCATCCGCGGCACAGTGCTGGTCGTAGATCAGGACGGTGACGCCTTTGACGTCCCGCAACCGCTTCTGGGCTTCGTCGAGGCGATCGCGATGCCACAGCAGTGTGCCCTTGGCGAGCGCACGCTTGTTGTGCCGCTTGGGTTCGTCGGCGCAGATGATGATCTCCGCGACGCCCTCGGTGGTCAGCTTGTGCGTCAGTTCGGCGACACTCAACGCACCCTCGGCGTTCTGTGCGCCGGTCATCGCGACGACCTCGTTGTAGAGCAGCTTGTAGGTGATGTTGACGCCTGCGGCGACACACGCCTGCACCGCGAGTTGGCCGGAGTGGAAGAACGTTCCGTCGCCGATGTTCTGGAACAGATGAGGCACATCGGTGAAGGGGGCCTGGCCGATCCACTGGCTACCCTCGCCACCCATCTGGGTGAGCCCGAGGACGGCGCTGTCATCACGACCCGACATCGTCACCATGGTGTGACAGCCGATGCCCCCGCCGGCAACGGAACCCTTGGGCACGGCGGTGGAACGGTTGTGGGGACAGCCGCTGCAGAAGTACGCGGCGCGTTGGGCGGGAAGGACTTCCAGCGACAGCGCCGGCGGCGGCGGCTTCTTCAGGTCCAGTCGGTCACTGAGCACGCGGCGCAGCGGCGCCAGCAGCCGGCCGGCCGTGAGCTCGCCGCCTGCGGGGATCAACGGCCGTCCGGCGGCGTCCTTTTTGCCGAGGATTCGCGGCGCGCCCGTTGCACCGTAGAGGATTTCGCGGACCTGGGTCTCAATGAAGGCGGTCTTGTCCTCGATGACGAGGATCTCGTCGAGTCCGTCGGCGAAGTCGGTGATGCTGCCCGGACCCAGCGGGGTGGGCATCCCGATCCGCAGCAGTCTGATTCCCGCGTGATGGAGCGCGAAGTCGTCGGCCCCGAGGTCGACGAGGGCCTGCCGCACCGAGTCGTACGTCGTGCCGCTGGCCGCGATCCCCACCGTGGCGTGGGGTGGGTCGATCTCGATGACGTCGAGACCGTTGGCGGCGCCGTAGGCACGCACCACCTCGGCCCGGGGTCCGTACAGGTCGGCCTCGGCGTCGAGGCTGGCGGCCGGAGCCGCCATCGGCCGCTGCCGATAGACGAAAGGTTTTCCTTCCCAGCGCACTTCGGGAACGACGATGTCGACGTCGACGTCGTGGGAATCGACGGACCAGGCGCCGTCGGCGACATCGGCCACGATCTTGAGCGCGACGACGCATCCGGATGCCCTCGACATCGCCACGCCGTGCATGGCCATGGTCACGACCTCGCGGGCGTTGCGGGGAAAGAGCACCGGGATCCCGAGCGCGGCCAGCGAGCGCTCGCTGACGGCGGGCACCGTGGAGGACTTCGAGGCGGGGTCGTCCCCGACCAGCAGCAGCATCCCGCCGCGCGGGTTCGCGCCGTACATGTTGGCATGCCGCAGCGCGTCGGTCGCCCGATCCAGGCCCGGCCCCTTTCCGTACCAGACGCCCACGACGCCGTCGAAGGGTGCCGTGTCCGTCGAGAGGTTGGGCAGGACGGCCTGGCTCCCCCATACCGATGTCGCGGCGAGTTCTTCGTTGAGACCGGGCACGAAGGTGATGTCATGCGCGCGCAGCACGTCGGGCATCCCGGCCAGCATCCGGTCGACGCCGCCGAGTGGACTGCCCTGATATCCCGAGACGAAGGTCGCCACCCGCACGCCTGCGCGGGCATCGCGCTCGTGCTGTTCGACCAGTGCGCGTGCGATGGCCTGCACGCCGGTGAGCACAATCGGACCCGATCCGGTGCGGTAACGATCGCCGAGTTCGTACGGGCTCTTGTCGGGGCCCCGAACCGGTCGGCGGATGTCGAGATCTGTCATCTGTGCTCACCACCTCGGCGATAGCTGGGCGTATTGCTCCCTCAAGGGTGACAGCGACATGCAGAGTGAGCAAGCAGGGTCTCTACCATTGAGCATGTTGCCCATATTTTGGTGAGTGTGACGTGCGATACTGCGCGGCATGACGAGACTGGACCGCACCGACGCCCGACTACTGCTGGCGCTCTGCGACGCCCCCCGCGCCACCGGGGTCCAACTGGCCGCCGCGCTCAACCTCGCGAGGAACACCGTGCAGGCCCGACTGTCCCGGTGGGATCAGGAGAAAGTCCTCGCCCCGATCGACCGCTGCGTGTCGCCGCGCGATCTCGGCTATCCACTCAAGGCGTTCATCACCGTGGTGGTCGACCAGCATCGGCTCGAGGAAGTCATCGCCGCGCTGGAGACCGTCACCCAGGTCATCCAGGTGACGGGCCTCTCCGGTGCCGCCGACCTGCTGGTCGCGGTGGTCGCGACCGACGCCGATGATCTGTACCGGGTGGCCGGACTGGTTCTCGCAGTGCCCGGGGTGGAACGCACCACCATGTCGGTGGCCATGCACGAGGTCGTCGCCTACCGGACGCGGCCGCTGCTGGAGCAGCTCGCCCGCGGCCAGTAACTTTCCGCCGAAATGGCATTCCGGCAGGAGCTCACTCGAAAAACTTCTGCCGGAATGCCAGTTCGGCGGGGCAGGAGGAGGCGGGCGTGCCTATAGGCGGGCGAAGCAGGGGTTCTCGTCCTCTTTCGGGATCGAGGCGTTCTGGCTGGAGAACATCCCGACGACCCCGGAGTCGGTCACCTCGACGCTGTCGGCCTGGATGCCGAGCGGATAGTTGTCGTTCAACTTCTTGGTGAGGTCGTCGAGAGCGGTCTGCACGGTCTCTTTCGGCAACGGACCGCTGACGTCGAGCACCTCGAGGTTGAGGTCGCCGTCGCTGACCACGGGCTTGGCGGTGACGTTGTAGCTGCCGGCCTCCAACACCAGCGTGCCCGCGGCGGGATCGGTGGTGACGCCCGTGACGAGACTGCCCACTCCCGGAAGATTGTCGGCCACAGTGTCTTTGATACCCGCCGACTTCCAGGTCAGCGTGGCGGTCAACGAGCCGATGGTCCCTTTGGAGTCGCCGGAGTCCTGCAGTCGCACGTCTTCGAGGGTGACGTCGGCGGTCATCCCCTTGGCGGACTGGACGTTGTCCCCCGCCGTCTCCACCGAGATGTTCGTGTAGTGGCCAGTGATGTGCTGCCACAGGAAGGGTGGATTCACACCGTAGGAGATCGTGACGCCGTCCTCCACAACACATTCGGCGACGCCGACCAGAACGCCGTCGGCGCGGTGCCGTGCGTACAGCTCGGCGCCGGCGAGCCCGCCTGCCACCACCGCGACGACGATGACCGCGATCAGGACGATCGTCTGCCGGGTGAAGAAACCTCCGCCGCGGCGCGTGTCCTCGGGTGGCGTATGACCCGAATCCGGCCGCGGCGGCAGAGACGGTGGTGGTAGCGGCGGCTGTGACGGTGGGGGCGGTCGCCACTGCGGAGGCGGCCCGGCGACGGGCGGACGCGGGGGCGGTTGCGGTGGTGTCTGCGGCGGTGGGCGCCGAAACTGCTCGGTGGGCACCGCATCGGACGGCCGCGCGCGAATCTTCTCGGTCGGCACGTCGGGTCGGCCCGGTCGCGGCAGTCGATGGGTTGCGGGATCAGGCGGCGGAGTTCCCCGGCCGCGCCAGCCAGGCTGCCCGGGGCGTTGCGGCGGGTTCGTCACCCGACCGATTCTGCCGCATCGTCGGAACACATCACCGGAACCGGGTCAGATGGTGGCGACGTAGCCGCCGTCGATGCGGACGTCGGAGCCGGTGATGTTGGCCGACCGGTCGCTTGCGAGGAAGACCGTCAGGTCGGCGACTTCCTGGGGTGTGGTGAAACGGCCTGTCGCCGCACCCTCGACAACAGAGGCGACCACGGCGTCGGCCGTGGCCCCACTGGCCGCCGCGAACTGTGCGGCGATGCCGTCATCGGACATCCAGAGATCTGTGGCCACGGGCCCGGGGCTCACGGTGTTGACCCGAATCCCCTTGGGGCCGAATTCCTTCGACACACTCTTGGCGAAGTTGGCGAGAGCGGCCTTGCTCGCGCAGTAGTCGACGATGTTCCATTCCGGCAGCGTCGCGTTGACCGAGCCGATCATCACGATCGAGCCGCCGCCACCGGAGACCATGTGCGGAAGGGCCTCCCGGGTGACCCTCACTGCCGACAAGAAATTCAGCGACAGCGCGGCGTCCCAGTCCTCGTCGGAGACCGACAGAATCCCATCGAACCGCGGGGTGACCGCGCCTGCGTTGTTGACGACAATATCGACCCGACCCCGCTCGGCCGCCGCCGCAACCAGCGCACGCGGTCCCTCGGGGGTGGAGAGATCGGCGGCGACGAAGGTGGCCGACCCTGCGGCCTCCAACGCCTGCAGGGCTGGCGAGTTGTGCCGGGCACCTGCGACGACGTGCGCACCCGCGGCGGCGAAGGCCTGGCTGACGGCCAGTCCGATTCCTTTACTCGCTCCGGTGACGACGGCGACTTTATCGGCGAGGTTCATGTCCATGCCCCCACTGTGCGCCCTACATGGAGACTGCGGGCACTGAACCCTGAGCGACCGAGGCCGACGGCCCCAGCGAGTCGATGTCGGGCAGCGGAAGCTCACAGATTCGGCGCGCCTCTTTGGCGGACATTCCGAGGACGGTGAGTACGTGCGCGGTCATCGTGTCCGTTGCGTCGGCAACGTCGCGTTCGGGCTCGTCGTAGAGCAGTTGGCCGAGGCCCAGAAGCGCGCCGCCGACGACGGCCATCGTCACGCCGAGATCGTCGACGTGGAAGCGACCGGCCTCAGCGGCGGCGATGATGTCACGGCGCGCCCTCGGCGCCACACCGCGATCCGAGGACAGCAGAGCCAGTCCGCTCGACAGCAGCACCCGACTCTCCCGCGGCCGCTGGCGGAACAGCCGACCCGTCAGGCGGAAGCTTCGGGCGAACGTCTCGGCGGGGTCTTCCAGCGATTCGTTGAGCTCATCGAGCAGGGCGCCGTGCATGTCGAGCACCTCGGTCAGCGCCGCGTCGAACAGTTCTTCCTTGCTGGCGAAGTGGTTGTAGAACGACCCCATGCCGACGTCGGCAGCCTGGGTGATCTCCAGTACGGGGACGTTGAGCTTCCCCGCCGCGATGAACGACTGCGCCGCAGCGACCAGCGCGGCCCGCGTCTTCTGCTTGCGTCGTGCGAGGCGGTTGGGCGGTTCGTCGTGCGGCGTCATCGACCCCGCTCCTTTCCTGAGTCAGGCGATTCTACCCGGACTTCCTCACTTTTGAGGATTTCGTCAGAACTACTTGACTGAGCGCCCCGTCGCATGTGACGATTTCGTCAGAAGAGGAGGCGGTGATGACTGACGCCATGGGCGGACACCGGGACATGCACAGTGAGCAGGGAGCCCGCACCGGCGAACACCGCGGCCGGGCACGCAACCCGGTGATCAAGGTGCGCGACATTGCGTGGTTGGAGTTCGAGAAGCCCGACCTGCTTCGCGCCGAGGCGTTCGCGCAGGCGTTCGGGTTCTCGACGGCGCTCCGGAATGACGACGAGTTGCAGATGCGCGGTGCCGACGCAGGCGCGCCCTGCCTGATCGTGCGCCGGGGACCGCGCTCCAGATTCGTGCGGACGGCGTTCGCCGCGCAGGACGAGTCGGACGTAGTACGCCTCGCCGATGCGACGGGCGCGGTCACGCGCCCGCTGCCCGAGAGCATCGGCGGGGTGTCGGTGGACCTCGTCGACCCGAGCGGCATCCCGGTTCGCGTCGTCGCGGGCACCCACAGCGTCGCCGCGCTGCCGTCCCAGCGGCCCCAGGTTCTCAACGTCGGCCACGACCTGGTGCGTGCCAACGCACCCCAACGGCCGCGGCGCGTCCCCGCACGGGTGCAGCGACTGGGACATGTGGTCCTGCAGAGCACCAGATACCTCGAGGCGCTGAATTGGTATCTGGAGAACCTCGGGATGATCGTCAGCGACTTCCTCTACTTCCCGGGCCAGCGCGACCTCGGACCGACAATGAGCTTCATTCGCTGCGATCGCGGCGACACCCCCACCGACCACCACACCCTTGCCATGGCGCTCGGGCCCCGAAACCGGTACGTGCACTCCGCCTATCAGGTCAGCGACCTGGACGCGTTGGCCGCGGGCGGTGAGTATCTGCGCGACCGTGGGTATCACCGGTCCTGGGGTATCGGCCGCCACATCCAGGGCAGCCAGATCTTCGACTACTGGCGCGACCCCGACGGATTCCTCGTCGAGCACTTCGCCGACGGCGACATGTTCGACAACAGCCTCGAACCCGGATGGGCGCCGTTCACCGCGACCGGGCTCGCACAGTGGGGTCCACCGGTCACGAAGGACTTCCTCGGCATCGCCCCCGGGCGCGAGTCGATCGAGGAATTGCGCTCGATGTACAGCGCGGTGCGCGACGACGACAACGAATTCACCCTCACCCGCCTGCGCGGCCTCATGAAGTAGCCAGCTCATGACCACCACAGTCCTTCGCACCGCCGACGCCTGGTACGTCCAGACCGACACCGGGGCAGGGAGAATCGACACCACGGCGGCCACCACCGCCGACCTGCTGCGCGACCCGGCTGCCATCGAGGTCGCGCGCCACATCGCAGGCGGGGTTGCCCCGGACACCCTGGACCTCGTCTCCCCCGTGACCGCGCCGTGCCGGGTGGTGGCCCAGATGACGAATTACGCATCGCACGTCAAAGATTCAGGGATGGACCCGGCGACGGTGCCGTTGACGTTCTTCCGCAAGGCATCCGGATCGATCAACGGACCGACCGACGACATCGTGAAGCCCGCACACGTCCGGTTCATGGACTACGAGGTCGAGATCGGCCTCGTTATCGGCCGTGAGCTGCCCGTCGGCACCGACCTCACCGACGCGGACCTGGCCGACTACGTCGCCGGCCTCGTCGTCACCAACGATGTGTCGGCCCGCGATATCCAGTTGCCGAAAACCCAGTTCTACGAGGCGAAGTCGTACCCGACGTTCACCCCCGTCGGACCGGCGCTGGTACTTCTGGACGCCGACGAGCTCAAGCGCTTCAGCGATCTGCGCCTGCAACTGCGCGTCAACGGCGAGCTGCGTCAGGACGCGGTGGTCGGTGGCGACATGATCTACCCACCGCTGCGCGCCCTCCAGGAGCTGACGCGATTCCAGCGCCTCGACGTCGGCGACCTGCTGCTGACGGGTACCCCGGTGGGCACGGCGCTCAGCGCGCCGCCGAAGCCCATCGAGATCATCGGCTCGCTGCTGCCGCCGGCGATGAAGTGGAAAGCGTTCTTCAAAAGCCAGGCGAAAAACCAGAAGTACCTCAAGCAAGGCGATGTCGTCGAGGCCACCGTCGCGACCGACGATGGAGCGATCGACCTCGGAACCCAGCGCGCGGTGGTCAGATACGCGTGAGCGTTCCGCACGTTCCGGTCGTCGTCCTCGGGGCGGGTCCCACCGGCATCACCGTGGCCACCCTGTTGGCGCAGTACGGTGTCGACTGCCTGATCCTCGACCGGTGGACACAGGTGTACCCGCAGCCGCGGGCCGTGCATCTGGACGACGAGATCTTCCGGATCGTCGCCCGCCTGGGGCATCGAGGCCGAGTTCGCCGCGATCTCGCGCCCCGCACTCGGACTGCGGCTGCTCGACCGCTCCATGACCGTGCTCGCCGAGTTCAGCCGCGATACCAGGCTGAGCCGCAACGGCTTTCCCCAGGCGAACATGTTCGACCAGCCGGAGTTCGAGGCGCTGTTGCGCACGAACCTCGCGCGCTGTCCGCGCGCCGAGTTGCGGGGAGGCGTGGAGGTCACCGACGTCAGCGCCGTGGGCGCCGATCGGGTCCGCGTCACCTATTCCGACCGCTCGGACGGCAGTGAGCACGTCGTCGAGGCCGACTACGTCCTCGGATGCGACGGCGCCAACAGCATCGCCCGCCGGTGCATCCGATCCCGGATGGACGACCTCGGATTCGAACAACGCTGGCTCGTCGTCGATGTCGCGACAGCAGCCGACCTGGACCAGTGGGAGGGCGTGCATCAGGTGTGCGACCCGCACCGCGCCGCCACCTACATGCGCATCGGCGCGACCCGGTACCGGTGGGAGTTCCAGCTGCGCGACCCCGAGACCGCCGCGGACTATCCGACACTCGACGCGCTGGCGCCACTGCTGAAGCCGTGGGTCGACGGAGTGCCCACCGACGACCTGACGTTGGTGCGCGTCACCGAGTACACCTTCCGCGCGCAACTGGCCGACCGCTGGCGCCGGGGTCGGGTCTTCCTGCTCGGCGACGCCGCCCACCTCACCCCGCCCTTCATCGGGCAGGGCATGGGCGCCGGGATGCGCGACGCCATGAACCTCGCCTGGAAGGTGGCGGGGGTGCTCACCGCCACGCTCGATACCGATGTCCTGGATACATACGAGAAAGAACGAAAGCCCCACGCCCGGGCCATGATCCGGCTGGCCCTCGGCATCGGCCGTGCCATGACAGCCGGCGGCGAGTTCGGCGACGTCCTCCGTCACGTGATGCTGCCGGCAATGCGTCGGCTTCCCGGTGTCAGAGCCAAGGTCCTCGACGGTGAAACCCCCCGGTTGCATCGTTCCGCCCTGGTGTGTCGATCCCGCACACCTCGGCAGCTGACCGGCCGGCTGTGCCCCAACCCGGTGATCGACGGGGGACGTCGGCTCGACGCCGAGTTGGGCAACGGATTCGCCGTCATCACCACCGGCACGCCCAGTCGCACCCAACGGGCGCTGATCGAGGAGCGCGGCGCGGTTCTGCACGTGGCGACCGCACATAGCGAGCTGGCGCGGTGGTTGCGCCGCGGCCGCGCGACATCCGCACTCGTGCGGCCCGACCGGACCGTCATGCGAACGACCAGACATCTGGCGGCGATGTGCGATTCACTGCCCAAGTCCGTTCCCACCCAACCGAACCCAGTAAGGGACCGTCGATGACGAAGACCCACAACGGTATACCCACCTACCGCCCGGACATCTACAGCACCGGCGCGATCATCGATCCCTACCCGCACTACGCGCGGCTGCGTGAGCTCGGCCCCGTGGTCAGGCTGGCCCGCCAGCGGGTGTACGCGCTGCCCCGCTACGCAGAGTCCAAGGCGGTGCTGCGCGACGACGCGACGTTCATCTCCGGCAAGGGCGTGGCGCTCAACGCATTCAGCAACCGACTCTCCCGTGGCACGCTGCTCAACAGTGACGGCGCCGAGCACGACCAGCGACGCAAGCTCGTCGCGCACCGCATGCTCCCCCGCGCGCTGCATGCCATCAGTGAGAACGTCGATGCGCAGGCCGCCACAGTGGTCGATGCCGCGCTGGGCCGCCGCACAGTGGACGGCGTCGCCGACATCGCGATGGCTCTGCCCATGGCGGTGGTCCCCGACCTCGTCGGCTGGCCCCGTGATCAGCGTAGCCACCTGTTGTCCTGGGGTGGAGCAACTTTCGATATTCTCGGGCCACTCAACAAGCACGCAATCAAGGCCCTGCCAGGGACCACCAGGATGCTGCAGTTCGCCCGCCGCGTGATCAAGCAGCGCACCGTCATCGAGGGCAGCCTCGGCCACGACGTGCTAGTCGCCGCCGACAATGGCCAGTTGGCCCACTCCGAATGCTCCCCACTGATGATCGACTACATCGCGCCGTCTTTGGACACCACCATCAGCGCGATCTCCAACGCGCTGTATCTGTTCGCCACCCACCCCGAACAGTGGCAGATGATCCGCGAGAACCCGGAACTTATCCCCAACGCGATTAACGAGGTCTTCCGCTACGAATCACCTCTGCGCGCATTCTCACGAAGAGCGCTCGAGGACACCGAGATCGCCGGGACTCCGATCCCTACCGGTTCCCGGGTACTGGTGATGTACGCGTCGGCCAACCGCGATGAACGCGAGTGGGACGCCCCCGACATCTTCGACATTCACAGGGACGCCAACCGCCACCTGGGATTCGGCCAGGGCGCGCACGCCTGCGCGGGTCAGGGACTGGCGCGGCTGGAGACGACCGCGATGCTGCGTGCGCTTGCCCACAGGGTTGACCGCATCGAGTTGACCGGTCCCCCGGCCTGGGCCGTCAACAACATCATCAGGCGGCACGACCGGCTGCCGGTCGCACTCGTCGGCGCCTGACAGGCAGCTCGCTCCGAGGGACTAGTTTGACCGGATGGAATCCGATCCGCGTCCGCTCATCAGCACCGTGTCGCGGCCGCACCCGGCACGCCTGCGCCTCGCCACCTATCCGGATCGCCACGTCATCGACGCGCGCTACGGCGACATGGACGGCAACGGCCATCTCAACAACGTGGCATTGGAGACGATCCACGAGAACACCCGGGCAAACCTCAACCGACGCACGTTTCCCGGGGTGTACGACCGCACGACGCGCACGCTGCGCATCGTCGCCGCCACCAACGCCGTGCACTTCCTCAATGAGGCGCACTGGCCGGCGACCATCGAGGCCGCAGTCGGCATCGGCCACGTGGGTCGCACCTCGTTCGTGGCCGCGACTGCCCTCTTCGTCGACGACGTGTGCATCAGCCTGTGCGACACGGTGCTGGTATTGCTCGACGAGGATGGACCTGCGCCCATTCCGGACGACGCCCGATCCACGCTGACCTCGCTGCATCTGCGTGCCGACTGAGTGCGTTGCGGCCCGCAGGCATCGACGCGGCGGGGAATTCGCCATGGCCATGGCCGCAGCTTCCATGACAACCGGCGCAGACCAGTGCAGAGTCACACGCAGCAGCGGCCCACGACCCCCAGGAGGATCCCCATGACGACGCCCCGCGCGCGCAGCAGCCACACCGCCTCGCTGTTCGACGGCGACATCATCGAGGAGAACGACTTCGGATCGATGCGCCGCGTCACCGCCGACGACCTGCCGATCCTGAACCGCCTGTCGATCAAGCGGGTGCTGCTCAACCCTGGCGCGATGCGCACCCCGCACTGGCACGCCAACGCCAACGAACTCACCTACTGCGTGTCCGGTACGGCGCTGGTCTCGGTGCTCGACAGCTACAGCGAATTCGCCAGTTTCGTGGTGACGGCCGGGCAGATGTTCCACATCGACTCCGGCTCGCTGCACCACATCGAGAACATCGGCACCGACGTCGCGGAGTTCATCATCGCCTTCCGCAACGAGCGGCCCGAGGACTTCGGGCTCGGCGCCACGTTCGGCGCCTTCACCGATGCGGTGCTGGGCAACACCTACGACCTACCGACCTCCGACATGGCCAAGATCCGGCGTGACACTCACACTCCACTTTCAGACCGCAGGCTGGCCGCCCGCGTCGGTGACCCCGCGATCCCCGAGTCGGCGTATTTCCACGATTCGCACAAGTTCGACATCGAAGGCCAGCCCGCCGGGCTGAACTACGCCTACGGCAACGCCCGCTTCGCCCGCGACCAGTACTGGCCCGCACTGAAGGACATCTCGATGTACTCGCTGCGGGTCGCCGAGGACGGCATGCGGGAACCGCACTGGCATCCGGTCACCGCGGAGATGGGCTACGTCCGCCACGGCGACGCACGAATGACGATCATGAATCCCGATGGGACGCTGGACACCTGGACGATGACCACCGGAGACATGTACTTCATCCCGCGCGCCTACCCGCACCACATCGAGAACATCGGCTCCGACGAGTGGCACTTCCTGATCTTCTTCGACCAGCCCTTCCCCGCCGACATCGGATACAAGGCCTCGGCCAGCGCCTACTCCCGCGAAGTCCTGGCCGCCGCGTTCGACACCCACATCGACGATCTGCCGAACTTCCCCTTCACCCCCGCAGACCCACTGATCGTCCGTCGCATCAATCCACTCGACTGACCCGCCGCGAAACTGAGCTTGTGCTCGACGTTCCGGCGGGACCTGGGTGTTACGTTCAGTTTCGGCGCAGGGCTACCAGTTGCTTGGCGAGTAGTCCTTCAGAAAACACCCGTACAGATCCTCGCCCGCTTCCCCGCGCACGATCGGGTCGTACACGCGGGCAGCGCCGTCGACGAGATCGAGCGGGGCGTGAAACCCTTCGTCGGCCAGCCGCAGCTTCGTCGGGTGCGGGCGCTCGTCGGTGATCCAGCCCGTGTCCACGGCGGTCATCAGAATGCCGTCCTGCTCCAGCATCTCACCGGCACTGGTGCGGGTCAGCATGTTCAGCGCAGCCTTGGCCATGTTGGTGTGCGGATGGCCTGGGCCCTTGTACGCCCGGCTGAACTGGCCCTCCATCGCCGACACGTTCACCACGTACTTGCGGCGCGCGGGCGAGGCGGCCATCGCCGGACGCAGTCGGCTCACGAGAATGAACGGCGCGGTCTGATTGCAAAGCTGCACCTCGAGCAGTTCCATCGCGTCGACTTCGTGCACGCGCTGCGTCCAGCTGTTCACCGCCGCGGTGTCGGGCAGCAGCCCGCCCGCGTCGATGGCGATGCCCGCGGCGATCCGCTCCGGGGAGGCGCTGCGGGCAGTGAGTGCGAGCTCGGTGACGGGAAACGTTCCGGGATGTGTGACCGCGTGCGGCGCCGGGTGTTCGGCGAGGCTGCCGGCGAGAGCGGCCGGGTGGGCGTCGCTGACGCGGTCGAACGTGATGACGTCGACGAGTTCAGGCGGCGGGGTGTTCTCCCCCTCGACGAGCGCCGCGTACGACCCGGGGGCCCGGCGTACGGTCTGGGCGGCGTTGTTGATCAGGATGTCCAGCGGTCCCTGCGCGGCGACGGTATCGGCGAGCGCGACGACCTGGGCCGGGTCGCGCAGGTCGATACCCACGACACGGAGCCGGTGCAGCCAGTCGGCGCTGTCGTCCATCGCGGCGAAGCGGCGTACGGCGTCATTGGGGAATCGCGTGGTGATGGTGGTGTGCGCGCCGTCGCGGAGCAATCGCAGCGCGATGTACATGCCGATCTTGGCGCGGCCACCGGTGAGCAGGGCACTTCTGCCGGTCAGGTCGGTACGGGCGTCGCGTTTGGCCCGGTTGAGCGCCGCGCACTCCGGGCATAACTGGTGGTAGAAGGCGTCGACGACGGTGTGGTGGTTCTTGCAGATGTAGCAGGCCCGGGACCGGAGCAGGGTGCCCGCGGTGGCCCCGGCCGTCGTGGACACGAGCGGCAGGCCGGCCGTCTCGTCGTCGATGCGGCCGGGTGCGCCGGTCGCGGTGGCGGCGATGACCGCGCGGTCCGCGGCGTTGACAGCGTCCCGTTTGGCGTGGCGACGGGCCTTCTTCACCGACTTGAAGACGGCTGCGGTGGCTCGGCGCACGGCGACGGCGTCGGGGTGCTCGGGCGGCAGTGACTCGATGTCGGCCAGCACCTCCAGACACGTACTGAGCTTGTCCGGGTCGATCGCGGTCACGGGGGAAGCGTACGGCCCTCAGAGGCGCCGACGAAGTTCGGCGAACGAGTCGAGGTCCTGAACCGCCTGGGCGGCACGGTTGAGGCCGGCGCGTGTCACCTCCTCGCCCTGGAGCCGGCCGCTGAACGCAGCGGTGACGGCCGCCGCCGTGTATCCGGTGACCGCGAGCATCCGGAAGTCGTCCCAGGCCCGCGCGAACGACAGCCGGGGTCCCGCACTCGCGTGTAGCGCATCGAGGTAGGTGATGAGTAGGTCTCGTTCGACCGCACGGCGCACATCGGGGTCCAGCGACGTGACGGCGAAGTACGCGAGGTCCTTCAACCCCGGTCCCTGCGCGGCGACCTGCCAGTCGAACAGGATCGGGCGGTCGCCGACGAAGCAGATGTTGCCGCGGTGGGTGTCACCGTGCAGAAAGGTCAACGGGAAGTCGCGCAGGGCGGCGGCGACCGCGTGTCGCCGGGTGCGCAGGATCCGGGAATCGTCGCGGACACCGCGCGGTACGACGTCGTGGTACCGGCGGGGCAGGAGCGCCACCAGCCTCCAGGTCTGCGGTCCCCGGGACACCGACCGCGCAGCAGGGGGCGTGAAGCACGCGAGGTCGGTCGTGAACCGGCCCGACTCCCAGAACCTTGCGTGGAACCCGGCCAGCGCCCTCGCCACCGCGACGGCCTCGTCCGGCGTGCACGATCCGGCGACGTCGCCGAACCGCGCATCCCGCAGCGCCAGATCCTCCATCAGCACGATGGACCTGCCCCGGTCCGACGCAGCCCCGTACACGTCGGGCGTCACACCGCGGAGTTCGTCGCCGAGCCGGCGGTAGACCTCGACCTCGTTGTGCCCCAACCCCATCAGGTTGTTGAACAGTCGCTCCACCGGCCGGGTCGGGGTGAGTTTGGCGAACACCGTCCCCGGTTCGTCCGGCGAGCCCGTCACCTGCAGGCGGGCGCGGACCGCGGTGCCGTGATCCTCACCGACCAGGCGCACACCTGTCACGTCGGCGCGTCCCGTCAACGCACGGAACACCTCGGCGGTGATGGCGTCAGGGCGAACCGGCACGGTCATGGCCCCGCCGACGCTAACGGAACCGCCCTCTGTTCGAGGCGACTTCGACGTCATCCCGGCGTCTCGGCAGCAGCACCCGTGAACGTCAGCGTCGACCGACGTCGTACTGCGGCAGCTCGAATTTGTCGTCGGCCGAGTCGAAGTCGAGCCGGTCGGCGACGAAGCGGACGGGTGCCGACCTGCTGAGGCGCAGCGCGGTTCGGAACACCGCGACTCCGACCCGGCTCTTCGGGTGCGCCAGCCGTGGCGTGCCGGGTGGAAGTTTCTGCGCCCGGGACACCAGCGGTCGCATTCTGTGCTCGTAGGCGAGGAACGCCTGCCGGTGGTCGCCGTGTTGGGCGAGTTCGCCGGCGAGCACGTACGCGCCCGTGATGGCGAGCGTGGTCCCCATCCCGCTGAGCGGAGTCGCGCACCAGGCGGCGTCACCGACCAGGACCACGCGGTCCGCTGCCCACCGCGGTGCGAACACCTGCGTCATCTGGTCGACGTACAGTTCGGCGTCGGAATCGAGGGCGTCGAGAATTCGCGCGGCCTCCCACCCCGCTCCGGCGAAGCGGCGGCGCAATGCTCCTCGCTGGTCGCCCGGGTCCATGTCCTCGTAGCCGCGGGGAGAAGACATGAACGACAACGTCACTCGGGTGGTTCCGACGTTGTCGGGCCGCAGGGTGATCGCCCGACCTCCCGGGGCGTTGTACCAGCGCCACCAGTCATCGTCGCCTCCGGTTCGTGGAATGGTTCCGTAGGCCGTGTACATGCCGAGGTCCCGGAACCGAATGTGATCGTCGAACGCGAGACCCCTTGTTCGCGAGCGCGTCCCCTCGGCGACAGCGACGAAATCGAACTGACGGGAGCCACCGTTGGCGAAGTCGACGGTGACACGATCTCCGCCCTGTGTCAGAGCGGTGACGTAGTCCCCGAAGACGTATTCGACACCGGGACCGCCCACCTCGATCAGGAGCCTGGACAATTCGCCGCGGAGGATTTCGGCTTCGGCCGTCGGGCCGTCACTGTCACCGCTGCCCGCCGGGAACTCGGCCAGCACCGAGCCCTCGTCGTCGACGAACCGGAGCCCCGCCTCCCCCGTTCCCGCAGCGAGGACCCGGGACTCCAATCCCATGTCGCGCAGCACCACACGGCCGGGACCCCGGACGTCGACGTTCTGCCCGCCCCGACGAAACTCTGCGCTGCGCTCAACGACGGTGACCTGATGACCCGCCCGCTGCAGCCAGTACGCCAGGGCCGGCCCGGCGATGCTCGCGCCACACACCAGGATGTTCAGCGGCGCCGTCATGCCTTCGACGATACAGCCGCGCTCAGGATGTGAGGGACTCGTGAATTTTGTTGCGCCGCTTGGTGCGCTCCGCTCGAGCAGCCACGGCCTCGTCGATGCTGACGGATTCGAAGACCGCGGTCGACCCGGGGGCCAGTTGAGCGACGGCATTCATGTCCGAGCTGATGACTGTCGCCACCATCGCGTATCCGCCGGCCGACACCGCATCGCGGTGCAGCACGATGGGTTGGCTCCCGCCCGGAATCTGGATGGAACCCATCGCATATCCGGCATCGACGATGTTCGACGGGTTCGATCCCGCGCCGAACGGCTGGGTGCGATCGGCGAACTCGAACTTCTGGTCGCCGCTGAAGCGCAGGCCGGTCCTGTCGGCGACCGGTGTGAGCTTCCACTCGGTGGTGGTCAGCATGTCGATCGACTCGGCGGTGAGCAGGTGGTCGTAGAGTCCGAGGACCACGCGGGCAGTGATCGCCCGGGAGAACTCCGGCCGCAGTTCATCGGCGAGTTCTCGGACGGCGCCGTCCTTGGTGGGCGCTCCGATCGGCACGGTGTCCCCCGCCGCCAGCGCCCTGCCCTGGTGTCCGCCGATCTTGCCCAGCGAGTACGTGCTTCGGCTATCGAGCACCCTGGGGACGTCGACGCCGCCGCTGAAGGCGAGGTAGGCGCGCGTTCCTGCGGTGGCGAAGCCGCAGGTGACGGAATCACCCTCGGCCAGAGCGACACTGGTCCACTGCGGTACGTTCTCCCCGTTGACGGCGACCTCCATCGTCGCGCCGGCCACCGCCATTGTGGTGGGTTCGGTGACCGTGAACTTCGGTGCGGTATAGGTACATTCGATGGTCGCCAGGGTCGGGTCGTTGCCGACCAAGAGATTCGCGATCTCATGCGACAGGGTGTCCATCGCGCCGCTCAGTGGGATCCCGACGTTGTAATGCCCGGGGCGGCCGAGATCTTGAACGGTCGATTGTAAGCCTGGTTCGTCAATCAACAGTGCCATCGAGGGCCTCCATAATCGCAGAGTTGTAGTTGTCGGGGTCGGCGGTCCAGCCATCGAGATCGAACTGGACCTCCGTTCGCTTGTATCGGAATGTGCCTTCTTCGCACTGCTTCCTGATGGCGTGATATTCGTCTTCGCCGACCGGCTTGAACTTCACGATGTCACCGGACCGGAAAAGCACCATCGAGTCCTGGAAGTCGGCCAGTGCCGAGTTCGGCGCGAAGACGGGTGCCGCCGCGATGCCGAACATCTGGTAACCGCCTGCGCCCTTCACGGAGTAGATCACGCTGAAACAGCCACCGTGTCCCACGGTGAGCGCTGGGGTGTCCGTTCGTGGACTCAGATACTTGGGCACCTCGAGTTGACTGGACCGCGGCGTCATCTGATACATGAACGGCAGTGCGGCAACGAATCCCACGGCGGTCACCATCCAGGGTGTGCTGTGGTGGCGCTCGATGAACTCCTGCGCGCCGGTGAGGTTGTTGACCTCGGCGGCGAATTCAAGATCTGTCTTGTCGGGTGTTTGATGATTGTCGCGAAACCGCTGTCCGACCTCTGAGGTGAATGGATCGTCATACCAGACCGGGACTTCGAACACCCGCGCCTGCGAGGTCTGCGAGGAGGTGGCGCGAACACCGGACTCGAGTGCCTGGACCTTGTCCTGCAGATCGTGCGGGGATACCACGTCGGGGTCGTAGCGCAGCAGCAGCGACGTGTTGGTCGGGCAGATATCGGTGATCCCCGGGACCCCTTCGGATTCCACTGCTGCCGCCAGTGTTCCGACGAGGAAGTACCCCTCCAGACTCATTGATTCATCGATCTCGACGAACAGGAATTCGTCACCACCCCAGGAGTAGCGGGCTTTTTCGCGTAGCACGGTGTCTGTCATGAGATTCCTTGCAGGAGTTGATCCGCGGCGTGTTCCAGAAACTTCGTGTGATGAGTGGCGTCACGCACGGATGGATGAGCGAGTACCGATTCCAGGTACTCCGTGGTGGTCTCGACCCCCTCGACCCGCAGTTCGGACAGGGCGCGCCGGGCCCGGGCAAGTGCCGAGTCGCGGTCGGAGTGCCACACCACGACCTTGGCCAGCAGCGAGTCGTAGTACGGCGGGACCGTGGATCCGCTGACCACACCGCTGTCGATGCGCACACCGGGACCGCCGGGCCACCGGATGTCGGTGATGGTTCCGGGACTCGGCATGAACCCCTGAGACGGCATTTCTGCGTTGATGCGGGCCTCGATGGCGTGACCGTCGCGCGTGATGTCGCTCTGTTGGTATCCGAGCCGTTCACCGGCGGCGATGCGGAGTTGTTCGCGGACCAGATCGACTCCCGTGATCATCTCGGTCACCGGGTGTTCGACCTGCAGCCGGGTGTTCATCTCGATGAAACAGACCTCACGCCGCGCCGCGTCGTAGAGGAACTCGACCGTGCCTGCGCCACGGTAATTGCATGCGCGGGCCAGCTGGACGGCCGCGGTGAGCATCTGCTCGCGCAGTTCGTCGGGCAAATTGGGTGCGGGCGTCTCTTCGAGAATCTTCTGATTTCGGCGTTGCAGCGAGCAGTCCCGATCGAACAGGTGGACGACATCTGTTCCGTCGCCCAGTATTTGGACTTCGACGTGGCGGGCCTTGTCGATGAAGCGTTCGAGGTAGACCGCGGAGTCGCCGAATGCCGCGCCGGCTTCGGCCACCGCGAGCTGCAGTTCGCCCTCCAACTCCTCAGCGCTCCTGACGATCCGGATGCCCCTGCCACCGCCGCCTGCGGACGCTTTGATCAGCAGTGGGTACCCGATGCCGTCGGCCACTGCCTTGACGTCTTCGTCGGGCTGGACAGCTCCGTCGCTGCCGGCGAGCACCGGCACGCCGGCGTCCTTGGCGGCCTGCCGTGCCGCCGCCTTGTTTCCCATGAGCGCGATCGACTCCGGGCTGGGGCCGACCCAGGTCGCGCCGGCGGCAATGACGCTCTTGGCGAATTCGGCGTCTTCAGAGAGGAATCCGTACCCGGGATGAACCGCGTCGGCTCCGGAGCTGCGAATCGCGTCGGTCAGCGCCTTCGAGTTGAGGTAGCTCTGACCGGCCTGGGCGGGTCCTATGACGGTGACGAGATCGGAGAGCTGCGCCGCGTAGCTTTCGCGGTCGGCCTCACTGGCGGCGAGGACGGTTTCGAGTCCCATCTCCTGAGCGGTCCTGATGATCCGGGCCGCGATTTCACCACGGTTGGCCACGAGTAGTCGTTTCATTCATCCTCCGTAAGCAATGCGATGACCGTCCCTGGTGTGACTTCGCCGAGGTCATCAACCACGAATCGCTCGATGCTCCCGGCGGCGGTGCTCTTCACTTCGCTGAACTGCTTCATGATTTCGACGAGCCCGATGGCCTGTCCGACGTCCACGTGGTCACCCTCTTCGACATAGGGAGGCTTTCCGGGACCGGGACTGCGGTAGAAGATCCCCGGCAGCGGGGTCGAGATCTCATGTGTTGCCAATGGTTTGCCTTTCTGGTTTCTGCGCGGACTGCTGACTGGACTCCAGTGCAGCGACGACGGCTCTAGCGACGTCTACGCAGTTGGGTGTATCGGAATGAACGCAGATACTCGAGAATTCGACGGGCAGCGTCGAGCCGTCGCTGGCGGTGATCGTGCCCGTGGTGACCGCCGAGGTGACCCGCTCTGCGGCGGCGGCCGGATCGGTGATCTGCGGTCGCCGCACGATGATCAGGTTGCCGTCGGGGTCGTAGTTCAGGTCGACATACAGCTCGGGCACGAACTCGACCCCGGCCTGGCTGGCGACGGTCTGGTGTGCGGTTCCGGCGAGTCCGAAGATCTGGACTCCGAGCCGTGCCGCCAGCTCGGCCACCGGACGCATCAGGTCTTCGTCACGGGAGAGCATTCCGTACAGCGCACCGTGCGCCTTGATGTGGCTCAGTTGCGCGCCCGATTGGTCGATGAAGGCCGAGAGCGCACCGACTTGATAGAGCGTCAGGTCACGTACCTCGTCGGCGGTCAACGACATCTGCCGGCGGCCGAACCCCGTCAGATCGGGCAGGCCAGGATGGGCGCCCAGTGCCACGCCGGCACGTGCGGCGCCGGCGACTGTGGACGACATGACATGGGGATCGCCGGAGTGGAATCCGCAGGCGATGTTGGCCGCGTCGATCAGGTCCAACAACTCGTCGTCGTGCCCGAAGCTCAGCAGACCGAACGACTCTCCCAGGTCGGAATTGATCGTGATTGTGGAAGTCATGACTCGACGCTATGGCCCCCCTGCGCACCGAACTATTGTGTTAATGCACGAAAGGCATGACAGAGATACTGTGCAGATGCACGAGTGTGAGCAATCGGCGCAAACCGGACACACCACAGAAGCCGTGGCGAAACACAATCAGGACCAGCGCGTTCGATCGACGAAGGAGTCCCGCCATGCAATTGGACGCTCTGATGGCTAACGAGTACCTGGGACTGCGTTTGAAGACTACGACGCAGACCACACGAATGCGGCGGCCCGTCTCGACCGTCGCTCCCACCGAGTTGATCGAGCCGACGGCGTTCCTCCAGGGCAATGAGCTGGTGACTCTGGCGGGTATCGCGATGAACTTCCAGGACAGTCGAACCTGGGACGCGTACGTCGAGAGACTCGCCCAGGTTCCGGTCGCCGGGATCGTCTTCAACTCGGGGATAGCCCACGAGGTGGTACCCGCGGGTCTGGTCGAGGCGGGAAACAAGTACGACGTGCCGGTGCTGGAGGTCTCACCACCGGTGAACCTTCTCCAGGTTCACCGGCTCGTGAACGACACCCTCCAAGCCGAGAACAGTGCGCTCCTGCGGACCTCGTTGGAATTGGCCGACGCCTGCGCCGAGTTGGAAGCACGGGGAACGACCGTGTTGGAACTGCTCGAGCAGATCAGGTCGGTGGTCGGCGGCGAGGTCGGGCTCGTCGACTCCCAGGGAAGGATGGTGGCGAGCCGGCCATCGGCGATGGCGTGGCAATTGCCCACCGCGCGCACCGCAGGACACGCCAGCGAGGTCACTGAGCATGTTCGTCATCTCAACCCGGTGCGCGGCCGTGGCCAGTTCGCGATTGCCGTGCGGTCACCGAAGAGCGCAGCCGCACTGGATGCCCTCCTCGGACCGGTGGGGTCGATCGTGAGCTTGCATCTGAACTCCACGGCCGAACAGTATGGCGAGGCCAACGACCGGATGCGGGCCCTGGTCGAGCAGCTTCGGCAACCCCATGGCGACACCCTGCGATACACCACCAAGCTCATGCGTGCAGCCGGCTTCGACACCCGCAAGCCCACCGTGCTGGTGACGGTGCGCACCGGTACCGACAACTACGATGCGTGGAGAATGCGTCTCCAGTTCGCGGATCTCCTTCCTGTGCTGGGTATTTCGGAATCTAGCGGATATCTCTTCGTGATCGGGCAGGACTTCGATCAGAGCACCGTAACCAGCGCCGTCGTTCATCTCCTCTCGGAGATCGCGCCCCGTCGCCCTGCCATCGTGACCGAGCCACTGCTGGGCCTCGGCAGCATCCGGGCGGCCATGCTGGCGTCACCCCAGCAGCTCGAACGTGTCACCGGACCCACCGTCGGCCGCCGTTTCGACCTCCCTTCGGTGCTCGCCACGGCATTGACGACCGATGGTATCGAGCAGGCCCTACGCTTCCTGCGCCCGCTGAGCGCACACGACAGCGAGACGAACTCAGAACTGATGCAGACACTTCGGGCGTACCTGGATGCCGACGGTAGCCCCACCAAGACCGCCGCGACGCTGTTCATTCATCGAAACTCGTTGTCATACAGATTGAACCGGATCGGCGAACTTCTGGGAGTGTCGTTGCACACCCTGGAAGGCAAGACTGCGTGCACCGTCGCACTCGCCGTTGGGGATATGCACGGTTCCGATGCGGGGGCCGCCAACCGATAGCCGTACCCGCAGCGGCAGAAGGCTTTTCGGCCCGGGTCGTCTTTGGTCAGGATTCGGCGGTGTAGATACGCGCGTCCCAGCCGGCGAGGTCAAGGGACGTCGAGGTCAACCTGGCGGGCGTATCCGGCAGGTTGCCCAGTACCAACTCCGCCGACATCCATTGCCGGCCGATGTCCACCGACCGGGGATCGCGACCGCAGTTGGCGATCACGAGAACCCTCCCGGTCTCCGAGGTTCGGGTGTACGCCCAGATCTGAGGGTCCTGTGCCAGCAGCGGTGAGCAGTCCCCGTCCACGAGCACGGGCAGTTCGTGGCGTAGCCGAATGAGGAGCTGGTAATGAGCGAAAACCGAATCCGGTGAACCGATTTGGGCGGCGGCATTCAGCCAGGCGTGGTTGGGGTTGACCGGCAGCCATGGATTACCGGTGGTGAATCCGGCGTGGGGTCCCGCGTTCCACTGCATCGGCGTCCGCGCGTTGTCGCGGCTGACCTTGGACATGCCGGCCAACGCAGCGCGCTCGTCGCCACCGAGTGCGACCACGTTCTGGTAATAGTTCACGGCCTCGAGATCCTTGTGGTCCTGCGGACTTCGGAACGGGTAGTTGGTCATCCCCAGTTCCTCGCCCTGATACACGAACGGGGTACCGCGCATGCCGTGCAGGATCGTGGCGAGAGCCTTCGCCGAGGCAGCCCAGTACTCGGGGGCGTCGTCACCGAACCGGGACACGACGCGAGGCTGGTCGTGGTTGCTCCAGTACAGGCTGTTCCACCCAACGTCCGCCAACGCCTCCTGCCATCGATGAAGGGCTCGCTTGAGGGCCACCAGGTCCAGACCGAGGTAGTCGAACTTGTTCGTCGGGCTCAGGTCGACGGACACGTGCTCGAATTGGAAGACCATGTTCAGCTCGCCCCGAGCCGGATCGGTGTAAAGCCGCGCTTGCTCGGGCGTCACCGCCGGCATCTCCCCGACGGTAATGAACGCGCCGTCGCGACCGGCGAAGACCTCGCGGGTCATCTCGGCGAGGTACTCGTGCACGTGCGGGCCGTCGGCGAACCCGTCGAAGGCGATGGCCAGAGGCTGTCCGGCCGGCGTGGCCCTGGTGTCGGGCAGTCCCTCGACTTTGGAGATGAAGTTGATGACGTCCATGCGGAAGCCGTCGACACCGCGGTCGAGCCACCAGGCCATGACGTCGTAGACGGCTTCACGAACGTCAGGGTTCTCCCAGTTGAGGTCCGGTTGCTTGCGGTCGAACAGGTGCAGGTAGTACTGGCCGGTGGTCGGTTCCCAAGTCCACGCCGGACCGCTGAAGAACGAGCCCCAATTGTTGGGTTCAGCAACGTCGTTGGGTTCAGCAACGTTGTTGGGTTCAGCACCCTCGTTGGGTTCAGCACCGTCGCGGCCGTCGCGCCAGATGTACCAGTCCCGCTTCGGGTTGTCCCGTGAAGAACGCGATTCGACGAACCACGGGTGCTCATCGGAGGTGTGGTTGACGACGAGGTCCATCACCAGCTTCATCCCGCGGGCGTGCACGTTGTCGAGAAGCGTGTCGAAACCGGCAAGGGTGCCGAACAGCGGGTCGATATCGCAGTAGTCGCTGATGTCGTAGCCATTGTCGACCTGCGGCGAGCGGTAGACCGGCGACAGCCAGATCACGTCGACCCCGAGCAACTGCAGATAGTCGAGGTGCTCGATGATGCCGCCCAGGTCACCGACCCCGTCGCCGTCCGAGTCCGCGAAGCTCCGGGGATAGACCTGGTAGACGACGGCCGACTTCCACCAGTCGGCGTCATGTCGCTCGTCGCGATTCATGTCTGCCCGCTGATGACGTCGCGATACACCGCGACGTACTTGGCGACCATCGCCGCGACAGTGAAGCGCTCCGAGGCACGCTCGGCGATCCGACCTCTGTCGAGCTCGCCGGCCGCAGCGACCGCGGCCACCGCCGAATCGATGTCGTCGACGAGAAAACCGTTCTCTCCGTGGGCGATCAGTTCGCCCATGGAGCCCCGCGCGTTGGCCACCACCGGCGTGCCACAGGTCAGCGCCTCCACCACGCTGTAGCCGAAGGGCTCGTCGAAGTCGATCAGGTGCAGAAGGGCGTGCGCGCTTCCCAGTACCTCGGCCCGTGATGTGGCGTCGACGGCGCCGAGATAGCGCACCTGTGTGCCGTCGATGTGCGGCGCGACTTCGGCGCGGAAGTACTCCTCGTCCTGGATGATGCCGGCGATGTCGAGTCGGCGGCCGCACCGGCGCGCGACCTCGATCGCTTCGGCCGTGCCCTTGTCGGGATGGATTCGTCCGAAGAACAGCAGATGCCGGCCCGGACTGGGATGGACCGCGAACGCGTCGACATCGATGCCGTGGTGCACAGTGGCCGCGTAGTGCAGGCGTGGATCGCGATCGGCGTCGCTGATCGACACGTACGCCGTGGTCGCGTCATAGCGCTCGTACACCGGGATGATCCGGTCGGACGAGAACCCGTGGATGGTGGTCACCACCGGTGTCGCGACGAGGTCGCTGTACGTGAGCGGCAGGAAGTCGAACCCGTTGTGGATGATGTCGAACTCGGCGGCGCGCTCGAACACGGACGCGATGTGCAGGCACTCGGCGACCTTGGCGTCAATCGTCGCGTCCTCGGACCAGCCACCCGACACCGTGGCGTGCAGCGTGGCGGCGGTGATCGAGTCCGCGGTGGCGAACAGCGTGACGTGGTGGCCCGCCGCTACCAACCCCTCGGTGAGCAACGAGGCGAACTGCTCCCACGGGCCGTAGTGGCGAGGCGGTGTCCGCCAGGCGATCGGCGCCAATACAGCGACGCGGAGCGGTCCGTCGGCTTCTCGTGGAATGGGGATGCGCTCAGGTTACCCCGGTCGCGGTCACACCTGATCCAGGAACACCGCGTTCGGCATCGTGCCGAACGCGGCGATCCCCAGAGGTCAGGACTTGCTCGCTCGCGCCGTCTGGCGTTTCTGCTTCTCGAGGTCGGCAAGCTCTTCTACTCGATCGGCTTGTGCGCGTGTGCTTTCGGCGTCGTTGCGCTTCGCTTGGGCATCATCGAGTTTCGATCGCGCTGCCGCGCTGGCCTTGTCCTCTCCCGCGCGGATCTTGGCCTTCGCGTCGCGCTTAGCTTCTTCGACCGAGCGCGTGCGCTGCGCAGCCACCTCGTCCGTCTGGTGCTTGGCAGCGGCGGTGCGCTTGTCGGCGGCTTCTGCCGCAGCAGTCTTGCGCTGCTCGGCTTCGGTCCGCGCGTCACTGATGTCGCTCAGCTTGGCGTGCTGGGCCTGCTTCTGATCCTCAGCGGCCTTGTCGAGCGTTGCGTCCAACTCAGCGCCGGCACGTTCTTCCTTCGCCGTCGCTGCCGCGTCGAGGCGGGCGGCGCGGCTGAGCGAGTCGGCTCGCTCGGCCAGCGCCGACCCGCGCATCTTCAGCGTCGAGTCACCCAGCATGCTGCCCACGGTCGCGTCCAGCGTGCCCAGCGCGCGCTCGTAGAACAGCCGGACGGGCGCTTCGGCACCCATCCTGGCCGCCATCTGGTCCTCGATCACCTGCAGCGGCAGCCGGGCGATCCGGTACTGGAAACCCAAGACCGCGAGGGGGACTCTGGTGATCTTCATTGCTAGCTCCTGAGTTGTGTCGGTGCTCACGGCAGATCGGCGTCGTTGGTGAGGCGGGCGGCGCGCGCCCTGATTCGGTCGGCTTCTTCGTGCGCGTTCGTGGCGATGTGCTCGGCGGTCTGATGGTCGTCAAGGGCATCGACGGCCTCGTTCGCGGCAGCGCGCACCTCCACGCGCTCTTGCGCTTTTGCCCGCTCCACGTCGCGCTGAGCGTCGAGTTCGGCGTGCGCCTTCTCCCGGGCAGCGGCCTGCGCTCCGGCCTGCTCGGCAGCCCGCTTCTCGGCGTCCTGCTGAGCGCGCACGGCTTTCTCGGCGTTCGCGGCCTCGACGCCGACCTCGGCGCGCTCCTCGGCACCCTTCAGTCTCGCGTCTGCTGCCTCCGCGCGCGCCTGCTCGGCCTCGGCGTCGGCCACAGCTTCGACGCTGTTGGCCTGCTTGCGCTCCTGAGCCTGCGTCTGCTCGAGTTGGCCCTCCGTGGTCAACGAGTCGTTGCCGGTCACTGCGCCGACGAACTCCTTCGCCTTGCCCTTCACTGAGTCGAACAAGCCCTTGCGGGCCTGGTCGGCCTTGTCATGCTTCGTCATTGGATTCTCCTTCGGAACACCGGCTTCGCCATCGCGGGTGGATGTCGCTGCGGCGTGCGTGGTTGGTTGGGGTCAGTCGATCGACGGGCGTCAGTCGCGGATACGCCGTGCCAGCGAGCTGCCGACTCCGGCGAGTATCTGGCCGGCCCGTTGCTGTTCGCCCTGCTGCGCGCCCAGCACGACGATCGCGCCGGTGAGCACCGGGAGCGCCCACTGCAGGTAGCGCAGCTGGCCTTGCGCTTTGGCCACGTCCTCCGGAGTGGAGGCGGCCGGTTCTGTCGCACCCTCGACCGAATGCCCATCGCCCTGAGCGGTTTTCGCGCCAAGAATGCCGCTGTAGACCGTTGCGCCCAGCGCGGCACCGGTCAGTGCGATCTTGGCTACGGTGTTGGACGTGACGCCGGACTGATGCTTGGCTCGATCGCGGTTGGCGTAGAGGACGGCTCCGCCGCCCAGCAGGTGCGCACTGATGGCCATGGCGCTGACCGGCGCCCATTTCGCCCAGCCGACAGCCGCCGTGCGGGCGCGGTCCTGTGGGTCGCGGACAGCGGCGGCCGCGGCGTTCACGCCCACGGCGCCCATCAGTGAGCCGCCGAACCACGCGGCAGCGCCGACGTCGTGCAGGGAACGAGCAAGGGTATTTCGGGATGACATGGGGTCCTTAAAAAGATGGATGCGTCGAGAATGCCGATCGGCTGTCCCGTGATGGTGGAAGCGCCGGAGGCTGGACGCGTATTCGCGAGCACAGAAGCTCGCATGTGGGGTATGCACAATCCCAGCCGATTCGAAACTTGACTGTGCCCACAGTGGCGAAATGCTCTCGGTGGCGAAATCCACTTTCCGAAAACAGATTTCGATCTTGATCGATGCACCGACGCCAGCGCACGGGGCCATGGCCCAGCGTGGCAGACGTTTGCGCGAGGTTGGCGCGGGTATGCCTCAGTAGCCGATCGCTTCCAGCATGCGGAGCACCGACGGCGGATTCCAACTCACGACAATCCGATGCTTCGATCGCGTTCCCGACGCGGGTCGAGTTCGACAGCACGATTCACGCCAGCGGCGCAGAAACTGCCCTCGCGCCCCCACCACTCGAACAGTGACAGGGCGTGGGCGTCATGGCGCCCGTCAGGCTGAAAGTCTGCACGCGGCAAACGTCAGCTGCGCCGTCCGACAGATCGAAGCAGTGCCGCACGCCCGTTTGACGGCACCCGGAAAGTCAATCCTGACAAGGAGAATCATGTACCTACACACCCAGCAACTCATCAACGAGATCGCCGTCGACGAGCCCGATCCCGCTGCCGCCAATGCGCTGCAGGAAGGCCTCGGTGGTCAGTTCGGTGAAATGCGGACGATGATGCAATACCTGTTCCAGAGCATGAATTTTCGCGGCGACGCGGCATCGAAGCCCTACAAGGATCTGCTGCAGGGTGTCGGCACCGAAGAGATCAGCCATGTGGAGTTGATCGGGACTACCATCTCGCGTCTTCTGGATGGTTCACCTCAGTACAAGGGCAAGAAGACCGATCCGGTCGATGAGCCCGGGGCCAAGGGCGCGACCCCGTTGAAGATCGCGTTGGACACCGGCAACATCCACCACTTCCTGGTGGGCGCCCAGGGTGCCCTTCCGGTCGATGCCGCCGGCAATCCGTGGCTCGGTTCCTACGTCTACAACAGCGGCAACCTGGTCCTCGACCTGCTCTACAACCTGATGCTGGAGTCGACGGGCCGGCTGCAGAAGTGCCGCATCTATGAGATGACGGAGAACAAGGCTGCTCGCTCCACGATCGCCTACCTGATCGTTCGCGATCAGGCTCACGAGAACGCATTCGCCAAGGCCCTGGAGAGCCTGGGCGTGAACTGGGGCGCCGCGCTGCCGATCCCCAAGACCAACGCCGAGCAGTTCCCCGAAGTCAAGAAGCTCGTCGACATGGGTCTGCAGAGCATCCAGTACACCTTCAGCGCCGACGACGAAAGCCAGGCCGACAAGCTCTATCGGGGGGCGTCACCGTCGAACGACGGAACCGAACTGAGCACCGCCGTCATGCCCGAAGGATTCCCCATGACCATCGCGCCCGAGCGGCGCGAAGAATTCTCGCCCGGTTTGGACCCGGAACTGCTGGCCCTCATTCAGGCCACCGCAGAAGTCGAGATCGCGTCGACCAACGGCGCGACCAAGTAGCCGAGGCGGGGGGCTGAGGTGACAGCTTCAGCCCACCCGGCCACTGCAGAGAGACACCGAGCTGAACCAGCGGTCGTGCAGCCGTCACCCGGAAAGCAGTTTCGGCTGGTGCACTGCGGGTATTGCTGCACCAATGACTTCCTTGTGGCTCGCCGACCGGGCGGAGACGCCCTCAACTTCACCGACTGTGCTCCCCGGAGAGCCGTCAGCCGACGTCGTGGTGGTGGGTGCTGGGATCACGGGACTGATCACCGCCGTGCTGCTGGCCAGGTCCGGCAAGGACGTGCTGGTCCTCGAAGCGCGCGCTGTCGGAGCAGGCGCGACGGGCAACACCACTGCGAAGATCAGTCTGTTGCAAGGCAGCAAGCTGTCCAAGGTCGTCGCCAAACAAGGACGTAAGCTCGCCACGCAGTATCTGGAAGGAAATCGCGAGGGTCAGGCCTGGGTGCTGCGACACTGCGATAATCACGGGATCGACGTCCAGCGCGAGGATGCGTACACCTACGCGCAGTCCAACGACGGGATCGCCACCGCGCGAGACGAATTCGAGGCGGCGCAGTCGATCGGCCTGGGTGTCGAATGGGCCGATGACGCTGACGTTCCCTTCCCCTACCGCGGCGGGGTGCGGCTGCGGGACCAGGCACAGTTCGACCCGATGCCGTTCCTGGACAGCCTTGTCAGCGAACTGGAAGCACACGGCGGCCGACTCGCGCAGGGGGCCCGGGTGCAGAGCGTCTCTGGCCTCGGCGCAAACCTGCGACTGCAGGTGGGTGTATCGGACGACACCGAAATCACCGTGAGAACCGCGCAACTCGTCCTTGCGACCGGAGTGCCGATCCTGGACAGGGGCGGATTCTTCGCCCGCCTGAAGGCGAAGCGGTCTTACTGCATGGCCTACAAGGTTCCCGGCGACATCACCCGCGGAATGTATGTGTCCACCGACGCCCCCACCCGGTCGGTGCGGTACGCGCCCACCGCATCGGGCGAAGTGCTGATCGTGGGCGGTGCAGGTCATCCCGTCGGCCGGGAGAAGAGTCCGGCCTATGCCCTCGCAGAGTTGTCCAAGTGGGCCAAACTGCACTACCCCGGAGCAGTCCAAACCCACTACTGGTCGGCGCAGGACTATTCCCCGGCCGACGAACTGCCGTACGTCGGACCGATTCTGCCCGGTGTCGAGAGCATCTGTGTCGCTACGGGTTTCGACAAGTGGGGAATGTCCAACGGAGCCGCCGCAGCGCTGGCGCTGTCCAGCCGCATTCTGGGTGGCCGGATGGACTGGGCAGGTGCGTTCGCGAGTTGGAGTCCACACGAACTGTCCGGTATTGCGACAGCCATGCAGAGCAACGTGGAGGTCGGATTCGACCTCGCAAAGGGTTGGGTGACCCCGATCGCCGCGCCGGCCAATCGAACCCCGGAACGTGGCGGGGTCGTCAGCGGCCCGCCCTGGCACCTGCAGGCACGGAGCAATGTCGACGGCGTCGAGCACATCGTCTCCCCGGTGTGCCCGCATCTGGGCGGCATCGTCAACTGGAACGACGCTGACCAATCCTGGGAGTGCCCGCTCCACGGTTCACGGTTCGCCCCTGACGGCACCCTGCTCGAAGGCCCCGCCACCAGTGACCTCACCCGCCAGGTGTGAGGAAGCCGGCGATAGCGGCCACCACGCGAGCTGCCACCCACACGCGAGCCACCACGCGATAGCGGTCGCCACCACACGCGAACGTACGGTTTCTGATGAAACCAGCCCCACATCCGTCATAAACCGTACGCTCGGCGCGACATTCGAACCCGGCCTACACCCCACGTTCCACGGGCAACCGGCCCTTGTCGACGGCTGCCACCAACGCAGCGTGGTCGGCCTCGGTCTGGTCGGCGTAGCGACGCGCGAAGACGGACAGCGCGTCGTCCACACGTTCTGACGGACCCATGTAACCGGCGATCATCGAGGCTCCGCTGGTCCTGGCGTGGCCTTTGGCGAGCAACTGACCGACCACCCCCGTGTAATCGATGAGCGCCTTGGCGTCCATGGCATCCAACGGAATGGTGCCCTTCATGTTGCGGAACTGCCGCACATAGAACTGCATGCCGTCCACCGTCGTCCAGCCCAGCAGCGGGTCGCTGACCGTCTGCAGTGCCTGCTGGTACTCCACCACCCGTTGGCCCTGGTGCGCGTGCCACGCCGACTCGCCGTGTACGTAACGTGCCAGCACCGAGCGACGGGCCTGCTTGAGTTGGAGGAACACCACATCCTCCGGCGAAGACCCCTCCAGCAGAGCGACATACGCGCGCAGGCCGACGCTGCCGACCCCGACCACCTTGTGCGCGACGTCGAGCAAGGTGTAGCCGCCCAACACGCGATGCCAGTGGGTGGACAGGGTCGGCAGATAAGCGTCGAGCGCTTCGGCCAGCGCGTCGGCCTCGCGATCCGGCAACCGGGTGATCAACGGCGGCTCCTCGACGATCCTGCGGACACCGTCGACTTCCCGGGTGAATCGGGGCAGGGCGCGGTCGCTGGTGCGGTTGCGCGCCCGTCTGGCCGACCGTAGTACCTCCTCGGCCAGCGGTCCGGCAGTCTCGCCGGCCAGCCGATCGACGTCGAGGCGGGTGAAGGAGCGCGAGAACAGCGGCTCGTCGGCCAGACGCCGCAACTCCATGCGGTAGGCGCGGACGCAGGACCGCACCGCGGCGTCACAGTCATCCTCGGAGGCGCCGTTGTGGCGTCCCGCCACCCAGATGCTGGCCACCAGTCGGCGCAGGTCCCATTCCCAACCACCGGGGTGCGCCTCGTCGAAGTCGTTGAGGTCGATCACCAGGTCGCGTTCGGGCGACGCGTAGAAGCCGAAGTTGCCGAGGTGCGAGTCACCGCAGACCACGGGAGTGATACCCGTCGACGGGAGCCGGGCCACATCGTCGGCCATGACGACCGCGGTGCCGCGCAGAAACCCGTAGGGCGAGGCGACCATGCGACCCACGCGGACCGGGATCAGACGTTCCAGCCTGCCGCGGTGATTGACCTCGATGAGATCTACCGGGTCCGGCCGGTCCGCCGGCGGCGCCCAGTCGGCCAGCGATCGCCGGGGCACCCGTTTCCGCAGGCTCTTGCCGAGCGCATACCGCTCGGCGCGGGTCACCGGCCGCTGCCGCAGCGAGTGGTAGGCGCCGCTGTCGGTCTCGGCCAGGACGGTATGTCTGGCGGGCTTGGGAGCCATCGCAGCAGTACTCACCACTGTCATGTTGCGCCGATCGGTGCTCGGGCGCAGGTGACTTGTTTGAATCCCGGCCACGCGGCTCGAACCGGAACCACCCACCTCTTCATCGGCCAGACTGGGGCCATGACGGAATTCGGCGCACGCGTCCGATGAGTACCACGGTGTTCGTCAACGCCCGGCTCGTCGTGGACGATGCCGATGAGCTGACCGCGCCCTGCCGACTGACGGTGGACGGCAACGTCATCAGCAGCGTGGGCGGTGACGGCCCGGCGCCTGCGGCCGACCGCGTGATCGATGTCGGCGGCCGCACTCTGATGCCGGGCTTGATCGACGCCCATGCCCACGTCACCGGGCTGTCGCTGAGCCCGCGCAACGTGCGGGCCACAGCCGACGAGATAGCCGCTGTCGCAGCGGAATACCTTCACTCGGCACTGATGGACGGCTTCACCACCGTACGGGAGGCGGGCGGGGCCGACCACCGCATCGCCCGCCGCCTGGAGCAGGGCCACATCGTCGGACCCCGGCTGTTCTACTCGGGCCGGGCGCTGACCCAGACCGGTGGAGGCGCGGACTTCCGCACCATGGACGAGTCCGTCGACCCGTGCGGGCATGCCACCCCGTACTCCGTGATGTCGGTCATCGTCGACGGAACGGACGAGGTCCGTCGCGCCGCCCGTGAAGAACTGCGGCTCGGGGCGACTCAGCTGAAGTTGTTCGCCTCCGGTGGGGTGGTGTTCCCGGCGAAGTCGCACGCGACCCGCTATGAGTTCTCCCCCGCGGAGATGGAGGCCGCCGTCGAGGAGGCCGCCTCCCGTGACACCTACGTCATGGCCCATGCGTACACCGACGAGGCCGTGCGCCGTTGCCTGCGGGCCGGGGTGCGTTCGATCGAGCACGCGAACTTCGTCACCGAGGAGACGGTCGCGTTGATGGGCGAGCACCGCGCGTTCTTCGATCCCACGTTCATCTCGCTCGTGCAGCGCGTGGAGAGCGCGGGCGAGACGGGCCTCTCGACCACCATCGTGCACAACGTCAGTCACGCCATCGAGCAGGGACGAACCGTGTACGGCTGGGCGCGCAAGCACGGGGTGCCCATCGCGCTCGGCACCGACCTGTGGGGCCCCGATGCCCGGCGCAGCCAACTGCGGGAACTCGAGCTTCGCTCGGAACTGGACGAGTCGCGCGACGTCGTCCGATCGGCCACCGCCGTCAACGCCGACCTCCTGCAGATGGCGGGTCAACTCGGCACCATCCGGCAGGGCGCGTTCGCGGACCTGCTGGTGGTCGACGGGGACCCACTGCGCGACGCCCGTACTCTGTGTCACCCCGAGCAGAACCTGCTGCTCGTCATGAAGGACGGCGTCATCTACTCCGATCGGCTCACTGCCTGAGGCGTGACGGCGGTGCTGCAAAGTTGGGATCGGTAGCGGTACAAGTGCTGTCCCTGTCAGCGCCCATCGCAGTCGGCCCGTAGCCGGCGCGCTGCCTAGCTGGACGGGTCGAGATCCCCGACCGGCGTCTCCACCAGCAGAGACATCCCGTGCAGCGGAGGCATGTCCACGGCGAAGCTGTGCAGATCGTCGACGACCGCCAATTCGTGGCCGGAGAACATGTCGGAAACCTGCGCGCCCGGCGGGAGATGCTCGGAACGCACGCTTCCGGCGATGTGCTCGTTGGCGAAGTTCAGCACCGTCAGCTGCAGGCGCCCCTCCCCCTCGAGCTCATGCACCAGCACGAGCATGCCGCGGTGCGACACCTCCGGGATGTCGAGCTGACGGCTGGTCGCGATTCCGTAATGGGCCCTCACCTTGAGAATCGCTTGCAGCTGCCGGACGAAACTCGTCTCGTCGGCGAGCTGCTCGGGAAGTGAGCCGTAAAGGCTTCGGCCTCGCGGCATGCCGGCCGTGGACTGATGGGCGTGGGGGTTGATTCCCATGAGGTCGTGGGCGGCCCGGTTGATCCAGCGGGTATCGCCACCGGCGACGAGTTCGGACACGTCGTTGATCGGGAGGGTGAGCATCCCGCACAAATCCCAGCCGGACAGGGCGAAAACCCCCGGCTGCAGGGCATTGAACATCGCGAGCAGCAGGTGCGCTCGCCGGATGAGGTCGACGTCATCGATGGTGTCGAGGTCGCTGATACCGAGCGAGGCGGCGACGACGGTCGCGGTGGTGCACGCGATTCCGTTGGTGGTGAAGCGCCGGTTGTACGAAGCGCCGGTACCGGTCAGGTGCTCGATCAGATCGCTGCGCACCGAGGCGGCGATCTGTTCGCCGGTGAGTTCGGCCGCCTTATAGGAGTAGATGTCGTCGCGGTGACCGTTCTCCCAGTGCAGCAACTCGTAGGTCAGTTCGTCATGGTTCTGCAACGCGTGCACCAGCGACGCGGGATCGACACCCAACTCGAGGGTGGTGCGCAGCGTCAGGCGGAGAAACTCGGTGTCCGCGGTGGCGAGGGCGTGGTGGTAGGCGGGCCGATTCACGAAGTCGTACGACAGGTCCGCTCCCGCCTCACCGATCTGGCGGATGTCGTCGATCGTGAGGTTCAGTTCCTGGAACGTGAAGCCGCCCACCTTTCGCACCATGCTTGCGATGAGGTGGTTGGCGGCCTCGGAGAGAGGATGGCCTTCCGACCACGCCGTGTTCCCTTCGGAAGCCGCTTTCTCGACGCCCAGGAAACCGTTGGCGTCCAGCCGCAACGCCCCGGTTCCGAGATCGGCCAACGAGTGCAGCGCATCGCCGATGACCATGCGCATTCCGGCGAACGAGGGGTCCAGCCAGTTGATCGACGGCTGGCCGTCCTTGAAGTAGTGCAGGTACACCCACCGTCGATCGACACCATCGATCCCCGTGACGGGCCTGGTGACACTCCAGTTCGTCTCCTTGACGCCTTCGGCGTAGAAGATGACGCGCTGAAGGCGGCCGATGATGTAGCCCGCCTTGTCCAGCCACTCCTCGGTGGCGGCGTCGATGTTCACCGAGTCGGCGTGATCAGGCACGTCGGGCAGCTCGTGCCAGTCGCGGGGATCGATCTCGACCATGTGGTAGATACCCGGGTAGTCGGCGAACTTCATCTCGGCGAGCCGGAAGTCGGCGCCCTTGCCGGTGTGGCCGGGCACGATGTCGTCGATGATGGTGCCGCCGTACCAGGTTGCGGTGGAACACATTTGACGAAACTCGTCCTCGGTTCCGAATGCCGGGTCGATCTGAGTGCTGATCCGGTCGAAGTGACCGTCCACGCTCGGCGTGTACTGCCAGCCCGATATCCCCCCCGCCCGTTTCACCGGGCCGGTGTGGATCGCCTCGATACCGATCTCGGCGAAGGCCTGCCACATCTCCTCGTTGGCCATCGCCTTGAGGAACGACTCATCGGGCCGGGTGATCAACGACAGAGGGTAGGCGGTGAACCAGACCGACGCGGTGTCCACCGCCGCGCGGGGATTCGGCGTGGCGAAGGGGTTCTGCCACATCGACCCCTGACCGGAGAACTGCTGGCTGATCTCGTTGGCGTCGGCCAGCATCGACTGCGTGCGCAGCCACTCCACGTAGGCGGGATTGTTTCCGTTCGCGGGTCCGTCCTGGGCGATCGACCGGCGGGCGAACGGCGCTTTGACCCGGGGCCGGTACCGCAGGGTGCGGGGACGGGCGGGGTGAAGGTGTTCGGCGTACGTCGGCTCGACCGGCTCGGGAGCCTGCTCGTCCCCGAACTCCTCCAACTCCGACATGTGGCCTCTCCTCTTCAGCTGCTACTGCGCGCGCGGAGCGGCCGCAACGCGATCCTGGGCCGTATTGCCATCTCACCGCCGTCGGAAACCGGCGAGCATCGGCAAGGCCAGCCCAGAGGCGCCGCTGACGCACGTCACTGCGTCCGCGATCCACGACCTCGCCCGGTCGGGGTCCAGTCGCGCCCTCCAACGGTAGAGGACTCCGGCCGCTCACCGTTGGGCAAGAGCGCCGAGACCCTCCTGTCATTGCGTGACACCCCTCGATGTCGTCATCGATTTGCTGGCCGGCAACCAAGCGGTACTCCCCGGTACACACTCGCTGAGCATGAGACGCCCACCCCCCGCGGGCATGGCCCAATAGCCCCCGCCCCAGGCGGGAGTCGTGAAGTATTGACGCCTACGCCGACCGCTGGAGGATGCGCACCATGAGTCTGACGGAGTACCCGCCTGGCACCACGTTCACCGGTCGGATGGGCCGCACCGTCGAGGAGTCCGAGCCGGCGTGGCCGGAACCGGTGCGTGCGCAGTCGGGTGCCCCGAACGTCGTGTACATCGTCCTGGACGACACCGGTTACGGTCAGTTCGGTTGCTACGGTTCGCCGATCAACACACCGAACTTGGATCGCCTGGCTGAGAACGGGTTGCGGTACACCAACATGCACACCACGGCGCTCTGTTCGCCGTCCCGCTCGTGCATGCTGACCGGACGCAACCACCATTCGAACGCGATGGCCTGCATCACCGAGGGTTCGACGGGCTTCCCCGGTTCCAACGGAGCGATCCCGTTCGAGAACGGCTTCCTCTCCGAGATCCTGCGGCCCCATGGCTACGCGACGATGTGCGTCGGAAAATGGCATCTGACCCCCGCGGAGCAGATCAGCGCCGCCGGTCCTTACGACCGCTGGCCGCTGGGCCGCGGGTTCGACCGCTACTACGGCTTCCTCGGCGGCGACACCCACCAGTACTATCCCGACCTGGTGTTCGACAACCATCAGGTCGAGCCACCGAAGACGCCCGAAGAGGGCTATCACCTCAGCGTCGACCTTGCCGACAAGGCAATCGAGTTCGTCGCCGACCTCAAACAGGTGGCGCCCGACAAGCCGTTCTTCCTCTACTTCGCCACCGGGGCCAACCACGCGCCGCACCAGGTGCCCACGGAGTGGGCGGACAAGTACAAAGGCAAGTTCGACGACGGCTGGGACGCCTATCGCGAGAACGTGTTCGCGCGCCAGAAGGAACTCGGGATCGTCGCCAAGGACGCCGAGTTGTCGCGGCACGACCCCGACGTCCAGCAGTGGGGCGAACTCTCCGCCGATGAGCGCCAGCTCTACGCCCGGATGATGGAGGTGTTCGCGGGGTTCTTCGAACACACCGATCACCAGATCGGACGGCTGCTCGACTTCTTGGAGCAGACCGGCCAGTTGGACAACACGCTGATCATGGTGATCTCGGACAACGGTGCCAGCGCCGAGGGCGGGCCGCACGGCTCGGTCAACGAGAACAAGTTCTTCAACAACGTCCCCGACGACCTGCACCAGAACCTCGCCGCGCTGGATGACCTCGGCGGACCGAAGTACTTCAACCACTACCCGTGGGGCTGGACCTTTGCAGGCAACACCCCGTTCCGGCGGTGGAAGCGAGAAACATACCGCGGCGGTGTCTCCGACCCGTTCATTGTGCACTGGCCCCAGGGCATCGAGGCCAAGGGGGAAATCAGGGATCAGTACGCGCATGTCATCGACATGTTGCCGACGGTCCTTGAATCACTGGGCATCGAGGCGCCACCGGCGATCCGCGGCGTCTCGCAATCCCCGATCGAAGGTGTCAGCCTTGCGCACTCGTTCGACGATGCCGCCGCGGACAGCAGGCACCACACCCAGTACTTCGAGATGTTCGCCCACCGGTCGCTGTACCACGACGGCTGGCGGGCGGTGTGCCCCTTCCCGGGAACGTCTTTCGCCGAAGCGGGCGTCAGCTTCGGCATGCTCGAACTGTCGGAGGACGCGCTGCGTGAGTTGGACGCAACGGGCTGGGAGCTCTACCACGTCGCGGTGGACCCCGCCGAGACGAACGACCTGGCGTCCTCCGAACGCGCCAAGCTCATCGAGATGATCGCCCTCTGGTACACCGAAGCCGGCAAATACAACGTGCTGCCCCTCGACAGTCGCGGCACCATGCGGTTCGCCGATGAGCGTCCCCAGATCGCCGCCGAACGCGATACCTACGTGTATTTCCCCAACACCCAGAGCGTTCCGGAGAACGTCGCCGCCAAGGTGCTCAACCGCGCGCACACGATCACCGTCGACGCCGACCTCAAGGCAGGCGACGAAGGTGTATTGGCCTGCCACGGAAGCAATGTCGGTGGCTACGTACTGTTCATACAAGACGCGAAACTGCACTACGTGCACAACTACGTCGGTGCCGAGGAACTCCGCGTCTCCTCGAATCAGCCGGTACCGCCCGGAAAGCACGCCCTGCGTTACGAATTCGAACCCACCGGAGCGCCCGACCTGAGGAACGGCAGAGGCACGCCGGGAGTGGCGAAGCTTTTCGTCGACGACGAACTGGTGGGCCAGGCCGATTTCGCGGTGACCATTCCGCTGGCTCTTGGGCTGGGCAGCGGGTTTGCGGTCGGCCGGAATCCCGGCTCGTCCGTCTCGGCGATGTACGCTCCGCCGTTCGCCTTCACGGGGGCGATAGGCTCCGCGACGGTCAGTGTGGCCGTCGATTCTCAGCACGACCCCGAAGAGGCCAAGAAGGCCGCAGCCCGCGTCGCCATGGCGCGACAGTAGCGAAAGAGGACGCACCAGATATGGCCCAGACGGAACCGCATATTGCGCGCGAACAGCTCCCCATCCCCGATACCAAGCACGTCGGCCTGACCACCTACGACGCCAAGGACCCGAACACCAAGTACCCCCCGATCAAGGAACTGCGTCCGCCTCGAGACGCGCCCAACATCCTGATCGTGTTGATCGACGACGTCGGCTTCGGAGCGTCCTCCGCGTTCGGCGGACCCTGCAACACCCCGGTCGCGGAGCGGTTGGCCGCCGATGGTGTCAAGCTGAACCGGTTCCACACCACCGCGCTGTGCTCTCCTACCCGCCAGGCGCTGCTGACCGGCCGCAACCACCATTCGGTGGGCATGGGCGCGATCACCGAGATGGCCACCTCGGCGCCCGGCAACTGCAGCATCCGGCCCAAGGAGAAGGCGCCGATCGCCGAAACCCTGAAGCTCAACGGGTACTCGACCGCACAGTTCGGCAAATGTCACGAGGTGCCGGTCTGGGAGGTCTCGCCTGCGGGTCCGTTCCATCAGTGGCCCACCGGTTCCGGCTTCGAGTACTTCTATGGCTTCGTCGGCGGGGAGGCCAATCAGTACTACCCCGGACTCTACGAGGGCACCACAGCGATCGAGCCACCTAAGTCACCCGAGGAGGGCTACACCCTGACCGAGGATCTCGCCGACCGCGCGATCACCTGGGTGCGTCAGCAGAAGGCCCTGGTGCCCGACAAGCCGTTCTTCATGTACTTCGCGCCAGGGGCCACCCACGCCCCGCACCAGGTGTCGAAGGAGTGGTCGGACAAGTACCAAGGCAAGTTCGACGACGGTTGGGATGTCTTGCGGGAGAGGATCATCGCCAACCAGAAGAAGCTCGGCGTGGTGCCCGAGGACGCCGAACTCACCCGTCGGCACGACGAGATTCCGGCGTGGGATGACATGCCCGATGAGCTGAAGCCGGTCCTCGCCCGCCAGATGGAGATCTACGCCGGGTTCCTCGAGCAGACCGACCATGAGGTCGGCAGGCTCGTCGACGCGATCCAGGACCTCGGGTTCCTCGACAACACGCTGATCTACTACATCATCGGCGACAACGGCGCCTCGGCCGAGGGCACCCTGAACGGCTGCTTCAACGAGATGACCACCCTCAACGGCATGCCGGGCATCGAGACGACCGAGTTCCTACTATCCAAGATCGACGACTTCGGCACCCCGGACGCCTACAACCATTACGCGGTCGGATGGGCGCACGGGTTGTGCGCGCCCTATCAGTGGACCAAGCAGGTCGCCTCACACTGGGGTGGCACCCGCAACGGGACGATCGTGCACTGGCCGAAAGGCCTGGGCGGCAAGGGCGAAGTGCGCAACCAGTTCCACCATGTCATCGACGTCGCCCCGACACTCCTGGAGGCCGCTGGACTGCCCGCGCCGACATTGGTCAACGGGATCGCCCAGGCACCGCTGGAGGGTGTCAGCATGCTGGGAACGCTGCGCGACGCGCAGGCACCCGAGACCCACGACGTCCAGTACTTCGAGATGATGGGCAACCGCGGCATCTACCACGACGGGTGGACAGCGGTCACCAAGCACCGCACGCCGTGGAAAGCCGACACCCCGCCACCGTTCGACGACGACGTTTGGGAATTGTACGGCCCTGACGACTGGACGCAGGCGCATGATCTTGCCGCGGACAATCCAAAGAAACTCGCTGAGCTGCAACGACTTTGGCTCATCGAGGCGGTCAAGTACAACGTGGTGCCGATTGATGACCGCGGCTTCGAACGCATCAACGCCGATATCGCCGGTCGCCCGCAGCTCATCCGGGGTAACACCCAGCTGCTGTTCGACGGGATGCGGGTCAGTGAGAACTGTGTGCTGATCCTGAAGAACAAGTCCTATTCGGTGACCGCCAATGTCGTCGTACCCGAATCCGGCGCTGACGGTGTCATCGTCACCCAGGGCGGCAGCGTCGGCGGGTGGTCGCTGTACGCCCACGAGGGAAAGCTGAAGTACTGCTTCAACTTCTTCGGCATCGAGCATTACATCACCAGCGCGAACGAGCCGATCCCGGCGGGCAAGCATCAGGTGCGGATGGAGTTCGCCTACGACGGCGGCGGACTGGCCAAGGGTGGCGACGTCACGCTCTACTACGACGGAAAGCCGGTGGGAGCCGGGCGGGTCGAGAAGACCATCCCCATGGGCTATTCCGCCGACGAAGCCTGCGACGTCGGCTCCGACACCGGCTCGCCGGCGTCACCCGACTACGGCCCGACCGGCAACCGCTTCACCGGCGAGATCGAATGGGTCCAGCTGGACATCGGCGAGGACAGTCACGACCACCTGATCACACCGGAGGAGCGGTTCAATCTGGCGATGGCGCGTCAGTAGCTTCTCTGGGCGATTTCGGCGTGCGCAGCCTTGGTGAGCGCTACTGCGCACGCCGAAATCGCTCATTCGTCGGTCGCGGGAGTCCAGAATGGTGGAATGCGCTTCGGAAATTTCATGGCCCCGTTCCACCCGGTCGGGCAGAATCCGACCCTGGCGATCGAGCGCGACCTCGACCTGATCGTGGCGATGGACCGCCTCGGGTTCCACGAGGCGTGGGTCGGCGAGCACCACTCCGCGGGATTCGAGATCATCGCGTCGCCCGAGGTTTTCATCGGTGTGGCGGCGGAACGGACCACGCACATCAAGCTCGGCACCGGTGTCAGCTCGCTGCCGTACCACCACCCGTTGATGCTGGCCGACCGGATGGTGCTGCTCGACCACCTCACCCGCGGCCGGGTGATGCTCGGCTGCGGGCCCGGGCAACTCACGTCGGACGCGCACATGCTGGGCATCCCCGCCGACGAGCAGCGACCCCGGATGGAGCAGTGCCTCGACGCGATCATGCGACTGCTCCGTGGTGAGACCGTCACCATGGACACCGACGGGTTCACCCTCCAGGACGCACGCCTTCAGCTGAAGCCCTACAGCGATCCGTGCTTCGACGTCGCGGTCGCGGCGTCCTTCTCCCCGACCGGCCCGCGAGGCGCAGGCAAGCACGGCATCGGCATGTTGTCGATCGCCGCCACCGCCAAACAGGGCATGGATCTGCTTGCGCAACACTGGCAGACGTGGGAGGAGGTGGCCTTCGAGCACGGCCACGTGGCCGACCGGTCGAAGTGGCGCCTCGTCGGCCCGATGCACCTGGCCGAGACACGGGAGCAGGCCGAGCGCGACGTCGACTACGGCATCGCCGAGTTCTCGCGCTACTTCAAGCACCTACTGCCGGCAGGTCCGGTGCAGGGTGACACGACCGCGGAGATCATCGCCAACAACCACGCGTCCGGCTTTGCGGTGATCGGGACCCCCGACGACGCCGTCGCCAAGATCGAGGAGCTGGTCGAGGCGAGCAGCGGTGGCTTCGGTGCATTCCTGCTGTTCGACCACGACTGGGCACCGCCCGCCGCGAAGCTCAGGAGCTACGAGTTGTTCGCGCAGTACGTGATGCCACACTTCACCGGCCAACTCGCGGGCCCGGTCGCGTCGCAGAACTGGGTGCTCGACAGCGGGACGGAGTTCATGGACCGGGCGGCACACGCGATCGGCAAAGCGATCGACGATCACGCCGCGGAGAAACAGGCCAGGCAGGCGCCTACGATCGCCTGACGGCGAGCACCAGCCCGGGGTCGAAGGTCGCCCTGGCCGCGACCGACGCCGCCGCGGCAGCGACGATGACTCCGGCATCGGACTCGTGCCCCTTCGGGAACACGATCTCGGCGCTGTCGGGGCCGTCGCGGTGTGCCATCAGCCAGTCGTACAGCAGCCAGTCCAGCGCGCAGGTGACCGCCATCGGATCCGCCTGCGCCGACCTGGCGGCAGTCATCACCGACCGCAGAGCCTCCAGATGCTCCTTGCGGGCGGCCTCCTTGTTCACCCCGGAGCTGTCGAACATCATCATCGACAGCGTCAACGGAAACCGCTGGCCTGCTTCCGTTCTGACCACCCAGCGGCCCCCCATCCACGGCCTGTCCGGATCGACCTGCTGCATCTCCCCGAACCCACCGATGACGCCGATCGCGGGATCGTCGAGCTCACCGTCGAAGGGCGCGGGTCCGAGGAGCCCGAGCGGCTCGCGGGCCAGAATCGAGAACAATGCCGCGGTCCCGATGATCTTGCCCGCCCGCAGATCGGCCACCAACCCGGTCGACTCCAACGCTGCCGCGTACTCGAAGCACAGCCGATCCAGCGTGCGGTGCAGATCGAGCAGGCCCTCACGCTCGTCCGGGTCGGGCCGTCGGCCACCGCCGAGAATCTGGCCGAAGCGTTCCGCGGCGATGATCAACGAGTCGTCCACGGCCTCCAGATGCGTGGCCACCAACCGGTCCGGCTCCTCATCGTCGGCGACCAGAACCTGCAGGGACGTCGGCGTTCCCCTCGGCGTCGCCCAGAAGAACCCGATCTGACCTTCGTCCTGGACGATCCTGGGTCTCACGATCGCCTCCAGATCACGACCCGATTGTTGCCGGAGTCCGACACCGCCAGCCGATCCCCGCGCAACGAGATCCCGTACGGCCAGCACAGCGTGTCCCGTTGCACCGACGTCCACCTGTTCTCGCCGTTGGACGAGAAGTCGGGCTGGGCCAGGACGTGGTCGGCGGCGCGGTTGCCTTCGGGCATGCTGTCCCACAACAGAATTCGGTTGTTGGCGGTATCGGCGATGGCTAGGCGTTCGGTCACGTCGTCAAGTCCGATCGCGTAGGGGAAGCGGAACCGGTCGCCGGTGTGCGGACCGTAGGGCCATTCGGTGGCCGAGACGAAATCCGGCTGACCGATCACGATGTCGGCGGGCCGGTCGGTGTCGGGGTGCGGGGTCCACCCCAGCACCCGATGGTCCCCGGCGTCGGCGACCAGCAGCAGGTCGTCGCGGCCGGTGATGTCGTGCGGCCAGCGGAAGCTCGCCGGCCCGGCTGCTTCCCCGCGGTTCTCCTCCCGGCTCGCCGCGTCCGGCTGACCGAGCACGATGTCGGCGGGCCGGCCGGGGGTGGGTATTCCGCCGTCCCAGCCGAGCACCCGGCGGTTCCCGGTGTCGGCCACCCAGAACCGGGAGCCGACGACGGCGATCCCGAACGGCCAGTAGAACGTCGACGCCGAGCACTCCCCGCCCCGGTTCGGGGCGACGCTGGTCGCGTCGGGTTGACCGAGCACGTGATCGGGTGGGGTGTCGCTGAGCACCGGGACCTCGTCCCACACAAGGATTCGGTGATGCCAGGCGTCGGCGACGATCAACCGGTCCTCGTGCACCAGCACCCCGGTGGGCAGGTTCATCCCGCGTTCCGGTCCCCGCCCGTTGGCGGCGCGACCCTCCGTGGTGCCGTTCGGCTGGCCCAGGACGACGTCTGCGGGCTGTTCGTCCGCGGTGGGCAATCCGTGCCAGATCAGCACGCGGTGGTTTCCGGAGTCGGCGACCACCATGTGGCGCTCACCGAGAAACACGCCGCGGGGCGAGTACATCCAGGCCATCGTCGGGTTTGCAGGAGGCAGCGCCAGTCCGCCGGGTGCCGGTGCACCCAGCCATAATTCGGGAACCCAACCGCCGCTGGCATCGATCTCCGGGACGACATCCGTCCGGGCCGGTCGCCCGCTGATGTTCATGCGGACGGTGTAGCGGCTCATGTGCTGACTCGGACCCAGACGTCGCCCTTGTCGACTCTCAACGGCAGCTGTTCCAACTGGGCACCGGGTGCGGTGAGACACTCACCGGACGTGGCGTCGTAGCAGAACCCGTGCCACGGGCAGGTCAGCGTCCCGTTGGACACATCGAGCATCGCATTGTCCAAAGGCAGTGCCTCGTGCGCACATTCGTTGCGGTAGGCCGTCAGCCGCTGCTCGATGTTCACGATGATGACCTCCGCGACCTCGCCCGTGGCCGACGTCAGGCCGGCAGCGGTGATGTCGCCGGCGGGCACCGCGGTGGTCGGCCCGACTTTCACCCACCCCTCGCTCGCCGGGTTCAGCCCGACGCGCAGCGACTCCACCGAGATCAGCGTCGGCGACGGCTCGTTGGGCAGCACCTCGACGTCGGTCACCCCCGGCACGCCTTCGGTGAGCGCACCCTCGACCAGGTTGCGCAGCGTCACCGACGACATCGAGCAGCCGTTACACGCACCTTCGAGGCGGACGAACGCCGTGCCATCCTCGATGCGCACCAGCGTCACGTCGCCGCCGTGGCTCTGCAGCTGCGGACGCACCTCGGTCAGCACCCGGTTGGCCAGCGTCATCGGATCGGGCCGCACGATCTCGTGCAGCGACAGCAGCAGGTGCACCACTTTGTCGTCGACGAGTTCGAACAACGCCTCCCGGGTCGCCTCGTCGGCCTTCAGCCGGCGCACGATGGACACCAGGCCGGCGCGGTGGATCGCCTCGACGGAGTCCTTGACCTCCTGGGCGATGGCCCGCGACATCGGGTCCAGCCCCGCCAGCGCGCGCATCGCGTCGTCGACGCGTTTGGCGAGCTTCTCGAATTCCGGTTCGTCGCCCGGGGTTTGAGCGGATCTGGCTTGATCGGTGATGGCGGTCATGTCGTCTCGGTCCGGTTCAGTGTGGTCTGTCTGGCGACTTCGTCGAGGACGCCGCGCACCGCGCGGACGGACTCCTCGTCACCCATCTCCTCGAACAGCGACCGCGCCTCGTACAGCTTGGCCTTGGCCTCCTGGAAAGCGCCCAGATGGGCGAGCGTGTTGCCTTGATTGGCGAGCACCCGGGCCCGGCCGAGCGGGTCGGTGTTGCGGTCCCGGGACTCGAGCACGGCTTCGTAGAGTTCCACGGCCTCGACGAGGTTGTCGGCTTGATGTTTGGAGGGCGTGTAGACGAGCGAATTGGCAAGGTTCAGTTGGACACTGGCCCACTGCTCGGGATAACGCTCGCGGGTGTAGACCGTCAGCGCCGAGCGCAGCGACTGGGCTGCGACGCCCAAGCGCAGTTGCCCGGACGCCTCTACCATCGGCATGGTCAGGTAGGCGGCCGCGAGGTTGGAGTGCGCCGACGCCCACAGCAGCGGAGCGTCGTCGCGCTGCACCAGTTGCAGCGCCGCGTGATAGTGCGGGATCGCCTGCATCATCAGGCCGGGGTTGTCCTGTGCCTGCTCGTGCAGCAGTCCCGCTGCCGTCAGGTGCAGCTCGGCGCGCTCCACCCGTAGACCGTCGGCACCGTCGAGCAGCCGCAGCGCCCGTTCGATCCGTTCGTGTGCCTCGCCGGGATCGTCGGTCTGGATGCAGACGGACGCGGCGGCGCCGAGCAGGACCCCGGCCAGTGGCTTCGAGACGTCGCGGGCGTGCTCGACGGCCGAATCCAGGGCCGCGATGGCCGTGGCCGGATCGTCGGCCAGAACAGCCGACGCCTGCGCCGCCAGCGCGACAGCGGCCAATTCACCGTCGAGACCGTCGGCAGCGGGCGGATCGGCGAGGTGTCCGAGGGCGAACCGCACGACGTCCACCAGCACCCCGAACGGGCCGAGATCGGCGCGCAACCCGTCGAGGTCGGTGGCACTGTCGGGGTCCAGCACGAAGCGGTTGTAGCGCGAGATCGGGTCGGTCGCTGCCAGGTCGGCGAGCGCGGCGTCGCGGTCGCCGGCGAGTGCGTGCCGATGGGCGGCGAGACGCGGCGGCCAGTCCTCGGGAAGGCAGCCCGCCAAGAGCGCGCATCGGGCCGCCTCGGTGTCGTCACCGGAGGGGATGAGCAGATATCCCAGTGGGAGGCCGAACGCGCCCAGCGGTTGTGGGCGGACCGGGGCGAGCGGCGCGACGGGGGATGTCGCAGCGGGTTGCGCCAAGGCTTCGATCGCGGTGTCGGTCACGGTCCTCCCATGGTGGTCATCCGTTGAGCGGCCCCCGAAGGTCACGCTCGGCGGCACGTTTGATCAGGCTGGCGGCGATTTCGGCCCGGCGGCGGGTGCGGTGGGTGTCGATCCGCTTGCGGACGACACCGTCGGCGAAGACCACCACGATGTCGACCGCGAACTGCCCGCGCTCCTCGACGACGACGGTCTCGACCGCCTGCGCGTCGTCGGCGGAACTCTCGTCGCGGATCATGGTGGGCGGTCGATTGTGAGGGAATGGCTCGCAGCTACACATGGGCAGCGCCGGAGGCCCGATTTGATGTCATCGACTAAGGATGCACTAAGTAAGGTAGGCCTAACTTGGCGTGTGACGAGGATCACGGTCACCTCGTCTCGGCGTCCAACGGAACGCGCAGCGCACCGCGTTCGTCGTCCCAGAATGCAGGTCGCGGCCCCACCGGGATGCGGCCGTACAGCACCTCGTGGATCAGTGCGCTGCGGTCCCCTGCCGGGTTGCGTTGCTTCAGCAGCAGGCCGCCACTGCGTGGACCACGCAGTGGGATGAGCAGAAAATCGTCCCCGCTGACGACGGCGGCGACGGCGTCGGAGGGGAACCGACTCGCCGCCACCGCCGCGTCCAGGCGGACATAGCCGTCGCGGGTGAACTCGACCGTCACCTCGGCGGCCTTGTCCGGGCGCAGCGCCGCCAGGAAATCGCGCTCGATGACGTCCATCACCGTCTGCATCCCGGCGGCGACCGGATCGGACAGCTCGGCGCCGTACTCGACGCCGGCGACCTCGATCAGGAACACCGTGATGTCGGTGGGGCACGCATCGCCGAGCGCCCAGCGGGCGAACGCAATCGCGTGATCCCATCGGAACGAATGGGTGTGCAACCCCTGCAGCGGCGGCAAGTCCTCAAACTCTTCACCCGGCACCCGGTACACCGTGCCCGGAGCGGCACCTGTTGCGGCGGCATCGACGATGACAACCCGCCGCGCGCCCTTCATCCGGAAGGCGGTGTCCATGCCGGCGGTGCCACCGTCGACCATCTGCGCCCCGTCGGGCACCCCGAGCTCCCAGAGATGGCGCACCAGAACAGGTCCTACGGCATCGTCGCCCCGGAGCAGGTTTCCACAGCCGACGACCAGAACCTCGCACCCCGGAGGGTTCAGGTCACCGGCAGCCGAATCCGTTCCAGCCGAGACGTTTTCAGCGGGCGCCTCAGTGCTCGCGTCGAAAGATGTCAGGATCAGACCATTCCGTTGATGATGAACTTGGACAGCTCCTTCCCCGACTTCCCATCGTAGGCGTGCACGGTGCACACCAGACAGGAATCGAAACTGCGGGCCACATGCCCGAGTTCCACGGGATCCTCGGGATCCACGATCGGAGAGCCGACGAGGGCCTGTTCGATAGGGCCGAGCACCTCGGAGCCGTCCCTCGGGCCGATGTTCCACGCCGTCGGCGTAACCACCTGGTAGTTCTTGATCTTGGAATCCTCGATGACGATCCAGTCCGACAGCGCGCCGCGCGCGGCCTCCGTCGAGCCGAACCCCTTGCCCTCGGCGTGCTCGACCGGCTTGCTGTAGAAGCTCTCCTTGAGATCGAGCTCGTCCAGCCACTGCCGTGCCCACTTGTAGTACTTGGGCGCCTCGTGCATGCGGGCCATCTGACGGACGAAGACGCTGGGCCCAATCGAGTTCAACAGGTTGGGGAACAGCGGGTCGTTGTCCTGGTGCGGCGTCGCATTCGGTCCGCCTGCTGCCATCCGCCGCGCAAGCGGGCCTGCTTCCAGCGGGATGTTGCCCAGCCCGCCGCCGATGTCGTAGCGCGGAGACTTCGCCCAGCTGTATTTGCCTTGGTCCCTTCCCTTTTCGGGATCGATGGGGATGGTCTCCCCGTCGAACGGGTGCAGGGGCCTGCTGCCCTCATAGAAGGAATGGCTGACGTCCTCGAAGACCTTCGCCTGGTCGAACTCGTGCCATGACCCGTTGGCGTAGATGCCCGACCGGCCGATCAGCGCGGCATTGCGGCCGTCGATGGTCGGGTTCTCGTACAGGCTGGGCTCGAAGTACGTGCCGGTCGCGAAATAGTTGCCGACACCCTGGCCGTACTTGTCCAGACCCACGTCGAGGCAATAGCGAATGAAGAAGCCGCAGTCACTGTTGTATTGGGACTCGTTCTCGTCGACCCAGGCCAGCATGTCGTCCCAGGTCTTCACCTCCAGCCACCGGTCCACGCTGCAGCCCAGCCACTGCCCTTCCAGCCACGCGTCCTTCCAGTGTTCGAGTATCGCGATGGAGCGCGTGACGTCGGACAACGTCGGCGCACACATCACCCCGCCGGGCACCATGAAGCTCGAATGCGGCCACTGCCCACCGAAGATCGCGTACACCTCGACCGGCTTGCCCGAAAGCACCACTCCCGGTTGGTAACTGGTACCGACATACGGTGCGAACCGCCGCACCGCCTCGGCGTACATCGGCGACTTCGCGTAGTTCTTGTTCGTCAAATCGATGGCGAACAATGCGTAGAAGTAGCGCGGAATGGACTGCAACGTCTCGCACGCCTGGGCGATGTTGCGCACCCGTGTCGCGTTGTGCGGCATGTGTGTCGCCCATGCGGTGTCCAGCGCGTACGCGGACTTGTACAGATGGCTGCCGCCGCAGATTCCGCAGATGCGCGGGCACACGACGAGCCCGGCCTGGGGATCCTTACCGCGCAGGATGATCTCGAACCCGCGGAACATCGCGGCTTCGGTCCAGGCGGAGGTGACGACGCCATCCTCGATCGTGACTCGGACGTCGAGGTCACCTTCGACCCGACCGAGCGGGCTGACATAGAGGTCGAGTGCGGTCATTGTGGATTGGTCCTTCCGATAAGACGGGTCTGAGTAGTTGTTGGTGCGTGATTCCTGGCCACCGCTCAGACCACGAACATGTCTTCCTTGGACCACTGCGGTGCGGCGATGCGCGCGGCCGCCGCGTGGGCCATGTAGGTCAGGTGATCGGTGCCCTCAGGCACCTCCTTCGGGATGATGCCGCTGACCTTCTGCGTCTTGAATACGGTGCCGGGGGCCAGATCGAAGTGCGGGAACTCGGGCTCGGTGCAACCGAGACAGGGCATTCCGGCACGGGTCTTCGATGATTGCCGGTTCCACAGAATCCGGTTGCACGGCGAGTGCGTCATGGGCCCGCGGCAGCCGAACTCGTAGAACAGGCAGCCGGTTCGCGTCCCCTCGCCGAACGACATCGTCGACTGCTTGTACTCGAAGAACTGCACGCGGGTGCAACCGGTCTGCGTGAAGGTCTTGAAGAACGTCTCGGGCCGGTGCAATTCGTCGAGGGTCAGATCGCCGGCGCGCCCGGTCGCCAGCGCCACGAGGATCTGGGTGATCCAATCCGGGTGCGCCGGGCAGCCGGGGATGTTGATGACCGGCAGCCCCATCTTCGACTTGAAGTCAGCGCCCAGATAGCCGCCCTTGCCGCGCTTGTGGAACTGCAGCCCCGTCGATCCCGATGGGTTGGGTTCCATCGCCGGGATGCCACCCCAGCAGGCACAGTCACCGATGGCCACGACGATCTGCGCGGCTGCGGCGAGCTCAGTCACCCAATCCTTCATCGGACGGTCGGCGAACATGTCGGTGCGGCCCCCGTAAGCCTCCATGACCGTGCCCTCGAACACGAAGATGTCAAGGGGCCGTTCGCCACTCGCGCAGTCGTGGAAGACCTTCTGGGCGTTCTTGCCGAGTTCGAGGCCCAGCGACGGATGCCAGATGAGGTCCAGTCCGAAGTCGACGATCAGGTCGACGACGTTGGGCTCGTCGGCATTGAGGAACGACATGGTGTTGCCACTGCATGCACCTCCCTGAAACCACAGCACCGAAGCCATGCGAACTCCTCTCCTGGCGAGCCGACTCCGGCCCGCGGTCAATCGTTATGGGCTGGAAGTCATCTGAGCTGTCGACCGAAAGCCTTGGCCACCTGCAGCAGGAAGCCGAGCCCGCGGGCGACGTCGGGATCCTTGGCCGCTTTCAGAATCCCGAAGAATCCCTTCGGGCCGGCCGGGCTTTGCGCGATGGCAGCCTTGGCGTCGACGAGCGCCTCACCGAGTTGTCCGAGAACCTCGGTGGCCTGTGGGTCGGTCAACCGGGAGTCCAGCAGGGAATTGATTGCGGGAGTGGCGCCGACGAGCTTGTTCGCCAGCGTGGCGAAGCTCTCGGCCAATCCGGCGAGGTCCACCGACTTGAGGGCATCGATACCGGGTATCGACCGGGTGACCGCGTCGCTGGTGGCGTCTCCCTTGAACTCGCCGATCGCCGATGTCAACGAATCACTGATGACATCACTGCGGCGGACCAGTCCATCGAGGCCCGACACGAGTACCGCAAGCAGATCGGCATGCTCGAGCAGATTGTTGAGCGATTCGGCGACGCGTGGGTCGTCGAGCTTGGCCCGCACCTGGTCGGCGGGAGAGGCTTCCAGGACCTGACCGTTTGCTGTCATTTCGCCTCCGTGTGCCAGATCTGTCTCTGGTCACAAAGTAGCTCTGCGATCTTGCTGCGCCTATCGGTATCACGCAGATACTGTCGGAATTGCGCACACTTCAATGCGCTGGTGCGCAGCAGAGATGACCGGACTTGCATGAATGACACCTCTCGATTAGCCGAGGCTGTGCTTACCGATTCGCCCTGCCCGGGAGCGCGGCGATGTCGCGGTTGACCCGGCTCGGATTCATCGACGTACGGCACACGGCAGACCCCGTCCGTCGCCGGGTTCGGTCGCGCGGGGTGCCGCCCGCCCTCACCAGCAACGAGATCTTCTACACCGAAAACGTTCGCGAGGCAGCCAAATTGGTGGGGCAGGCGCTGTCCCCGCTGACACTGCGCGTCGCCGACGACCACCTCGCCGATTTCGCCGCCGGGATGCACGGTGTGCGACTGCGCAACGTCAGCATGCTCTACTTCGACCTCCACGTGCCCGCCGTCATCGACATCCCGCACCAGAGCGACTACTTCGCGGTGCACATGCCGACCAACGGCTGCGCGTCCGTCGACCATCGAGGAAAGACATTCGAGGCGAACAGCATCCGGTCGCTGGTGAGCAGTCCCGGTGAGGCCTTGACCATGCGCCTGGACCTCGACTCCCCCCAGTTGGTGATACGGATCGAGGAACCGGCGATGGCCGCCTATCTGACCCGGGTCGTCGGGCGTAGCCTGGCGCACCCGTTGATGTTCGAGCCAGAGTTCGATCTCACCAGTGAGGCCGCCATGCGCTGGCATGCCGCGATTCAGTTGATCCACACCGAGGTGTTCCACAACGAATCCCTGGTGCGCCGCGGGCAGGGCATCGGCGCGGTGGAGGACCTGGTGATGAGCAGCCTGCTGCACCTGCAGCCGTCCAACTACCACTCCGCGTTCACCCAGCCACTGCGGCCGGACAAGCGTGGCGCCGTCGTGCAGGCGGCGATCGACTACCTCGACGATCACCTCGCCGAGCACGTCACCATGGACTCGGTCGCCCATGCCGTGCACATGAGCGTGCGCGCGGTGCAGCAGGGCTTCCACGAACAGCTCAGCATGAGCCCGATGACGTATCTGCGGGAACGCCGGCTCGAGCGGGTCCACCAGGAGCTGATGGACGCCACCCCCGCCGACGGCGTCACCGTGACCGCCATCGCCGAACGCTGGGGTTTCCACCACCTCGGCAGCTTCGGTGGCGAGTACCGCAAGCGGTGGGGCGAGTCGCCGTCGCAGACGCTGCGCCGCTAGGCGGGCCGCGCGTCAGCAGATACGCGGAAGTTGCTCGCCCAGTTCGCGTTCGATGACCCTGGTAGTACCGAACGTGGTGGTCCCGACCGCCATCCCAATGTGTTCGGCGACCACCTTGCCGATGACCGCGGCACCCGCGCCCTCGGGCCGGGCCTGCATCGCGGCCAGCACGGCGTCGGTATCGGCGGGGTCCACGAACGCGATCAGCTTTCCCTCGTTGGCCACCTGCAACGGGTCCAACCCGAGGAAGCCGCATGCCGACGCCACCGCCTCGGGCACCGGGATCGCACCTTCGTCGAGGCGGATCCCCACACCGGCCGCGCGGGCGATCTCGACAACGGCCGCCACCACGCCACCGCGAGTCGGATCCCGCAGGGTGTGGACGCCGCGGCGTTCGGGGCTGGCCGCCAGCATCGCCGCGACCAGCCGGTGCAACGGCGCGCTGTCGGTGGTGACCTGCGTGCCGAAATCGATGCCCTCGCGCACGCTCATGATCGCCACGCCGTGCTCGCCGACATTGCCCGAGACGATGATGTCGTCGCCGACCCGTGCCCGTTCCGGTCCCACGTCGACTCCGGCAGGGATCACGCCGACACCCGCGGTGTTGACGAAGAGCTGATCGGCGCTGCCCTTGCCGACGACCTTGGTGTCGCCGGTGACGATACCGACACCGGCGTGATCGGCCGCCTTGCCCATCGACTGGGCGATGCGGCCCAGCAGTTCGAGCTCGAGCCCCTCCTCGAGGATGAAGCCTGCGGTCAGGCCCAGGGGTTGCGCACCGCTCATCGCGAGATCGTTGATGGTGCCGTTGACGGCCAGATCACCGATGTTCCCACCGGGGAAGAACAAGGGCTGCACCACATAGGAATCCGTCGACACGGCGATCCGGCCCGCAGGAACGTCGAGCACGGCCGAGTCCCGCGAGGGTCCGTCGCCCGAGCCGAACGCGGGCAGGAACAGGTTCTCGATGAGCTCCTCGGACAGGATGCCGCCGCCGCCGTGGCCCATGACGATCCGCTTGGTCTCCCGCAGCGGCAGCGGGCACACCCAGTCCGCCGGGTCGATGGTCATACTGCCCACATCTCCCGGGTCGCTGCGCTCCTGCCCACCGGATCCTCAGGCACGGGCCGCCTCCAGATCCGCCAAGTCCAGCCGGCGGAACTGGTAGTAGGCCGCACATGCGCCCTCGCTGGAGACCATCGTGGCGCCCAACGGAGTGCGCGGTGTGCACGCCTTGCCGAAGGCCGGACACTCGTTGGGCTTCAGCAGCCCCTGGAGCACCTCGCCGCTGTGGCATTCGGCGGACTCCGCCACCTGCAGGTGACCGACGCCGAACTTGCGCTCTGCGTCGAACTGGGCATAGCGCGGTGAGAGCGTCCATCCGGATTTCGGGATCATCCCGATGCCCCGCCACGGTCGGTCGGTGACCACGAAGACGTCGTTGAGCGTCTGTTGGGCAACGACATTGCCTTCATCGCTGACCGCCCGCGGGTACGCGTTACGTAGTTCGACCTTGCCGTCTTCGAGCAACTCGACGAGTTGACGTACCCCTTCGAGCAGGTCGAGCGGCTCGAAGCCGGACACCACGATCGGTACGCCGAAACGCTCGACCAGCGGACCGTACTCCGAGGTGCCCATCACCGAACAGACGTGTCCGGCACCGAGAAATCCCTGCACCCTGTTGGTCGGTGACGACAGGATCGCCGTCATCGCCGGGGGCACCAGGACGTGAGAGACCAGCAGATAGAAGTTCTTCAGGCCCAACCGCTGCGCATGCACCACGGACATGGCGTTCGCGGGAGCGGTGGTCTCGAAGCCGACGCCGAAGAACACCACGTCCTTGTCGGGGTTCTCCGCGGCGATCTGCGTGGCGTCCAGCGGCGAGTACACGATCCGGACGTCCCCGCCGCGGGCGCGCACGCTGAACAGGTCCTGCTTGCTGCCCGGAACACGCAACATGTCGCCGAACGAACAGAAGATGACGCCGTCGCGGGCGGCGATCTCCAGGGCCCGGTCGATCATCTCCAGCGGCGTGACGCACACCGGGCAACCGGGGCCGTGGATGAACTCGACGGCATCGCCCAGCAGCTGGTCGATGCCGTTGCGGATGATCGAGTGCGTCTGCCCTCCGCAGACTTCCATGATCGTCCAGGTGCGGGTGGCCCGGCGCTTGATCTGGTCGACCAGTGTCTTTGCCGCCACCGGGTCACGGAACTCGTCGAGATATTTCATGCCGACTCCTCATGCGACGACTGCACGCCGGCGAGCTCCTCGTCGAGGATGCCCAGGTCGGCGAACATCTTCAGAGTGGTGTTGGCGGACTCCTCGTCCAGCCTGCTGATCGCGAAACCGGCATGCACGATCGTGTATTCGCCGATCTCCATGTCCGGCAGATAGGCCAGGCAGACCTTCTTGGTGGTTCCCCCGAAATCGACGGTGGACATCCGGGTGCCCGACTCGTCCCAGATTTCGACTACCTTGCCGGGGATTCCGAGGCACATAGGCCGCTTCCTTCTGTTGAGGGCTGATTATTGAGGGCGGCGATGACCGCCTGGCCGAGTGCCAGGCCGCCGTCGTTACAGGGCAGGATGCGGTGGGTCAGGACGTCGAACCCCAGGCTGGTCAGCCCGGCGCGAATACCGTGAAGCAGAAGATGATTCGTGAAGACGCCGCCGGTGAGACCGACCGTCTGAACTCCGACTGTCCGTGCGCAGTCCGCGGTCAACCGAACCGTCGCCCGCACCACCGCGTCGTGGAACGCCGCCGCCAGGTCCACCGCGGCGACACCGGAGCGCACCCCGTCCACCAGGCCGGCGATCACGGGCGCCGGATCCAGCACGCCGTCGCGGATATCGAAGTCGACGTCGCCGCGGATGTGGCCCGCACGGGCCAGGTGTTCGAGTTCGACGGCCGCCTGCCCCTCGTAGGTGACCTGCTGGCATACCCCGAGCAGGCTGGAGACGGCGTCGAACAGCCTGCCCATGCTGGAGGTCGTCACACAGCCTGCGCCGCGCGGAATCTGCTGGGCCAGCACATGCCGGCCCGAATCCCCCACCTCGACTACCGGCGGGAGATCGGCGTCCCAGTGCACTCCTGCGCGGTGCATCAGGTCCAGGGCAATGCGGGCCGGCTGACGCACCGCGCCGTCCCCGCCGGGCAGCGCGAACGGTGCGAGGTGCCCGACCCGGGTGAACTGCGCCGGATCCGTGACCGCGAGAAGCTCACCGCCCCAGATGGTTCCGTCGGTCCCGTACCCGGTGCCGTCGTAGGCGACCGCGATGATCGGAGTTCCCAGCCGGCGGTGCTCGGCCAGCAGCGACACCGCATGCGCGTGGTGGTGTTGCACCCTGACCGTCGGCGAGTCCTGGCGCTCGGCCCATCGCGTGGTGGCGTAGCGCGGATGCAGATCGTGGGCAATCAATGCCGACCGTTGCCCGGTCATGAATTGGAGGTGGCGGGCCGCCGCCTCGAAGCAGTCCTGGGTGCGCGGGTCCGCCATGTCCCCGAGGTGCGACGACATGTGCGCGTGCCCGTCCGATCCGAACAGGCAGAAGGTGGTCTTGAGGTCGCCTCCCGTCGCGAGGATGACGGTGTCGCCGATCGCCGCGTCGACGCTGACGGGCAGCGGTGCGTATCCGCGGGACCGGCGGATCGGCAACTCGGCACCGACACCACTGCCGCCACCGTCGACGCTGATCACCGAGTCCTCGCACGGCACGTGGATCGCCCGGTCGTGCGTCAACACCGCGTCGGCGAGCCCGTCGATCCAGTCGAGGTCATTGTCGCGGAAGACGATCGGCGAGCCGCCACGGTTGGCCGACGTCATCACCAAGGGCACCGGCCCCAGCCGGTCAAACAGCAGGTGATGGATCGGCGAGTAGGCGAGCATGACGCCGATATCGGTCAGCCCGGGAGCCACCGCATCGAGAACCCCGCCCGCAACGGCGGGCATCACGACGATCGGGGCGGCCGCTGAGCCAAGGGCCGCGGCGGCAGTCTGAGACACCGAGGCGAGGGCACCGGCGGCGGCGAGGTCGGCCGCCATCACGGCGAAGGGCTTGGCGGGCCGGGACTTCCGGGATCGCAGTTCGGCCACCACGAACGGGTCGTCGGCACGGCAGGCGAGGTGGTATCCCCCGATGCCCTTGATCGCGACGATGAGTCCCCGTTCGATCGCGGCTGCCGCGGCGTCCAGTGGATCCCCGGCACCCGGTCCATTCCACGTCAGCGTGGGGCCGCAGTCCGGGCACGCGATGGTCTGCGCGTGAAAGCGCCGGTCCAGCGGATTGTCATACTCCGCGGCGCACGCCGCACACATCGGGAAGACCGCCATCGTGGTGGCCGGTCGGTCGTAGGGCAGATCGGTGATCACGGTGTAGCGCGGCCCGCAGTTGGTGCAGGTGATGAACGGATGCCCGTATCGCCGATCGGCGGGATCGCGCATTTCGGTTCGGCAGTCGCCACACATCGCGATGTCCGGGGGGACGAGGGTGCGCGCCGACCCGTCGGACGTGCTCGCCACGATGCGGAAGCCGTGATCACCGCGGGCCGTGAGCGTGGCGACGGTCAGCGCGTCGACCCTCGCCGTCGGCGTCGGCCCGCTCCGGATCGCGCGCACCGCGGCGTCGACGGCCTCGGAGTGGCCCTCGAGTTCGCAGTGCACGGAACCGGCGTCGTTATACACGAAACCGGAGAGACCACCGGCTGCGGCAATGCGCGCCACCGCAGGTCGAAATCCGACGCCTTGGACGACGCCGGCGATGTTGAGGCGCACTCGTGTCCGCGCTGCGGACACTGCGGTCAGGCCCCTCATGGACCTCCTGAGCAGCGGTACCCCCCGCGGCGGAGGGCTGTCCGCGCGGATCGGTACTTCTCAAGCTAGTCCTGCCCACATCCCGCGACAATCACAATCGACGATTGACTTCGCCGAGATCTTTGCTGACGTCAGATGGCGTGGGCGCGGCGCGGCCGCGGCGTAGGGTTCGGCGCAGAGAGGAGTCTGCGGTGATCAGAGATGCATGAGCTGTCGCTGTCACACGCCATCGCGACAGTGGTCCGATCGCACGCCGGGGACCGTCACGTCCAGATCGTGCGGGTCCGGGTCGGTGCTCTGCGTCAGGTGGTGCCCGACTCACTGGTCTTCTGCTGGAGCATCGTGCGCGAGCACGAGGCCATGCCCGATGCCGAGTTGGAACTGGAGCTGGTGCCCGCCGAGGTCGCCTGCCGCGCCTGCGGCGCGCAGTCGGAGATCGAGTCCCGATTCTCGGTCAGCTGCCCCCAGTGCAACAGTGCCGACGTCGCCGTCGTCCATGGCGAGGAGTTCCTCGTGACATCGCTGGAAGTCGCTGACGCCGTCGAGCGCACCGCCCCGGAAGGAGTGCCCCATGGGTAGGTTCCACCGCCACGACGACGGCACCGTCCACAGTCATGACCCTGGCGATCACGGCGAGCACGCCGATCACGGGGACCACACGGGTTACGACACCGGCGCCGAGCGGATCGACGTGCTGGAGTCGATCTTCGCCGAGAACGACGTGCGCGCCGATTTCAACCGGAAAGCCTTCGAGAGCAACGGCATCCGCGCGCTGAACCTGATGAGCTCCCCTGGATCGGGCAAGACCACGGTCCTCGGCGCGACGCTGGACGCGATGTGCGGTGACCTGGCGATCGGCGTGATCGAGGGGGACATCGCGACCGACCTCGACGCGGCAGCGCTCGCCGGGCGGGGCGCGCAGGTGTCGCTGCTGAACACCTCCAACGGCTTCGGCGGCGAATGCCACCTCGACGCCCCCATGGTTAACCGGGCACTGCAGGGCCTCGATCTGCCAGGACTGGACCTGGTGATCATCGAGAACGTGGGAAACCTGGTGTGCCCGGCCGAATTCGACGTCGGTGAACACGCCAAGGCGATGGTGTACGCGGTGACCGAGGGCGAGGACAAGCCCCTCAAGTATCCGGTGATGTTCCGATCGGTGGACGTCGTCCTCCTGAACAAGATCGACCTGGTCCCGCACCTCGACGCCGACGTCGACGTCTACATCGATCGCGTCCGGCAGGTCAACCCGACCGCGCTCGTGCTGCCGGTCAGCGCGCGCACCGGCGAGGGCATGGCGGCCTGGTTCGACTGGCTGAATGCCTTCGTCGGGGTCCATTCAGCGTCGTAACCTGTCACCCTCGACCTACCATCGGCCCATGCGCGGCAACAAGATTCTGATCACAGGTCCGACCGGCCAGGTGGCCGCTCCCCTCGCGAAGGCGCTGGCGGTCGACAACGAGGTCTGGGGTATCGCCCGGTTCACCGACCCTGCGGCGCGGGAAGCGCTGGAGCACGGGGGGATACGCTGCGAGACCGTCAACCTCGCCGCCGGGGATTTCAGCGGGATTCCGTCTGATTTCGACTACGTGCTCAATCTCGCGGTGGCCAAGAGCGGCAGGTGGGACAAGGACCTCGCGGCCAACGCGGAGTCGGTCGGCCTGCTGATGGCCCATTGCCCCGACGCAACGGCGTTTCTGCACGCCTCCTCGGCGGCCGTCTACGACCCGCCCGACGACGAACCCCGAACCGAGTCGACCGCATTGGGCGACAACCACAAGCACCTGTTTCCCACGTACTCCATCTCCAAGATCGCGGGCGAAGTCGTGGCTCGGACCATGGCGCGGGCGCTCGGCGTACCCACCACGATCGCGCGCCTCAACGTCCCCTACGGCGACAACGGCGGTTGGCCGTACTACCAGATGGAGATGATGCTGGCCGGCGTGCCGATCCCGGTGCCACCCGGTGGTCCGGCCCGATACAACCCGATCCACGAGGACGACGTGCTCGCGACGCTGCCCGGGTTGCTCGACGCGGCGTCGGTGCCCGCGACCACCGTCAACTGGTGTGGCGACCAGACCGTCAGCCTGCAGGAGTGGTGCACCTACATCGGCACCCTGGTCGGTCGGGATCCGGTGTTCGAGGAGAGCGATCACGCGCTGCGCGGCGGCCCCACCGACGTCACCCTGATGCACGAACTCGTCGGCGGCACCTCAGTCGATTGGCGTGATGGGATGCGCCGGATGGTGGCCGCCTTCCACCCCGAGCTGGTCTGAGATGAACGGCGACGCAACGGCATCGAAGGACACCCTGCTGCAGGAGATGCTGGACGAGCATCAACTGCGACGGCTCGTCCACAGCTACTGCCGCGCGGTCGACCGCGGCGATCTCGAGCAGCTGAGAAGTCTCTATCACGACGATGCGCTGGACTCCCACGGCGCCTTCTCGGCGGGCTCCGTTGATCGCTTCATCGAACAGATGGCCCAGGCCCGACCCTATCTGCGGTCCATGCAGCACCACATCACCACGGCGAACTTCGCCCTCAGCGGGGACACCGCCGAAGGTGAGATCTACACCTTTGCCACCCACACGCTTGCCGCCGGCGGCCGGGACGTCGACCTCATCATGGGTGGCCGCTACCTCGACAAGTACGAGAAGCGCAACGCCACATGGAAGTTCGTCGAGCGGGCGATCGTGACCGACTGGGCACAGGTCAACGATCCCTCGTGTGCCGACTTCAGCCATCCGATCGTCAGGGACACCCCAAAGGGCAGGCCCGACGCGGACGATCCGTCGCACCGGTTCTTCTCACTGTTCTGATCAGCTCAGGACAAGAGTCGACAGCGCGTTGCGGATCGGATCGGGTATGGGCACCGCCCTGCGGCTCTCCCGGTCGACGAAGACATGCACGAAATGTCCATGCGCGGCAGCGGCTTTGTCGGAGTCGGTGAAGATCGCCGTGCCCCAGGTGACGGACCGCGTCGACAGTGTGTCGACCCGAAGCCCCGCCGACAACTGGTCTGGGTACGCGACCGGCGCGCGATACGCGCACATCGACTCCACGACCAGCGCAATCACCGGCGACGTATGGATGTCCAATCCCCCCTCCTTAATCAGGAAGTGGTTGGCCACGGTGTCGAAGAAGCTGTAGTACGTGACGTTGTTGACGTGCCCGTACACGTCGTTGTCCATCCACCGTGTGGTGATCGGCAGGAAGTACCGGTAGTCCTCGACACGGTGTTCTGCGGGGTGTTCTGTGGGCACGTCCTCAGCCCTCTCGACTCACCAATAGCGGATCGCGTCGTGAAAAATCTTTGCCAGCAACGGTTTATCACTGTCGATGGGGCCGTTGTGCAGCAGCCGCTGTTGTGGCAGCGCACCGTCGGCCAGGCCGGCACAGTCCGATTCGGCATACCCCACCGCCGACAGACCGTTGGGCATGCCCACCGCGCGCATCATCGCCACAATGGTTTCGGCGAGCACGGGTCCCGCGTCGTCCGCCGCGACGTCGCGGACGTCGGCGCCGAGATGACCCGCAGCCTCGATGTGGCGCTCAGGGCTGGTGGCGGCCGTGAACCGGAAGACGGCGGGAGCGTTGAGGATCACCGCCATCCCGTGGGGAACCAGGGGACCCGACCCCGGGTAACCGTCGGGGTGGAAGCCGCGGACCTGCCCGGCCACCGCATAGGCCATGGCATGCGGGATGTGCACTCCCGCATTGCCGAACGCGATGCCTGCGAGGGTGGCTGCCCACATGGTCTGCTCACGGGCCTCGCGGTCGGTGGCATCGGCAACCGCGCGCACCAGGTACCGGCCGAGCAACCGCATCGCCTCCCGGCACCCGAGGTCACTCCAGGGGTTGGCGCCCTGGCTCATGGGCCGCAGGCTCGGCTGGCCGGGGGCAGGGCGGCGAACGAAAGGTCGTGCGGTGAAGGACTCCAGCGCATGCGACAGCACGTCCAGCCCGCTGCAGGCGACGACCGCGGCAGGCAGCATGTCGGTGGCATCGGGATCGACCAGCGCCTCGGTGGGGCGCAGCGCGGGCGAGGCGATGCCGGTCTTGGCCTCCATGGAGAGCAGATCGAAGATCGCGATACCGGTCACCTCGCTGCCGGTGCCGGAGGTCGTCGGGCAGGCGATGTGGGGTTTGAGGGGCCCCGGTACCGGTGTTCCCTCGCCGACCGGCGCGTTCACGTACGCCAGGAAGTCGGCCGGGTGGCTGGCGTACAGGTTGGCGGCCTTGGCCGTGTCGATCACCGAGCCGCCGCCGACGGACACGTAGCCATCCGGCGCCGCGTCGGACGCGAACGCCGAGGCCTGCTTGAAGGATTCATCGGTCGGTTCGATCGCGACATCGGTGTAGACGACGACGTCGATTCCCGCATCCCGCAGCGAGCGGTGCGCGGTCTCGAACACTGCGAGCCCGGACACGTCGGCGTCGGAGAACAGCGCCACCCGCGTCATCCCAAGTGCCCGGGCGCGGTCCCCCAGCTCGGTGAGACAGCCGCGTCCGAACGTGACCCGGGACGCGTCCACGGTGAATGCCGTGTCCAACCCGTCACCGACGGCGTCATAATGACAGCAACTCAAGCGCGCCTCCCATCGCCTGCGGGAAAGCCTATAGCGACCGCGTCGAGCCGGCGTCGGCCACCCGCTACGCCGCCGGAGGTGGTCGGTCCGCAGGACCGAGCATGTCGATCCGACTGCTCGACGTCGTCCTGCGCCATCTGCCGTAGAGGGGCAGGTCGCGCAGCTTCTGGGTGGACCGCCGCGGAAATCGGCGGGCGGCGTCCCTCAGCACGGTGCGTAGGTAGCGGGCAGTCTCGGAGTACCAGCGCCATTCGTACAACTGGTGCTGGTTCAACCGCTGCGCGATCGCTTCGGAGTCGATGCCCTCGAGGTACGGACGCACCCATGTCACCATCACCCAGGCCTCCGCTGCCGCAACGGCGTCGGCCACGGTGAACGTCCAGTCGATCGGATCGTCGCGGCGCTCATGGTGTGCCGCAGCGCCGGAGGAACGGGCGCCGTGCCGCCGTCGAGGGGCCTGAAACCGAGGATCTGAATCGCGACGTTGTGAAACACCCCGGGACCACCGACCTCGAAGTGCACGTGATACCTACCGGCGTCGTCGGGTCCCGCCGAGAACGCCACCATCCCGCCGACCGCGATCAGGCGTGAGAAGACGACCCGGCTCCCCAGCGCCAACAGTCGCCGAGCGGCCAGAACGAACGTCAGCGTCGCGATGGTCAGCGCGAACACACTCAGCACGAGCTGCACGGGCACAGCCTTGCAGACTTCAGCCACCTCATCGGCCTGGATTCGCGATTCTCGCGCTGCTGACGCGGATGCGTGGAGCATCATCACCACATGTCTTCGCTTCAGCGCTACGCAGATCGCCGGGTCCTCATCACCGGTGGCGGATCGGGTATCGGTCAGGCCACTGTGCTCCGCATGCTCGAGGAGGGTGGCCGGGTGGCCGCCGCCGACGTCAGCGAATCCGGCCTCGCGGACACCGTCGCCAAGGCCGGCGACCGCCGCGACCGGCTGTCCACGGTGGTTGTCGATGTCGGCGACGAGGACTCGGTCAGGCGGGGCGTGACCGACGCGGTTGTGGCATTGGGCGGGCTGGACACGCTGGTCAACGCCGCCGGGATTCTGCGATCCTCGCACTTCGCTGACACCACGCTGGCCGATTTCGAGCAGGTGCTGCGTGTCAACCTGATCGGCACCTTCCTCGTCACACGTGAGGCGATTCCTGCTCTGCGGCAAAGCGATTCGGCAGCGGTCGTCAACTTCAGCTCCACCTCGGCGAGCTTCGCGCACCCCTACATGTCCGCATACGCCGCGTCCAAGGGCGGCATCCAGGCGATGACGCACGCGCTGGCGCTGGAGTTCAGCAAGGAAAGAATTCGCTTCAATTGCGTTCAGCCCGGCTCGATCTCCTCGGGGATGACCGACGGCGTCGGCGAGTCCAGGCAGAGCGTGGGACCCGGCCTGCCCGCCGATGCCGACTTCTCGTTGTTCGGCAAGATCCAGTCGGTGCTTCCGCTGGAGGACGGTGGGATGTTCGCTAAGCCCGACGCGGTGGCGGCCGTGGTCGCCATGCTCGGCTCGCGCGACGCCTACTTCGTCACCGGCACCGAGGTCCGCGTCGACGGTGGGACACACATGTAGGAGCGCCGCGCCGCTATCGTCAGCGCGTGGAGGCGACGAAAGCGGGTGCGACGAAGCGCTGCAACATTTCTCGCTCGGTCCGGCTGTCGCCGAGCGGCAGGTAGACCATCGACAGCACCAGGTGGACGATCCAGTGCGCCGCCTGCGGGTCGTCGGCCGCGACTCCGGTCAGCTCGGAAGCCAGGCCGGTCATCAGTTCCGATGCGTGGAGGCCGACCTGCTCGACGGCAGCAGAGTGGTTGACCATCAGCTGACCGAGCGGGTCGGACCGGATCTCCTCGAGTGCCACGGCGATTGCCGTGACGACCCGATCAGGGCCGCTCATGCCGTCGACCGTGCTCCGCACCGTATCGACGATGCGGGCCGCGACGCGGACCAGGACGGCGTCGCGTATCTCGGCCTTGCCGCCGACATGGCGATAGATGGTGGCGCGCGAGCAATGGGCACGAGCGGCCAGGGTGTCGATGTCGAAGGCGGCGAGCCCGCCGTGCGCGATGAGTTCGGTGGCGATGCCGTAGATGCGCTCGGTTGCGGCCGCACGCCGGTCGCCCCCGACGAGCCAGTCATCTCGAACCATGGTGAGAGCCTTCCACGGCCTGCGCCGGATCGGCCCAGGTTTCTCACGTTGAGACGAATAGCGCCACGATTCTCGGCATTGGGCCAGGTCGCAGGCCGGGCTGAGACAACCGTTGGCACTTAACGTCACCCGTGGTGTTCAACTTCGCCGCAGTGCATTGACGGGCCGAGCGATCACGGCTCAGCTTGAGGGCATGACACAGGTCGGGGAACTGGGGCTCGAGCTCTTCGCCGACGACTGCGTCCAGGACCCTTACCCGCTCTACCGACGCATGCTGGCCACGGGGCCGGTGCATCCGATCGCCGATTCGGGGTTTTACGCGGTGTGCGGCTGGGACGCGGTCGATGAGGTGCTTGCGCGTCCAGAGGACTTCTCCTCCAACCTGACCGCGTCGATGACCTACCAGGGCGGAGGCACGGTGGGCGCATTCGAGATGGCCGGGCTCGGGGATCCGATGCATGTCCTGGCGACCGCGGATGACCCGAATCATGCGGTGCACCGCAAGATCTTGCTGCCCCAACTGGCCGCCAAACGCATCCGCGCCGTCGAGCCCTTCATCACCGAGACCGCGAGCGGGCTGTGGAACACCGCCGTGCGGAACGGGCGCATCGAGTGGATGAGCGCGATGGCCAATCGGCTGCCGATGATGATCGTCGGGCGCATCATCGGCGTCCCCGACCGGGACGCCGACCAGCTGGTGCGGTGGGGCTGTGCGGCGACCCAGATCGTCGAAGGCCTCGTCGGCGCAGAGCAACTGGCGGCCGCGGGCGCGGCAGTGATGGAACTCAGTGGATACATCACCGAACAGCTCCAGAGCGCCGCGGCGGACCCCCAGGACGATCTGCTCGGCGACCTCGCGCGGGCCTGCGAGGCGCAGGTGATCGACCAGACGACCGCGATGTACATGATGGTCACCCTGTTCGGCGCGGGCGGCGAATCGACGGCGTCCCTGATCGGCTCGGCGGCGTGGATCCTGGCCACCCGTCGCGACATTCAGCGAAAGCTGCGCGACGACCCCGATCTGCTCGGCGTGTTCCTCGAGGAGGTGCTGCGTGTCGAGCCACCGTTTCGGGGCCACTACCGCCATGTGGTGCGCGACACGACGCTGAGCGGCTTCCACCTCGCTGCCGGCTCGCGCCTGCTGCTGTTGTGGGGCGCGGCCAATCGGGACCCGTCACACTTCGACGAGCCCGATCGATTCCGGCTCGATCGGGGTTCGGCAGGCAAGGGCCACATCAGCTTTGGCAGAGGTCCGCATTTCTGCGTCGGGGCGGCGCTCGCCCGGATGGAGGCGAGGATCGTGATCGGCCACCTGCTGGAGAACACCGAATTCTTCGAGGCGGCCGAGACCGGACAGTGGCTGCCGAGCCTGTTGGTGCGGCGACTCGAAAGCCTCCACCTGGCGGTGCGCTGATCCGCATACACTCGCGGAGTGGCCAGCGACGATCCAGATCGGCTCTCCCCCGACGATGCGCGGATCCTCGGTGTCGAGTCGGCCACGATCACCGGTCAGACACTCAAGCTGGTGATCCTCGACCCGGCGGCCGAGCCCCTTGATCTGGAGGCGTTGCGGGCCAGGGTGTCCGAGCGGCTGGGCAGCCAACCACGTGCGACCCAACGGGTGGACACCTCGACGCCCGAACCTCGATGGGTCGAGGCGGCGGCGTTCGACATCCGCGACCACGTCCGCGAGCACTCGGGGCCTGACTGCGCATCGCGGGCAGACCTGTGGCGGATCGTCAGCGCCCTGATGTCGGAGCACCTCGACCGGTCCCGCCCGCTCTGGACATTCGACGTGATCGGGCCCCTCGAGGACGGGCGGCAGGCCATCGCCGCGCGTCTGCACCACGCCATGGTCGACGGGATCGCCGCGGTCCGATTCCTGGACTCGGTACTGTTCGACGAACACGCCGATGCTCCGCCGAAGGCGCTGTCCGCCAAGCCCGTCGACGAGCCGGCGTCCTCGTTCGAGGAGGTGCGGCGCCTTCCCGGCGCCGTCATCAGGGAACTCGGCCACCCCGGCTCCCGCTCCCCCTTCGACCGACCGATCACCATCGCGCGCGAGCTGGCGTTCACCGGCGGCACGATCGCCGACATGAAGGCGATCGGCGCGTCCCGCCCGCACCCCGCCACCGTCAACGACGTCCTGCTCGCCGTCGTGGCGGGCGGACTGAGGACGTGGCTCGCCCGCCACGACGAGACCACCCGGCACCTGCGTGCCCAGATACCTGTGAGCCTGCACCACCGAGACGGAGACGCATCCGCTCTGGGCAACCACGATTCGTTCATGAACGTCGACCTGCCTGTCGGCGAGGCGGACCCGCTGGTGCGGCTGGACCTGATCAGCGCTGAGACCAGGCAACGCAAGGAACTCGACGATGCCGACGAGCTGTACGACTTCTTTCATGCGCTGAGCCGGGTGAAGCGGGTCGAGAAGGTCGCCCGCCGGCTTGCAGGCAGTGCCCGGGAGTTCAGCCTGTCGATCTCCAATGTGCCGGGGCCGCGGACGCCGGTCGGGGTCGCGGGGCGTCGGGTGCGACACTTCTTCACCTCGTCGGAGCCGGGTGCCCACCATGCGTTGCGCATCTCGGCGATCTCATGCGCCTGCGATTTCGGCATCGGGCTGTGCGTCGACCCGCAGGCGCTGCCCGACGTCGCCGCACTGGCCGACGCGATTGAGAATGCGTACCTCGAATTGCGCACTGCAGCTGAGATTTAGCGGCTGACGTACTCCGCCGCGGCGTCGTTCAGCCAGGCCGTGAGGTACCGGGCGAACGAGGTGCGGACGAGAATCCGGTAGTCGGTACCGATGCCGTCGCACGCCAGTAGCACAATGCCGGCCTGGCCGAGCATCGTCTGCGCCGCCGAGCCGGCACCGAAGACACTTGGGTGCAGGTCCAGCGAACACCCCTTGGCCAGCACGTCGCGCACGCGGGATCCGCTCAGCCGCAGTGTGGTTCGCTGCCCGGACACATCGACCGCGGCACCGCCGTGCGGGCCCAGCACATCGCGAAGCTGCGACTCGAGTTCCTCGCCGGTGCGCGACGTGGTGGTGACCAGCCAGTCGTCGGGGCCAAGCCAGATCGCGGCGGTGCCGTCGTAGTCGGTGTAGGTGCCGGCCGTCGTGGGCAACGCCACCGCCAGCACTTCGGCCGCCACGGCGAGGCCGGGACCGGAAGCGCGGACGTCGACCATCGTGACGAACCGTTCCTCGGTGATCGACACGGGTTCGATGTCTGCCAACGGTTCAGCCATCGCGGCGGGCTCCTTCGGGATCGACCAGGACAGAACCGGTAACCTCGACCGCCACCAGGCGGCCGTCCACAGGCACCTGCAGGACATCGCCGACGCGGGACCGTCCTGCCTTGAGCAGAGCGAGCGCGAAGGTGCGGCCCAGTTCCGGGCTGTGGTAACTCGACGTGACGTGGCCGAGCATTGGGACCGGCGGCGGTGGCAACGTGGTGGCCTCGCCGCAGTCGACGATCTGGGCGCCCTCGGGCAGCCGGGTGTGCCGCTCCGTCGGAAGCAGACCGACCAGTTGCTTGCGCAACGGATTCTGATTCTCCGACCGGGCGAAGGAGCGCTTGCCGATGAAGTCCGGCTTCTTCTTCGACACCGCCCAGGCCATGCCCAGATCCTGTGGGGTGACGGTGCCGTCGGTGTCCTGGCCGATGATCGGGTAGCCCTTCTCCGCGCGCAACACGTGCATGGTCTCGGTGCCGTACGGCGTGATGTCCCAGGCCTGCCCCGCCGCGATCAGCGCCGCCCACACCGCGGGCGCATGCCGGTGCGCGACGTTCACCTCGAACGCGAGCTCACCGGAGAAGCTGATCCGGGCCAGCCGCACCGGGACGCCGTTCAGTGCGGTGTCTCGCCAGGTCATGAACCCGAAGGCGTCGTTGGAGACGTCGAGGTCGGCGAACACCGTCCCGATGAGGTCGCGCGAGCGCGGGCCGACCACCGGGAACGTCGACCAGTGGTCGGTCACCGAGGTCAGATGCACACGCAGATGCGGCCATTCGGTCTGCAGCCACTCCTCCATCCAGTCCAGAATCGTGGCCGCACCGCCGGTGGTGGTGAAGACGAGGAAGCGGTCCTCGGCGAGGCGCATCACGGTTCCGTCGTCGATCACCATCCCGTCGACTCCGCACATCACGCCGTAGCGGACGGCCCCGACCTTGAGGTTGCTCATCATGTTGGTGTAAAGGAGATCGAGGAGTCGGCCGGCGTCCTGGCCCTGCACATCGATCTTGCCCAGCGTCGAACCGTCGAGAATGCCGAGGCTTCCCCGAACCGCGGTGCACTCGCGCGCCACCGCGGTGTCCATATCCTCGCCACCCCGCGGGTAGTAGCGTGGGCGCTTCCACTGACCGACATCCTCGAACACGGCGCCGTGCTCGACATGCCAATCATGCAGTGCCGTAGTGCGTTCGGGGTCGAAGAGCGCACCGCGGTTGCGGCCGGCAAGCGCGGCGAAGGCCACCGGCGTGTAGGGCGGCCGGAACGTCGTGGTGCCCAAGGTCTCGATGCCCACACCGAGCAACTCGGCGGTGATGCCGGACGAGATCACCCCCGACGTCTTGCCCTGATCGTGTGCGGTGCCGATCGTGGTGTAGCGCTTGATGTGCTCCATCGATCGCATCCCGGCGCCGACGGCGCGGGCCAGATCCGCGACTGTCGCGTCACGCTGGATGTCGACGAACTGTGCGTCGTCGGGGCCGATCGGAACGCGCCAGAGCACCGCAGCGGGCGCCGTGGCGTCGGCAGGCGCGCCGGGGAGCGCGGCCGGGTGATCGGCATCGATGTCCAGGTCGGCGAGTGCGGCGAGCGCCGACTCGTGCCCCTGCCGAAGGCACCCGGGCAGGTCCATCACCCCGTTGGCGGCACCGGCGACGCCGACGTGCTGCAGCGGTGCGTCCGGGACGAACCCACCGAGCGCGGGGTCATAGCGCAGCGTTCCGCGCACCTGGCTGAACAGATGCACCGCCGGGTTCCACCCGCCGCTGATCAACAACGCGTCACACGAAACAGCTTCGGCGCCAGCGCCGTTGGTTTCTTCGGGATACGAGATCAGCGCATGCGTCACCCGGCCTTCCCCTCGGGTGCCGCAAACCATCCCCCCCGAGCGCACCGGGATTCCCCGGCGGTCACACTCGGCGCGGAGGTCCTCGCGGACGTGCGGGCGGGCGTCGACGATCGCGGTGATGACCGCTCCCGCGTCGGCGAGATCGAATGCCGCGAGGTACGCGCTGTCGTTGGTGGTGAAGACCACCGCCTCCCGACCGACCAGGACGGCGTACCGGTGCAGGAACGTCCTGGCGCTGTTCGCCAGCATGATTCCCGGGCGATCGTTGTCGGTGAAGACGATGGATCGCTCATGGGCCCCCGTCGCGATCAGGACGTGGCGAGCGCGGATCCGCCAAACCCGCTGCCGCGACACTCCTTCGGGTGCACCGGCTCCGAGGTGGTCGGTGCGTCGCTCGAGCGCCAGCACGAAACCGTCGTCGTAGTGGCCGAACGCGGTGGTGCGCTGCAGGTGCCGCACTTCGGGCATTGTTGCGAGTTCGTCGGCGACCGACCGAACCCACTCCAGCGCGGGGCGGTCGTCGATGCGGTCGGCGCTCCCGAGCAGGGCACCGCCGGGCTCGGACTGCTCGTCCACCAGAATCACCCGGGCGCCGGAACGCGCCGCGGTCACTGCGGCCAGCAGACCCGCCGGGCCGGCACCGACGACCAGCAGATCGGCGTGGGCGTGCATGGCGTCGTAGTGGGCCGGGTCCGGCCGCTCCGCCAGCCGGCCCTGGCCCGGAATCCCGGTGGCCGCCAAGCCGTCGAAGAGTTCCACCGTCGACGCCAGCAGCATCGGCTCGGAGAACGGCGCGTCGATCTGGACGAGGCCAGAGGTGTCCTCGGCCCAGGCCGCTGAAATGCCTCGCGGCCGGCCGTATTTGACGCTGCTGCCGATCTGGTGCACGCCATGCGCCAGCAGAGCCGACGCCAGCGTGTCGCCTGGATGCCCGGTGAAGGCACGCCCGTCGAAGGTAAACTCGCAGTGGGTGTCTCGGTCCAAGCGGCCGCCTGCCGGGGTGCGATGCGATGCGGCCATCAGATCGACGGCCCTTGTTCGCCCGGACGGTAGACGGCGTGGAATCGGTAGGTGGCGGTGTCCCGCACGGCGTTGAACCACCGACGGCAGCCCGCGCTGTGAACCCAGCGTTCCGCGAAGAGACCCTTTGGATTCGCCCGGAAGAACACGTAGTGCGCCCATTCTTCGTCGGACAGCGACGCGGGGTCCTCGGGATAAGGGACGTGCGCCTGACCACCGTAGTGGAACTCGGTCTCCTCACGCTGCCCGCACCACGGGCACTGGATGAGTTGCATGGTGTCTCCTTGAATGGGCGCGTCAGTGGGCGACGGCGGCGGCGCCGTGTTCGTCGACCAGCGCCCCGGTAATGAAGCGGTTCAGGCTGAACGGTGCGATGTAGGGGTGTAGTTCGCCGGTGGCGACAGTATCGGCGAGGCACCAGCCGACCCCCGGCGTAGCTTTGAATCCTCCTGTCCCCCAGCCACAATTGAGATACAGGTTTTCATAGGGCGTGGCGCCCACGATCGGCGACGCGTCGGGGGTGACGTCGACGATGCCGCCCCAGCTGCGCAGTAGATGCGCCCGCGCGAAGATGGGGAACAGTTCCACCGCGGCCGCCATCTGCCGTTCGATGATGTGGAACGCGCCGCGCTGGCCGTATCCGTTGTAGGAATCGACGCCGGCCCCCATCACCAGTTCACCCTTGTGCGCCTGGGACACATACACATGGATCGCGTTGGACATCACGATTGTCGGGTGCACGGGCTCCAACAGCTCTGACACCAGAGCTTGGAGCGGATGGCTCTGCACCGGCACCGGGAGGGACAGCATCTCGGCGAGCACCGAGGTGTGCCCCGCCGCGCAGAGCACCACCCGGCCCGCGGAGATGGTGCCTCTCGAGGTGCTGAGTCCGGTCACCCGGTCACCGTCGGTGGTGAAGCCGGTGACTTCACACCCCTGGATGATGTCCACACCGGCCTGATCTGCGCGGCGCGCGAAACCCCAGGCGACATAGTCGTGTTTGGCGATGCCGGCGCGCGGCTGATAGGTGGCGCCGAGGACCGGATAGCGAATGTCGTTGGAGGTGTTGACGATCGGGCAGATCTGTTTGACCTCGTCGGGCTCGACCCAGTGCGCGTCGATGCCGTTGAGCACGTTCGCCTCGACCCTGCGCACACTGTCGCGAACGTCCTGCAGGCTGTGGGCGAGGTTCAGCACACCCCGCTGGCTGAACAGTATCGGGTAGCCCAGGTCCTCTTCGAGCCCCTCCCACAACTTGAGCGAGTGCTCGTAGATCCGGGTGCTCTCGTCCCACAGGTAGTTCGACCGGATCAGCGTCGTGTTGCGGGCCATGTTGCCGCCGGCCAGCCAGCCCTTCTCGAGAACAGCGACGTTGGTGATGCCGTGGTTCTTCGCGAGGTAGTGCGCCGTGGCCAGGCCGTGGCCGCCACCGCCGACGATCACGACATCGTAGGAGCGCCGCGGCTCGGGGTTGCGCCACAGAAAGTCGGGGTGGTCAGGCAGGTGAGCGCCCGGAGGCGGTGGACTCATTCGGATCTCCATGACTCTTCGACGCAGACTGATATATTAGTTCCGCAGAAACGCACAGTAGGTGTCTGACCAGGCATCGGTCAAGTGGAATGATCACGAAGGACAGGAAGGAGCTGCCGGTGAGCGTCGACCTGGCCGCGGCGGGCGCCCGGCCCGGCGTCTCGAACGCGGAGCACGCCTACGCAATGATCCGCGAGCGTCTGGTGATGCTCGACATCCACCCCGGCGAGCCGATCAATGACGAGGGCCTGGCCCGACAGCTCGGGTTCGGCCGCACGCCGGTACGCGAGGCCCTCAAGCAGCTCGAACGCGACAGACTGGTCATCGCCTACCCGCGCCGCGGCACGTTCGCCACCGCGGTCGACATCACCGACCTGGCCTATATCTCCGAGATCCGCACGCAGCTCGAGCCGCTGGCCGCGGCGCGGGCGGCCCGAACTGCGTCGCGCGAGACACGCCTGCGACTCAGTGGCCTCGCGGACGAGATCGCCGCGCTCGATCGCGACGAGGACCCGCGGAGTCTGCTGCGCAAGGATGTCCACGTGCACACCGAGATCTACCGGGCGTGCGGCAACCCGCATCTCGAGGACGTCCTCGTCTGCCAGGACGCCCATGCCACCCGGATCTGGTGTCTGTTCCTCGACCGACTTCCCGACGTCGCCGGACACATCGTCGAACACACCGCGCTGTTGCGCGCGATCGTCGATGGCGATGACGAACTCGCGGCCAAGCTCGCCCTCGAGCACGTCGTCGGCTTCGAACAGGCGGTACGGGCTGTCATCTGAGCGGCACCGACGGAGATCGGCACGCGATTTGCGACGGGCTTCGGTGGCGAACGTTTGAATTTGACGAAAATGGCAATTCCGGTCCTGCAGTTGCCCAGTTTCCTACATCTCGGATCGGACAAACCATGATTGTGCTCGGCGTCATCCTCCTGCTGATCGGCTACTTCACCAGCATCTCCATCCTTTACACCATCGGTGGGATTCTCGTGGTGGTCGGCGTCGTGCTGTGGATCCTCGGGGCCGTCGGTCGCCCGGTGGGCGGTCGAAAAGTCTGGTTCTGACGGCGCGCCGCGGCGATCGCGCGCATCGGGTCAGCTCAGGTAGTCCGGTCCCCCGACGTAGATCGTCTGACCGTCCTGCCCCGGCGACTCGATGGCGTCGACGATCGCCGCGGCGAACCCCGCCACCGTCGGCAGCGGCCCCGCTGCCCGGCGCATCGCCACCGCATCCGGATTGCTCCGCTCGAGAAGGCGCATCACAAAGGTGCCGTCGACGAGGTCACCGGAGACCACCACAAAGCGAACGCCTTTGGCCCGGAGGGTGTCCTGCATTCCTCGCAGGGCATCTTCGCCGGCCCGTTTGCTCACCGCGACAGGCAGATACTCGACAGGAACCTCTTTGCGGCCGTAGAAATGTGCCGGGTGACTCGTGATAAAAACGATGAGCCCTCCGGGACGCATCGACGCCAACGCTCGGCGGGTCAGTTCGACCTGAGCGTCGCGGTTCAGCCGCATCGCGTACCCCGGGTCCGCGTGACGCTCCAACCCTCCGGATGCGTTGAGCACCAGCACATCCAGGTGGCCATGCCGCTGGCTGATGTCACCGAGCATCGCTTCGACGGCGAGACCGTCGCACAGATCGGCCCGCACGGTCGAGGCTTGCCCGCCCGCCGTGCGGATAGCGTCCGCGACGTCGTTTGCCCGCCGATCCTTCTCGCGGAAGTTCACCACAATGTGTCGATCCCGATCGGCGAGTCGCACGGCCACTTCGGCACCGATACCGCGAGAGGCACCTGTGATCAGAATGGTCTGCCGCTCAGGAGGATTCATGACCCTCTGCGGTGACGGCGAGTGCTGCTAGGTCGGTGAAATCGTAGTCGACCGAGACTCCGCCCCAGGCCTCACCGGACCCGTACGCCACCAGCATCGACCTTCCGGTCATCGGGATGGAGCGCTCGGCCACACAGGTGCCCAGCGCCAGCGGTATCGACGCCGACGAGGTGTTTCCGAACTGTTCAACGCGGTCGACGAAGATCGCGTCACCGATGTCGACTTCGTCCCGCAGTCTCTGAAGAATCCGCGAATTGGCCTGATGCCCGATGACGATCGTCGGCTCGATATCGTTGTCTCGCAGCCGGTTCAGCGTGTCTGACATTAACTTCACCGCGCGGTGGTAGACCCGGATCCCATCCAACTGGATTCCCTGGCCGATCGCCCCCCGCATCAGGTCGGCGCCGTCCCCGTCGCACCCGGCATGCCAGCGATGCTTGCGAAACGTCGAGCGTTCCTCAACGACGACGGCGGCGGCCCCGTCCCCGAACAGGGGGGCGCTGTTGCGGTCGGTCTTGTCGAGCATCCGTGACATCGCCTCGACGCAACACACGATCACCGCACCCCCGCTCCCGGACTCGCACAGGGACAGCGCCGAGATCAATCCATAGACGAATCCGCTGCAGGCTGCACTCATGTCGAAGGCCAGCACCTCGGCCGGGAGCCCGGCCTTCTTCGCCGCCAGCTGTGCGATCCCGGGCACCGATCCACCCGCCGAGCTGCTGACGACGATCAGTGCCGAGATGTTCACCCGCTCGCGGTGGCGCGCGACCAGCGGCGCGCACACCCGCGCAGCCACGTCGTCGAGTTCGTCTGAGTCATCCATCCACCAGCGCGCACCGACACCCGTCCGTCGCCTGATCCATTCGTCGGTGAGACCGATCGAGTCGAAGAACGAGTTCGCGACGTGTTCTCCGGTTGTGGCCGTGGCGATGTCGACGATTCCCGCATTCATTGGGTGCCGATCAGTCCCAGAAAGTATGCCTTGATGTCGGCGGGGCTCTGGCAGTCGTCAAGCTTCTCGAGGTCGGCTTCCACGCTGAACTCCTTCTCGAGCAGCTCGGTGAGTTCCGCGATATCGAGGGAATCCAGGTCCAGGTCCCAGACCGCCGTACCGAAATCGGCGACGTCTGCGGTCGGAACCCGGCGCCGCATGATCTTCAACATGATGGCGTTCACGCGTTCATCGATGGATGACATGGCTTCCGACCTTTCACCGTCGCTCGTCGAGCTTGTACAACACAGAACCAGATGACGTGATCGTGCGGGCGTCGACGACGATCTCGACCACGATGCCCGACCGCTCGGCCATCAGATCGACGCTGCTCTTGTCGGTCTCCAGCACCGCGACGACGTCGCCGCGTTCGACGGCGTCGCCGACGGACACCAGCCATTCGACCACAAGAGCTTCGGTGAGCCCGTGACCGAAATCCGGTACCAGGATGTCTGTGCTGGTGCTGCCGTCGCTCATCGGCACATCTCCTCGATCGCGCCGACAATGTCGGACTGCCCGATCAGGTAGTCGTTCTCGCCGTCGGCCGGTGGATAACTGCGGCGCTCGGGCGCCAATCGTCGCATCGGTGTCGTCAGGAGATGCCACCCGCGTTCGGCAACGGAGGCGACGAGTTCTGCGCCTACACCGCAGAATCCGACAGCTTCATGGACCACGAGCAGGCGACCTGTCCGCGCCACCGATGCCAACACCGAGTCAGTGTCCATCGGCGCGATCCATCGCAGATCGAGGACCTCGACATCGACCGTCCCGGCGAGAGCGTGGGCCGCGGCAAGCACGTCCTCGAGCACCGCTCCATACCCGGCGACGGTGATGTCGGATCCACTGCGGATCGTGCGGGCACCCAGCGCGGAGTCGGCGGGGGCCGGGTCGCGGGGCTGACACCGGCGTTTCCAGTACAGCCGCTTCGGCTCGAAGAACACCACCGGTGAGCCGAGGCCACACGCGTACGCCAGCATCGATGCGGCGTCCGCGGGGCAGGACGGGTAGGCGACATGCAGCCCCGGAGAGTGCGCGAACAACGCCTCGTTGGATTCGCTGTGGTGTTCGACCGCTCGGATGCCCCCGCCGACGGGAACCCGGATCACGAGGTGAAGATCCAGATCGTCGTTCCATCGGTTTCTGAGCCTGGCGGCCTGCGTGACGATCTGGTTCATCGCCGGATAGATGAAACCCTCGAACTGAATCTCGCATATCGGTTTGAGGCCACTCATCGACATGCCGATGGCCTGCCCGACGATGGACGACTCGGCCAGAACGGCGTCCCGGACGCGGCTCGCACCAAAGCGGTCCTGCAGGCCCCTCGTCACGCGGAACACGCCGCCGAGACGTCCGATGTCCTGTCCGATGAGGACGACCGATTCGTCGCCGTCCATCAGTTGGTGCAGGGCACCGTTGAGCGACTCGGCAAGGCTGCTCGGTGACCCGCTCATCATCGGCCGAACTCCTCAATGAGGCGACGATTCGTCCGCCCGATCTCAGCGTCGACGCCGTCAAGCCAAGCGTCATCGATGACACCGGCGCGCCGCAACTCGTCGCGATAGCGCGTCACCGGATCGTTCGATGTGGCCGTCACGAGTTCTTCGGGGTCGCGGTACACGGTATGCGGATCCGAACTGCTGTGTCCGGCAGCCCGTGTGGTCTGCAGCTCGATGAGGCCGGGTGATCCAGTGGTGTCGACATGGCGTCGTGCCGCCAGGCAGTGCAGATAGGTGCTGTCGGGATCGTCGGCCACCACGGACCACGAGCGGATGCCGAACCCTTCCGCACGCGCCGCGACGGTGGTCAGCATCTGCTCGTGACTGGGTTTGGAGATGGCCCACCCATTGTTCTGGCAAACAAACAGCACCCGCGCTGATTCGACGGCGGCGAGGTTCATCGCCTCGGAGACGTCGCCCTGACTGGTGGCACCGTCACCGATGTAGACGACCACCGTTTCGGCGACGTTCCTCACTTGCTGGCCGATCGCATATCCGACGGCGTGCAGGGTCTGCGCCGCCACCACCAGGGTGTAGGGAAAGAACCGGTACCGGCGCGGATTCCACCCGCAGAATGTTCGGCCGGCCCACTGAGCCACCAGCGAGGTCGCGTCGATGCCCCGCACCACGGCGACAGCGTGCTCCCGGTAGCTGGGAAAAATCACCGCCTCATCGCCGACCGCCAGCGCGGACGCGACCTGCGCAGCTTCCTGCCCCCGACACGACAGCCAGAGGTCGACCACGCCCTGATTCTGCAAGCGCACCGCTTCGTCGTCGACGCCTCGGGCCAGCATCATGAATCGCAACATCGCGCGCCGGACGTCCGCGTCGACCGCATTCGCAACGCCGGGCGATCCGGACGAGTCGGCACCTCGTGCGTCCGCAGCCTCCTCGCCGCCCCGCTGTTGCGCTGATCGTTGGCCCGCGGCACCGGTCATCGTTCCCCACCGCCGAACGCTGCGGGCACTTTGCTACCACCGAACTGCAGCTGGGCTCGCGTGGTCATCACCCGCGACGTGATCGCCCAGAACGCCCTGCGCTGACTCGACAGCAAAGGCGACTCCTCGATCGACCGACCGGCAAACTGCGAAACGGAAAACGCAACGCAGAGATGACATTTGGTGGCTAACTTGCTAGCACTCTAATCTACCGAGCCGTAGAATTCGCCGCGTGCTGCGACGGACATCAGCGTCGTGCGCGTTTCGCCTCGTACATGGCCAGGTCGGCGTCGCGCAGAATCTCGCCGGCCGTTCGCCTGTCTGACGGGCGGACCTCGACGACGCCGATGCTGGCACCGATCGGGCCCGACGCCATGCCTGTGGGGGCGGCCAATGCCCCATGTAACCGATCGATCAAGTCGTCGAGTTCTGATGACGTGATGGCACGACAGACGAGGACCACGAATTCGTCGCCGCCCCAACGGCCCACGATGTCTTCCGCAGCGACGGTGCGGCGCAGCCGTTCAGCGGTGGTGGTCAGGACGACATCCCCGGCCTCGTGGCCGTGGGTGTCGTTCGTCATCTTCAGGTTGTCGACATCGATGAAGAGAACAGCGCGCAACCGCGCTCCGCCGGGGGTTTCTCTCAACGCCTCGTTGATCCCCCGCAGCATGGCGGCCCGGTTGGGTAAGTTCGTCAGGCCGTCATGGGTCGCGAGGAACTTCATCTCCTCGGCTTCGGCCCGTTGTGCGGTGATGTCGTTGAAGGTGATCAGCATGTCGGAGAGACCCGGCCTGTCGGGGTTCAGCAGCCGACAGCTCGACATCAGCCACCCCCGACCCCCCGCATGGTCCCATCCGTGCACGAGGTTCTCGAACGACACACCCGTACGCAGAACGGCCTTCGCGGGCCGGTCATTGGGCGCGATGTTCACGCCGTTCTCGTCGTAGAAAGGATGACGGTCTGTCGCAGCGAAAAAGTCGACACCGGTCAGGTCTGTCCCATCTGGGACACCCAGTACCCGCAAGCCTGCGGGATTGATCGACTTGATCCGCCCGTCCTTGTCGGTGACGATCAGGCCCTCGATCATCGACGTGATGACCGCCTCGAAGTGTTGTTCCGCGCGGCGCAGCGGAGTCAGGTCGCTGCACACCAGCACATATCCGTCGGCCATCGACGCGACGGACACTCGTACGTCGAGTGCGTAGCCATGGTTGGAATAGTGCTGAGCGTGGACGACTCCCCCTGCCGCGACGACCTTCTGGGGTGTCAGTTCCGCGCCGACCGCCGCCGCGATGGACAGCCCGATCGCCGCGGTGCCCGACCGCCCGTAGATCGCCTCGGCCGCCGGGTTCCAACTGGTCACCTCCCCGTCGGCGGTGGTGCCGATGATGGCGTCGCTGACGTGGTTGACCAATGCCGCCTGATATCTCAAGGCGGCTTCAGCCTCTTGGCGGGCGCTCACGTCGCGGGTGACGACCTGTAACGCATCGGCACCCTCCCAACTCAGCTTGACGGCGACGACTTCGACCGCGAGCCGGCTGCCGTCTCTACGGATCATCTCGGCCGGGAAATGCGGAGAGCAGTCACCAGGCTTCTTGAGCTTGGCGAGGTCGGCGAGCATCGGGGGTATCGACTCAGCAGAAACGAAATCCCTGATCGATCGACCGACGATGTCGTCGCTGGACTGGGCCCTCATCAACCGCACTCCGGCGGCGTTGACGAAGACGACACGTCCGCCCGAGTACACACAGATTCCGTCGGGGCTCTGTTCGACCAGCCGGCGGTACCAACCCTCGCCCGATCCGGGAACGTCCCTTTCGGACGCTGTGGTAGCCGTCGTCGACACCCCCGCCACGCCTTCGCGGCTCATCGCTGAAGGCGGCTGAGCCATGTCGATACTGGGCGTCGGCGGGTGGGACATGCCCAATCAAAGTACCTGCAGGCAGAGAGGTGTTGCCACTGCCGACATCCACCGTGCGGCGTTCGGGGCGGCTGATGTCGGTGAGGCGGGATTCTGCCGCGACGCATGACGGTTTGTAGGCTCTCCTGCATGCCGTTGAACACCGGTGAGGAATTCGCCGGCTACCTGATCCAGCGGTTGCTCGGCACCGGCGGCATGGGTGAGGTGTACCTCGCTCAGCATCCTCGGTTGCCCCGCCAGGACGCGCTCAAGATTTTGTCCCCTACCTCGACGGCGGACACGGAGTTTCGGGCGAGGTTCATTCGCGAGGCCGAGATGGCGGCCACGCTGCGCCACCCGCATATCGTCGGCGTGCTCGACCGCGGTGAGTACGACGGACGGCTGTGGATCTCGATGGACTACGTCGACGGCACTGACGCCGGCCGCTTGATCAAGGAGTCATACCCGAGCGGCATGCCCGAGCGCGATGTCTCCGAGATCGTGACGGCGGTGGCCGATGCGCTCGACTCCGCGCATGAGCAAGGGCTGCTCCATCGTGACGTCAAGCCCGAGAACATCCTCGTGACCGCCTCCGATGGGCGGCGGCGACGGGTTCTCCTGACCGACTTCGGCATCGCTCGCCGGATCGATGACGTCAGTAACCTCACCGATGACAACGTCGCGGTGGGAACCGTCAGCTATATGGCCCCCGAGCAACTCCGAGGCCAGTCGCTCGACGGCCGGGCGGATCAATATGCGTTGGCTGCCACAACTTTTCACTTGCTGACCGGTGCGCCCCCCTTCGAGAACGCCAATCGTGCCGTCGTGATCAGTCACCACCTGGGTACGCCGCCCCCGCGGATATCGGATCGCAAACCCCATCTCGCGCACCTCGACGGCGTCCTCGCGAAAGCCCTGGCGAAAGACCCCAACCAGCGTTACTCCAGTTGCCTCGACTTCGCCCACGCCCTCACGCAGCCGGCGCCACGCCTCGACGCCACCGCGCCGCATCCCCAATCCGGCTCACCGACCTCGGAAGGCCGCCCCGCGACGCAGCGTCTCGAGCGCGTGACCCTGCGCGGGACGGCGCACGGCGTCACACACAGCGCGGCCGCCGCACCCGGTCAACCCGGGACCCTGTCGTTCCACGTAATGCCCGATAGCCCGACGACCGACCTGCCTGTTCCTGTTCCGGTGGACCTGCACACCCAACGCGGAGCGGGTCAACTGTCAGACGGCGACGAGGTCGAGGTCAGCGGCGTCTGGGACGGCCACACCCTCGATGCCGACGAGGTCGGCATCTTCCCGGGCGAGACACCTCCCACGCGAGAATCGCCGTCGTCGCAGACGACGGCGCGGTGGGAAACGGCACCGAAGCGCAGGCGCGGCCGCATGGCAGCACTCGCCGCGCTCGCGGGCGTGATCGTGTTGGTCGTCGCTGCGGCAGCGTGGTTCACCGACGGATTCGGTCTGCGGACAGGCCCCGGGCCGATCGTCAGACCGGAGAGTGCCACCGTGTTCGCACCCGACGGCGCCCCCGACAATCCGCAGCGAGCCGGCATGGCGATCGACGGCGACCCCGACACGTCCTGGGCCACCGTGACGTACCAGGACGCCGTCCCGTTCCCGAACTTCATCGAGGGCCAGGGACTGGTGCTGCATCTGTCCGAACCGACAGCGCTGAGTGCGGTCACCATCGACGTGTCGAGCACGGGAACTGAGGTGCAGATCCGCTCGTCTCCCACCGAAACCCCGGCCTCGTTGGCCGACACCACAGAGCTGACGCCGACGACGCCGCTACAACCGGGACAGAACCGCATCGAAGTCACCGATCCGGCCAAGACCTCCAATGTGCTGGTGTGGATCAGCACGCTGGGCACCACCGACGGCCGGAGCCGGACAGAGATCTCCGATATCACGCTGCAGGCCGCCGGATAGGCGAAAACGCGGGCCCGACCCCGGCCGCTATCACCGCGGACGCTACTGCGCCAGGTATCCCCCATCTACGGGCAGCACCACGCCGGTGATGAAGGAGGCGTCGTCAGAGGCGAGAAAGGCGATGGCACTGGCGACTTCGGCCGGCTCGCCGAGACGGCCCATCGGGTGCATGCCTTCGATCGCGGCCAGGTATTCGGACCCCCCCGGCTCGTCCGGGAGTTGCTTGACCCGCTCGGTTCGAATCGTTCCGGGGGCAACGGCGTTGACTCTGATCCCTCGGTCGGCCCATTCGACCGCCAGATGCTTGGTCAAGCCGGTCGCGATGAACTTGGCGGGCCCGTAAGCCGCCTGCCGCTTCTGCCCGGCCAGTCCGGAGATCGAGGAGAGGCAGACGATGGCGCCCCCACCGGTCGGCAGCATCGCCTCGATCGCGAACTTGCACGTGAGGAACATGCCGCGCCCGTCGATGGCCATCACCTCGTCCCAGCCGGCGGCGGTCACCTCCATCGCATCGCCGAGCGGGATGATGCCGGCGTTGGCCACCAGCACATCGAGCCGGCCGAAGCGATCGGCCGCGGCCCCGATCATCCGCCGTGCGTCCTGCTCGACCGAGACGTCGCCGATGACCGTCTCGACCTCCGCCCCGGCGTGCCGCAGTTCATCGGCCAGCGCCAGCAGCGGATCGCCCTGGATGTCGGTCAAGGTCAGCCGCGCGCCCTCGCGCGCGAAGAGCTCGGCGGTCGCCCGACCGATGCCGAACGCCGCCCCGGTGATCACAGCCGACTTTCCGAGCAGACGTCCTAGTTCGTCGGTCACGGCTTACGCACCGGATGCAGTGACGGACCGCAGTTGCCATAGAAGTTCGCCGTGGGGCTGGGGTTCACCACGACATCGTTTCACTGCGCGTTGACGGTGTCCGTCCTTTGATCGTCACGGTGCGCGTCGAGGCCAAAAGGAAGCAGGTCAGGGATTGCGTCCCTGACCTGCTTCTATCCGGTGGAGCTGCCGGGAATCGAACCCGGGTCCTACGGCATTCCCTCGAGGCTTCTCCGTGCGCAGTCCGCTATGTCTCTACTCGGATCTCCTGATCACGCGAACAAGTCAGGATGACGATCCCAGTCGCTGTTTGATGTCCCGATAGATCCCGCGACCGGACTTATCGGTTTGTCCCTCTAGCTGATGCCAGGGTCCGGGCCGAGGGCGCTCCCGGTCTGACAGACTCACCGTCGCTTAAGCAGCGAGGGCGAAGTCGCGCTGATTGGAATCGGCGCTTAATTGGTTGCAACGACGCTTACGGTGGTCAATTGCCTGCACCGGCACGCTTCCCTTGATTCGATGCGCGAAGTCGAAACCGTTCAGCCCCTCGCACCCCTGCCGACGTTCAGCAGGAAGGTCAATACTACCGGGTCGTGCAACACAGGCCAGCGAAAAAATAGTCCCGGTTCAGGTACGCCCTGCGCCGAGCGTGCGCTCACGGTGGAAATCCGCGCCGAAAACCGCCGTGCACGCACGCTCGGCGTCGGCGTCGGCGTCGGCGTCGGCGTCGGTCCAGATGACCAACCAAGGTGCTCGACGATCCGGAGCGCGATCACGTCGCACGCTTGGCCCGGGTGCGCGAGTGAAGTCAGGCCTCGCCGACTGGTTCGGTGTGCGCCATGCGGCCTAGTTCGCCGATGGCGACGGGGCGCCCGAACAGATGACCCTGGGCCAGCCGGCAGCCGGCGCTGTACACCGTGTCCGCCTGTGCGTCGGTCTCGATGCCCTCCGCGATCACCACCAGACCCAGCGCCTTGCACAACCCGATGACCGAGCGGTACAGCGACAGATCCCGCGCCGGCTCCGAGCCGATCACCAGACTCCGATCCAGCTTGACGATCTGCACCGGCAGGGCGTGCAGGTACTTCAGCGAGTTGTACCCCGCACCGAAGTCGTCCAGCGCCACCTTGACGCCGTGCGCGTTGAGCCGTGCGATCTGCGCTGCCGCCTTCGGGAGGTCGACGATCGGCACGGTCTCGGTGATCTCCATGACCAGCCTGCTCGGCGGGATCCGATGCTGCGCCAGCGTTTGACGCACCACGTGTTCGAAACCTGGATTACCCAACCGCGCCGCTCCGATGTTGACGTGGATGTCGACGTCCAGGCCGGCAGCTTCGACATCGCTGCACGCCATCTCGAGCACCAGAGCATCCAGGACGGCACCGAGCCCCGACGCTTCGGCCACGGCGACGAAGGTTTCGGGGGCGATGTGGATTCCGTTGGGCGCCTGCCACCTCGCCAGCGCCTCCACCGCCACCGGCGTCCCCTCCGGCAGCCGTACGACGGGCTGGTACACGAGGCTGAATCCGGCAGGAGTACCGCCGTGTGCCTGCCGCAGCGCGCTCGGGAAGTCCGCCTGCACCCCTGCCGACGGTTGATACACCACCGCAGTATTCTTGCCGAGCCGCTTGCCCGCGTACATCGAGATGTCCGCCTGCCTCAGCAGGTCATCCGAGGTCTGGGACGGATCAGCGGACCCCGAGCGCACCAGACCCATGCTCGCCCGCACCCGCACAGAGGATCCGTGCACGGCGAACGGATCTCGCAACACCACCCGGAGCCGGTCGGCGACCGTCTCGGGCTCCTCCTGCTCACCTTCGACCAGGATCGCGAATTCGTCGCCGCCGATCCGCGCAAGCGTGTCGGCGTCTGTCACGCAGCGACGGAGCCGATCGCCGACGGCCCGCAGCAGCTCGTCGCCGGCGGCGTGGCCGAACCGGTCGTTCACCTCTTTGAAGTCGTCGATATCGACGAAGATCAACATGAAGTGGCCTTCGCGCACCGCGTCGTCGAGCCGCTGGGCGAACAACAGGCGGTTCGGCAGCCCGGTCAGCGCATCATGGAGGACCTGGTGTGCGAGTCCACGCTGCGCCTCATAGAGCCGCGCCGTCAGCTTCCGCTGCGCGTCCATGGCCACCACCTGTCGGGCAGCCACGAGCACCACCATGGCCACGGTGAAGCTGATCGCCACCGCATCGAGCCGGTTGCCGGTCAGCAGATGGAACGCCAACAGCATGGTGATCCCGAGGAAGCCCGAATAGGGCAGTACCAGCTGTGCCGAATCCAACCCCCGACGCCGAACGGCCGCCTCCGCCGGTGGCACGTCACGGAAGGCGAAAGCGATCAACAGCGGGCCGAGGACGAACCCCACCCCGCCCCACAGCTGACCGGGAATCTCGCCGACGGAATCAAGGTAGGCGACCACCCGGTCGGAGGCCACGATCAACACCACACCGCACGCCAGCTGCAGGTAGTTCGCGCGGTACGGCTGATCCGGTCGGTAGATCATCCCGATCACGGCTGCAAAGGCGACCAGAACGAGTTCGAGCAGCGAGTACACGATCTCGACCGTGGGATTCCCGGACCGAGGAAAGGACGCGGTGGACATCATGCCGAACCCGCCGATGATCACCATGATGGCGAACGACGTCGCTGCCACGAGGCCGTCGAGGCCGGTAGTGACCACGGCGTGCCTCAGCGAGCGATCAGGTGACCTGGTGACCCCGCCGCCGGCGTGCGCCAGCAGCAGCACCGACGCAAACGCCAACAACGGGAACAGGTAGTAGGCGAGGACACCGGCGGGCCGGAACACCTCCCAATTCGTCCACCAGGCGAGTTCAGCAGCCAGAAGACATGTCAGGGCCGCGACAGCGAGCAGTCTCCAGGTTCGGGACACACCACGTGCTCGCCGCGCGGTGATCAGGCCGTAGACCACCGCGCCGATACCAATGCCGAACTCGAGTCCCGCAGCCACTCGACGGGCCGGCTCGTCGCCCCACAGCGCGAGCGAGTTGGCCACCACCAGCGCCATGGTGGCGATGACCAGAACGAGGCGAATCCGATAGCCCGTAGGTGCCATTCGCCCCCCTCCCCTGCGCCCGGCCCCCGCGCGGACGTGGTGCTCAGGATGACGGTAGCTAACCCGACGCAATCATTCCGACAGATGCAAGAGCCAGCACCATCCCGACCCCCTGCCAGCGAGTCACCCGCTCCCGGAGCACCACGATCGCGAGCAGCACAGTGGCCGCCGGGTACAGCGCGATCAGGACGCCGGCCAGCGACAACATCGACGATTGCAGCGCAATCAGGGTCGCGACATTGGCGACGGTGTCGAGCACCCCGGCGAACACCGCCAGGCGCATCGGCATGCCCCGCTCGAACACCAGATTGGCCGTCATCACCGCGGCCACCACCACGATCGCCGCGGCGGCCAACCGCCCAAACACCAGCGGCCACAGCTCGGCTTCGTGCGGCACCTGGTCGAGGATGACGAAGTTCATCCCGAACGCGACACCGGAGCCGACGGTCAACCAGGCCACCTTCGCGGTGAACTTGTGCGGTGTGGCGTCCGCGTCGGTGGCTTCCCGGGACACCAGCACCACGGCAACCAGCGCCAGTGCCACCCCGATTCCGGCCAGCGCGCCGGGCCGCTCCCCCAACGCCAGGCCCACACCGACCGGGATTCCGGCGACCAGGATCGCCGTCAGCGGGGACACCACCGAGATCGGTCCGGACCCCAGCGCGGCATAGAACCACCACACGCCGAATGCCTGCGCCACGCCGGACAGCAGCCCCCACAGCACCGCCGGGGTGCTGATTTGCCCGCCGACAGGCACCGCGACAACGATCAACAGCACCAGCGCCACCGGGTAGGACACGATCACCACCCGCAGCGCGGCGACCCGGCGCGAGGCGATGCCGCCGACGAAGTCGCTGATGCCGTACCCCAGTGCGGCGAGCAGCGCACTGAGAATGCCGGTCAGGAGGTCATGCCCTTGACGCGGCGGCCCATCTCACGGGTGACCTCACGCTCCGCATCGCGGCGCGCCAGGTCCTGCCTTTTGTCGTGGGCCTGTTTACCGCGGGCCAGCGCGAGTTCCACCTTGACCCGGCCACCGGTGAAGTACAGCGACAGCGGTACCAGGGTCAGGTTGCCGTCGCGGATCTTGCCGACAAGGTTGTCGATCTCACGCCGGTGCAGCAGCAGCTTGCGATTGCGCCGCGGCGCGTGGTTGGTCCAACTGCCGTGATGGTATTCGGGGACGTGCAGGTTACGCAGCCAGATCTCGCCGTCGTCGATGGTCGCGAACGCGTCGGCCAGCGACGCCTGCCCCTCCCGCAGGCTCTTCACCTCGGTGCCCATCAGCGCGACCCCCGCCTCGAAGGTCTCGAGGATCGAATAGTTGTGCCGCGCTTTGCGATTGGTAGCGACAACCTGGTTGTTGCTGTCCTTGGCCACCTTGGCTTTCTTGGCCATCAGCTACCTTCGCACATACAGCCGCAACGTGACATACGACGTGACACCGGCCATCGCCACACCCACGAACAACAGGATGGGCGCGATGTAGAGGATGTCGGCATAGTCGATGCGTGCGATCAGATTGGCTTGGTAGAACTGGTCGAGGGCCTTCTCCAGGAACAGCGCGCGCACCGCGATCAGCCCGCCGATGGCGATCACCACACCGATGAATGCCGCGAGCATCGCCTCGACCAGGAAGGGTAGTTGCGTGTACCACCGACTGGCTCCCACCAGTCGCATGATGCCGATCTCGGTCCTTCGGGTGTACGCAGCGACTTGAACCATGTTGGCGATCAACAGCACCGCGCCGATGGCCTGCACCAACGCGACCGCGAACGCCGCTCTGGACAACCCGTCGAGTACCGCGAACAGTCGGTCGATCAGGTCCTTCTGGTTCAGCACGTTCAGCACGCCGGGTTGGCCCACCATGGCTTCGTCGAAGTCCTTGTGCTGCTCGGGATCGTTGAGCTTGACGACGAACGACGCCGGGAACGCGTCCCTGCCCGCGACGTCTTTGTACTGCGGGAACTTCCGGATCGCGTCGTCATAGGCCTCGTCGCGGTTCAGGAACCGAACGGAGCGGACGTCGTCGCGGTCCTCGATCGTCTGGCGCAGCGCCTTGCAGGGGTCCGCGTCACAGGTCGGATCGTTGGCCGACACGTCGTTGACGAGGAAGACCTGACTCTCCACCCGGTCGAGGTAGATGTCGCGCGACTGGTCGGCCAGGCGGACCACCAGAAGGCCACCGCCGAACAGGCCGATGGAGATCGCGGTGGTGAGGATCATCGCGACCGTCATGGTCACGTTGCGGCGAAGCCCGGTCAGGACTTCGTTGATGAGAAAGCCGAAGCGCACTTAGCGGTCCATTCCGTAGACGCCGCGCTGTTCGTCACGAATCAGGCGGCCGAGTTCGAGTTCGATGACACGTTGGCGCATCGAGTCCACGATGTGGTGGTCGTGGGTGGCCATCAGCACCGTGGTGCCCGTGCGGTTGATCCGCTCGAGCAGGTCCATGATGTCCTTGCTGGTTTCCGGGTCGAGGTTTCCGGTCGGCTCGTCGGCCAGCAATACCAGCGGCCTGTTGACGAACGCCCGCGCAATGGCGACGCGCTGCTGCTCGCCGCCGGACAGTTCGGCGGGCAGCCGGTTGGCCTTGCCGGACAGTCCCACCATCTCCAGGACGTCGGGAACCACCCGGTTGATCACGTCGCCGCGCTTGCCGATCACCTCGAGCGCGAAGGCCACGTTCTCGAACACGGTCTTCTGCTGCAGCAGCCGGAAGTCCTGGAAAACACACCCCATGACCTGGCGTAAGCCCGGGACGTGCCGGCCCGAGAGCTTGTTCACATGGAACTTCGACACCCGGATATCGCCTGAGGACGGGTGGTCCTCGGCCAGCAGCAGTCGCATGAACGTGGACTTGCCCGACCCGGACGGTCCGATGAGGAAGACGAACTCACCCTTGTCGATCTTCAACGAGATGTTGTCGAGCGCCGGACGTGCCGACGACTTGTACTGCTTTGACACGTGGTCGAGGGTGATCATCACGGCACGCCAGTGTAGCGGTGCGGCATCAAAGAACCACGCTGCGTTACCCCGCGCTACCGCGGGGCCACCGTCGTCGGCGGTGACGGAGCCGCCGGCGTGGTGTTCGGGGTGAACGTCAGCGGGGGCGACTGGGTGAAGGTCTGCGGGCTCGACGGCCCGATCCCGTCCGGATCGATCACCGTCGTCGTCGGGGCCGGCGAGGACGTGCCGTCAGGACCGGACGTGGTCGTCTGATCGGGCGACGTGGTGGGTTCCGTCGGGCTCGTGGTTGTGGTCGTCGTGTTCGTGGTTGTCGTCGTGGTGGTGGGGGTGGTGGTCGTGTACGCAGGTTCCCGACGAACGTTGGTCCGCGGCACCCAGGTGTAGTTCGGGTCGGGCACGAACCCGGGCGGCACCACCTGCTGTGACGGATCCACCGTGGCGGCAGGTTCGGGCTGATAGTTCTGATTCACCCAGAACAACGCGACGAACGCCAGCATCAACGCAGCGGTGGACGTGCGTACCCGGCCGCCGAACATGTAGGCCGGCCAGCCGCGGGCAACCCCGTCCTGTCGCCTGAAGGTGAGTTTCATTTGTCCGACTCCGGGCCTTGGCTCTTCTCGGCGCTGCCGGTGGTCGCAGGATGCACGATCGCGCCGACCACCGGCGTCGAACCGTCGACGGGCGCGACGATGCCTGCGCGGCGCAGCGCCCGGATCACCAGGATGCGCAGCCGGCGCCCGACCTCGAACTGCTTGCCGGGCAGCGTGCGGGCGACCATGCGCAGGTTCACGGTGTCGAGTTCGATGCTCTCCACGCCCATGAGCTGCGGCGCGTCGAGCAGCAGATCCTTCAGCTCCGGGTCGTCGACAGCCTTCTGCGCGACGTCGTGAAGGACATCGTTGACGACGTTGAGGTCGGCGGCGGTCGGCACCGGAATGTCGATGACGGCCCTCGCCCAGTCTTTGGACAGGTTGACCGTCTTGACGATCTGACCGTTGGGGATGGTGAACATCTCCCCCTCTGCCGAGCGCAGCTTCGTCACCCGCAGCGTGACGTCCTCGACGGTGCCCTCCGCGGGCTGGGCGATGCCCGCGACCGTCAGCGCGACGAGGTCACCGAAGCCGTACTGCTTCTCGGTGATGATGAAGAACCCCGAGAGCAGATCCTGGACCACGCGCTGCGCACCGAAGCCCAGCGCGGCGCCGATCACCGCCGCGGGCGCCACCAGCGAGCCGATCGGGATCGCCAGGATGTCGGTGATCTGCACGGCCACCATGACGAACAGCAGCGCCACCGACACCCACGAGATCACCGAGGCGACGGCTTGGCGGTGCTTGGCGCTCTCCGAGCGCACCAGCTGGTCGCTCTCCTGGTATTCGGCGTCGATCCGACGGGTGATGCGCTTGGCCGTCCAGTTGATGAACCGGGCCGCCAGCAGCCCGCCGATCAGCAGCAGCGCGATGCGCACGCCGCGGTCGAGAATCCAGATGCCGATGTCACCTCGCCAGAAGCCGTGCCAATGGGAGGCGAAGTCGAACGCAAGTACGGTGCTGTTCAAGGGCTAGTCGTCATCTTTTCTGTTGCGCCACCGGATTCCGGCTTCCAGGAAGCCGTCGATGTCGCCATCCAGCACCGCTGCCGGATTGCCGACCTCGTATTCGGTGCGCAGGTCCTTAACCATCTGGTAGGGGTGCAGCACATAGGAACGCATCTGGTTGCCCCAGGAGCTGCCGCCGTCCCCCTTGAGTGCATCCATCTCGGCGCGCTCTTCTAAGCGCTTGCGTTCCAACAACTTTGCCTGAAGCACCCGCATCGCCGACACCTTGTTCTGCAGCTGCGACTTCTCGTTCTGGCAGGTGACGACGATGCCGGTCGGGATGTGGGTCAGTCGCACCGCCGAGTCGGTGGTGTTCACCGACTGGCCGCCGGGACCGCTGGACCGGTACACGTCGACCCGGATGTCGCCCTCGGGGATCTCGATGTGGTCGGTGGTCTCCACGACCGGCAGCACCTCGACATCGGCGAACGACGTCTGGCGCCGGTTCTGGTTGTCGAACGGGCTGATGCGCACGAGTCGGTGGGTGCCCTGTTCGACCGACAGGTTCCCGTAGGCGTACGGCGCGTGCACGGCGAACGTCGCGCTCTTGATGCCGGCTTCCTCGGCGTAGGAGGTGTCGAACACCTCCACGCCGTAGTTGTGCTGCTCGGCCCACCGGATGTACATCCGCATCAGCATCTCGGCCCAGTCGGCGGCGTCCACGCCGCCCGCCCCGGACCGGATGGTGACGACGGCTTCGCGCTCGTCGTACTCCCCGGAGAGCAGGGTGCGGACCTCCATCGCGGCGATGTCGTCGGTCAGCTGCTTGAGCTCGGCGTCGGCCTCGGCGGTGGCGCCCTCGGCGTCTGCCCCCTCCTCTTCGGCGGCGAGCTCGTAGAGCACCGGCAGGTCGTCCAGGCGCGACCGCAGCGCCTCGACGCGCCGCAGCTCGTTCTGGGCGTGGGACAGCTCACTGGTGACTTTCTGGGCACGCGACTGGTCGTCCCACAGGTTCGGATCGGAGGCGTCCTGCTCGAGCTTTTCGATACGACCGCGAAGCCCCTCGACGTCGAGCACACGCTCTACGGTGGTGAGCGTGGAGTCCAAGGTGGCGATATCGGATTGGCGGTCAGGATCCACGGGAGTTCAGGGTACTCACCGAAACCACGCAGCGGATTTCCCCATGACCTACATCAACTGCGTTCGTCGCGATCTAGCATCGGGTTGGACCCTCACCCGGCCGCGCCGCGACAGCCCCTTGCGCGTGACCGGGCCGGACAGAAGGCAGCCCTATGCCCTTAATGCGGCCGTATCACGTGGCCATCGTCGGCTCAGGACCCTCGGGGTACTTTGCCGCCGCCTCCCTGCTGAAATTCGCCGCGTCCGAAGAATCCGGCGATCGCGATGTGCGGATCGACATGCTCGAGATGCTTCCGACCCCGTGGGGGCTGGTGCGATCGGGCGTAGCGCCCGACCATCCGAAGATCAAGTCGATCAGCGCTCAGTTCGAGAAGACGGCCATGGATCCGCGGTTCCGGTTCTTCGGCAACATCCGCGTCGGCGAGCATGTGCATCCCGCCGAACTGGCCGAGCGGTACGACGCCGTCATCTATGCGATCGGCGCCCAGTCGGATCGGGCGTTGGCCATCCCCGGCGAGGACCTGCCGGGCAGCATGGCCGCGGTCGACTTCGTCGGTTGGTACAACGCGCATCCCCACTTCGAGGAGATGACCCCCGACCTGTCGGCCGGACGCGCAGTCGTCATCGGCAACGGCAACGTCGCCCTGGACGTGGCTCGCATTCTCGTCTGCGACCCTGACGCGCTGGCCTCCACCGATATCGCCGATCACGCCCTGGAATCGCTGCACTCGCGCGGTGTGGAGGAAGTGGTCATCGTCGGTCGCCGGGGGCCGCTGCAGGCGCCGTTCACCACGCTGGAACTGCGCGAGCTGGGTGATCTCAACGGCCTCGGCGATGTGGACATCATCGTCGATCCCGCCGACTTCGCCGATATCACCGACGACGATCTGGAGGCGGCGGGCAAGACGGTGCGCAACAACATCAAGGTGCTGCGCAGTTACGCCGAGCGCCCACCGCGCGGCCTGAAACGTCGCATCGTCTTCCGCTTCTGCACCTCACCGATCGAGATCAAGTCCGGCGATGGACCAGACAAGCGGGTCGCATCGATCGTGTTCGGCCGCAACGAACTGGTTCGCGACGCCGACGGCCGGGTGGTCGCCAAGGACACCGGCGAACGCGAGGAGTTGCCCACGCAGCTCGTGGTGCGCGCGGTCGGCTACCGCGGTCTGCCGACGTCGGGGCTGCCGTTCGATGAGCGCTCAGCGACCATCCCGCACGTCGATGGCCGCGTGGCGGGGAGCCGCAATGAATATGTGGCGGGCTGGATCAAGCGCGGGCCCACCGGCGTGATCGGCACCAACAAGAAGGACTCCCAGGAGACGGTGGACACGCTGCTCGCCGACCTCGGTGCGGCCGAGCTCGCCGACTTCGACGAGGACCACGCTCACCGGCTCGCGACGTGGTTCGTCGAGCGGCAGCCCAAGGTCGTCACCGACGACCACTGGAGGCTGATCGACACGCACGAGCGCACGACCGGCGAGGGGACCGGAAGGCCTCGGGTGAAGCTGACAAGTGTCGCCGACATGCTCCGGATCGGGCACGGCTGACGACGAAGCGCGCGAGGGACGAGCCCCGTGAGGAGTCAGCCCATCGGGCACGGCTGACGACGAAGCGCGCCTACGGGCGGTAGTCGTTGAGCGGGGGCGTGTCGGGAGTCGGCGCGAATCGCCAGTTCTCCGCGTTCTTCGGTGAGTACACCACCGGGAACAGCGCGCCCATCGTCGGCCACGCATCGACATCGACCTCGAGACGCTGGTAGACGGTGAACTCGTTCACGGTCGGACCGTTGATGACGCCGGTGATCGTGGCGTACTGGGGGCCGTCGACGCCGTCAGGCCGTGGGCTGACGCCCGTGACCAGCAGCGTGCCCTGCACCCAGTCGTTCCCGATCTTGCGTCTGCGCATGATCCACGGCGAGGCGATGAGCACGAGCGCGCCGACGAGCAGGAGGATGATCGCGAATTCGGCCACCCCGACATGGTAGGACGGCACATATGAGCACCCTGGTGGATGACCTCAAACTGGCTCTCGAGCTGGCCGCGGAGGCGGACGCGCTGACGATGCGGCGCTTCGGCGCCGTGGACCTGCGGGTGGAGACCAAGCCCGACATGACGCCGGCGACCGACGCCGACCTCGACGCCGAGACGCTCCTGCGCACCCGGCTCTCCGAATCGCGACCGCAGGATTCGGTGTTCGGTGAGGAGTTCGGCGGCACAAAGGAATTCAGTGGCCGCCAATGGGTCATCGACCCCATCGACGGCACCAAGAACTTCGTCCGCGGGGTGCCGGTGTGGGCGACGCTGATCGCGCTGCTCGTCGATGGCGTGCCGGTGGTGGGCGTCGTGAGCGCGCCGGCGCTGGGACGCCGGTGGTGGGCCGCCGAGGGTCAGGGCGCATTCAGCTCGTTCGGCGGTGCGACGCGCCAGATCTCCGTCTCCGCGGTCGGCGACCTCGGATCGGCCAGCGTGTCATTTTCCGACCTGACCACCGGCTGGGACGCGGGGCGGTCCCGATTCCTCGAATTCACCGACGCCGTCTGGCGGGTGCGGGCCTACGGCGACTTCTGGTCGTACTGCCTGGTGGCCGAGGGCGCGGTCGACGTCGCGGTGGAACCGGAGGTCAAGCTCTGGGACCTCGCGCCGCTGGACATCCTGGTGCGCGAGGCGGGTGGCAGGTTCACCAGCCTGGCCGCCGAACCAGGTCCGCACGGCGGAAGTGCGGTGGCGACCAACGCGCTGCTGCACGACGCGGTGTTGGAACACCTCGGTCACCTCTGACGCGATCCCCACGAATCCCGGCGCACCGAGGTGCGGCGCGCCTAGCCTGGGTTTAGCGAAATCGGCCGGGGGGAACGGAGCTTCACGTGCAGCAGCTCAGCTGGACCGACGACATGATGCTGCGCGCCGAGCGGCCCGAGACCCCGATGCAGATCCAGATGCTGCTGGTGTACGACCCCGCAACAGCACCCGGCGGGAAGGTCACCTTCAAAGGGATCCTCGAAGAGATCGAGGCTCGCTTGCACCTGGCGCCGACGTTCCGGCGGAGGCTGACCGAATTGCCCGGCGGTCTGCACATGCCGTACTGGGTGGACGATCCCGACTTCGATCTCGAGTACCACGTGCGCCATATCGCGTTGCCGCAGCCGGGCGACTGGCGTCAGCTGTGCATCCAGATCGCACGGATCCATGCGAGGCAGATCGACCTGCGCCGCCCGCCGTGGGAGATGACGGTGATCGAAGGGCTGAACTCGATTCCCGGGGTTCCCGAAGGCGCATTCGCGATCGGCCTCAAGCTGCACCACAGCGTTGTCGACGGCATGGAGAGTGTCGAGCTGATGGCGGCGATGCACGACCTCGCCGCCGACGGTCCACGGCCTGCCCCTCCCGAGACACCCTGGGAACCGGACGCTCTCCCGTCGACCGCAGGCCTGGTGTCCCGCACCGCAATCAACGGGGTGCTGTATCCGTTGCGCGCCAGCAGGGTCGTCCTGCCCAGCGCGCTCAAGGCAGTCGGCCAATTGGCCTCGCTGCCAGGAAAAGTGGCCGGCGGCATCGCCTCCACGCTCGGCGGCGGCTCGGGCTCGATCTTCGCACCGGCCACTCGGTTCAACGAGTCAGCCTCCCCTGCTCGAGTTTTCGAGGCTCGCTTCCACGACCTCGCGGACTTCAAGCGCATCAAGGCGAGCGTTCCCGGTGCGACGATCAACGACGTGGCGCTCGCGTATGTCGGTGGGGCCCTTCGCCGTTACCTCGACGGGCATGACGAGTTACCGGAGGACACTCTGGTTGCGGCGTGCCCGGCCTCGATCCGGGACTCCAGCGAGCAAGGCGGAGGCGGCAACCGGCTGTTCGGCAGGCTGCACACGCTGGCGACGAATTCCGCGGACCCACACGAACGGCTGGTCGCAATCGCCGCCGAGTCCGCCGGGTTTCGCGACGGCGCGGACTCGTCGAGCACCACACAGTTGATGGAGATCGTGGGGTTGATACCCACCACGCTGCTGGGTCTGACGGTGAAGGCAGCGTCCGCGATGCCCTTCTCCAGTCCCCCGGTCGCCAACACCACGGTGAGCAATGTGCCGGGCCCTGCCGAACCGATCTACTTCCGTGGGGCGCGGCTTGTTCGCGTCACCGGCCTCGGGCCGCTGATCGGGGGAATGAATCTGTTCCACGTCATCGCGAGCTACAACGGAACGGTGTCGATGGGGGTCACGGCTGAACGCAAGGCACTGCCCGACCCGGGGTATTACGCCGAGTGCATGCAGGCGTCGTTCGACGACCTGTTGGCCATCTCAGGCTGACTGTCAGACGACCGCTTCCACCTGTGCGGGCGGGCGTACCCGGTGCACGTGTTCGAGGAACAGGCCGATCGCCCGCACCGACGCGCACGTCCGAGTGCCGTCGGTGAGATCGAAACCATGACCGGTGCCGGGCAGTTCCACATAGCCGACCGGGTTGCGCGACACCGCCCGTAGGCGCTCGACGAAACCGCGTGCCTCTTCGACGGGGATGATCACGTCGCTGTCGCCGTGAAGCACGAAAAACGGTGGCGCTCCGGCGTTCACGCGGGCCAACGGGGAGGCGTCCCGGAACACGTCGGGATGCCGCGACTGGCGGCGCTTGACCACCACCCGCTCCAGGAAATCCATGAACCGGGCCCGTTCCGGTGTCGAACCGTCTTCCCAGTCATAGCGGCCGTACACACTGACAACCGCGTCGACCGAGGTGTCCGCCGACGCGGGCAGCCCGGCCTCCCACTGCTTGTCGCCGGGCGTCAGCCCGACGAGGGTGGCCATGTGCCCACCGGCCGAGCACCCCGCGACAGCGACGAAGGAGCGGTCACCGCCGTAGTGGTGGGAGTTGGCGCGTGCCCAGGCGATCGCGGCCTTGACGTCGATGATCTGGCGAGGCCACCGGTGCTTCGGGCTGGTTCGGTACTGCATCGACAGGCACACCCAACCCAATTCGGCGAGGTGCGCCATCAATTCGTGGCCTTGCAGCGCACGGCTACCGAAGATCCAGGCACCGCCGGGGATGAACACCAGAACCGGCGCCGGTCCTGTGAGATCTTCGCGGCGCCACACGTCGAGCAGTTGGCCCGGCTCGTCTCCGTAGGGCACCGAGGCACGGTAGACGGCACGGCGGTGGCGGGAGGCGTTGCGCCAGGGCGCACCCGTGTCGGCGATCGGCCAGGGCTGCTCCAACACGTCGGCGGCGACGACGTCGCTCATCCCTGCGGTCATCACGTCACCGAGACCCTGAAGGTGCATCCGCCGGTGATCAGCGGCTCCGGGACCGAGGCGGGTCCTGGCCGAGGTCATGAAGTCAGGGAGATACCGAAGACCCCACACGCTCAGCGCGGCCATACCGGCCATCGGTTCGAGATGTCGACCGATCACCGGAAGCCCCGCCGTGACCGCCCCCGCCGCGACGATGTAGTCGTCGAAGCGTGCCCGCGCGATCCAATTCGCGTGGGCCTGAAGGGTCCGTGACACGTGCCTGTACCCAGGCGCCAGGTTCACCGGTGCACCATAAGCAGACCGCGGATTCCGCAAACTGCTTTTCGCGGATCCGTCACAACTCAATGTGCCTGTAGCGCATTGGGTCCGCAGCACTTCTGCGCGGCGTGACGGGGAATCCAGCTAAGCTTGGCGGGTACGGCCCAGCTGTGACGTGCATTACAAACATCCGAACCTTACTCAAGAGTCAGTTCTCATACCTTACTCTGGAGTCAGTTGCGCATCCGCGCATCTCAGCGACCACATGAGGGCACTGACAATGACGAACACCCTCCCTTCCAAACGAGGCGATCGCGAGAGCGCCGTCGGGATGCAGAAGCGCAAGCGCACGGCGATTGACGTCGGGATGGCACTGCTCACCCCGATCATGGGCCAGGAGTTCCTGGACAAGTACAACCTGCGCGACCCGCTCAACCGAGGCATCAAATACGGGGTCAAGCACGGGTTCTCCGCTGCCGGCGCCTCGACCCGACAGTTCAAGCGAATCCAGGGCCTGGGTAAGCCGGCGACCCGCCTGAAGCCGAGCGGATCCGACTACTTCGACCTGACCCCTGACGACGATCAGAAGATGATCGTCGAGACGGTCAACGAATTCGCCGAGGAGATCCTGCGGCCTGCAGCCCATGATGCTGACGACGCCGCTGCCTACCCGGCTGATCTGATCGCCAAGGCGGCCGAGCTCGGAATCACCGCGGTCAACATCCCCGAGGACTTCGACGGCATCGCCGAGCACCGCAGCACCGTCACCAACGCGTTGGTCGCCGAGGCGCTGGCCTACGGCGACATGGGCCTGGCCCTGCCGATCCTGGCACCCGGTGGTGTCGCGTCGGCGCTCACCCACTGGGGCAGCGCCGACCAGCAGGCCACCTATCTGAAGGAGTTCGCCGGCGAGAACGTGCCGCAGGCTTGCGTGGCGATCGCCGAGCCGCACCCGCTGTTCGATCCCACCGCTCTGAAGACCACCGCGGTGCGCACCCCCAGTGGATACCGGCTCGACGGCGTCAAGTCGCTGGTCCCCGCCGCCGCGGACGCCGAGCTGTTCATCGTCGCCGCCCAGCTCAACGGCAAGCCGGCGCTGTTCATCGTCGAAGCCTCCACCAAGGGGTTGACCGTCACGGCCGACCCGAGCATGGGAATCCGCGCCGCCGCGCTGGGCCGTGTGGAGCTCGACAAGGTCACCGTCCCGCTCAGCGCGAGGCTGGGTGAGTTGGACGCCCCCGCGGCCGATTACGCGCAGATCTACAGCGACGCGATCGCGCTGTCGCGCCTCGGCTGGGCAGCGTTGGCGGTCGGCACCTCGCACGCGGTGCTCGACTACGTCATCCCCTACGTCAAGGAACGCGAGGCGTTCGGCGAGCCGGTCGCCCGTAGACAATCGGTCGCCTTCATGTGCGCCAACATCGCGATCGAGCTCGACGGGCTGCGCCTGATCACGTGGCGCGGAGCCGCTCGGGCTGAGCAGGGGCTGTCCTTCGCCCGCGAGGCCGCGCTGGCGAAGAAATTCGGTACCGACAAGGGCATGCAGATAGGCCTCGACGGTGTCCAGCTGCTCGGCGGTCACGGCTTCACCAAGGAACACCCGGTCGAGCGCTGGTACCGCGACCTGCGGGCCATCGGCGTCGCCGAAGGTGTTGTGGTCCTTTAACTTTCACCTAACTGACGAGAAGAGAACCACATGGCCATCAATCTGGAATTGCCGAAGAAGCTACAGGCGGTCGTCGAGAAGGGGCACCAGGGCGCGGCCGAGATACTGCGGCCGATCTCGCGCAAATACGACCTGAAGGAACACGCCTACCCCGTCGAGTTGGACACCGTCGCGACCCTTTTCGAGGGGATCTCGGAGGCCCAGACCATCTCGTTCGCCGGCGCCGAAGCGTTCCGTGACGGAGCCGACGGCCCCAAGGGCAACATCAACGGCGGCAACATGTCCGCCGTCCTGAACATCATCGAGGTCAGCTGGGGTGACGTCGGTTTGGTGCTGTCGATCCCCTTCCAGGGATTGGGCAATGCCGCGATCTCCGGTGTGGCGACCGACGAGCAACTCGAGCGACTCGGCAAGGTGTGGGCCGCGATGGCCATCACCGAACCGGGTTTCGGCTCCGACTCCGCCGCCGTGTCGACCACCGCGAAGCTCGACGGTGACGAGTACGTGATCAACGGCGAGAAGATCTACGTCACCGCGGGATCGCGCGCGACGCACATCGTGGTGTGGGCGACGCTCGACAAGACCAAGGGACGGGCGGCGATCAAGTCGTTCATCGTTCCGCGGGAGCACCCCGGCGTCACCGTGGAGCGCCTGGAGAACAAGCTCGGCATCAAAGCCTCCGACACCGCCGCGATCCGATTCGAGGATGTCCGCATTCCGAAGGACTACCTGCTGGGTAGCCCGGAGATCAACGTCGAGAAGGGTTTTGCCGGGGTCATGGAGACCTTCGACAACACCCGGCCGGTCGTGGCGGGCATGGCGGTGGGTATCGCGCGCGCTGCGCTCGAGGAGCTCCGCAAGATCCTGACCGACGCGGGCATCGAGATCTCCTACGACAAGCCTGCGCACGCGCAGAGCGCTGCGGCGGCGGAGTTCCTGCGCATGGAGGCCGACTGGGAATCGGGCTACCTGCTGACGCTGCGTTCGGCGTGGCAGGCGGACAACAAGATTCCCAACTCCAAGGAAGCCTCCATGGGCAAGGCCAAAGCCGCCCGTGTCGCCAGCGACATCACCCTCAAAACCGTGGAACTGGCGGGCACCGCAGGCTATTCCGAGGGTGCACTGTTGGAGAAGTGGGCGCGCGACTCGAAGATCCTCGACATCTTCGAGGGCACCCAGCAGATTCAGCAGCTGGTGGTCGCCCGCCGCCTGCTCGGCCTGTCCTCAGCGGAACTGAAGTAAGCGTTGCTCGAAGAGGTCGGCGCCACGGGCCACGCCGCCGGTGGCGGTGAAACCTGCCGCTACCCTGCTGGCTCCTGCCGTCAGTGTCATCGCCTTGAGCACCTTGTCGCGCAGCCTGGACACCGATAGTTTTTGGCCCGGAAGACGGGTCCCGCACCGGGCGACCTCAGCGCGGCGGGCAACCTCGAACTGGTCGCGCCCGAAGGGCACGACGCACACCGGGATGCCGCGGGCGAGCGCGCGTTGGGTGGCCCCCATGCCTCCATGGGTGACGGCACACACCGCACGATCAAGCACGAGGTCGTGGTCAATGAATCGACGTACCGTCGCGCGCGGGCTCGGGCGGATCTCCGCCGGATCCCCGGCGGGAAGGGTCGCCACCACGTGGACGGGCTCGCGGGCGAGCGCGTCGATAGCGGTTTGCACAAGTGCGTTGTCGGCCTGCTTCTCCGAGGACGTGGTGACGAGCACAATCGGCCGGTCGATGGCAACCAGCCAGTCGGGCCGCTTGTCCGGAGAAGCATTGGGCAGGCAGGGCCCGATCATATGAATGTTCTCTCCCCAATCACCTGGGTACTGGAACGGGGTGCCGGTCGCGAGGTACACCAGCGGCGGCCGGCGCAGGAACTCGTCCAGCGAATCAACCGGCGGCACCCCGATACCGGCCCGAACCTCATTGACTCCCTTCAGCGCAGGCTTCTCGAGCGGTCCACCCACCAGCGTGCGCACGGCACCATCGCGCAGCCAACCGAACGCGCCAGCCATCGGCCTGAGGCCCAATCCGAACGGCGGTACACCGGGGACCCGCAACGCCGGGGTGTACGGCGCGAAGCTGGCCCAGGGCAGGGTGCCCGCTTCAGCGGCCGACTGCGCACCCCAACAGTTCACGTCCACCAGCAAGGCGTCGGGCCGGATGCCAGCCGCCGCGTCGGCGAGGTCGGCGACCTCGTAATGGGCCCGCCGGCCGAACGCGGCGATCGACAACTTCAATGCCCCAACGGGATTGGAGGCCTTCCAATCGTCCAGCTCGACCGCTTCGATCCGCGTGTCGATCCCGTCGGCCGCGAAGCCCCGCTGCCCGGCTGCCTCGATACCACTGGCCAGGGTGCGGACGTGGATCGTGTGGCCGCGTCGCGTCAACTCCGACAGCAGCGAGCTCATCGGCAGCAGATGCCCCAGGGCGGGTGAGGTGTACGCCAGGATCTTCGCCACCGGGTTTCACCCTCCCCGCGTGCCAGCCGACCGGGCGATCAAGCGTTCCGCCTCGGCGATCCGCTCCGTCGCGCCGAGTTCCTCGCAGGACTCCAGGTACTGCTGCGCCAGTTCCAGGTATGCCCGCGAATCACCATTCGCTTCTGCGAGCAGCGCAAGGGATTTCAGCCACCACAGGTCCATCGCTGGCGCGTTCGACCGACGGACGCGCCAGAACTCGATCAGTCGATGAGCCTCCTGAAGATCGGCTGGTCGGCCCCGCTCGGTGAGCAATTCGATCAGCGGCTCGGCCGCACATGGGAAGTACAGGAACGGCGCATCGCTGCTGTGCATCGCCACCTGGGTGTTGAGTCGCTCGATTGCCTCGTAGCGGCGCCCCCCCATAGCGGCGTCCTCGGCCAGTTCGGCAACGATGATGCCCAGTGCGAAGGACTGGAGACTGTGCCTCTCGATGTTGGCTCTCGCACGTTCCAGTACGCCTATGGCCTCGACACGCGACGCGGGGTCCGACCGAAGCAGGACGACGCCGTAGACCCATTGTGCGGCGATGATGCCGAAGCGGTCACCGAAGGCTTCGGCACGCCGCAGGGCGTCGCGCATATCCTCCAGGAGTTCGTCGGCCAGGTACAGCCCCATTCCCGCCAGCACGCCCCAGTAGATCAGGATGGCGGAGTAACTCACCGGCGTCATTTCGCGCGCCAGCGCAGTTCCCCTGTGCAGGTCAGCGACTCCTTGCTCGCGGTTCCCGAGACACACCTCGGTGAGCCCGCGCAGTGCGTAGGCCACCGCACGATCGATCGTGGGTCGCTGCAATGGCAGCGCGAGCGTCCTGTCGATGATCCGCAGGACTTCGTCGAACTCACAGCAGTCGATGTGCGCGAATATCACTGCTGTCAAAAGTATTTCGAGCTCTTCGGTCGGCGCGGTATGGAGTTCGTCGACGAGGTGCTCGAGTTCCGCAGCCAGGGGCGCCACCTCGAGCGTCCGTCGGGCGTTGACGCTGAACGTCATGATGCGCCCGGCCATGGCGATGGCCAGTGACCGCCTGTCGCCGACCTGACTCGTCAGCTCACGAAGCTCACGAAACCGTTGCTCGTTGTTAGGGTCGCTGCCCGCGAAGAGTTCTGTCGAGACCAGCATCGTCCGCGGCGCGATACGCAACGCGATGACCTCGCCGTGGTCGCCCGGCAGTTCATCGGCGACACGTAGCGCACTCTGCCACTGCGCGCGGGCGGCCAGCAGATCGCGGGAGCGCAACCAGTCGGCAGCGCGCAGATGCCACCGGCAGCCCTGCAACAGATCCCCCGCAGCCTCGAGGTGGGTGGCGATCAGTGCCGCGTTCTCGTCGGCGGCGTCCGGGTTGCGGACTTCGATGGCGTTCGCCAACCGACGGTGAGCCCGCGACCGCGTAGACGTCAGCTGCGACTCGTAGGCGACGGTGCGGACCAGCGGATGGCGGAAGCAGTACCGCTGTCGCGGAGCGAATTCCGTCTGATCGATCATTTCGCTGGCCACCAGCTCGGCGAGATGTCCGGAAAGCGGTTCGGGTACAAGTACATTCAGCGTGTCGACGTCGAACCGGTTCCCGATCACCGCCGCCGCGTTCAGCAGCGATTTGGTCTCGACGGGCAGCCGGTCGATGCGCGCGGCGAGCACCGCTTGCACGGTGACCGGCACGCCGATGTCAGCGCAGTCGCCGACAAGCCAGTAGTCACCGCGGCTGCCGGTCAGCACCTGCCTGTCGGCGAGGTCACGGATGATCTCCTCGACGAAGAAGGGATTGCCACCGGCGATGCGCGCAATCTTCGGCGCCAGCGCCGCCAGCGATGTGTCCTGCCCCAGAAGATTGCCGACCAGATCCTCGGTTGTCGAATTATCAAGTGGCGCAAGTTCGATCGACACTGCCGCGGTGCGCTGCAGTGCGCCGCGGAACTCGGGTCGATGGGTCGCAACGAACATCGACGAGGTCTCGTTCACCGCTGCGGCTAACTCTGCGAGGAGCGCGTCGCTGCGCTCATCCAGCCAGTGGGCGTCCTCGAGGACGAACACCGTTCGCGCGGGCCGCTGCCGGAGGATACGTGTCATGATCTCGACGAGACGGTGTCGCCAGCCGTCGACGCCCACCTCCACCGCGGGCGCATCCGGATCCGCTATCCCCATGGCCTCGAACAGAATCTGGGCATCGGTGGACCGCCGCACCCCGTCGGACCCAACCTCCACCATGGTGCGCTCGCGCGCCTCCTCGTCGCCGAGGCCGTCGACGGCGAACAGCGCACGCAAGAAACGCGACAGGGCACGGAATGCGATCGGCCTCGCGTGGGCATCGCAGCGGGCGACGACGACGCAGATTCCACGACTTACTAGCTGTGCACTGAACTCGTCGATGAGGCGGCTCTTTCCCACACCCGGCGAACCCACCACGCTGACGAGTCGCCCGCGACCGCGAGCATCGACGGCGCCGAGCAATCGGCGCAGTTCGCCATCGCGGCCCAACATCAGACCTTCGTTGCGGCCGATGACCATTCGCTCGGCTTCCACGGCGACCAGCCGCCGCGCAGGCACAGGCTTGTCGGCGCCCTTGATGCGCACGTTCTCGACCGGACCCAGCCGGGCGTCGTGCTCGACCAGGCGCGCGGTGGTGAGCGAACAAAGAACCGTGCCGGGCAACGCGGAACCCTCCATGCGTTGGGCCATTCCGACCGCATGACCCACCGCGGTGTACCTCCCTGGACCCAAGCCGATTTCGCCGGCGACGACCTCACCGGAGTTCAGCCCGACGCGCAGCTGCAGCCGAACACCGTCGCGATGCAGTGCCTCAGCCGCGAGTTGCGTGGCGACTGACTGAATCTCCAACGCCGCGATACACGCCCGCAGCGCGTGGTCTTCCAATGCCACCGGGGCACCGAACAGGGCCATCAAGCCGTCGCCGGTGAACTTGTCCATCGTTCCCTGATAGCGCTGCACAACCGCGGCCGATCGGTTGAACAGCTCGTTCATGATCTCGCGGAGCCGTTCGGCATCCAACGCCGCAGCGAGCTCCATCGAACCGACAACGTCAGCGAACAACACCGTGACGTGCTTGTGCTCGCTCACCGCCGGGGGCGAGACCGGCGAGCCGCACATGTCGCAAAAGCGCGACTTCGCCCGCAGGTCGTTCCCGCACGACCCGCATGAAGCGACGGACTTCTCGACCGGCCCGACCATCCCCCGTCTTTCCCCAGCACCAGTTCTCATCATAATCACCCACGGGGCGGTGAAATGGTCCCTAACGGTGGAAGGCGCTGCCAGAGGCGTCAGAACCCGTCGTGGACGACCACGCGGGTGCGGCCGGTGACACCGCCGCCGATGATGCTGCCGAGTACGTCGGCGACTTCCAGCACCGGGACGTCCCGGGTGATCCGCGCAAGATGGCGCGGTCGTAGCTCCGACTCGATCTGCGCCCAGACATCGCGGCGTTTGCCGATCGGCAGCAGCACCGAGTCAATACCGGCGAGCGTCACGCCGCGCAGGATGAACGGAAGAACGGTCGCCGGCAGGTCCGACGATCCGGCAAGTCCTGAAATTGCGGCAACGCCAGCGTAATTCAACGTGCTGAGGGCATAGGCCAGGGTCTTGCCGCCGACGCAGTCAACGACCGCCGCCCAGTGCGACTTTCCCAGTGGGCGCACTTTGTCGTCGGGGCCGGGGAGCCGGTCGATGACCTCGGCGGCGCCCAGGTCCCGCAACAGATCATGCGCGTCCGCCTTGCCCGTCGACGCCACCACCTCGTATCCGAGGCCGGCGAGCAGATCGACGCTGACGCTGCCGACACCCCCGGTGGCGCCGGTGACCAGGACGGGCCCGTCGGCCGGGGTGACGCCGTGCGCGCGTAGGGCGTTGACGCTCATGGCGGCGGTGAAGCCCGCCGTGCCGATCGCGGCTGCCTCCGCAGCACCCAGGGTCGTCAGCTTCACCACGAACTCGGCGGGATAGCGCGCCAGCTGCGCGTAGCCGCCGTGCCGGCCGGTGCCGATGTCCTGGCCGTGGGCGATCACCGTGTCGCCGACAGCGAACTCCGAAGACGCGCTGGCGGTCACCGTGCCGGCGACGTCGATCCCGGGAATCAGCGGATAGGACCGGGCCACGCCGCCTTTCGGCGTCACCGCCAACGCGTCCTTGTAGTTGACGCCCGAGTACTCGACCCGGATCTCGACGTCACCGTCGGGCAGAAATGATTCGTCGACCACCTCGTGGCGAAGCACCACTCCGCCCTCGGCATCCTCGTGAGCCACCATCGCGTTGATTTCCGTCATGACGGCCACCCTAGCTGCCGACAAAAATGCCCCGGGCCGTTGGCGGTTTCTAGGGGTTGTTGCAACACTGCTGGTTAAGTGGTCAGTAGTAGATCACGTAAACGCTCGGCTGGGGTATC
>NZ_STGE01000022.1 GCF_005222675.1 Mycolicibacterium sp. CR10 | reverse complement strand
GAGGTGACCTGGCCGGCTACACCAAAGCCGACCTCAACACCGTCGCCGACAAACTCAACACCCGACCCAGACCCACCCACGAGCTGGACACACCCGCTCAACGCATGGCAGCCCTGATTAGCCAAGCCGCCTAACCGTTGCAATAGCCACTTGACATTGCATCGACCTTTCTCTGCCGGAATGCCATTTCGGCGGGGACCCCTCGTTGACGGGCGCGTCAGAGTCTCGGCCTGAGCCTGCGTGCCGTCGCGACGCCGCCTAGGGTGTGGTCCGTGCACAGCAGAGTCCTGATTCGTGTGGCCGGATTGATCACGGCCGTTGGCGCCGCGGTGTTCGGGGTGCCCGGCGTCGCGGTGGCCCAGCCGCCGCTCAATGTCAACGCGATGGCGCTGGCCAATCCCAAGGACTTCGCGGCGGCCGACGGCCCCTGGTACTCCTTCGGCGTGCCCGGCGGGCTGACCTGCGTGATGGACCGCCAGACCGCCAGCTACGGCTGCAGCGGTCCGCTGCCCGGCGCACCGGGTGGCGCCAACCTGGTCACGGGATGGGCGAACGGCAGCCCGGGCTTCGGCCACTCCGACCGGCCGATGTACGGCGCCGTCGCGAATCCGCCGCTGCTTCCGGCCAACACGCGGCTGAGCTTCCAGACCGTCAGCTGCGGCACCGACGGGCTCATCACGTCGTGCATCAACACCGTCAACCAGTCCGGCTTCGTCATCAGCCCAGCCGGTAGTTACACCTTCTGAAACAATGCTCGCCCCGGTGACGACATCTAGGCTGTGATGGTGCTGAGCAGAATCCTCGTCGTCGCGGCAGGCATCGCCGCGGCTGGTGTCCTCAACGCGTCGGGGCTCGCCGCGGCTCAGCCCCCGCCGCCACCCCCACCGCCGCCGGCCCCCAACATCAACGCCCTGCCGCCGGTCAGTCCCACGGACTACGCGGTGTTCGACGGGTCGGCCTACGTCTTCGGGTCAGCGGGGCTGACCTGCATGTTGCAGCGCAACGGCGGCTACGGCTGCAACGGCGTGCTCCCGGGCGCACCCGAGGGCGCGAACGTGGTCGGCGGAACCTCGGGTGGCGTACCGACCTTCGGCGCGTCGCCCGCACCGATGTACACCGGTCAGGTCAACCCGCTGCCCCCGAACACGCGCCTGAGCTTCGGCACCGTCAGCTGTGGTGGCGACGGTGCGATGACGGCCTGCGTCGACACCCGAAACCAGTCGGGCTTCGTGGTGGGGCCCGGCGCCTCCTACATCGTCAACGCGATCAACCCGCTGGTCGCGCGGCCCGAGGGCACCAACCCCTACTTCAACTGAGCGCTCAGAAGCCCGATCCGTACACCTCGTGGCCGGGCTTCTCGGCAGCCAGGCCGCGGTAGGCGTCCTCGACGGTGGACCCGTGGTTGATGACGCTGTCCACCTCGCGGGCGATCGGCATGGAGATGCCGTACTCGGCGGCGAACTCCATGATCACGCTGGCGGCCTTGACGCCCTCGGCGACCTGGTTCATCGCGGAGATGATCTCCTCGATGGTCTTGCCCGAGCCCAGTTGTTCGCCGACGTGGCGGTTGCGGCTGCGCTGACTGGTGCACGTGACGATGAGATCGCCGATGCCGGCCAGCCCGGCGAAGGTGTCGCGGTGCCCGCCCATGGCCACCCCGAGCTTCGACATCTCGGCCACCGCACGCGCCATGACCATGGCCCGGGTGTTCTCGCCGATTCCCAGCGAGTAGCCCATCCCGACCGCGATGGCGTAGACGTTCTTCAGCGCGCCCGCCATCTCGACGCCGACGACGTCGTCGGTGGTGTAGGTGCGAAAACGCTGGGTGCGGAACAGGCTGGCGAGGTTGGACGCCAGGTGCTGGTCGGGCATCGCGAGCACCGCCGCGGCGGCGTAGCCCTCGGCGACCTCGCGCGCGATGTTGGGTCCGGCCAGGATGCCCGCAGGATGGCCGGGCAGCACCTCGTCGACGACCTGGCTCATCCGCATGTTGGTGCCCTGCTCGAGCCCTTTCACCAGTGACACCACCGGAACCCACGGCCGCAGTTCCTTGGCCAATTGTTCGAGCACGCCGCGGAACCCGTGCGACGGCACACCCATGACGATGACGTCGGCGCAGTCGGCGGCCTCGGAGAAATCGGTGGTGGCCTGCAGGGTAGGCGAGAGTGCGACCTCGTCGCCGAGGTACTTCGTGTTGCGGTGCTTCTCGTTGATGTCGTTCGCGGTTTCTTCGGAGCGCACCCACTGCAGCGTCGGTCCGCGCCTGGCGCAGATGGACGCGACGGTGGTGCCCCAGGAACCGCCCCCGAGGACGACGACTTTGGGTTCACGTTGAGCAGGTGCCATAGCGATCACCCTAAGTCGGTGGCCTCGGCTCGAGGGCGGGTTTGACGACGCCGCCGACGGTGCCGGCCGTCAGAGGTGGCCGATCGGAGCCGATCAGTGCGCGGGCCCCCGCCCGAACGCGGGCATAATTGGGACCGACTTTGCTGAGGGGGGTGCGTTGTCGGTCACGGTCTCGATGGTGGAAGCCTCGAACCCTGATGGTCTGACGGCGGCTGCGGCGCAGGTCGGCGCCACGATCGGCGAGCTCGACACCGTGATCGCCACCCAGCGTCAGGCGCTGGACCGGCTGCGGCTGGCGTGGCAGGGCGCCGCGGGTGAGGCCGCCATCGCCAAGGCCGAGCAGAACCTGACCACCCAACTGCAGCTGCGGTTCCGGCTCGAGGCCGTGCAGAAGGCACTGGGCACCGGTGGCGCGCACCTGGGTGCGACGCGCGACGGGCTGATGGATCTGGTCGGCATGCTCAGTGCCACGGGGTGGACGATCACCGACGACGGCCGCGCAATCGCGCCGATCTTTCCCGCGGTCTTGAAGTACTTCGAGCCGGGCTTCACCGCCGTGATTCAACGACTGCTGCAGCTGTTCGGCGATATCGACGCCACCACCGCGGGAGCGATCCGGACGGCGATCGGCGGCTCCGCTCCGGCCACGCCGCCGGGTACCCCACTGCCCGCGCCGCCGCCGCCGCCCGGTGCGTCCGCCGAACAAGTCAGCCAGTGGTGGAACGCCCTGCGCACGGCTGACCAGCAGCGGTTGATGGACACCGCGCCGCGCGGGCTGGGCAACCTCGACGGACTGCCGGTCGAGGTGCGTGATCAGGTGAACCGCACGGTGATGGACCACGACATCGCCCGGGTGCAGAACGCCGCGAACGCCAACGGCGTCAGCGCCGAGCGGGTGGCGGACACCCCGCAGCTGTACGGCCTCAATCGCGCCGACGTCGCCGCTTACCAGAACGGGATCAAGGCGCGGCAGGGTCTCAAGCACCAGTCCGAGGGCGACCTTCCGGCCCGCCCGCGGACTGCGTACCTGTTCGGCTACGACCCGCTGGCCTACGACGGCCAGGGCACCGCCGCGATCGCGATCGGCAATCCCGACGATGCGGACAACATCGGCGTCATCGTGCCGGGCACCGGCAGCAGCCTGGGGTCGGACTGGCTCACCAGCGGCCGAAACGACGGCATCAATCTGTACGACCAGATGTCGAAGGCCGATCCCGCCAAGAAGAACGCCGTCATCATGTGGATGGGCTACGACGCCCCCGACAGCTTCATCGACCCGCGCATCGCCAATCCGGAATTGGCCCGCGCCGGAGGGGATTTGCTGGCCGGTGACGTCAACAGCCTCCATGTGACGCACACCGGCGCGGGTCAGCCCAACATCACCGTGCTGGGGCACTCTTACGGGTCGACGACGGTCGCCGACGCGTTCGCGGGATCCAACATGCAGGCCACCAACGCGGTGCTGTTGGGTTGTCCCGGAACAGATTTGGCGCAGAGCGCCTCGGACTTCAACCTTCAGGGCGGACAGCTCTACGTCGGCAACGCCTCGACCGACCCGATCGGCTGGATCGGTTCCAGCGACGTGGCGGCCGACGCCCTCAACGGGCCACTGGCCGATCCGGCCGGGTTGTCGGTGGGGCTGGGCGCCGACGCGTCCGCGGAATCCTTTGGGGGCGTGCGCTTTCACGCCGAGGTGCCCGGGTCGGAGTTCTTCGACACCGACGATCATTCTTACTACTACACGATGGGTAGCGAGTCGCTGTACAGCATGGCGGCGATCTCGTCGGGTCACGGGGATGCGTTGGGAGATCTGGGGATGCTGGCGGGGGAGCGGACACCCCTGACCGTCAACACTCCGGACCGCATCGCCACGCCGTTCGGTGACATCCCGATTCCCAGCGCCGACATCCCGGTCGGTCCGGCGATCCTTGATCCCGAGGCCGGACGTGACGGCCACTCGGTGACCTCAGACCACAAGTTCGACGGAAACCTGATCTAGGACGCCTGACCTGATGATTCGACTGCTGTCCCTGTTATTGATCGCGCTGGCCCTTGGAGGTTGTGGGATGTTCGGTTCCGGTTCGCGTGACGACAATCCGTTCGACGCCTCGGAGAATGCGATGTCCGACGAGCAGACCAGGGCGCAGGTGGTCGACCCGGCAGTGCAGGTGGTGCGCGCGGTGCCGCTCGACGATGTGACGGGTGGCTTCTCGTTCGGATCGTGCAATGACCAGGGCGAGCCACCGTTCCAGGGCCGCGTCGAGGTGGCCTTCAAGCTGCCCGCGGACCCGGGCGCGGTGTTCGCCCAGATCCGGGACGCGATGGTGGCGCAGGGCTGGACCAGCGGTACCCCGCAGGGTCAGATCGTGCACGGAGACTCGTTGAACCGGAACGGGGTGACGGCGGCGGTGGGCCCGCGTGCCGGCGACCCCGGGTACGGCGCCCTGCAGCTCTACGGCGAGTGCCGCAACGCCGGCGACCACGGGTCCGAAGGAGCCGTCGACATCACCGGTGAATTGCGCTGACCTGCAGTGGCATCTTGATGACTACCCGTGATGCTAAAGTGCCGGGCATGCGCACGACCATCCGGATCGACGATGCGCTCTATCGCGAAGTCAAGCAGCGGGCCGCGGCATCGGGCCGTACCGTCGCAGCAGTCCTCGAGGATGCCGTGCGTCGCGGACTTAACCCCACCGCTGGCGGCTCGCGAGAACGGTTCACAGTGCGGGCGTCGGGCACGGGCGGCCTGATGCCCGGTGTCGATCTCTCGTCCAACGCCGGGCTTGCCGAAGTGATGGACGACGAAGCCGCGCTCGATGCGCTGCGTTGACACCAACGTCTTGGTGTACGCCTATCGGGCGGACCTGCCCGAGAACCGCGAATACCGCGAGCTTCTCGAAGGGTGGGCCAATGATGACGAGCCCCTCGGCCTGCCCGATCTCGTCCTGAGTGAATTTGTGCGGATCGCGACGAATCGTAGGGTCTTTCGTGAGCCGACGAGTTCTGCCGAGGCATGGGCGGCGGTCGATGCCTTACTGGCGGCCCCTGCTTGCATCATGCTCAGGGCGGGATCGCGGCATTGGGACTTGTTCCGGCAGTTGACATCTGACATCGAAGCCCGCGGAAACGACATACCCGACGCCTATCTGGCGGCGTACGCGCTCGAGAACAACGCGACACTGCTGAGCGCAGATCGCGGTTTCGCCAGGTTCAGCCGGCTGCGCTGGCGCCATCCGTTGGACGGCTAGCGCCCACCCCCAACCCGCGTTGAGACTGCAGTCACGGCGACAAAGTGCGAGAGGACGCCGCCCTCAGCGCAGGATCAACGTCAAGAACGTCAGCGATAGTTGACGAACTGCAGCGCGACCTCGAGGTCGGCGCCACGCAGCAGCGCCTGAACGGCCTGCAGGTCATCCCGCTTCTTGGAGCTGACCCGGATCTCGTCGCCCTGGATCTGCGCCTTGACACCCTTGGGGCCCTCGTCGCGGATGAGCTTGGTGATCTTCTTGGCGTTCTCGCTGTCGATGCCCTGCTTGATGCTGCCGATCACCTTGTAGGTCTTGCCCGAGGGCTGGGGGTCGCCCGCGTCGAAGGCCTTCATAGAGATGTCGCGACGGATCAACTTCTCCTTGAACACGTCGACGGCGGCCTTGACCCGCTCCTCTGTGGACGAGACCAGGATGATGCCCTCCTCGCCCTGCCACTCGATGGTGGTGTCGGTGCCACGGAAGTCGAAGCGGGTGCTCAGCTCTTTGGCAGCCTGATTGAGCGCGTTGTCGACTTCTTGACGATCAGCCTTGCTGACGACGTCGAACGATGAATCCGCCATGGAATCCCGTCCCTCCCTCGATGGATGGTCTGCTTGTCCCCATCTTGGCCGCACGCTGCGGCGACCGCCAAACCACCCCCCGGGTTTGGGGGGCGCTCACCCGGTCGTTTGTGTTCCAGGCGGGTCCTCGTTGTATCCTGCTGTGCGCGCTTGCAGCGCAGATGCAGCACCCAGGCAGGTTGCCCGAGCGGCCAATGGGAGCGGACTGTAAATCCGTCGGCTAACGCCTACACAGGTTCGAATCCTGTACCTGCCACGCTGTTCAGGCTCCCTTTCGAGGGGGCCTGATTGCGTTGGGGCCTTAACGGCCTCTGCTGCGCTAGATTGTGAGTCGTAACCCACACGGGAGTGCACACCGAGTGCGCTGAGAGGACGGCTAGGGCCGTCGACCGTAGGAACCTGACCGGGTAATGCCGGCGTAGGGAGTGAAGAGATGAGTACAGATTTCGTTTCCGGGGCCACTGATGGCGCGAGGCCGGTGTACCGCTGGCGCGTCGTCGACATCGTCGTCGCGAGCGTGCTCGCCGTCGCGGCCGGTCTGGTGTTCGTGCTGTGGAACATCGCGTCCAATCCGATCGGCGCTCCGTTGGGTGCGCTGCTGCCCGGCCTGCAGGCATTGTTGGGCGGGGGATGGCTGTTCGCCGGCGTCCTGACCGGGCTGGTGATCCGCAAACCGGGCGCCGCGCTCTACGGCGAGCTGGTCGCTGCCAGCGTGTCTGCCCTCGTCGGCAATCAGTGGGGTGTCCTCACCCTGGAATCCGGACTGGTGCAGGGCCTTGCCGCCGAGCTCGTGTTCGCCGTGTTCCTGTATCGCGTCTGGAATCTCCCGATCGCCGTGCTGTCGGGTGCGGCCGCCGGCCTGGCCATGGCGATCAACGACCTGATTCTCTGGTACCCCGGGTCGGCATCGACATTTTCGGCGATCTACCTCGTCTCGGGTGTACTTTCCGGCGCTGTCCTCGCGGGCGGGCTGTCGTGGTTCGTGGTGCGTGGTCTGGCGAAAACCGGCGCGCTGTCGCGTTTCCAGTCCGGAAGAGCGGGGTCGCGCCGCGCCGTGCGGCGATGACCGCGGCGTCGCGACACTGCGGCGGGGTCGCTGTCGCGGCGCAGGGATGGCACTGGCGCCATGCCGGCCGCTCGCAGTGGGCATTGAGCGACGTCGATTTCACCATCGAACCGGGGGAGCGGGTCTTACTTCTCGGATCCAGCGGTTCGGGTAAATCGACACTGCTGCAAGGCATTGCGGGCCTGTTGGACAGCAGTGAAGACGGCGACGAAGCGGGATTCCTGCGCGTCGACGGGGTGCCGCCCGCGGAGCGTCGGAATCGCATCGGCATGGTCCTGCAGGATCCCGATTCACAGGTGATCCTGTCCCGCGTCGGCGACGACGTGGCGTTCGGCATGGAGAACCTCAACGTCGAGCGCGAGAAGATCTGGCCACGGGTGCGTCGTGCACTGTCGGCTGTCGGTCTCGAATTGCCCTTGGCGCGAGACACTTCGATGCTGTCCGGTGGTCAACAGCAACGGCTGGCGCTCGCCGGGGTGCTCGCGATGAACCCCGGACTCATCCTTCTCGACGAGCCGACGGCCAACCTCGACCCCGCTGGCGTCCTCGAGGTGCGCGACGCGGTCGCGGCGGCAGCCGAGCAGACGGGCGCGACGCTCATCGTCATCGAACACCGCACCGCGGTATGGCTTCCCGTCGTCGACAGGGTGATCGTGCTGGGGGACGGCGGCCAGGTCGTGGCCGACGGGCCACCGAATGCCACCCTGGCGCGGCATCGCGACCAACTGAGCAGGGCCGGTGTCTGGGTGCCCGGGGCCGCACTGCCGGTGCTGACGCGCCACCGCACCACCGCTGTCCCATTGCTGAACGCCGCCGACCTGTCGGTCGGGTATCCGACGGGCGCGCAATCTCCCGCCCTCGACGTCGACATCGCCAGCGGCGAAACAACTGTCGTCACGGGGCGCAACGGAACCGGCAAGTCCGCCCTGGCGCTGACCCTCGGTGGCTTACTGCCGCCGCGCGGCGGTCACCTCGACGCGCAGCCCACGTTCGCACCTACACCGCGTCGCCGCGAGCCCATTCGCTGGCGCTCCAAAGAACTGCTCACGCGCATCGGCTCGGTGTTCCAGAACCCGGAGCATCAGTTTCTCACCGGCAGCGTGCGCGACGAACTGGCCCTCGGTCCCCGCGCGCTCAAACGGGACCGCGCCGACATCGCCGACCTCTGCGACTCGCTGCTGGACCGGTTGAACCTCGTCCACCTCGCCGACGTCAACCCGTACACCCTGTCCGGCGGGGAGAAACGCAGACTGTCGGTGGCGACGGTGCTCGCCGCGAAGCCGGAGCTGATCATCCTCGACGAGCCGACCTTCGGCCAGGACCGCAACACGTGGGAGGAACTGCTGTACCTGCTTGCCGAGATCGCCGACGACGGCACCGCGGTGGTGGCGATCACCCATGACCTCGATTTCGCCGGACTGCTCGCCGATCGTCGTCTCGAACTGTGCGCCTGGGACGTCGAGCCCGCATCGGACGCGACGTGGTGACCATCCCCGTTGACGCGGCGCGGGGTCGCACCGTGCACGTCAATCCGGTGGCGAAGTTGGGGGCTGCTCTGGTGATCGCCGTCGGACTGGTCTTCAGCGTCGACTGGGTGTCGGCGCTGACCGCGTTGGCGCTCGAGGTGCTTCTCGTGCTGGCGTTGCGGGTGCCCCGGGAGGCTCGGTGGGCGTTGATCACTCGCGCCATGATGCTGGTGCTGGCTGCAGGCCTGACCGCCGTCACCATCCTGCTCTACGGCGAGCCCGGCGGCGTCGTGCATTGGCACTTCCTTCTGATCACCGTCAGTGACGGTTCGATTGCGTTGGCGGTGGCCACTTTTCTGCGAGTGTTGGCCATCGCGCTCCCGTCGGTGTTCCTGTTCATCGACACCGAGCCCACCGAACTCGCCGACGGACTCGGACAGGTGCTGCGACTCCCGGCACGTTTCGTGCTCGGTGCGCTGGCGGGCCTGCGCCTCGTCGGTCTGCTCGGGCAGGACTGGCGCTATCTCGGATACGCGCGCCGGGCGCGCGGAGTCGCCGACCAGGACCGCATCCGGCGCACTGCCGGTCAAGCGTTCGCACTCCTGGTGTCGGCCATCCGGCGGGGCTCGACGCTGGCCACGGCGATGGAGGCGCGCGGCTTCGGCGCATATCCGACGAGAACCTGGGCGCGGCCCTCTCCCTTCGGCTGGCGCGAGATCGCGTTGATCTGCACGGCTTTCGGCATCGTCGCTGCGGCGATCGTCACGTCGGTGAGCACCGGACATTGGAACTTCATTGGAAGTCGATGACCTCGCGGACCAGCTGGGCGCCTCAGGCGCGCGCACCGTCCTGATCGACGGCCGGTCGGGATCGGGCAAGTCCACGCTCGCTCAACGCCTTCACGTCGCCTGGGACACCAGTGTGGTGGTTCGACTCGACGACATTTACCCGGGCTGGGACGGGTTGGCCTGGACGGTGGACCACGTCCGGAGCGCGCTGCTGGAACCCCGCGCCGCGGGGCGCCCCGGTCGATGGCGCGGGTGGGACTGGACGACCGGCGCTCCGTCCGGCTGGAACGAGGTCGAACCCGAACGACGGCTGATCGTCGAGGGTGCGGGTGCCCTGACGCCTGCCGGCCGTGCTCTGGCCGATCTCGGTGTCTGGGTCGACGCCCCTGATGTGGTGCGCAAGCGCCGTGCGCTGCTCCGCGACGGTGACACCTACGGGCCCCACTGGGATCGGTGGGCGGCCCAGGAAGACGTGTTCATCGCGCGGCATGACCCGCGTTCCCAGGCCGATTGGATTGTGACCGAAACGCCCCGCGGGCTGGTCTGGACACCGCGGGAATAGATGGGCCGGTGGAGAAGGTCGTAGTACCGGGAAAGTCAGTCGACCGGGAGGACACCATGGACAAACAAGCATTCGACGAGATGAACCGCACGGTGATCGACGAGTTCCGCGCCACCGGCGGAAAGGCCGGCGGCGTGTTCGAAGGCAAGCCGCTCGTCCTCGTCCACCACTTCGGCGCGAAGTCCGGAACCGAGCGCATCGCACCGTTGGTTCCGCTACTGGACGACGGCCGCATCTACATTTTCGCCAGCAAGGGCGGTGCGGACACGAACCCCGACTGGTACCACAATCTGGTGGCCAACCCGAGCATCACCGTCGAGCTGGGCACCGAGACGTTCCCGGCGGCGGCCCGCGCGCTCCAGGGAGCCGAGCGCGACGAGATCTACGCCAAGCAGGTCGCCGTCGAACCGCAGTTCGGTGACTACGAGCGCAAAACCACGCGGGTGATACCCGTCGTCGAACTGATCAGGGCTGCGGACTGACCTCGGCGCCGCTGCCGGGGCCGATCTCGTCGTCGACGCGCCGTTGGAGGTCGACGTTCGTCGCGCGCGCCTCGGCGAGCTGATCCTCGAGGATGACGATGCGGCATGCCGCGTCCAGGGCGGTTCCGCCGTCGAGTAATTCCCGGACTCGTGCCGCGATTCGCAGTTGATAGCGGGAGTAGCGGCGATGCCCGCCGTCGGAGCGCTGGGGTGCGAGCAGGCGGGCCTCGTCGAGGCTTCGCAGGAATGCTGGAGTGGTGCCCAGAATCTGCGCGGCACTGCCCATGCTGTAGGCGGGGTAGTTCTCGTCGTCGAACTTGTCCTTGGGGGTGCTGCCGTCGCCCGCACCGTTCTTTGCTTGAGCCACAACGCCTTTCAATGACTGAGAAGTGGCGATCGCGGTGTGGCGCTACAGAAACAGAAGTGCCGGCGGCCCCGGCACAATCGCACCGGGGCCGCCGGCCCTGAAGGATTACTACCATCTATCCACACTCAAATGAAGCTGCGGTATCGGCTCGCGAAAGGGGGATTTCGCGGACGATCCGACGGTAACCTTCCTCCTTTCTTGCACTTCGGGTTCTGAGTATTCCGTTCGGGTTTCGTACTCTCACGGGTGTTCGTCGTTTCCCGTGCCCTTGTCCTCTTCTGTCTGTACGCGACTTAATCTAACTCTGCGGAATCCAAATGTCTACACTTTCCGCTATAGATTTTCGAAGATTTTCGATGGAGGAAGCTTCCGGTCGAATCGGCAGGTCAGACCGTCTGCGGCGTTCCGATCCGTATGAGCTCGCCCGGCGAGTAGGTCAACTGATACAGATAGCCACCCGGTCCCTGAGCCAGCACGACGGTCGCACCGCCGTCCGGATCGAAGGTCTGCACGTTGCCGCACGACGTGAAGTCGGGCGTGCACGTCAACACCTTGATCCACCCCTGCACGGTGTCGGCGATGAACACCTTGTTCTGATTGCCGGCGCCCAGCGCCCCACCGTTGTAGAAGACCACCGACGTGATGGCCGCCCCTGAGCCGCGGGGGTAGGAGTGAATCGGGTTGATCACCGATCCACAGTTGCTGGTGCAGAGGCCTTCGGAGCCCGGCCAGCCGTAATTCCCGCCCGCGGTCACCAGGTTGAGTTCCTCGAACGATGCGGCACCCACATCGGCGACCAGCAGTTTGCCGTCCGGTGTGAAGGCCAAACGGAACGGATTACGCAGGCCATAGGCGTAGATCTGCGACCGCGCGCCCTCGATGAGGGGGTTGTCCGCCGGTGCGCTTCCGTCCTCCGGGTTGAGCCGCAAGATCTTCCCGTAGATGTTCGTCAGGTTCTGCGCATTCGACCCGACGGTGTTGTCGCCCTTGCCCCAGTAGAGCTTGCCGTCGGGCCCGAACGCGAGGGCGCCGCCGTGATGGAACAGCGCCACCGTCTCGGTGGTCTCGACGAGCACCTTCTCCGACCCCGCCGTGGTTCCGACGATGGTGAACCGCGACAGCCGGTCCTTGACCGCCGACGTCGTGTACGCGGCGTAGATGTAGCCGTTGGTGCCGAAGTTCGGATCGACGGCCAGCCCGCTGATGCCCCGCTCCCCACCGGTACTGACGGCCAGCGAGATGAGGGGCTGCTCGCGCAGCACGCCGTTCTCGACGAGCCGGATGGCGCCGCCCTTTTCGGCGACGACGATGCGCCCGTCCGGAAGGAAGCGGAAGTCGACCGGCGAGTTGAGACCGTCCACGGCGACGGCGCGGTCAAACCCGATGAACACCGTCTCCGTCGACCGGTGCCCGCTGCTGCCGAGCAGCCCGAAGCTGAGCAGGTTGAGCAGACCTGAGAAGCCGTGGATGTGGAACCCGCTCGAGGCGTCGCTGATGGTCACGTCGAAGCGGTCCTGCCCGGGGTACGTCGCGCCGGGGGTGTAGATGAACGTGCCATCGGTCTTGTCGATGGCGACAGTTCCGTGGCTGGGTTTCGTCGCGCTGTACGTCAGCTTGGTGGAGTCGGGATCGACGGGGTTCAGAGCGCCCACGATGACACCGCCCACGGTGCTGTTCTCGGCCGGATCGTGGCCCAGGGTCGGCGTCACATTGGAGAAGAACGGGTTCGGTGCCGCGGCAACCGCGTTCGGCGATTCGGCGACTGTGGCCTGTGCGGCGTTCACGCTCGGAGTCGACCGCCTTGCCGCGGCGCTCTCGGCCTTCGCGGCGGGCGGGGCGTCGGCGTCGGCGTCCGCCGGTGCGCTGTCGTCGGGCGGCGCGGTCTCGTCGTCCGCCTCCTGCTCGGTTCCGTCAACATCGGCATCGACTTCGGCGTCGACGCTCTCGTCGCCGGACGCATCGTCGGAGTCCGTGTCAGTGATATCCGGCGCGTCCTCCGGTTCGTCAGCGGACTCCGATTCAGACTCGGCCTGCGACCCGGCCGTCGCGTCGCTGTCGGTGTCCGATGACGTCGATGACGACGTGCTCGCGGATGTCGTGCCCGTCCCGGAATCCGAACTGTCCGCCGAGGCCGCGCCCGCCCCGGCGAGCACTGCGGCGCCGATCCCCAGAGCAAACGCCAAAGCGCCGACCCGTCCGATGTGGCGGGCGTGACCGCTCGTCGGTGGGTCGGTCCTTGCGATGGCCGCTGATTCCCCCATGTCGCCTCCTCGCGCATTGGATACCGCGAAGCCCGCTCCCGGTTGCGCTCGCTGACGGCCCACAGCTAGGCGAACTGTATTCCTTTGTTTGCCGGGCACAGCGCATTTGGGATGAACGTCAGTAATCTGTCACGGCGCTTTGAGGCAAATATCCAGTATGCACCGCAATATGAGACCGCAACGCCGAGCGCGGTCACTGCAGACGGCAAATAAGAGTGGTTTGCGCGCGATGATTGCTCGACGCGGGGACAGATGCCAGTCAACCCTGAGGGTCCGGTCGGAGGCGCGCGGTCCACCACGGTCAGCGGCGGGGACTCGTCCTTACGGAGCGGACTGGCCGCAGGGTCCGGTGATCAACGGTTTGCCGAAAGCGGTTTCCGGTGCGGGACTCGGGGTGACAGCAAACGTACGCGGCGCTGACTATCCGGCGTCGAGATCCTGGCGGGCGCTGATCTGTTCCACCAGGTTCGCTGCGACGTCGCGCAGTGGCACGTTGGTGTGCTGGCTCTGCGTGCGCAGCATGGTGAACGCTTCATCGGCATCCACTCGATGGATGGCCATCAACATGCCTTTGGCCTGCTCGATCGGAGCGCGGGTCTCCAGGGCACGCTGGATGGATATCGCGACATCGCGTGCCGAGCGGAAGCGGGCGAAATCCCCCAACGCTCGCGACATCGCCGCGGTGAGCATGGACAGCACCTCGGCGTCGAAGCCGTCGAACGCCGAGTGCGAGCGGCCGTACAGGTTCAGCGAGCCGAGGGTCTGCTCCTCGGAGTACAGCGGGGCGGCGAGGAAGCTCGCGATGCCTTCGTCCCGGGCGGCGCTGGCGAACCTGGGCCAGGCTTCGGCCGCCTCGTCGGAGTCGACGAGCACCACCGTGCGGGTCCGGGCCGCCTGGAGACAGGGCCCGTCGCCGGCGTCGTACTGCTCGGTGTCGACGCGCAACGTGCGTTCGTCGGTATGGACCGCGGTGTAGGTCCGTCCGCCGAGGTCGATGGTCACCCCGGTGCTGTCGGCTCCCGGGATGGCCCCGTGCGCGATCTCGCAGACGTGCTGCAGCAGGGTCAGGAGATCGTCTTCGTCGGTGATGCTGCGGCTTGCGCTGACCAGCATTGCGCCCAGCATCGCCGGGGTGATCTTCTCCTCGACGGCTGCCTGGATCACCAGGTCTGCGGCTGCTTCGCGGTCCTGCACCGACGCGGACGCGGGCAGAGAGGACGCGACGCGCCGATCATCGTTAACCATTGCGTTAGTTTGCCAAAGCTTCCGCCGGTGGGCCAGCGGATTCGGGGTCGGCCATTACGTGCCTGTGGTGACGTCGAGCCGCAAAGAAACGTGCGCTTGTCGGCGGCATCAGCGCTCGATGCTGGCACGCCCGGACGAAGGAGGTCATTCCCTGCCCTCAGCCCCTGTGTCGAGCGTCAGCGCCGGGGTGGCTTCGAGGGCAGTGCCCCTCTGGTTGTTTGCCCGTCATGAAATCTGTGTCGGTCTCGTCTGGTGCCAGCAAATGCCGCGTCGTACACTCCCCCTGGGGTGCGGGCACCAGATACATCGGTCCGGTCATCAAGGGGAGAAGCAATGAGTCGTCGTGTCAGCACTCGTGGCAGGCATCGCGCGCACCGGGCGCCGCGGCGTTCGGTGGGCGTGAAGGCCGCGGTCTCCGCGGTCGGCGTCGCGGGAGTGGCGGTCGCTGGCGCTGCGGTCATCGGTGTCGCGCCGACGCTGTCGGTCAGTCCTCAGCTGATGGCCACCCTGCACTACCTGCGCGGTACCAACATCGGCAACGAGCCGACCGACGGCCAGTACGAGGATTTCATCGGACGGGTGCTCGCCGGTTCGGGCACGGCGGAGCCCGACGCGCCCTACGAGAAGGTCCCGTACAACGCGGGCTTCAAGCCGTTCTCGCGCGGCGGCTTCGCCGATCTCACCTACAACGCCTCCGTGCAGCAGGGCGTCAACCTCCTGGCGGGGCAGAACCCGGGCGACGGGGACCTCATCTTCGGCTTCTCGCAGGGGGCCGTGGTCGCGTCCAAGTACAAGGAAACCCACACCGGGAACACCTATGTTCTGGTGGAGAACCCGAGCCGTCCCAACGGGGGCGTGATGGAGCGCTTCCGGGGCTGGACCATTCCGTTCGTCGACGTCACGTTCAGCGGGGCCACGCCGAACAACGGCGACCCGACCATCGACGTGGCGCGCCAGTACGACGGCTGGGCGGATTTCCCTGCGTACCTGTGGAATCCGGTGGCGGTGGCCAACGCGTTCATGGGAATCGTGTTGGTGCACGGCAACACTCAGACCCAGCTCACCGCCGCTGACCTCGAGGCGGCCGAGGCCTCCGGTGACAGCGACTATTACCAGTACAACGCCAACTCGAACACCAAGTACTACCTGATCAAGACCTACCCGGTCCCGCTGTTGATGCCGCTGGAGTCCTTCCTGCCCGCGTCGGTCATCGCTGCGCTGGATGCACCGCTGCGCGCATTCATCGAAACTGCTTACGAAAGAACCGATTACGGCACTCCGAAGCCCGCCACCTTCTTCACGCCGTTCGGGCAGGCCGCCACCCTCACCACCACGGTGGTGGCCGACGACGCCGTCGCCGCGAAGCCCGCAGCGCAAGCGCTCGAACGTGGCCGTCCGGCATCGGAAACGCCGGACATCCTGGTCGACGACGACGAGCCGGACGACGACACCCCTTCCAATGTTGAAGCCTTCCAGGCGATCATCGACGGGGACGACGGGGACGGGGAGGCACTCGATGACTCCTCCGTGGGTGCCGACGAGGACGTGGCGTCAGGCGAAAGCGAGGACGACACCGCCCAGGAATCGGTCGGCGGCGTGGATACCGAGCCTGCGCAGCAGGGCCGCGACACCACCGACACCACCGACCATGCCGGCACCACGGACCACGGCGACGACGGCGACGCGGGGAACGGTGGCGACGCGGAAAACGGTGGCGACGCGGGGAACGGTGGCGACGCGGGGAACGCGGACACTATTTAGACGCGGTCGCCGTGCACGGTAGGTCGTCGTCCCGAACTAGGCGGCTGACCACATCCGCCTGACGGCCGGAAAACCCTGTTCGGACGCACTTTATGACATTTGTGACCTGGCTCACAATCAGGCGTACCCTTGGGGTATCTCTCCAGGAAAGGGGATGCGATGAAAGGCGCGCATCGCGATCCGGTGGACCACTCCCGCACAACCCAACCGCATGCCGGTGAATCGTTCATCGACACGCTCTGGTTGCCCGGTCTGCTCCTCGTCGGCACCGGCACAGTCCTCATCGCCGGCACCGTCGCTGCGACGGCCTACGGCAACAGCACTTTGTCATTGATCCTCGGCTTGATCGCCGGGGCGCTGGTGACCGCAGGTGCCCTGTTGATCACGTTGGAGCATCAGCGGGTGAAGCGGGTGGAACAGCGGTGGCTCGCCGAACATCCGGATCACTCGCGGCACCTCCGGGCCGGGTAGCAGGCCGAGGTTTCGATACCCGACACATCAGGTATTCCTCCGGTCTCGCGCGTCGGCCGTCCGGGTCGGCGCCAGGCGAAGCAGGAGACGGTGCAGTGAGCGGCACGGACAAGGCGAAGAACAAGATCGAAGACCTCGGCGGCAAGGCCAAGGAGGCGGTCGGCAAGGTGACCGGCGATCGCAGCACCGAAAACGAAGGCCGTGGCGACCAGGCGAAATCCAGCCTCAAGGACGCGGGCGAGAAGGTCAAGGACGCGTTCAAGAAGTAGTCCACCCGGGCACCGCGTCCCCTTCGGCAGTTCTTCGGAACCGTCGGAGGGCCCGCGGACCGGTGCACTACTGCTCACCACGCTTTGCAAGACGATCGCGAAGAGTTCTCGGACGCTGCCGCCTTGTCGACGGCAGCGGGCGAACCTAGCTTTCTGTGTATGAACACAGTGCTCATCACCGGCTGTTCCTCCGGGTATGGCATGGCGACCGCCCAGCGGTTCCTCGACGAGGGCTGCAACGTCATCGCCACCATGCGAACCCCGCGTGCAGACGTCCTTCCCCGATCGGAGCGTTTACGGGTGCTCGCTCTCGACGTGACCGATTCGGAAAGCATCGCCGCGACAGTTCAATCCGCGGGTCCCATCGATGTGCTCGTCAACAACGCGGGGATCGGCGCGGTCGGCGCCTTCGAGGCGACGCCGATGCCGATCACCCGAGAGTTGTTCGAAACCAACACCTTCGGGGTGATGGCGATGACCCAGGCCGTCGTGCCCCAGATGCGGGCGCGGCGATCCGGCGTCATCGTCAACGTAACCTCCAGCTCGACGCTCGCGGCGATGCCGCTGGCGGCGGTCTACACCGCCAGCAAGTCGGCCATCGAAGGCTTCACCGGATCGCTGGCTCTGGAGCTCGACTTCTTCGGTGTGCGAGTCAAACTCGTGCAACCGGGGTACGGCCCGTCGACGGCCTTCACCAGCAACGGCGTGGCGCGGATGGCCGGCCTGATACCGCCGGAGTACCACGCGTTCGCGGAACCGATCATGAATTCGTTCGGTCAGCCTGCAGCGGTGACCACCCCGCAGGACGTCGCCGACGTCGTCTACCTCGCCGCAACCGACACCTCGGAACGGCTACGGTTCCCTGCCGGTGCGGACGCAGTGGCGCTGGCGCATTCGCAGTAGGCCGTCTTCGCTGTGGGACATGGCATCCTCGGTTAGCGTTGCCATGTGGGAGTCCCCGACCCCGGCCCGATGGACGAGCTGATGTCCCTGCTGCGTCCGGAAGCGGTGCTGTCGAAGATCGTCACCGGCGCCGGCGACTGGGGTGTCCGCAAGCCCCGCTACGGCGATCCCGCGTTCTGCCTGATGCTGCACGGCTCGTGCCTGCTCGAACCGGAGGGGCTCGCACCGATCGAGTTGGGCGACGGAGACTTCCTGCTGTTTCCCGAGACGCCGGCCTTCGCACTCGGTGCCGGCGGTGAGGCACACCCTGCGCTCGTGGCGCTTGACCATTCCCGGCACACCCGGCACGGCTCCGAGTCGGACCCGGTCACGATGCGGATGCTCGGTGGGTACTTCCGCTTCGATCCCGCGAACGCGCCGCTGCTGGTGTCGCTGCTGCCGCGGGTGCTGTTGGTCCGGCGTGACGCGCCGGGGTCGGCACGCCTGAGCCGGATCGTCGAACTCATCGCCGACGAGGCGGACACGGAAGGCGCGTGCAGCGACGTGATCCTGCAGCGTCTCGTCGAGGTGCTGCTGATCGAGGCCATGCGGGTGCACACGTCGCCGCCGATGGGCGACGGGGAGAAAGGCTTGATCGCGGGGCTCTCAGATCCTGTGCTGGCGAACGCAATTCACCAGATGCACGCCGACATCGCGCGCGGCTGGACCGTCGAACAGCTGGCCCGTGCCGCGTCGGTGTCGCGGGCGGTGTTCGCGCAGCGGTTCACCCGGACCATGGGCATGCCGCCCATGCAGTACCTGCTGCAGTGGCGGGTGGCGGTTGCCAAGGATCTGCTGCGCACCGAACGTCTGTCGACGGCACAGGTGGCCAACCGCGTCGGCTATCAATCCGCCAACGCCTTCTCGACGGCGTTCACCCGGCTTGCGGGGTGCTCGCCGAGCGAATTCGCGCGCAAGTCGGCCTGACGGCGCTCACACCGACAGGACGTGCCCTTCCCGTGGAGGCAGGGTGCCGTCGAGCAGCGCGGCGTACACGGCGTCGACGGCGGCCGGACCCTGCCCGGACACCACCGTCAGCCACGGGTTGTCGGGCCGGTTGACCTGTTCCATGAACGAGGCCCAGCCGCCGCCGATGCGTTCCAGCAGCCCGGCGGGACCCCAGTCGGCGGCACGCTTGGCGGCCCAGTCGGGCACGAAGAACAGCACCGGTGCCGGGCCGGGCAGTACGTCGCCGCCCGCCGGCGCATCCCAGTGCGTCGCGCCCACGGCGCAGTCGTAGGTGAGGTTGTCGGCCAGCCGCCGATGGACGGCCTCCCGCACCGGCGCGCTTCCGCTCATATCGACGTACACCGCGGGGTCCTCGGGCAGCGACGAGGCGATGTCGGGGTAGACGACGACGTCGTCGTAGCAGCCGAGGGAGCTTGTGAACTCGAGGCTGCCGGGCGAGGTGAGCCCGATGACCTTGACCGACTCGGGGGTGTGGTGCCGCTTGGTGAGGCAGAAGGCGGTTCCATATGCGGTCTTGCTCGAGGCGCTGGACAGGATCACGGCGTTGGCGCCGAAGAATCCGTTGGCGGACAGGAAGTCGTCGAGCAGGAACGACGTCGAGAACAGGGGACGCAGCAGCGCCTGCTGCGCCTCGAACTCGGGGACATAGCCCGGGTCGGCGCTGCAGCGCGTGTACTGGTTGTAGATCGGGGGCAGGCCGCGCCGGTGCTCGGCGCCGTCGGTGAAACCACCCGGGTGCACCGCGTCGGCCTGCAGCACCACCTCGTCGGCGATCGGGTAGTAGCCGTAGAACTTCTCCCCGACATCCACGCCCTCGGCCCGGGACTCGACCACCGAACCGAAACCCCAGACCGGCACGCAGCCGGTCGCCGGGTCACCGGTCGGGAAGAACTGCCAGTAGCCCATGGCGTCGCCGAACACGGCGTAAGTGATGTTGTTCGACGTCAGTGCGAATTTGTCGACCCGGAGCCGGACCGCTCCGTCGTCGAGACCGGCTGGGGCGGTGTCCTCCCAGCGGGTGTCGCGCAGATCGTCGCGCCGCACCGAAAGTCGAGTCACCACTGCTGCCTCCTGGCGGGGTGTCGGGGATTGCCGCGCCCGATCGTAGTCCCGTGGAAGTTGGCCGCTCGTGACGTGGCCGGCACTGCAGGGGTCGATGTGGGATGCATTACTTGGCCGGGTACGGCGGGTTCCGAGATGGGATCTTCGAAGCATGACCCGCATCCACTGCCGGACGTGCGGCGCCGAACGGCCGTCCTGGCTGGGTGAACCGCACCGATGTGTCGGCGACGCGAACCTCTCCTGGCTGGGGTATCACCAGATGACGGCCCATGCGGCGATGGCGTGGCGTCGCCATCTGCTGCACGGGCAATCCTGAATCCGGCGCAGCGGTCTGGCGTTCCCGCAGTCGGGCGGGTGCGCGCATGTCGTCGCTCGCGGTAATGTCCTCGGTTGATCGCAAACAGATCGGGGGCTCCATGAACCTCGTGCTCGGTTTGTCGATGACCTCATCATCGGTGCGCTGGGTGCTCGTCGAAGGCACGACGGGCGAGGGCGCCACCCTTGACCGGGGTTCGCTTCCCGTCGACCACGACGACGCTTTCGACGCTGACACGCTGCTCAGCGCGCTGCTGGCCAAGGCAGGCGACCGTCGGGTGCACGCGATCGGGCTCACCTGGACCGGTTCGGCGGAGACCACGGCCAGCGCTATCTGGCAGGCCCTGACGGACCGTCGCGTCGAGAACGTCATCGCGGTCTCCGACGTGGAAGCGGCAGAAGCGCTGACCTGCGGCATCGCCGACATCGCGGGATACGACCGGGTCGTGGTGTGCGTGGTGGAGCCCGGTGCCGCCGTGGTCGCTGCGGTGACGCCGGACGGGGTGATCGCCGACCGGGTCGATGCCGCGGCGCTCGCCGACGTCGACGGTCTGAATCCCGACGCCGTGTTCGTGGTCGGTTCCGGCGATCTCGACGCCGTGGTGTCCGCATTGGAGCAGCGGATCGCCGCACCGGTGGTCACCGCCGCCGACGCCGACCTGGCGCTGGCCAGGGGAGCGGCATTGGCGTCCGCGTCTGCCGTGTCGATCCTCGACGCGGAGGCCGCCCCGAAGCGGCAGCTGTCGCCGACGTCGAAGCTGGCCGCGGTGCTCGCTGCGGCGGTCGTGACGTTCGTCGTATCGCTGTCGGTCGCGCTTGGCATGACGTTGTCGCCCGGCGGTGAAGCGCCGCGGATGGCGCGCGCAGAGGCGCCGGTGCCCGAAGCGGCCCCGGCCGTCAAGGCGCCACCGCCCGTCAAGGCCGCGCCGAAGGAGCCCAAGCCGGCTGCGCCGCGCCCGACCCCACCGGTGGCCGAGCCCGTCGCGGTGGCCGTGCCGGTTCCGGATGCGTTGCCGATCGTCGACCCGCCGGCCGCGCCGCCCCCGGTGTATCGGGAGCCGATCGCCGAGCGGCCCGCCTACATCCCGCCCGCGCCGGCCTATGTGCCGCCGCCGGCGCCGCCCAATTACCTACCGCCTGCACCGGCACCCGTCTATGTGCCGCCGGTGCTGCCGCCGCCGGCGCAGGTGCCCGGGACGGTTCCGTCGCAGGGGACCTATCAGGAGCCGCGGCTGCGCGATCGGATCATCGAGCGGATTCCGATCATCAACAGGTTCCACGAGCCCGACCCCTACCCCTAGGTTTCTCCGCCCCCTAGGTTTTCCCGCCGAAATGGCATTCCAGCAGACAAAGTGCGAGTAACTGTCTGCTGGAATGCCATTTCGGGGGGTTAGCGGGGGACGAGGTTGCGTAGCGGCTCGCCGCGCTGCAGGCGGGCGATGTTGGCGGCCACCTCATCGACGCGCCCCACGAAGGTGTCGCTGGTAACTCCCGACGAATGCGGGGTCATCAGCAGATTCTCCAGCTCGGCGAACGGGAGTTCGCTTGGCGCACAATCACCGTCGTCGGTCGGGTAGCGATACCAGACGTCGATCGCCGCGCCCTTGATGACCCCGTTCGCGAGCGCATCGTAGAGCGCCCGCTCCTGGACCAGTGGCCCACGACCGACGTTGATCAGCACCCCGTCGGGTCCGAGCGCCTCGAGCTGCGCCGCGCCGATCATGCCCTTGGTCTGCTGGTTCAGCGGCGCCGACACCACCGCCACATCGCATTCCCGCATCAATCGGTCGAGATCGCCGGTATCACCGGCCCACCGCAGCCCGGCGTCGGCCGACACGCGGCCCGAACCCGTCACCGCCGCAGCGGTGCATCCGAAGGTGCGCAGCAGGTTCCAGCTGCGCAGCCCGATGTGCCCGAAGCCGACGAAGCCGATGTGCGCATCGCCGAATAGCGGGGGTTGGGCAATGGCGCGGTCGTACACCGGTGTCGCCCAGACGTTGTCGCGAAGCTGGCGGTCCTGGCTGAGGAAGCCGCGGCGCAGCATCACCGCCGACGCCACGACATATTCGGCGATCGAACGCCCATGATGAAACGTATTGGCCACCAAAATATCCGGAGACAGCGAGGCGAAGTCGATCTTGTCGGTGCCCGCGCCGCAGACGTGAATCAGTCGGAGCTTGTCCGCATCGCGGGCCATGTCGGCGCCGAACCGGCTGCCGACGAACACCTCGGCGTCTCGCAACTCCGCGCTCGACACCCCGCCGATGTGCCAACGGATGTCCGAACCGGCGGGCACGATCGCCTCGAATCGGTCGCGGTGGGGAACCACGTTGGGGTCTGCGACTACTATCCGCATCTCAACCTCGTTGCAGAGCCGGTCGTTTACTGTCGAACGTCCAACCCGGAATCAGGTACTGCATGGCGGCGGCATCGTCTCGACCGCCCAGGCCTTCGAGCTTATACAGGTTGTGCGCGGCCGCGACAGCCTCCTCGTCGAGCTGCACCCCGAGGCCTGGCGCGTCGGGAACGGTGAGGTAACCGTCGACGATCTGGTAGGGCGCGGTGGTGATCTGCTGGCCGTCCTGCCAGATCCAGTGCGTGTCGATCGCGGTGATCTGACCGGGCGCCGCGGCCGCCACGTGGGTGAACATCGCCAGCGACACGTCGAAGTGGTTGTTGGAGTGCGAACCCCACGTCAGCCCCCACGCATCGCAGAGCTGCGCGACCCGCACCGAGCCCGCCATCGTCCAGAAGTGCGGGTCGGCCAGCGGGATGTCCACGGCACCGGAGCGGATGGCGTGCCCCATCTCGCGCCAATCGGTGGCGATCATGTTGGTCGCCGTCGGCAGACCGGTCGCACGTTTGAACTCGGCCATCACCTCGCGGCCGGAGAACCCACCCTCGGGCCCGACGGGATCCTCGGCGTAGGCCAGGACGTCGGTGAGCTCCCGGCATGTCCTGATCGCATCCTCGAGCAACCAGCCTCCGTTGGGGTCCAACGTGATTCGGGCATCCGGGAAGCGGTTAGCCAGGGCGATGACGGCCTTGGCCTCATCCGGGGCGGGCAGCACCCCGCCCTTGAGTTTGAAGTCGACGAAGCCGTAGCGGGCGCGGGCCGCTTCGGCCAGACGCACCACCGCGTCGGGGGTCAGCGCCGCCTCGTGACGCACCTTGAGCCAGTCATCGGCGTCCGCAGGCTCGTCCGCGGCCGACTGGTAGGCAAGGTCGGTCTTGGTGCGGTCGCCGACGAAGAACAGGTACCCGAGGGCCTGGACCTTCGTGCGCTGCTGGCCGTCGCCGAGCAGTGCCGCCACCGGCACCTCGAGGTGCTGACCGAGCAGGTCGAGCATCGCCGACTCGACCGCGGTGACGGCGTGCACCATCACGCGCAGGTCGAAGGTCTGTGCGCCGCGGCCGCCCGAGTCGCGGTCGGCAAATTCCCTTCGTATGTCGGTGAGCACGGCGTGGTAGTCACCGATCCCGCGGCCGGTGATCAGTGCGCGCGCGTCCTCGAGGGTGCGCCGGATCGGCTCCCCGCCGGGCACTTCGCCGACGCCGGTGTTGCCCGCGGAGTCGGAGATGATCACCAGGTTGCGGGTGAAGAACGGGCCGTGCGCGCCGGACAGGTTCAGCAGCATGCTGTCGCGGCCGGCGATGGGGACGACGGTCACGTCGGTGACGACGGGTGTTTTCATGGTGTCCTCCGGTTGTGGGAAATCACGATGCGAACCATTTGTCGCCGTTGGCCAGCGGGCGGACCACACGGGACACCTTGTCTCCCATGATGCGTAGCGCGTCGACGATGTCGCGTTCCCGCTCTGGCGTCAATCGGTCCACCGGCACCGACGCGCTGATCGCGTCCTGCGCCGGTCTGCAGTAGCGCAGCGCTACCGCGAAGCACCGCAGCCCGAGGGTGTTCTCCTCGTCGTCGGTCGCGTAGCCGCGCACGCGCACATCGTCGAGCGCCAGGTCCAGCGCTGCGCGGTCGGTGATCGTCTTGGGAGTCAACGGCTTCAACGCCGCAGGCACATGTTCGTCGCGCTCGGTGCCGAACCGTTCAGCAAGCAACACCTTGCCCAGCGAGGTGGCGTACGCGGGCAGCCGGCGCCCGACGCGGTTGGACGCGCGCAGGTATTGCTTGGATTCGCGGGTGGCCAGGTAGACGATGTCGGTGCCATCGAGCCTGCCGAGGTGGAACGTCTCGTCGAGGTCAGCGCGCAGGTCGTCGAGGAACGGCGTGATCAGCGGGAGATAGGGGTCGCTGTCGAGGTAGCTGGTGCCGACGAGCAGGGCGCGGATCCCGATGCCGTACAGGGTGCCGGAGGTGTCCGACCGCACCCATCCCTGGCTGACGAGCGTGCGCAGCAGCGCGTGTGCGCTGCTGCGGGGCATGCCGAGCGCGTCGCTGATCTCGCGCAGCCGCGCCGGATCGTCGTGCCGGGCGGCCAGGTACTCGAGCAGCTCGACGGTGCGCACGGCCGACTTGACCTTGCGGACGGGAAGGTCCTCTGTCATGCGTGGTTCCTCAGATCGCCAGGAGTTCCCGGCCGATCAGCAGGATTGCACCCGCTGCGGAGACCCCGATCGCCAACCACCGCAACCGTTTCGGATTCAGATGCTTGTTCAGCACGTTGGAGAGCAGGTAGCCGGCGATGGCGGCGGGGGCCAGCACCGCGAACCCCCACCAGGTGCGCTGATGGATCGCACCGGTCAAGCCGAGGACGACCAGCGACATCAGCGAGCCGATCAGGAAGAAGCCGCTCATCGTGCCGCGCAGCTGTGCACCGCTGCTGCCCTGCCACACCAGCGCCATCGGCGGGCCGCCGATCGCCGTCGCTGTGCCCAGCAGTCCGGAGGCCGCGCCCGCCGTGACGACGTTGCGTCGCCGCGGCGCGGGCGTCCAGCCACTGCTCGTCAACACCACGCCGCCCAGAACGACGCCGGCCAGCAGCAGGGACAGCGCGCGATGGGGAAGTGCGGCAAGCAACAACGCGCCCGCGATCGTCCCGGGAACCCGGCCGACGAGCGCCCATCCCGTGCCCCGCAGGTCGATAGCCTCGCGCTCGCGCGCCACCACGATCAACGTGACCAGGGTGGCCACCATGATCAGCGTGCCGGGCAGCAGCTCCGGCTCGATCAACGCGACGATGGGCGCCGCGAACATCCCGATGCCGAATCCGATCGAGGACTGCAACGCCGACGCGAACAGGATCGCTAGGGCCAGAACGCAATACCCGGCTATGCTCATGCGCGCTCCGCTCCGCTACTCGCTGGCCGTCACGCCGGCACGGTTTCAAGGCCACTCCCCTCCACGAGCATCGGGTGGTGGCACAGCGCGGAATGTCCGGGAGACTCGGGATCCACGGCGGCGGTGGGCGTCGTCGTCGCGCATACGTCGGTGGCCTTCCAGCATCGGGTGCGGAAGCGGCATCCCGACGGTGGGTTGATCGGACTGGGAACCTCACCCTTGAGCAGGATGCGCTGCTTGCGCTGCTCGCTGTCCAGTGTCGGCGCGGCCGACATCAGCGCGGCGGTGTAGGGATGGTTGGGCCGCTCGAAAACCGCCTCCGTGACGCCGCTTTCGATGATCTTGCCGAGGTACATCACCGCGACCCGGTCGGCGACGTGTCGGACCACCGACAGGTCGTGGGAGATGAAGATGTAGCTGATCTTGAGCTGCTGCTGCAGGTCGTTGAGCAGGTTGAGCACCTGAGCCTGAACCGACAGATCGAGTGCGGAGACAGGCTCGTCGCAGATGATGACATCGGGGTTCAGCGCCAGCGCGCGGGCGATGCCGATGCGCTGCCGCTGCCCACCGGAGAACTCCTGGGGATACTTGCCGGCGGCCTTGGCGCCCAGGCCCACAAGGTCGAGAAGCCCGCGCACCCGCTTGTCGCGGTCCTGCCGGTCCTTGACGAGCCCTTTGTGGCTGCGCCACGGCTCGGCGATGATGTCGGCCGCGGTCATGCGGGAGTTCAGCGACGCGTACGGGTCCTGAAAGACCATCTGCACGCGGCTGCGGAACTTCAACAGGTCGGCCCCGCGCAGGCTGAACGGGTCGACGCCGTCGAAGCGCACCGTCCCCTCGTCCGGGCGGTCCAGCATCATCAACGTTCTTGCCAGCGTGGACTTTCCGCAGCCGGACTCGCCGACCAGGCCGAGTGTCTCACCGCGTGCCAGGTCCAGCGTGATGCCGTCGAGTGCGCACAGCTTGTTCTTGCCGGCATGGGGCACCCGGAACGACTTGCGGACGTCGCGGACCTCGAGCAATGTGTCAGACATTGGTGACCTCTTCCGGGAAGTGGCAGGCGGCTTGGCGATTCGGTCCGACGTCGGCCAGGGCGGGCCGGGTGGTCCTGCATACCTCCGCTGCGATCGGGCAGCGGTCCTGGTAGACACAGCCCTTCGGGATCGAGTGCAGGTCCGGCGGTGAGCCGCCGATGGACTTGAGGTCGTCACCGCGGCGCGCGTTGACGGGCACCGAGCCCAGCAGGCCCTTGGTGTAGGGGTGCTTGGGGTTGCCGAAAACCTCAGCGACAGCGCCGGTCTCGATGATGTTACCGGCGTACATGACGGCAACCCGGTCGGCCTCTTCGGCAACCAGCGCCAGGTCGTGGGTGATGAGGACGACGGCCATGTGGAACTCGGAGCGCAGGTCGCGCAGCAGCGCCATGATCTGAGCCTGCACCGTCACGTCGAGCGCGGTGGTCGGTTCGTCGGCGATCAAGACGCTCGGGTTGAGCGCCACGGCCATCGCTATGAGTAGCCGCTGGCGCATCCCGCCGGAGAACTGATGCGGGTAGGAGTTCAGCCGCGACTCCGGCTGCGGGATGCCGACGCGGGTCATCAGGTCGATGGCCTTGCGCTTGGCATCCTTGGCGCTCATCCCCTCGTGGATCCGGAATGGCTCTGCCAGTTGGGTTCCCACGGTGTAGAGCGGGTTGAGAGCGGTCAGCGCGTCCTGGAACACGATGGCCAGCTCGGTGCCCGCCATCGCGCGTCGCTTCTTGCGGTCGGCCTTGATCAGATCCACTTGACCGGTGTCGCTGCCGAGTTTTGCAGTGCCGCCGACGATGTCGGCGACCGGCTCGAGTAGTCCGACGAGCGCAGTCGCGGTCATCGACTTGCCACAGCCGGATTCGCCCAGCAGCGCCAGGGTCTCGCCGCGGCGGACCTCGAAGGACACCTCGTTGACCGCGCGCAGTGTCCCGGTGATGGTGCGGACTTCGACGGACAGGCCGTCGACCTCCAGGACGGGGGTCGCGTCGACGTCGTCGAGGTGGGTGTCGTGATCGGCGAGTGCAGTCATCAGAGTGCCTTTCCGGACTTGGCGAACTTCGACAGGCGCTTCTGCGGGACGGTGAGCCGCCACCGCTGACCGGGGTCGGTCGCGATGCGGGCCCAGGCGGCCAGGATGGTGGCCGAGACGGTGGTGATGACGATGGCCAGGCCGGGGAAGAAGGACAGCCACCAGGCGGTGTGCAGGTAGGTGCGGCCCTGAGCGACCATCAGGCCCCAGCTGACGTCGGGCGGTTGGATGCCGATACCGAGGAAGCTCAAGGAACTCTCCGCCAACATCACGTAGCAGAAGTCCAACGTGGCGACCGTCAGCAGCGTGGGCAGCACGATCGGCAGCACGTGTCGGCCGATGATCGAGGTGCCGCTGGCGCCGAACGTGCGCGCCGCGTCGACGAACACCCGGCTCTGCAGCTCGGCGGACTCGGCGCGGGCGGTGCGCAGGTACACCGGGATGCGCGTGATCGCCAGCACCAGAACGATGTTCGCGGCGCTGGGGGAGAACACGTAGAGCACGACGACGGCGAGCAGCAGTGACGGGAAGCTCATGATGACGTCGGCGATCCGCATCGCGACCGTCTCGCGCCAGCCGCGGTAGAAGCCGGCCCACATGCCGATCGCCGAGCCGACGATGGCGGAGATCACCACCGCAGGCACCGCGACCGACAGGGTGGTGCGGCACGCGACGATGAGGCGGGCCAGCATGCTGCGTCCCAGCGGATCGGTACCCAGGAAGTTGGCCCAGCCGTGAGCCAGGGTGAACGGCGCCTGGTTGGAGTTGTCCAGGTCGATGCGGGTGGCCAGGTCACCCATGATCATCGGACCGAAGATCGCGGTCAGGAACACCAGACCCAGCACGCAGGCGGCTGCGGCGGCGACACGGTCGTTGAGGAGCAGCCGGAACCAGATGGAGCGTCCCCGCTTGGTTGTGGCGACGGTGTCCGCCTCGCCGACGATCGCTGTGGTGGGTTTGACTGGCACCAGATCGATTTGAGTCATGGCAATTTCTCCTTGGTCTCTAAACCCGCGCCGGTTCCCGCACGCGCGCGTCCAGCAGCGCGTAGCAGGCGTCGATGGCGATGTTGAGGATGAAGATGCTGACCGCGGTGAGCAGGACCGCGGCCTGCAGCACCGCGAAGTCCCGCTGCAGGATGGCGTCGATCATCAGCTTGCCGATGCCGGGCCATCCGAAGATCGCCTCGACCACCACCGCGCCGTTGATGAGGCCGACCGCCAGGTCGCCGGCGACGGTGAGCGCAGGGGCCGCGGCGTTGCGCAGCGCGTGGTGGGTGACCACCCGGAAGTCGCTGGCGCCCTTGCTCCGTGCCAGCCGCACATACGGCGCGGAGAGCGCGGACACCATCGCGCCGCGGACCACCTGGGTGAGCACGCCGAGCGGGCGGATCATCAGCGTGGCGATCGGCAGGACCCAGGACAGTGCGCCGGCATCGGTGCCGGAGGTGGGCAGCCAACCCATCAGCACTGCGAACAGCCACACGCCGGTGATGGCGAACCAGAAGTCCGGGATGGATGCGGCCGTCATGGACAGCAGACTGGAGAACCGGTCGGCCAGTGAGTTCGGCCGGTAGGCGGCCCAGCAGCCGATGATCACGGCGCCGACCATGGCGAGCAGCATCGTGGTCACTGCCAGCTGCAGCGTCGCCGGGAAGGCGCGCAGTGCCATCTCGGACGCGGATTGGCCGGTGCGCAACGACGTTCCGAAGTCAAGGTGAACGATCCCCTTGAAGTAGTCGAACAATTGGGTGATCAACGGGTCGTTGAACCCGTTGGCAGCGGCGAACTCCGCGCGCTGGTCGGGCGTCGCCGACTCAGGAAGGTAGAGGTTCGTGGGATCGCCGGTGAGCCTGGCGAGCAGGAACACTCCGAGGAGCACGATGATCAATGGCAATGCGCTGGAGTACATCCGGCGCCGGACAAAGGAGAGCATGGGCTGGGCTTCCCGTCTTTCAGGACTGGTCGGTGCTGTCGGATGCGGTCGGGGTCATCGCGGCCAGCAGCATTTCGTCGCCGGTCGCGGGATTGGGTGTGTAGTCGACGCGCGCCGACTTGCCGAGAATGCCCCGCATGTGCGCGATATAGGCGAACTGAAGGATCTTCTGCGGTTCGTCGGCGAAGATCTGGGCGTAGGCCGCTTGGCGTTGCTCGCCGGTGAGCTTGCCGGCCGCCGCGATCTGCGCGTCGAAAGCTTCGGTGCCGAAGGCGCTTTGGGCGCCGTCAGTGCGCATGTACTGATCGACGGAGAAGGCGGCGTCACCGGCCTGATTGCCGTGCTGGATCAACGCGAGGAACGGTCCGGCATTGGGTGGGAACGGCTGCAGTTGGTACTCCAGCTGTGCGGCGGTGTCCATCATCTCGATCTTGACGTTGAGTCCGGCGTTGGCGAGCTCACTCTGGATCACCTCGACCGTCTCGGTGACGCCGGGGAACTGGGCGTTGCGGCCGATCAGCCGAATCTGCCTGTCCACCGGCACACCGTCGGCACGCGCCTCGTCGACGAGTTCGCGGGCCTTGTCCGGGTCGTGGGGCCACAGCTCCAGTTCGGAGTTGTAACCGACGACGCCCTCGGGGATCAACTGTGCCGCCGGCTCGCCGAGGTCGCGGAACAACGCCTTGACGATGCCGGTGCGGTTGACCGAATAGTTGATCGCCTGCCGCACCCGCATGTCGTTGAGCGGCGCCTCGGTGCCGGTGATGCGCAGTGCGGTGGTCTCGTTGTTCTGGAACGGCACCCCGAGGTCGCCGGCGCCGTCCTCGGGCCCGAGCCCGGTCGCGATGTCGACCTCATCGTTGGTGAGCATCGCCGCGCGCACGCTTCCCTCACTGCGCCACTGGTATTCGGCCTTGCCGAAGGCCGGCGGGGTTCCCCAGTAGGTGGGGTTGCGTGCGAGTGTCAGCTTCTGGCCGTAGTCCCAGTTCTGAATTGCGTAGGGTCCGGTGCCGATCGGCTCGCGCACCTTCTCGGTCATGCTGGTGGTGCGGGGCACGATCTCGACGAACGAGATACGCAGCGGCAGAATCGGATCCGGCTCAGTGGTGCCGACGACCACGGTGCTGGGGTCGGGCGTCTGAAGGCTCAGCTTCTCGTCGCCGAAGACGTAGCCGTCGACGTTGCAGTTCAGATCGGAGTTCACCGCCCGGTCGATCGAGAACGCGGCGTCCTCGGAGGTGAACGGCGCTCCGTCGGAGAACGTGACGCCGTCGCGCAGGCGGAAGGTCCACTCGTTAGGGGCGGTCTGCTCCCATGCAGTGGCCAACAGCGGCAGCAGCTCGCCGGTGTTGGAGTCGCGCTCGGCCAGCGGCTCGGTGATGTTGGAGCGGGTGACGATGCCGGTGGACGTCAGCGAGCCCTCACACGGCTCCAGCGTGGGCGGCTCCTGGGGAAGCACGATGCGCAGCGTGTCGGGGTCGTAGCCGCCGCTGCCAGTGTTGGCGACGGTGCAGCCGCTGGCGGCGATGGTCACTCCCGCGAGGGCGAGCGCGGCGAGGCTCCGACACTTGGGCCGTGTGGTCGGTTTCATGGGTCCTCCCGGGCTGGGGATAGTGACGTCCACGTATGTAGATGCAATCTGTGATCGCAACCACACCGTAAGAGCACGGTGGAAAGAGCGTCAACCCGGCCCAAACGGGCCTTTTGCCGCTTTTCCGGGCCGTGACGGTGACGCCTGGAGGGCCGGGAAATGGCCGTTGAGCTGCGGCTTCGGACGCCAGCGGCATTAGCTGATACCCGGACGATGCTGGCGTGCGGGCAACTATGCGGTTTCGCTATAAGTCCATGCTAATTCGGACGTGGACGGGTATTCCCAGCTCGCCGTACCGTGAGACCACTATGAGCACTCAAGGTCGATCGCCGCAGAATCGTTCCGTCTTGCAGGTCGGGCCGTTGAAGCCGTCGTTGGCGCAGACGCTGGCCGACGACTACGCCGCGTGGGCGCTGCCCGAGGCGGCCGCCGACCGTGAGGCGTTCCTCGCCGAGCACGGCGCGGACGTCACCGCCGTGGTGACCTCGGGCCGCACGGGGGTGGACGCCGCCTTGATGGCGGCGCTGCCGAACCTCGGTGCCGTGGTCAACTTCGGCGTCGGCTACGACACCACCGACGTCGACGCCGCCGCAGCTCGGGGCGTCGGGGTGAGCAATACCCCCGACGTCCTGACCGACTGCGTGGCGGACACCGCCGTCGGTCTGATGATCGACACACTGCGGCAGTTCTCGGCGTCAGATCGCTATGTGCGGGCCGGCCGCTGGCCGGTCGACGGCAACTACCCACTGACCCGCCAGGTGAGCAACACCCGCGTGGGCATCATCGGCCTGGGTCGTATCGGTACAGCAATTGCTCTGCGGCTCAGTGCCTTTGGTTGCTCCATCAGCTACCACAACCGGCACCGGCTGCCGGACTCGCCGTACACGTACGCGTCGTCGCCTGCAGAGCTGGCCAAGGGCGTCGACGTGCTCATCGTGGCCGCGGCCGGCGGCGACGGTACCCGTGGGCTGGTCGATCGCCAGGTCCTCGACGCGTTGGGCTCCGAGGGCTACCTGATCAACATTGCCCGCGGCAGCGTGGTCGATCAGGACGCGTTGGTGGCAGCGTTGGTGAACGGCCGGCTGGCCGGGGCGGGCCTGGATGTGTTCGCCGACGAGCCACAGGTGCCCGCGGAACTGCTCGGCCTGGACAACGTCGTGCTGCTGCCGCATGTGGCCAGCGGGACGGTGCAGACGCGTGCCGCGATGGAGGCGCTGACGCTGCGCAACCTCGACAGCTTTCTGGCGACGCGCGAGCTGGTCACGCCGGTCCCGCTGCCCTCGCTATCGTCCTGACGGTCTTTCATCGCCCGCGAAATCTCCTCACACGCGAAACCTCCTCATCGCCCGCGAAACCTCTTCATCGCCCGCGAAATAGACGGTATGGGGAGGCTGGGGCCTCACCACATGTGAGCGTGGGTTGCCGTCAGGAATCAGGTCCTGGCCGGTAG
>NZ_STGE01000021.1 GCF_005222675.1 Mycolicibacterium sp. CR10 | reverse complement strand
AGATCGTCAACGCACACGCCAACTCCGCGGCCGCCGCATCGGTGTCATCACAAGCCCCCCGCGGATGCACCGCACGCTCACCAGCACGACGCGCCCACTCCGCCACCGCCGCCAACTTGCGCGCCTCAGCCACCGCCGCCGCACACGACCACCCCGCGATCCCCGCCACCAGATCCGCATCCGAGAGGCCACGCAGCCCACCCAACCCCGGAAGCGAATCATCGAACATACATTCGACACTAATGAATCCACAGACCGAAAGCCCGCGACAAAACCCCACCCTGTGGATAACCACCGCTACCGAAAAAACCTGTGGACAACCCCGGCGGCGGCCGAAAAACGTGCTAGTCCGAAACGACCCCACGCAACCCGTCGGCGCCGAACAGGGGCTCGAGCATCCCGGACAAATCCGGGCCGCGCCGCAGGCCATGGCCGCCGTCGACATTGATCACCTGGCCGGTGATGAAGCTGGCAGCGTCGCTGAGTAAAAAGACAGCGAGATTGGCGACGTCCTCGACCTCGCCCACCCGCGGCAGCGGCGTGCAGAGACGGTAGTCCTCGCTGAGCGCCGGCGTGTCGATGATCGGGGCGACCATGTCCGTGCGGGTGAGGCCCGGCCTGATTCCGTTGACCCGCACCGAGGAGGGGCCGAGCTCGTCGGCCGCAACCATCATCAGGTGATCGAGGGCGGCCTTGCTCGGGCCGTACGCACCGAACCACCGGTGGGTGTTGCTCGACGCGATCGACGAGATGCCGATGAACGACCCGCCGCCACCGCGGACAATCTCACGTGCGGCGTGCTTGAGGACGTACATGGTGCCGTTGACGTTGAGGTCGACGGTGTTGCGCCAGGCCGCCGAGTCGATCTGGGTGAGCGGACCGATCGTCTCTGAACCACCGGCGCTATGTACGACGCCGTCCAACCGGCCCGTCCAGGCGGTCGCCGCCGCCACGGCACGGGCCACCTCGTCTTCGTTGGTGACGTCCGCGGGTTCGTAGCGCACCGAACCGCCGATTTCCTCCGCCGCCGCCGCCAGCTTGTCGGCGTTGCGGCCGACCAGCACGGCGTTGCCGCCCGACGCGACGATGGCGGCGGCCACGCCCTTGCCGATACCGCTGCCACCACCGGTGACGAGGTAGGTCCGATCCGTCAACGACAGCTGCACGCTCGACTCCTTCGACGATCTAACTAGAACAAGTTCTAGTTATACGTCACGGCTCGTCGCGGCGGGCCAGCTTCGGCGCACCCAGCGTGCGCCAGTCCGGCACGTTCGGCGGCAGTCCGACCGGATACCGGTTCTCGTTATAGGCCGCCCAGTGCGCGTGCCCGAGCTCGTGGATGTGGAACGCGTGGCGCAGCGCCTCGGTGAACCCCATGGCGTCACTGGCGGCGTTCACCGAATCCTTGACGAGCATCGCGGCCATGGTGGGCCGCTCAGCGATGCGTCGCGCGAACTCGAGCGTCTTGTCCTCCAACTCGGCGCGGGCGAACACCTTCGACACCATGCCCAGCCGGTACGCCTCGTCGGCGTCGATGGCGTCGCCGGTGAGCAGCAGTTCCTTGGCCTTGCGCGCGCCGAACTCCCACGGGTGGGCGTAGTACTCGACGCCGGGCATGCCCATCCGCACCGCGACGACGTCGCTGAACTTGGCGTCGTCGGACGCGACGATCAGATCGCAGGCCCAGATCAGCATCAGCGCGGCCGAGATCGCGTTGCCCTGCACCTGGGCGATGGTGATCTTGCGCAGATCGCGCCATCGGGTGGTGTTGTTGAAGAAGTAGTGCCATTCCTGCAGGTAGGTTCGCTCGGCGATGGCGTCCCTGGTGGCGCCATTGAACGTGAACGTCGGGTGCTGGCCGGGACCCGGCGCCCGTTCGGCCAGCGCCTGCTCCGATCCGAGGTCGTGGCCTGCCGAGAAGTTCTTGCCGCGCGCGGCGAGGATGACGACCCGTACGTCGTCGTCGGCCTCGGCCTGCCCGAAAGCCTCGTCGAGCTGGACGAGAAGGGTCCGCGACTGGGCGTTCTGTGCGTCGGGACGGTTGAGCCAGATTCGGGCGATGCGCCCGTCGTCGAGGGTCTCGTACGTCACCTGATCGGGGTCTGCCACATCGTGCACATTACGGATGACATGCAGGCGAAGAACCGACAGGTCGCCGAGTCGCCTACAGTTGAGTAATGCCTGCGAAATCTGATCCCGCCGAGCTCGGCGACGTCGAACCCATTGCCGACAGCACCGAACGTCAGGCCCGCCGTGTCGTCGCCGCGTACGCCACTGACGCTGATGAATGCCGGATCTTCCTGTCGATGCTCGGCATCGGACCGGCCAAGCTCGCCGACGCCTAGTGACCGCCGAGAGCGTGCCCGAGGCCCGCTCCGGTAACGCGGACTCTGCTCCGCCTGCGGGTTCGGCGGACTTCGTCGTGGTGGCCAACCGGCTGCCGATCGACATGGTGCGACTGCCCGACGGCACCACCGACTGGAAGCGGAGCCCCGGCGGCCTGGTCACCGCGCTGGAGCCGCTGCTACGCAAGCGCCGGGGCGCATGGATCGGCTGGGCCGGCGTGCCCGAAGACACCGGTCCCGACGACCCCGATACCGACCAGACGATCGAGCAGGACGGCATGCACCTGGTGCCGGTGCGGCTGAGCTCGGACGACGTCGCGCTGTACTACGAGGGTTTCTCCAACGGCACACTGTGGCCGCTCTACCACGACGTCATCGTCAAACCGATCTACCGCAGGCAGTGGTGGGATCGCTATGTGGAGGTCAACAGGCGCTTCGCCGAGGCGACCGCCCGGACGGCCGCCGAGGGCGCGACAGTGTGGGTCCAGGACTACCAACTCCAGCTGGTCCCGAAGATGCTCCGCATGTTGCGGCCCGACCTGACCATCGGCTTCTTCCTGCACATCCCGTTCCCGCCGGTCGAGCTGTTCATGCAGATGCCCTGGCGTTCCGAGATCATCGACGGCTTGCTCGGCGCCGACCTCGTCGGCTTTCATCTGCCCGGGGGCGCGCAGAACTTCCTCATCCTGGCGCGACGCCTCGTCGGTGCGAACACCTCACGTCACAACGTCGGTGTCCGGACCCGCTTCGGCGAGGTGCATGTCGGGTTCCGCACCGTCAAGGTCGGCGCCTTCCCCATCTCGATCGACTCCGCCGAACTGGACCAGCAGGCGCGCACCAAGGCTATCCGGCAGCGCGCCCGCGAGATCCGCGCCGAACTGGGAAACCCCCGCAAGATCCTGCTGGGCGTCGACCGGCTGGACTACACCAAGGGCATCGACGTGCGCCTGCGCGCATTCTCCGAACTGCTCGCCGAGGACCGGGTGAACCGCGAGGACACCGTGCTGGTGCAGCTGGCCACACCGAGCCGGGAGCGTGTCGAGAGCTACAAGGTCATGCGCGAGGACATCGAGCGGCAGGTCGGGCATATCAACGGTGAGTACGGCGAGGTGGGCCACCCGGTGGTGCACTACCTGCACCGGCCGGTGCCGCGCGAGGACCTCATCGCGTTCTTCGTCGCCGCTGACGTCATGCTCGTCACGCCGCTGCGCGACGGCATGAACCTCGTCGCCAAGGAGTACGTCGCCTGCCGAAACGACCTCGGCGGCGCGCTGGTTCTCAGTGAGTTCACCGGCGCGGCCGCGGAGTTGCGCCAGGCCTACCTGACCAACCCGCACCACCCTCAGGGGGTGAAGGACGCGATCGAGGCGGCGCTCAACCAGACTCCCGAGGAGGGCAGGCGTCGGATGCGGGCGCTGCGCAGGCAGGTCCTCGCGCACGATGTGGACCGCTGGGCCCGGTCGTTCCTGGACGCGCTTCCTACAGACGTGCTTCCTAAATCGGAGTGATGTAGTTGATGAGCCACTTGCCGTCGATCTTCTCGTAATCGACGCGCAGCCGGCTTCCGTCATAGATCGGCTGGTCGCGGTTCGCTTTTTCCGAGACCGTCCGGTTGATGTAGACCATCACCGCTGCCGAATTACGCTGCGCCTCCATCACCCCGACGCCGACCACATTGGCTTGGCTCACCAATTCACGCTGTCGAGCCTGCGGAATGATGTCGGATGTCGCCCGGTCCTCGAATTCTTTGCGGTACGCGGGCGTGAGCATCGGGTACGCATTGGTGAGGTTGCCCTCGACGGTCTTGTAGTCGTAGGTGAAGACCAGCGGAATCTGCTTCTGCGCGAGCGGTCCGAGTTCCTCACGCGCGGCCTGTTCACCTAACGTCTCCACCCGCTGCCAGTACAGGCCGCCGGTGACCGCTGCCAGGCTCACCAACGCAACAGCCACCAGACCGACAATGCCGCTGATGATCCAACGCATCAGTTACCGCCGTTGGGGTAGTTGAGGTCGTAGGCCGTCATCCGCCCGTCGTCACCCTCCCGCACGATGATCCGCAGCCGATAGGGCTGTGAGGGCCTGTTGTTGCCGTTCATGTCACTGGCGGTAACCCGTGCCGACACCAATACCGCTGCAGTCTTGCTGATGTCGTCGACGCTTTCGATCGCCGCACCGTTGATCACCGTTTCCGAACTTCCACCGGTGTCCCGGAAGATCGCCTTGAGGTTCTCGACGTTGTTGGTCTGACTGAACATGTCGCGTAACGGCCCACTGGTGCTTTCGTAGAAGCGGTCGACGCTGTCGTCGATGGTGTCCTGCTTGAAACTGAACATGTTCACCACGGTTTGCGTGGCGGTGTCGACGAACCGCTGGTTACGGGCTTGCAGCGCATCTGCGTCATGGAGCTGTGCACCCAGTACCGCTGCCGCAGCGCTCAAAGCACCAGCCATGACGAACCCGCACACCCCCGCGACGATAGCGACCATGCGACGGTTCGATGCACGGCGTGGCGGAGGCCGCATTTCACGCGTTTTCGGCGCAGTTTTGACGACGGCCGGATCAGTTGTCGCAATGCGCACGACGGCTTGATCCGCCACACCGCTGGTTGGCCCGGCGGGGCGGGACGCGCGGCGGCGCATAGGTTTTCCCGCGGTTGCCATCAGGATTTCTCCGGATACAGCATCAAGTCCACCCAGTTCTCCTGAGGCCGAATGTCGGTTACACCAGGCGCGTAGACCCCGGTACCGCCGGCGGGGTCAACAAAGACACCGGTCTGCTGGTCATACGTTCCGTATGCGGCCCCGCTGGCCTGTGGCTGGTTCGGTGCCACAGGTGCGGGCGCGGATGCCGGAGGCGGCGGGGGTGGCGGACCGTAGGGACCTGCGAACACGTCCGGCGGCGGGTTGGTGGCCCAACCCGGCGGGACCGCCGGCGGAGGCCACGCGTCCGGGTACGGAGCCGGCGGGATCCATGCCGTCAACGGGGGTGGCGGTGGGCCATCGTTCGGCGGAGGGATGTACGGCCATGGTTGGTGCGGCGCAGGTCCTGGACCGGGTTGCACTCCGGGTGGCACCAGCCCGGGCGCGACAGGATATCCCGGGTCCGGATCGTTCTGCGGTGGTATGTAGGGAAACTTGTTCGGCGGCAGTATGTTTCGTCCGTCCTCAGGTGTGTCGTCCTCCCGGACATCCATCGGCGTGCCGATCGGCACCGGCGGTCCACGCCACGGACTGTTGCCGATCGGGACGTAACCGCGCGGGTCGCGACACAGCTGGATCGTCGGAGCACGCTTGCCAGGGAATTCCTGACACGGGTAATTTCTCGCGCCACGCACCACCATCGGATCGTTCTGGGCCACTTTGCAGTACATGTCCGTGGGCAAATCACGCAATGTCGTGTCACCGGGCGAGCGGATCTCCCGCGGAGGCAGGAATCCCGTATTGCACGGCGGCGGATCGTTGATCGAGATCTTGAAGTCCTGCTTGCCTCCCTCGTCCGCGGGAAGCTGGCCGCCGATGGTGAGCAGTGAGGCTTGCAGGGCAGGAAAAATGACAAGCGCCTGTTCGATCGACTTGCGATAGATGACGCCGACGCGACCGAAGTTGGCCAGGTTGGCCGCCAGCACCGGGAATGACGGACGAATGCCTGAGAAGGTGTCGTTGGCTTCCGCGGCCGCGCCCGGGGCGATCTGAAGCAGCGACCGAAGTTGCGGATCCGCGCCTTTCACTTCGCTGGTGAAACGCGCCAGTCCGTCGGCGAGTGACCGGATGTCCTCGCCGCTTCGAATCTGCGCCTCCAGAAACGGACCGGCCTGGTCTATCAGCGCGGAGGTCTGCGGCCAACTCTCGTTGGCCTCGTCGACAAATACCCGCACCGACTGGATCAACCGCGCCAGTTCGGCGCCCGAGCCGTTGAAGGCTTTGAACGCTTCCCGCAGGAGGTCTTCGAGCCGGGTGTTGCCGACGCTGCTCACCAGCCGGTCTGCCTCGCGCAGCAGCTCAGCGACCTCCTGTGGAATCGCAGTTCGCTCCTCCGGGATGACGGCACCGTTCTGGAGCGTCGTCGGCGAGGGATCGGCGGCGGGAACGAAATCCACGTACTGTTCGCCGATCGCGGAGACGCTCTTGACCGTGGCCGTGGAGTTCGCCGGGATCTTGACGTCGCTGTTGATCCGCATCTGCGCGGCCACGCCGTCGTCGGTCAATCGCACCCGCTCGACGCGCCCGGCTTGTACGCCGCGGAAGGTGACGTTCGCGTTCTCGTACAGCCCGCCGCCGGCAATGAAATTGGCAGTGACGTCGTACGTACCCACGCCGAGGCGAGCCGGAACACGGACGTAGAGCACAGCGATTGCGCCGACGGAGAGGAGGGTCACGATTGCGAAGACCCACAACTGGATTCGCGTTGTTCGAGTGAACATTATTCCGGCGGCACCTCCTGACCCGACGCGGTGCCCGCCGGGATCTTGAACGGGTCCGCTGCCTGCCCCGACAGATTCGCCATCTCGCCAGTCAAGAATTCCGGCGGATTGACGACTTCGGCGAGGCGCTTCATATTCGGATCGAAGAACGACGTAGTGAAGATGGTCTCGCCGAGTCGTCGGATCGTTAAGTCGAATGTCGCAAAGACGTTGAAGTAGTCGCCGCGGGCGACTCGGTGCAGATTCTTGCCCGGGAACGGGAAGGTAGCCAGGCTGTCGAGGCTGGACACGAAATCCACGCGATTGTCGTTGAGCGGCTTGATGACCGCGTACAGGTCGATGAGATTCTCGGCGAAATCGTCCTTGGTTTCGGCCAAGATGCGCGCCGCGACAGTGCCCAGCCTTTGCAGCGCGGCAAAGGCATCCACGATCTGGGCTCGGTTGTCGTTGAGCACACGTAGCGCTGCCGGCAGCGTGTCCAGTGCGCGGCCCAAACTGTCTTTGTTGCGCGCGAGGATTCCGGCGAATCGGTTCAAGCCCTCGGCGGTTGCGATGATGTCGTCAGTCTGCCGATTCAAGGACGTGGCCAACTCGGCGAGCCGCGGGATCAGCCCTGCGAACTGACCCTCACGACCGGCCACCGCAGTGTAGAGCTCCTGCGTGATGTCCTGCAGCGCACCGAGATTGCCCTTGTTGACGACCACCCCAAGAGCGGACAGCACTTCCTCTGTCGTGGGATAGCGGCTGCCTTGGCTCAGCGGAATCTGGAGACCATCCCGCAGCTCGCCAACAGGCGGTTCGGCCAGCGGGGGGGCCAGTTCGATGTGCTGCGATCCCAACAGTGACGTTTGCGCAACCTTCACGGTCGCGTTGGCCGGCAGCTTGACGTTTGAATCGAGCGAGAGTTCTACCGCCGCATAGAAGGTGCCGTCCGGTTTCTGGACGGCCTCGATGCCCGACACGCTTCCGACGGTGACGTCGTCGACCATCACCGGTGAGTTCTGCGGCAGCGTGGCCACATCGGGCACTTCTACGGTGATGGAGAACGCACCTTTGCCATGACCCGCGGTGCCCGGCATGTTCACCGAGTTCAATCCGCCGAACTGGCAACCCGCAAGCAGTGCCGCGCCGGAGCCCAGGGCCAGGGTGCGGCGGGCCGCGCGACCAGCCCTGACTCGCGATGACACGCGTGTCATGACCCACCTCCTGGTTGTTGCGGAAGGGCCGGCTGCAGACCCGGGACGGCCGCTTCAGCGGGAAGTGGACCGGGCGCAGGCGGCGCAGGCGGTGCGGCCGGCGCAGGACCAGGTGGTGGACCAGCCGGCGGAATCACCGGGCCGAGTGTGTACGGCTGTGCAGGCGGCGGCGGACCGGGAGCTGGATTCTGCGGCAGAAGCAACGCGCTGGGATCGCCCTCATTGCCGGCACGAGGCGGGAACCGTCCTTCAGCCGGTATCCATTCCAGATACGGGAGGTAGGTCTGCGACTTCGCCTCGGTCGCAGGGGTGTCGTAGATAACCTGGCCCTTGTACGCGGTGATCGTGTTGATGCCGTGAGCCATGATCGGCGGATAATTCACCGCCAGGCGTCTGAGCACCGGAGCCATCCGCTGACGGCAGATCTCGGCCCGTTTGTCGTAGTCGGGCATCCCTGCGGCTTCGAAATTTCCGCAGATGAACTGCACGGGGTTGGCGAACTCGGGTAGGCCCAGAAGTCCGTTGGCAGTGCCCTGTGCGGGGTTGTAGATGTTGTAGAAGTTGGCCATCGCGTTCGGCAGGACATGCAGAATCTGCTCGACGTCGTCGGTCTGGGTCGTGAGAATGCTGGTGAGGTCGGTCAACCTGTCGACGCTGCCGATCAGCGTCTCGTTGTGCTCGCCGAGGAAACCCCGGACGTCGGACAGCGCTTGGTTGAGACTGCCCACCGTATCGTCCAACCCCACCGAGCTGTCGGCCAAGACCTGCGACACCGACGCCAGGTGCCCACTGAACTGCACGATTTGCTCATTGCTGTTGGACAGCGCGTCGACCAAAATGTGGAGATTCTTCACGGTGTCGAACAGGTCGGTGCTGGAGTCGCCCAGTCGCCCGGCCGTCTGTGACAGCTCCCTCAAGGCTTGCCGGAACGAGTCGCCGTTGCCGTCGAAGGTGTCGGCGGCCTGGTTCACGAACTCGCTGAGTGGCCCCTGGACTTCGCCAGCCGACGGTCCGAGCTGTTGACTCAGCCTGGTCAGCTCGGTCTTGACATCGTCCCACTCCACTGGCACCGCCGTGCGACTCAACTCGATGCTGTCGCCATCCGACATCGCCGGACCTTGTCGATACACGGGCGTCAACTGAATGAATCGTGCAGACACGAGGTTTGGCGCCATCATCACCGCACGGGCGTCGGCCGGCAGCTTGACGTCCTTCTGGATTCGCATGGTGATCTTCACCGCATCGGCCTGCGGTGAGATCGATTCGATCGAACCCACCGGCACACCGACGATGCGCACTTCGTCGCCTGGATACACGCCCGCCGCCGAACTGAAGTACCCGACCACGGTGTAGTCGGAGACCCGTGGCCACACCACGGACACACCACCGATCAGACCGATCAGCAGCGCGCCCATTACGCCAAAACGCATCCATCGGCTCATGGTGACTTGGGCCTAATGATCATTCGCTCGTTGATGAATCCCTTTAACAGGTCAGACAGACTGTCCGGGATCTTGCCCGGTTGGAAGTAGAGGTCCAGAAGAAGCGCAGTCTGCGTGTTGTTCGGTATCGCATTGGGCAGGTTGACCATGAAACCCGAAGCGGATCCGACCGACTCGCCGAGCGCGGTGGCATACGGCGGCAGACGCCTCAGTGCCTCACTGATGTGCTCACGACGTTCGAGCAGATTGTCCAACACCGCATTCAACTTTTTCAGCGCCGGGCCGAATTCCCGGCGATTATCGGCCACGAATCCCGAAAGCTGCTCGGAGACATCGTCGATACCCGCGATCAGCGTACTGAGTGCGGCCCGCCGCTCGTCGAGTGCGCCGAAGAGTTGATTGCCGTCAGTGACGAGTTGATTCACCTGGCCCGCCCTGTCCGCGAGCATTCCGATCACCGATTTCGCACGTGCCAACAGCTGACCCAGCGCTTCGTCGTTGGCGTTGATACTGCGCGACAGGGTGGCCACCCCATCGAGCGTGCGGCGCAGTTCGGGTGTCGCGTCGCGAAATGAATCCGTCAGTACCTTCAACGCCTGAGTCAGCTGGTCTTTATCCAGTGCAGCGGAATTCTGGCCGAGATCCTGCAGTGCCAAATTCAGGGTGTACGGAACTGTGGTGCGGCTCAAGGGAATCGACGTCACCGATCCACTGCCTTGCGGCACGATACCCAGCGACCTCGCCCCCAGAACTGTGTCCGTCCGGATCGACACCAGCGTCTGATCACCCAGCTTGTGCTTCCGGTCCACGGTGAAGCTCACCCGCGCGGCGTCGCCGGCGAGGCCGACATCGGTCACGCGGCCGACTGTGATACCCGAGATGTTGACGTCATTACCCGGCGAGATACCGCTGGCATCGGCGAAGAAGGCCTCGTAGGTTTTCCCCTGCGGATAGAACGGTAGAGAGCTGTAGCCGAATGCGACGAACACGACGCACACCACGATGACGATGCCGAAGAAGCCCGCCCGCAATGCTTTATCCATTATCAGAGCACCTGCCCTTCGACAGGTCCGGAACGCCGCCGATCGGCACGAAGATGTCGCTGCCCGCCGGCCCGTTGAATTTGAGCGTTGTAGCGCAGATGTAGTAGTTGAAGTAGGAGCCGTAGGCTCCGAGCGAGTTGAGCCGCAGATAGTTCTCGGCCAGCGGTTCGATGACTCGGTTGACCTCGGCCTTGCGATTGTCGAACTCAGTCGCCAGCGGGCGGAGGTTCTCGAGGATGCCCTGCAGCGGCCGCCGCGAATCAGCCAGCATCTCGGTCAGATCTGTTGCCGCTGACGCCAGCGGCGGTATCGCCCCGGCGATCGGGTCACGGCCTGCCGCAAGCCCACTGACGAGCTTCTGCAATTCGTCCACGCTCGAATCGAACTCGGCACTTTTCGCGTCGACGGTCCCCAGCACCTCGTTGAGGTTGGTGATGACCTCGGAGATCACCTGGTAGCGATCGCCCAGTGTCTGACTGAAGGTTCCGCTCTCCGAGAGCAACTTGGACAGGGCGCCACCCTCGCCCTGCAGCAACTCGAGGATGGCGCCACTTATCTGATTGATCTGCTCCCCGTTGAGCCCCTTGACCACGGGCCGCAGGCCACCGAGCAGCGCGTCGAGATCCAAAGCAGGCTGGGTCTTCTCCATGCCGATCATCCCACCCGCGGGCAACTTCCTCAGCTCGCCGGGACCCGATGTGATTTCCATGAAGCGGTCGCCGACCAGGTTTTCATAGCGAATCAAGGCCCGGGTCGACGTGTACAACTGATATTTCTTGTCCAGACTGAACGCCACATCGACGGTGTTGTCGGGGTTCAACGTCACGTCCTCGACAGTGCCCACCGGCACGCCGGCGATCCGGACTTTGGTGCCACCCTTCAAGCGTGATGCGTCGCTGAATGTGGCGTGATAGCGGTTGCTCGGGGCGAACCGGAACTCGCCGAAGACCACCACCAAACCGGCGGCCACGATGAGCATCACCACCACGAAGATGCCGACCTTGACCGGCAATGCCCGTTGCCCCATCAGAAGTCATCGCGTTCTGCGAAGGCACCGTTGAACAGGAACTGGAACGTCGACGGCGCGTCGACCTGAACCTCCGTGAACGGCTCGTACGGGATGAGCGCGTTGTCGGTGACCAGGAACGGCGATTTGAAGAACGAGCCGCCGTACTGCTTGCTGGGAAGGTGTGGAAGGCCCCGGCAGTTGGGCCCGCCCGACGCATTCACGATCGGCAGGCTCTCCGGATAGGTGTACGACGGCACGCCCAGAACGAAGCTGGAACTGACCATCGCGCCGGGTTTCTTGCCACCGACGATGTCCGCCCCTCGCTGGGCTCCAGTGGCCACACCTTGCACGATGCAGCCGAGCACCGGCGAATAGTCGCCCAGCACGGTCAACGGGGCTCGTAGCCGCCGAGTGGCAGCGATGTAGTCGTCAGCCGCCGGTTCCAGAGTGTCGGCACCCTCGTTCGCCAGTCCGATCGCCGCGAGCAGTGTCGCGTTCAGGTTCTCCTGCTCGTCGACCACCGTGTCGCTGATCGACGGCACATTGTTGATCACGGTCACCAGGTCGGGACCGGCGTCGCCGTAGATGTTGGTCACTGTCGCGGTGTGTGAGATCACGGACTCGACCATCGGCAACTTCGGATTCAACTGCGCGAGTAGCTGATTCAGTCCCGCTGCGGTGGACCCGAAATCGTCACCATGACCGCGCAAGCCCTCGGCGAGGGCCGACATGGTCGCGTTCAGCTGCATCGGATTGACCTTGTTCAACACATCGATCAGGGTCTGGAACAACGTATTGGCTTCCAACTGCACCGCCTCGGCCTGGACGTTGGCTCCAGCTCGCAGTGAGGTTTCGGAGGGTTGTTCCGGCGCAAGGAATTCCACCGACTTGGCACCGAACACTGTCGTGCTCGCGATGCGCACCAGCGCGTTGGAGGGGACGTAGCGCATCTCGCTGCGGTTGATGGTCAGCGTCAACTTCGCCTGGTCACCGGAGTACGCGATGTCCTCCACCTTGCCGATTTGAACGCCGCGGTATTTGACCTTGGCATCTTTGTCCATGACCAGGCCAGCTCGCGGAGAGGTCACGGTCACGGTGTCAGTTGGGGTGAAGGCAGCGGTGTAGGCGAGATAGGTGAGTAGCGAGAACGCGGCGACTACGGTCGCCAGCACTGCGGCGGCGATTCTGATCGCGGTGGTTCTCGACACGGTGCTCTCCTTCTAGCCCGACAGGTTGAAGTTACCGGTGGCGCCATAGACGCCAAGGGAAATGAACAGAGTGATGACGACGACAATGATCAGCGACGTCCGAACCGCCTTGCCCACAGCGATACCCACGCCGACCGGGCCGCCGGATGCGTTGTAGCCGTAATAGGTGTGTACCAGCATGACCGCGATCGCCATCACGATCGCCTGCGCGAACGACCACAAGAGGTCGGTCGGTATCAGGAAAGTATTGAAGTAGTGATCGTAGAGACCGCCGGACTGTCCGTTCACATAGACGGTGATGGTGCGCGCAGAGAAGAACGCTGCCAACGTGGCCAGAGAGTACAGCGGAATGATCGCTACCAGCCCGGCGATGATCCGGGTTGACACCATGTAGGACATCGAATGCACGGCCATCGATTCGACAGCGTCGATCTCCTCGGCGATGCGCATCGCGCCCAACTGGGCAGTGGTGCCGGCGCCGATGGTGGCGGCGAGCGCGATGCCCGCGATGATCGGCGCCACGATGCGCACGTTGAGATAGGCACTCAGGAATCCGGTGAGCGCTTCGATGCCGATGTTGCCCAGAGACTCGTAACCCTGCACGGCGATGACGCCGCCCGAAGCCAAAGTGAGGAACGCTGCCACGCCGACCGTGCCGCCGATGAGGATGAGCGCACCGCTGCCCAGTGTCATCTCCGCGATCAGCCGAAACGTTTCTCTGCGATACAGCCGTAGCGCGTTCGGGATGTACCGAATCGATTCGCCGTAGAACAGCGCCTGCTCCCCGAATGAGTCGACGGCACGGGGTAGCCGTCCCAGCGCCCGTCGCAGGCGCAGCGTGACGTCGTAGCTTCCCAGTTGACTCATCAGTTCAGAACCCGGACGCCGATGGCAGTCATCAGCACATTGATCACGAAGAGACAGATGAAGGCATAGATGACGGTTTCGTTGACGGCTTCTCCAACGCCCTTGGGTCCACCTTTTACGGTGAGGCCGCGGTAACAGCCCACGAGTCCCGCCATCACACCGAACAGCACAGCCTTGACTTCCGAGATGATCAGCTCGCCCAAACCGGTGAGAATGGTCAGGCCACTGATGAAGGCCCCCGGGTTGACTCCCTGGAGGAGCACGGAGAAAACGTAACCCCCGCTCAGGCCGATGAGGATGACAAAACCGTTGAGCAGCATCGCCACGACTGTCGATGCCAGTACGCGGGGCACCACGAGACGTTGAATCGGGTCGATGCCCAACACGCGCAAAGCGTCGATCTCCTCGCGGATGGTCCGCGCGCCGAGGTCGGCGCATATCGCGGTCGCTCCTGCCCCGGCGACAACGAGCACGGTGGATACCGGACCAAGCTGAGTCACGGTCCCGAACGCAGTACCCGACCCGGAAAGGTCAGCGGCGCCAATCTCGCGAAGAAGGATGTTGAGGGTGAATGCGACCAGGACTGTGAACGGAATGGAGATCAACAGCGTCGGCAGCAGCGAAACCCGCGCAATCATCCACGTCTGCTCGAGGAACTCGCGGAACTGGAAAGGGCGCCGAAAGATCTTCGAGAACGTCTCCGTGGACATCTGGACGAATCCGCCCACGGCCCGAGTGGGTGCCGCGAGCTGTTCGATCAACCTTGGCTCCGTTCCGGGGACGTGGGCAAACAGGGCTGCGGCGTCGTGGCGAAGAGGCGAAACTCGTTGTCAAGGCGAGCATCCCACCCAGTGGTTAAGCATTGCTCTTAGTGAGCCGGATCATATTATCTAGAACATGTTCGCAGTGTCAAAGAACGACAGAACCAGACAAAATTGTTATATTTGCGCTGTTCAGGGCCACTGTGACGCAGATCATTATAGAACGTGTTCTACTTGACGCTCACCACTGACAACCGAGACTGTCAGTCTCGATCTCCCAACCTCATCGACGCCGAGAAGCTCTTCTCGGGATCACGATCAGCAAAGTAGTGCTGCATTGTCTCGGAGAGCTCTGCCGGATCCCACGCGTCACTGGGGGCACTGAACTGCGTCTCCGCAGTCGGCGCCGCGATCAGCGTCACCGTCGGACCATAGACGATGAAGAGCTGTCCGTTGACCCCGTCCGCAGCGGGAGACGCCAGGAAGGCGACCAGGTTCACGACGTGCTCGGGCGAGAGCGGATCGACGGCGCCGTCGGGCAGCTCGGGTGCGTCGCCGAACACCCCCGCCGTCATCGCGGTCCTGGCGCGGGGGGCGATGGCGTTGGCCCGCACGCCGAAGCGTCCGAGCGCCCGGGCCGCCGACAGCGTCAGCGCGGTGATGCCCGCCTTGGCGGCGCCGTAGTTGGGCTGTCCGACGGGTCCGGACAGGCCCGCCTCCGAGGAGGTGTTGATGATCCGGCCGTACACTTGCCCGTCGCCTGCTTTGGCCTTCGACCGCCAGTACGTGGCGGCATTGCGCGTCAGCAGGAAATGCCCGCGAAGATGAACCGCGATGACCGCGTCCCACTCCTCGTCGGTCATGTTGAACAGGATCCGGTCACGCGTGATGCCCGCGTTGTTGACGACGATGCCCAGTCCGCCGAGTCCGTCGGCCGTGTCGACCAACTCATCGGCGGTGGCCCGCTCGCTGATGTCTCCGGCAACCGCGATTCCCTTGGCGCCGGCCGTCGCGATCTCGTCGAGAACGTCGGACCTGTCCAACGCCTGGGCGATGTCGTTGACGACGACGGTGGCGCCGGCCTGCGCCAGCCCGATGGCCTCGGCGCGGCCCAGTCCGGCAGCAGCTCCCGTGACCACGGCGACGTGTCCGGACAGGTCTAACTGAGTCCCCTGCAGGGACGAAAAACTGGACAAAGTATGAATACCTCTAGTCGTGGCGGATCAGGGCGGCTCGGGGGCATTCGGCGATGGACTGCTCGGCCAGCGCCTCCTCATCAGCGGGAACCGGGTCAGCCTTCACCACTGCGTAGTCCTCGTCGTCGAGGTCGAACAGGTCCGGGGCGATACCCACACAGACCGCGTTGCCCTCGCAACGATCGCGATCCACTTCCACTCTCATGAAAACCTCCTGGCCTAGTGTGGCACCACCCTGGACCCCAAGACTAGAACGTGTTACAACCGGGAAAGGACTGAGGTATGCCAGACACTGAAGGATGGCACCTCAGCCTAAGGCTTACAGAGAAGTGAGGACCGCGCGATGCGAATCGGCTACACCCCCGAGCAGGAGGACCTGCGCCGCGAGCTGCGCGCGTACTTCACCAAGCTCATGACCCCTGAGCGTGCCGAGGCGCTGGCCTCCAACGACGGTGAGATGGGCCGCGGCAGCGTCTACCGCGACACCGTCGCCCAGATGGGCAAGGACGGTTGGCTGACGCTGTCGTGGCCCGAGAAGTTCGGCGGCCAGGCCCGCCCGCCGATGGACGGGCTGATCTTCAACGACGAAGCGTCGATCGCGAACGTGCCGGTACCGTTCCTGACGATCAACAGCGTCGCGCCGACGATCATGGCGTTCGGCACCGATGAGCAGAAGTCGTTCTTCCTGCCCAAGATCGCCAAGGGCGAGTTGCACTTCTCGATCGGCTACTCCGAACCCGGCGCGGGCACCGACCTGGCGGCGCTGCGCACCACCGCGGTGCGCGACGGCGATGACTACGTCATCAACGGCCAGAAGATGTGGACCAGCCTGATCGCCTACGCCGACTACGTGTGGCTGGCCGTGCGCACCAACACCGAAGCCAAGAAGCACCGCGGCATCTCGATGCTGATCGTGCCCACCACCGCTGAGGGCTTCTCGTGGACGCCGGTGCACACCATGTCCGGGGTCGACACCAGCGCCACCTACTACCAGGACGTCCGGGCGCCGACGTCGGCTCTTGTCGGCGAGGAGAACGCCGGCTGGAAGCTGGTCACCAACCAGCTCAACCACGAGCGCGTCGCGCTGGTATCGGCACAGCCGATCTTCTCCGCGCTGGACGGGGTGCGGGAGTGGGCCCAGAACACCAAGGACGCCCACGGCAGGCGCCTGATCGACTCGGAGTGGGTCCAGCTCAACCTCGCTCGGGTGCACGCCAAGGCCGAGGTGCTCAAGCTCATCAACTGGGAACTCGCGTCCAGCGATGCCGCGCCGTCGCCCGCCGACGCGTCGGCGGCGAAGGTGTACGGCACCGAGCTGGCCACCGAGGCTTACCGCCTGCTGATGGAGGTGCTGGGCACCGCGGCCACACTGCGCACCGATTCCCCCGGCGCCCTGCTGCGCGGTCGCGTCGAACGCATGCACCGGTCCTGCCTGATCCTCACCTTCGGCGGCGGCACCAACGAGATCCAGCGGGACATCATCGGCATGGTCGCCCTGGGTCTGCCCCGGGTCAACCGCTAAGCGAAAGAAGACTTTTCATGGACTTTTCACCACCAGAAGCATCAGAGGACCTTGGCGGCCTGGTCCGCACCATCACCGAAGCGGTGTGCACGCCCGAACACCAACGTGAGCTCGACGGCGCCGATCATCGCTTCGACAGTGCCCTGTGGTCCAAACTCATCGACGCCGACATCCTGTCGGCAGCCGCACCGGAATCGTTGGGTGGCGGCGGCTTCGGCGTGCTGGAGCAGACGGCCGTGCTCGAGGCACTGGGCAGGCAGCTCGCCGCGGTGCCCTACCTGGAATCGGTGGTGGTGGCTGCAGGCGCGCTCGCGAAGTTCGGCTCCGAGGAGCTGCAGCAGCAGTGGGCGGTGCCTGCCGTCAACGGGCAGAAGATCCTCAGCGTGGCGTTGGCCGGCGACATGGGCGAGGGCCCGGTCCGGGCTCAGGCGGGCGGCCTAGGCTACCGGCTCACCGGCACCCGCACCCAGGTGCCTTTCGCACCGGTGGCGGACGCGTTCCTGGTGCCCGCCGAAACCGATTCGGGGACCAAGGTTTTCGTCCTCGCCTCCGATGATCCGGGAGTCACGGTCTCGCCGCTGAGCACCACCGGGTTCGGCAGCGTCGGGCACCTCGAGCTCAACGGCGTCGAGCTCGGCGACCAGCGGGTCGTCGGGTCCGAGGGATCGGCCGTGCTCGGCTGGATCGACACCCGAGAGATTCTGGGACTCACCGCATTTCAGCTCGGCGTGGTGGACCGCGCGCTGGAGCTGACCGCGCAGTACGCGCGCGAACGCGAACAGTTCGACAGGCCGATCGGCAGCTTCCAGGCGGTGTCGTCGCGGTTGGCCGACGGGTACATCGACATCAAGGGCCTGCGGTTGACGCTGACCCAGGCCGCATGGCGGCTGTCCGAGGACCTACCCGCCGACGTCGATGTCCGCACCGCCGCGTTCTGGGCGGCCGAAGCGGGCCATCGCGTGGCCCACACGACCGTCCACGTCCACGGAGGTGTGGGAATCGACACCGACCACCCGGTGCACCGGTACTTCCTGGCCGCCAAGCAGTCCGAGTTCGCGGTGGGTGGTGCCACCGGGCAGCTGCTGGTGATCGGTCGCGAACTGGCCGACACCCCGGCCTAATTCACCGCATCCGGTGGCCAGCCCTCCTACGCCGACGGTCCCCGGTCTGTTGACGACCCTCGCCGAGGTCGACGATCAGGGCGTGCACGCGGTCGGATCCGACGACGAGACGCTGTCGTTTGTCAGCTGGCGCAACCATATTCAGGACGGCGCCGACCTTGCGGCGGCGCTGCGGGCCCGGTTGGATCCCAGCAGCCCGCCGCACGTCGGCGTGCTGCTGGGCAACACCCCGTTCTTCTGCACGGTGCTCGTCGCCGCCGCACTGTCCGGGATCGTCCCGGTCGGACTGAACCCCACCCGCCGGGGCGAGGCCCTGCAACGCGACATCGCGCACGCCGACTGCCAACTGGTGCTCGCCGACCGCGGCACCGAGCAGCAGGGCATCACCGCTGTCGACGTCGAATCGCCCGAATTCGCGGACGAACTCAGTGCGTTCCGCGGCGCGGCCGTCGAGTTCCACACCGCCGATCCCGACGATCTCTTCATGCTGATCTTCACCTCGGGCACCAGCGGCGACCCGAAGGCGGTGCGGTGCACCCACGAGAAGGTGGCGTTCCCCGGGATGATGCTGGCGCAGCGTTTCGGGCTCGGCCCCGCCGACACGTGTTACCTGTCGATGCCGCTGTTCCATTCGAACGCGATCATGGCCGGGTGGGCGCCCGCGGTGGCGGCGGGGGCATCGATCGCGTTGCGGCGCAGATTCTCCGCATCACAGTTCATCCCCGACGTTCGGCGTTTCGGCGCCACCTACGCCAACTATGTGGGCAAGCCACTGTCCTACATCCTGGCCACCCCGGAACATCCCGACGATGCCGACAATCCGCTGCGGATCGCCTACGGCAACGAAGGCGCACCGCGCGATCTGAACCGGTTTGCGGAGCGGTTCGGGACATACGTGTTCGACGGCTTCGGTTCCAGTGAGGGCGGCATCGCCATCGTCCGCACTCCCGACACACCCGACGGCGCGCTGGGTCCCCTGGTCGGCGGCGTCACAATTCTCGACGTCGACGATGGCACCGAGTGCGCCCCTGGCGTCATCGGCGAGTTGGTGAACACCGAAGGGGCCGGTCAGTTCCGGGGCTACTACAAGGATCCCGGCGCCGAGGCCGAGCGCATGAGGGACGGTGCCTACCACAGCGGCGATCTGGCCTACCGCGATGAGAACGGGTTCGCCTACTTCGCCGGCCGCCTGGGTGACTGGATGCGGGTGGACGGCGAGAACCTGGGCACCGCACCGATCGAGCGGATCCTGATGCGCTATCCCGGCATCACCGAGGCCGCCGTCTATCCGATTCCCGATCCATCGGTGGGAGATCAGGTGATGGCGGCGCTGGTGCTGCCGGACGCCACCGAGTTCGATGTCGAGAAGTTCACCGAGTTCCTCGCCGCACAAACAGATCTCGGCCCGAAGCAGTGGCCGGTCTTCGTCCGCGTCGGTACCGCGCTGCCGCGCACCGAGACGTTCAAGGTCGTCAAACGCCAACTGTCGGCGGAGGCCACCGACTGCCCCGATCCCGTCTACCGGATCACCCGACGATGACCGACATCGCCGCGATGCTGCTGGATCGGGTCGGTGACCAGCGCCCGGGGCTGCGGATCCGTGACCACGACTGGACCTGGGACGAGGTAGTCGGTGAATCGGCGGCCCGGGCATCCCTGGCGCGCGCGCTTCGCGACGAGAACTTCAGCACCGCACCGTTTCACATCGGCGTGCTCCTCGACAACGTTCCGGACTTCGTGTTCTGGCTCGGCGGCGCCGCCCTGGCCGGTGCCACCGTCGTCGGGCTGAACCCCACCCGCGGTTCGGACGGGCTGGCCGCAGACATCCGGCACGCGGACTGCCAACTGGTCGTCACCGATGCGTCGGGGATGAGCCGACTCCACGCTCTCGACCACGGCCTGGATCCGACCCGGTTCCTGCTCGTCGACGACCCCGGGTACCCCTCCCGCGTCGACGCACACCGGGCCGAACCGACCCGCGCGACCGGCGTCGACGAACAGACGTTGTTCCTGCTGCTCTTCACGTCGGGAACGACGGGAACATCGAAGGCCGTCAAGTGCAGCCAGGGCCGCCTGGCGCGGATCGCGCACGTGGCGAGCGAGAAGTTCGGCCACCATCGCGACGACGTCGACTACTGCTGCATGCCGCTGTTCCACGGCAACGCGATCATGGCGCTGTGGGCGCCCGCTCTGGCCAACGGCGCCACAGTGTGCCTGACGCCGAAGTTCACCGCGGCCGGATTCCTGCCGGACGTCCGGTATTTCGGCGCCACCTTCTTCACCTACGTCGGCAAGGCACTGGCCTATCTGATGGCCACCCCCGAGAAGCCCGACGATGCCGACAACACGCTGGCCCGCGGGTTCGGTACCGAAGCGTCGCCGGAGGACCAGAACGAGTTCCGCCGCAGGTTCGGCGCCGAACTCTTCGAGGGCTACGGCTCCAGCGAGGGCGGCGCGGTGGCGGCACCCGATCCCGCGGCACCCGCAGCGGCGCTCGGCAGGCCCGCGCATCCCGAGGTCGTCATCGTCGACCCCGAGTCCCTGAACCGTTGTCCGGCTGCGGTTCTCGATCCGCAGGGCCGGGTGCTCAACCCCGACGAGGCGATCGGGGAGATCGTCGATCAGCGCGGCGCCCGCGATTTCGAGGGCTACTACCGCAACGACGCCGCCGATGCCGAGCGGGTCCGCAACGGCTGGTACTGGTCGGGCGACCTGGGATACATCGACACCGAGGGATTCCTGTACTTCGCCGGACGGCGCGGCGACTGGATCCGGGTGGACGGCGAGAACACCTCGGCGCTCAACGTCGAGCGGGTCGTCCGCCGGTATCCCGAGGTGATCACCGCCGGGGTCTACGGTGTCCCCGACCCGCGTTCCGGTGATCAGGTGATGGCGGCCCTTGAGGTCGCCGACCCCGACGCCTTCGATGTCGCGGCCTTCGCCGCATTCCTGGTGTCCCAGGAAGATCTGGGCGCCAAGGGGATTCCGCGTCTGCTGCGGGTGTCGGCGAACCTGCCCGCCACCGGATCCAACAAGGTCCTCAAACGCGACCTGCAAACGCAGCGATGGCACACCGACGACGCCGTATACCGCTGGGTGGGTCGCGGGCAGCCCGAGTACCGGCGGATGACCGAGGCCGACCGCCACGCCCTGGACAGGGAGTTCGCGGCACACGGAAGGACACTCCATGTCTGACGGCTGGGACGAGACGACCGATGTGCTGGTAGCCGGGTCCGGCGCCGGCGGGGTCACCGGCGCGTACACCGCCGCACGGGAGGGTCTCGACGTCATCCTGGTCGAGGCAACCGAGAGGTTCGGCGGCACCACGGCGTACTCCGGCGGCGGCGGAATGTGGTTCCCCTGCAACCCGGTCCTGCTGCGCGCGGGCACCGACGACAGCATCGACGACGCGCTCGAGTACTACACCTCGGTGGTCGGAGACCGGACGCCCCGCGCGCTGCAGGAGACCTTCGTGCGCGGCGGGGCGCCTCTGATCGAGTACCTGGAGTCCGACGAGCAGATCAAGTTCACGCTCCTGCCGTGGCCCGACTACTTCGGCAAGGCGCCGAAGGCGCGCGCGGACGGGATGCGCCACATCGCCGCGAAAGCGCTCAAAGTCGCGGCGGCACCGGATCTGGGCGCGCTCATCCGCGGCCCACTGGACACCGACAGGCTCGGCGCGCCGGTTCCGACGGACTACTTCGTCGGCGGCCGCGCCCTGATCGCGCGCTTCCTGATCGCCACCCGGCGGTACCCGCACACGTCGGCGCGGCTCAACACCGCGCTCACCGAGTTGGTCGTCGAGGACGGTGCGGTCGTCGGCGCCGTCGTCGACACCGAGGGGCAGCGAAAAAGGATCCGGGCGCGGCGCGGTGTCCTGCTGGCCGCGGGCGGCTTCGAGCACAACGACGAGATGCGTGCCCGATATGGGGTTCCGGGTGAGTCCCGAGACACCATGGGGCCGTGGGGAAATCGAGGTCTGGCCCATCTGGCCGCGATGGCGGCGGGTGCCGACACCGACCTGATGGACCAGGCGTGGTGGTCGCCCGGGCTGACCCACCCGGACGGCACGTCGGCGTTCTCGCTGTGGTTCACCGGCGGCATCTTCGTCGACGATCAGGGCAGACGGTTCGTCAACGAATCACAGGCCTACGACCGACTCGGCCGGGAAGTGCTGGCCGCCATGGCCCGCGGCACCGTGACGCTGCCGTACTGGATGGTCTACGACGACAGTGCAGACGACGGTGGCGTCCCGCCGGTCAAGGCGACCAACGTCTCGATGGTGGAGCCGGAGAAGTACGTGACGGCCGGGCTGTGGCGCAGCGCCGACACCCTGGAGGAACTCGCCGTCGCCATCGGTGTCCCGCCGCAGAACCTGGTGGAGACGGTGACCCGGTTCAACGAGTTCGTCCGTCGCGGCGTCGACGACGACTTCGGCCGCGGCGACGAACCGTATGACCGCGCATTCTCCGGCGGCGCCCCACCGCTGCACGCGATCGAACGGGCGCCGTTCCACGCGGCCGCGTTCGGGGTCTCCGATCTGGGCACCAAGGGCGGCCTGCGCACCGATACCGCCGCGCGGGTGCTCGACAGCGCCGACAATGTGATCGCGGGTCTCTACGCCGCGGGAAACACGATGGCGGCACCCAGCGGCACCGTCTATCCCGGCGGTGGCAACCCGATCGGCACCAGCATGGTCTTCAGCCACCTGGCTGTGCTGGACATGGCGAGGAGCACACAGTGACCGACAGAGACACCTCAGTGCGCGAGATCGACACCGGCGCCGCGATGACGCGGTACGCCCGCGGCTGGCATTGCCTGGGCCTGGCCGAGGACTTCCGCGACGGCCAACCGCACGGAATCAACGCCTTCGGCACCATGCTGGTGGTCTTCGCCGATTCGCGGGGCGACCTCAAGGTGCTTGACGGCTACTGCCGGCACATGGGCGGCAACCTGTCGCAGGGCACCATCAAGGGCGACGAGGTCGCCTGCCCCTTCCACGACTGGCGATGGGGCGGCGACGGCAAGTGCACGCTGGTGCCCTACGCCAAACGCACCCCCCGGATGGCCCGCACCCGGGCGTGGCTCACCACCGAGGTCAACGGCCAGTTGATGGTCTGGCACGATCCCGAGGGCTCCACGCCCCCAGCCGAATTGACCCCGCCGACGATCGAGGGGTTCGACGAGGGCCGATGGTCACCGTGGCAGTGGAGCTCCATCCTGATCGAGGGTGCGCACTGCCGCGAGATCGTCGACAACAACGTCGACATGGCGCACTTCTTCTACATCCACCACGCCTATCCGACATATTTCAAGAACGTCATCGAGGGCCATACCGCCAGCCAGTTCATGGAGTCCAAGCCGCGGCCCGACTTCACCGCCAATTTCGAGAAGCTCTGGGAGGGCACCTATCTGCGGTCCGAGGCGACCTATTTCGGCCCCGCCTACATGATCAACTGGCTGCACAACGACCTCGCCCCCGACTTCACCGTCGAGGTGGCGCTGATCAACTGTCACTACCCGGTGACCCAGAACTCGTTCGTGCTGCAGTGGGGCGTTTCGGTCCAGGAGATGCCCGGACTGCCTGCCGACAAGGCCGCCAAGCTGGCCGCCTCGATGAACCGCAACTTCGGAGAGGGTTTCCTCGATGACGTCGAGATCTGGAAGAACAAGTCCCCGATCGACAATCCGCTACTCACCGAGGAGGACGGCCCGGTGTATCAGCACCGGCGCTGGTACGAGCAGTTCTATGTCGACGTCGCCGACGTCACCCCCGAGATGACGGACCGCTTCGAGCAGGAAGTCGACACCACCCACGCGAATGCCCTGTGGCAGCAGGAGGTCAAGGAGAACCTGGAAAACCCTGCGGCGCGCTCGCAGAGTTAGGTACATCTACACACGCAGCAAACCCATGATCATGATTTACGCTTCGCTGGACAACAGAAACGTCCTACCTACAGGAGTTCAGCTATGAAGCTCTCGGCCCTCACCCGCTCCGCTGCGGTCGCGGCAGCGATCGCCGTCGTCGCCACGGGATGTAGCTCGGACACCACGACCGAGCCGAGCACATCCACCTCCGTCGAGTCCACCTCCGCGGAGACCACCACGACAAGTGCCAAGGCAGCACCGTCGACCGCCCGGATCGCCCCGCGCAAAGAGGCCCCGGAGGGGCCGGCCCCGACGATCGCCGACTACATCGCGGAGAACGACATTCAGGAATCACCGGTGAGCCTGGGCGACCCGGGCGCGCCGACCATCGATTTGCCCATGCCCGACGGCTGGCAGGCCGCAGGCGAGGACACTCCGGAATGGGCTTATGGCGCAATCTTTTACGACGGTCCAGGAGCCGAGGAGTACACGCCGAGCATCGTCGCGATCGTGTCGAAGCTGACCGGCGATGTGGATCCGCAGGCGATCATCGACAACGCGCCCGGCGAACTGACGAACCTGCCCGGGTGGAGCCCGCTGAACGAAGGCCAGGTCAGCACCCTCGGCGAGTATCCGGCGTTCCAGCTCGGCGGCAATTGGGTCCAGGACGGGGTGGCCAAGGTGGTCGCCCAGAAGACGGTCGTGATCCCGGGCAGCGACGGGCTGTATGTGTTGCAGCTCAACGCCGACGGACTGGAGAGCCAGACCGATATCGTCGCCTCGGCCACCAACGTCATCGACGAACAGACGACCATCACGCCGTGACCTGGGGTTGTCGGCGCGGTTAGGCTCGACGGGTGAGTTACCGCGAGCTGCCCGCGCCGACGGCGCTCCGCGATCTCGCGGAATGCGTGTGGGTGAACGAGGGACCGCGCCAGGCGTGGGTGCTGCCCGACGGATGTATGGACCTCATCGAGATGAACGACGCCGTGCTGATCGCCGGACCGGACACCACCGCCTTCCTCAGCGACCAGCACTCACCGCTGGCCACCGGGATCAGATTTCGTCCGGGCGCTCTGCCCAGACTTCTCGGCGTGCCCGCCGGCGAGTTGCACAACCAGCGGGTCGCCCTCGACGCGGTGCGGCCAGAGCTCACAGGCGGTTCACTGATGTCGCGCACCGCCCGGCTGCTCGGCCGCGAGCCCAACCGCGAGACCGCGCCCTGGCGCCTCGCGCAGTTGCGGCACATCACCCAGCGATTCGCCGGCGGGGCCTCTGTGCAGCACGTCGCCGACGAAATCGGTTGGTCGACAAGGACTCTGCAGCGCCAGTGCGTGGCGGTGTACGGGTACGGGCCGGCGACGCTGCGGCGGGTGCTGCGGTTCCGGGAGGCAGTTCGGCTGCTGCGCTCAGGGCACACCGTCGCCGACACCGCTGCACAGGTGGGCTACGCGGACCAGTCGCACCTGAGCCGGCAGGTGCGCGAACTCGCCGGGGTGCCCGCCGGTCGCCTCTACAGCGGCGCGAAGAGATCGATCGAGGTGCCGTCGGGGTCGAGCACGGTCGCGTAGCGCTGCCCCCACGGCGCGTCGAACGGCTCAAGAGTTCCCTCGTGGCCCGCAGCGGTGACGCGGGCGAACAACGCGTCGACGTCGGCGGGCGACTCGAGCCCGAACGCCAGCACGACGCGGCCCGCCGAGGTGGGCGGTGTCCACCCCGGATGCATCCCGGCGATCGTGTCCTCGGTGTCGAACAGCAGTGTGTTGCCGCCGGGCAGTTCGACCTCCACGTGTGGGCCGTCGCCCTCGGGTACGGCCAGGCCGAGCACGCGGTAGAAGTCCAGGGAACGTGTCAGGTCACCGGCGACGATCTCGACGGCGACGGACGTGAGTCGGATGTCCATGCCGGCCACGGTAGGGGCCGGCTCGGCCGACCGTCATGAACAGATCGGACAGTGTTCAGCCGACGAGCGACGGGACCACGGCCTCGATCAGGTGCGGACCCGGTTCTGCGAACGCGTCGGCGAGCGCGGCGGCCAGTTCCTCCGAGGTGGTGGCGCGGCGGGCAGGAACGCCCATGCCCTCGGCGATTGAGACGAAATCGATTGCGGGACGGCCCAAGTCGAGTAGATCGAGCGCCTTGGGTCCCGGTGCGTCCGCGCCCGCCGCACCGACACGCTGCAGTTCGATCCGCAGGATGTCGTAGGCGCCGTTGTTGAAGATCACGGTCGTCACATCCAGGTTTTCGCGCGCCTGCGTCCACAGGCCGGAGATGGTGTACATCGCAGATCCGTCGGCCTGCAGGGCCAGCACCGGCCGTCCCGGTGCGGCGATCGCGGCGCCCACCGCAGCGGGGATCCCGTAACCGATGGCGCCGCCGGTCAGCGTCAGCACATCGTGGGCAGGAGCGCCCGCGGTCGCGACGGCGACGCCGATCCCTGCGGTGTTGGATTCGTCCACGACGATCGCCCCCTCGGGCAGGAGCGCCCCGACCACCGCGGCGACCGCGAACGTGGTCAGGTCTCCGGCGGGCAGTTCGGGCCGCGCGGCCGCGGCGACGGCCGCGGTGGTCCCGGGTGCCACGTCGTCGGCGAGATGCTCCAGCGCCGCGGCGGCGCCGACGTGCGAGGCCAGCACATGCACCGTGCACCCTTGCGGCACCAGGTCGCTGGGCTTGCCCGGGTAGGCGAAGAAAGACACCGGGGACTTCGCACCGGCAAGGACGAGGTGGGTAGCGCCTGCGAGTTGCTCCTGTGCAGCCTCGGCGAAATACGCCAGCCGCTCGACCGCGGGGACACCCGCCCCGCGTTCCTGCCGCGTCGGGAAGGTTTCGCACAGCACCCGGGCTCCGGTGGCCTGCGCGACCCGGACGGCCGCCGCCAGACCCGGATTTCGGGCCGCGTCACCCCCGATCAGGATGACCGACGGCTCGCCGGAACGCAGCGCACCCGCCGCGGCGCGGACCGCGTCGTCGTCGACGACGGACGCGGCCACCGCCGCCGGGGCCGGAGCGCCGCTCGCGCCGTCGGTCCACGACACGTCCGCGGGCAGAATCAACGTGGACACCAGCCCGGCGCGGGCGGCGGCGACGGCGTCGGTGGCATCGGCAGCGACGTCGCCGGTGTGCAGGGTGCGGCGCACCCATCCGGACACGGTGCCCGCGAGCGCATCGATGTCGGATTCCAGTGGGGCGTCGTATTTCTTGTGGTACGTCGCGTGATCGCCGACGACGACAACGACCGGGGTGTGGGCGCGCCGCGCGTTGTGCAGATTGGCCAGCCCGTTGCCGAGGCCGGGACCCAGGTGCAGCAACACCGCGGCCGGTTTGTCGGCCATCCGGGCGTAGCCGTCGGCCGCGCCGGTGGCCACGCCCTCGAACAATGTGAGCACGCCGCGCATCTGTGGCACCGCGTCCAACGCGGCCACGAAGTGCATCTCCGACGTGCCCGGGTTGGCAAAGCACACGTCGACGCCGTTGCCGACGAGCGTCCTGATCAGCGCCTGCGCACCGTTCACCGGTCCTCCGATGTTTCGCGGGTCAGCAAATTCTAGGCAGGCTTTGAGCTACGCTGCGCGAGTTCGTCACATCCATCGAGGGGGTCAACACAATGAGAGCATCGGCGCTCACCGGCACGGCGGCTGCCGTCACCGCCCTGGCAGTCGTGCTGTCCGGCTGCGGGTCGGACACCAAGACCGCCCCGTCCAGCAGTTCGAGCGCCGAGAGTTCGACGAGCGCCAGTAAGTCGAGTGAGTCGACGTCGCCGACGTCCGAGGAGAAGACATCGGAGGCGCCCGGGGCACCGGCGGGTCAAACCATCGACCAGTACATCGCCGGGAACGGCATCGTCCAGACGGTGGTCGGCCCCGGCGAGAACGGAGCCCCCAACGTCGTGCTGCCCACCCCGGAAGGGTGGGAGATGACGAGCGAGGGGCTACCGCAGGGGTCCTACGGCGGCATCCGGTACACCGGCCCGGACGCCGCGCCGGACTTCCCGCCGACGATTTTCGCGTACCTGTCCAGTCTCGACGGCGAGGTCGATCCGGCGACGCTCCTCGAGCTCGCGCCCAACGATCTCCGCAGCATTCCCGACTATGTGGAAGCCAGCGAGACGCCGACCGGCACGCTCGGCGGTTTCGACGCCTACGAGGTTGCGGGGACGGCGTCGATCGACGGCAAACCGACCTTCATCGCCCAGAAGACGGTGCTGATTCCGGGTGCGGACGGCCTGATGTACCTGTTGCAGCTCAACGCCTACGCCAAGCCCGATCAGCAGGGCATCCTCGGCACGGCGGTGGGCCACATCGACGCCGAGACCACGATCGAGTGACGCTCAGCTGTCGCGAACGGCATCCAGATGTCGGGTGGCGCCCTCGAACCCGCTGACGAGTTCGGCGATGATGTCGGAGACCGGGCGGATCTCGTTCATCCGGCCGACGATCTGACCGACCGGCATCGCCACGGCTGACGGGTCCTTCGCCTCGTTCATCCGTTGATGGGCTTCACTGACCAGGATGTTCTGCAGCGGCATCGGCAACGGCTCCGGTGCGCCCTCGGCGTCCCAGGCTTCGGTCCAGCGAGACTTCAGCAGTCGCGCGGGCTTACCCGTGTAGATGCGCCTGCGCACGGTGTCGCTGGAGGTCGCGGCCAGCATCGCCTCCTGGATCACCGACGCGCCACCCGCCGTGCGTACCCCGAGGTCGTACTCGGCCGCGGTCAGGAACGCCGAGCCCATCCACACACCCTGCGCTCCGAGGGCGAGCGCCGCGGCGACCTGACGACCGGTGCCGATTCCACCCGCGGCAAGCACCGATGCCCTGCCGTCGACCGCATCCACGATCTCGGGCCACAACACCATCGAGCCGATCTCGCCGGTGTGTCCGCCTGCCTCGTGTCCCTGCGCCACGACGATGTCCACACCGTTCTCGACGTGCCGCAGCGCGTGTTTGGCGGAGCCGGCCAGCGCGGCGACCGGCACGCCGGCGTCGTGGGACTGGTCGATGACGTCCTTGGGCGGCGATCCGAGCGCGTTGGCGATCAGCTTGATCGGGTGCCGCAGCGCCACCTCGACGTGGCTGCGCGCCACCGAATGCAGCCATCCGAGAACGCCTTCGGACTTCGCTTCGTCATCGGGCAGCGGCGGCACCCCGAGATCGGCGAGCGTCTTTTCGACGAAGTCGCGGTGCGTCTGCGGGATCAGCTTGTTGATGTCGACGCTGGTGCCCTCGGTGGGGATTTTGGCCGGCATCACGATGTCGACGCCGTACGGCTTGCCGTCGGTGTTGGCATCCATCCACTGCAGGACGTTCTCGAGGTCGTCGGCATCGTTGAACCGCACGCACCCCAGGACGCCCAGTCCGCCGGCCTTGGTGACCGCCGCGGCGACCTTCTCCGATGGCGTGAAGACGAAGATCGGGTACTCGATCCCGAAGCGGTCACACAGCTCGGTGCGCATCTATTTCACCTCGGCATGCTTGGCGTGTACATCGTCGGCGGGGCGCTCCTCGGTGGTGTCCTTGGCCCAGCGGTAGTCGGGCTTGCCCGCGGGTGAGCGCTTGATCTCGTCGACCAGCCACAGGCTGCGCGGCACCTTGTAGCCGGCGATCTCGTTGCGCACGAACGCATCCAGATCGGCGAGCGTCGGGCGGCTGCCCTCGCGCGGATGCACGACGGCGGCGACGTGCTGACCGAAGCGCGGGTCGGGGACGCCGACGACGAGCGCGTCGAAGACGTCGGGGTGGCCCTTGAGCGCGGCCTCGACCTCTTCGGGGTAGATCTTCTCGCCACCGCTGTTGATCGACACCGAGCCGCGGCCCAGCATCGTCACGCTGCCGTCGGCCTCGACCTCGGCGAAATCGCCGGGGATCGCGTACCGCACGCCGTGGTAGGTGCGGAAGGTCTCGGCGGTTTTCTTCTCGTCCTTGAAGTAGCCGACCGGGATGTGGCCGCGCTTGGCGATGAAGCCGCGCACCCCCGAGCCCGGCACCACCTCGTTTCCGTCGTCGTCGAGCACAACGGTGTTCTTGTCGATGGTGACGCGGGGACCGCCGGTGTGCGACTGCCCCTTGGCGACGATGCTGGTACCGCCGAAGCCGGTCTCCGAGGATCCGATGGAGTCGGTGATGATCCGGTTGGGCAATAGCTCGAGGAACTTCTCCTTGATGCTGGTGGAGAACAGCGCTGCGGTGCTGGCGAGCAGGAACAGCGACGACAGGTCGTATTCGTTCCCGGCGTCCTGATGGGCCAACAGCGCGTCCAGGAGTGGGCGGGCCATCGCATCGCCGGTGAAGAACAGCAGATTCACCTTGTGCTCGGCGATGGTGCGCCATACCTCGTCGGCGTCGAATTCCGGTACCAGAACCACGGTTTGGCCGGAGAACAGCGACATCCAGGTGGCCGACTGGGTGGCGCCGTGGATCATCGGCGGGATCGGGTACCGGATCATCGGCCCGTTGGCGGCGGCCTGCTTGGCCAGGTCATACTCGTCGGCGATCGGCTCGCCGGTCGCGAAGTCGGTGCCGCCGAACAACACTCGGTAGATGTCCTCGTGGCGCCACATCACGCCCTTGGGGAAACCGGTGGTGCCGCCGGTGTAGAGCAGGTAGATGTCGTCCTCGCTGCGCGGGCCGAAATCGCGCTCCGGCGAACTCTGCTCGAGCGCCGAATAGAACTCGACACCGCCGTAACGCTCGAAGTCGTCATCGCTGCCGTCCTCGACCACCAGGATGGTCTTCACGTTCGGGGTCTCGGGCAGCACGTTGGCCACCCGGTCGGCGTAGCGGCGCTCGTGCACGAGCGCCACCATGTCGGAGTTGTCGAACAGGTACTTCAGTTCGCCCTCGACATAGCGGAAGTTGACGTTGACCAGGATGGCACCCGCTTTGACGATGCCCAGCATCGCGATGACGATCTCGATGCGGTTGCGGCAATACAGGCCGACCTTGTCGTCCTTCTTGACGCCCTGGTCGATGAGGTAGTGGGCCAGGCGGTTGGCCTTCTCCTCCAACTGGGCATAGGTCAGCTGTTGGTCACCGCCAATGAGGGCGACGCGATCGGGCACGGCGTCGATGCAGTGCTCGGCGAGGTCGGCAATATTCAGGGCCACGGGTTCTAAACTAGAACGTGTTACATTTCCAGACAAGTCTGTGGCACCGACGCTGGAAGGCGGATACTCGTGGCGGAACCCCAGAAGGGCCCCGACGCCCTCATTGAGCAGCGCGGACACACGTTGATCCTGACGCTGAACCGGCCCGAGGCACGTAACGCACTTTCCACTGAGATGCTCTCGATAATGGTCGATGCGTGGAACCGCGTCGACGACGATCCCGAGATCCGCACGTGCATCCTGACCGGGGCCGGCGGGTACTTCTGCTCGGGCATGGACCTCAAGACCGCAACCAAGGCGCCGCCAGGGGACTCGTTCAAGAGCGGCGCGTTCGACCCGACCAAGATCGAGGGCCTGCTGAAGGGGCGTCGACTGACCAAGCCGCTGATTGCTGCGGTCGAGGGTCCCGCGATCGCGGGCGGCACCGAGATCCTGCAGGGCACCGACATCCGGGTCGCCGGCGAGAGCGCGAAGTTCGGGATCTCCGAGGCCAAGTGGAGCCTTTATCCGATGGGCGGCTCCGCGGTCCGTCTCCCCCGCCAGATCCCGTACACCATCGCGTGCGACCTGCTGCTGACCGGCCGCCACATCACCGCCGCCGAGGCGTTGCAGTACGGATTGATCGGCTATGTGGTGCCCGACGGCACTGCGCTGGAGAAGGCGCTCGAGATCGCCGAGGTGATCAACAACAACGGCCCGCTGGCCGTGCAGGCCATCCTCAAGACCATCCGCGAGGCCGAGGGCATGCACGAGCTCGATGCGTTCAAGCCCGACACCGCCAACGGCATCCCGGTGTTCCTCTCCGAGGACGCCAAAGAGGGCCCGCGGGCGTTCAAAGAAAAGCGCGCCCCCAACTTCCAGATGAAGTAGCGCCCCCCGCCGCCGAAATGGCATTCCGGCAGAGAAAGTGCGAGAGAGGCCCTGCTGGAATGCCATTTCGGCTGGGGCACGACACCTAGCCTGTATCGAGCTCAGTGAAGCGGGCGAGGGCGGTGTCGAGGTCGTTTTCGTCGAATACCTCGCAGCGGTCGATCGAGGCGCCCTCCATCATGAGGAGAGCGATCTCGTGCCACTCGGCATCGAACCCCTGATTCGAGGTCGCGTAGGACGCTTGCGTGAACATCGCTCCGAGGTCGCTCAGCCGGTGAACGGTCACGATGCGATTCTTGACGTGTGGCGCGACGTCCCACGTGGCCTCCATATACGCCATCATTTCTCCAGGCGCGAAGCCGATCACCGACCTGTGATCGACGCTCTCCCAGTCCGGTGTCGTCGGCGGGAGCACCTGCCGGTTGAACGCTGCGCTGGCGTCGACGATGGCCGCCCAGGTGTCCGCATGGGCGGCGGCTTCGCCCGCGAGGTATCGCGCATCGAGTTCGGCCATGGCGGCGTCGGGGTTGTCTGCGTCGAAGATGACGATCGCCGCGATCGACGTATCGGCATTGAGCTCCACGATATGTACGACGTCGTCGTAAAAAGCTTCGGGGTGCTCGTCTAGACGCGCATACCGAGCGCATGTGAGAGCGAGATTATCTCCGCGCGTCGCCGCCACGGACCAGGACACCATTTCGAACCCGACGTCGACGACCGTGCGGAGGTCGTCGAGCTCAGCATCGCGGCCGTGCCGGACTCCGGCATTGACGACCCGTCGGCGATCGTCGTTGACGAAGTCTCGATTTAGCATGCGTTCCAGGGCGTTCCAATCGCAGGCCGCGAATGCCGCGGCCAGTCGCTCGCCCGCTCGGCTCGCCGCGTTCTCCAGGCGCGGTTTCCGTCGATCGAGTTCGTCGAAGCGCGCCAGCGCGACGTCCAGGTCGGCTTCGTCGAAGATCTCGCAGCGGTTGATCGCGTCGCCGTCGACTGTCGAAACAGTGATTCCCCGCCACTCGCCGCCTTCGAAGCTCTCTTGTGAAGAGCCGACGGCTCCGTGGGCAAATACTGCCCCGCGCTCGCCGAGCCGATATACCGCCTCGACGAAGATCCTGGCGTTCGGCGTTTGGTCCCAGGTTGCGCGGAGAAGTCCCGGCATATCAACGGGCGCAACCGGTGTCCCAATGCGGTGGTCGATGAACACCACATCCCGCGTCCACGCCGGGAGTTCGTGCCGGTTGACCACGCGCAGGTTCTGGACGAAGACCGCCCATGCTTTTTCATACGGCGCCGCCTCGCCGGCAAGGTAGCGGGCATCGAGCTCTTCCAGTGCGGCACCGAGGTCGCCAGGGTCGAACATCAGGCAACACGTCACCAGCTGATCGGCATTGACTTCCAGCGCAACCAACGCGTCGACTGCTATCGGACGATCAGCCTCGTCGGCGTCGCGGAAAACAAAGCGATTGAGTGCCAAGTGCTGGCCCCGGAGGGCGACGGGCTCGACTTCCAGCCGCCAACTCTCCGCCGCATCGAACAACAGCGCGTGTCCGAACTCCGCGCTTATCGGGCCCTCGCTGCGAAGGCCTTTCCGCCGATCGTCGTATCGGGCGTCCGCAGCGCAGGCGCCGAGATAGCCCGCGAGGTCGCGGCGATTGAACGCATCGGCGATGACCATGTTCACGTGGGTCGCCGTGTTTTCCAGTTGCGGCGCTGGCGCATTGAGCGCGTCGAACCTAGCAATTGCGGCGTCGAGGTCGGTCTCGTCGAAGAGTTCGCAGTGGTTGATCGCGTCACCAACGAAGGTGAGCAGGGCGACCTCGCGCCACTCGGCGTCGAAACCCTCTTGCGAGGTACCACTTTCGGTGTGGGTGAACACCGCTCCGAGGTTGCTCAGGCGGTGCACGGCCTCGATGCGGGTGCTGATGTCCGGTACCAGCGACCAGAAGGCGCTGACGTAGGTATTCATATCGCCCGGAGCGGATCCGACCGCTCGCCGGTGGTCGATATTCACCCAGTCTGGTGTCGTGTTCGAAAGCTCGTGTCGGTTGAACGCGGCGTAGGTCTGGGTGACGAGTGACCAGATGTGAGCATGGGCCGCTGCTTCACCGGATATGTACCGGGCATCGAGCTCGGCGAAGGCAGCGTCCATGTCCTCTGGGTCGAAGATGACCTGGGCGGCCGTCCGTCCGTCGGCGTCGAGGTCTCCGATGACAAGGTTGTCGACGTGGAAGGCGCCGGGCGTTTCGCTGTAACGCGTTTGTGCACGAACGAGGACGAGGCGTTCCCCACGGGTTGCGATATCGATCAACTCGAAACGGCGGGCACCGATGTCGGCAGCGGCCCGCATGTCTTCGATCATCGAGTCTCGACCGCGACGGATTCCGGCGTTCACCACTCGCCTGCGGTCCTCGTTGTGCAGATCGTCGGCCAGCAGCTCGGCCATGGCATTCCAGTCGCGTGATGCGAAAGCCGCCTGAAATCGCTCAGCTACACGTCTTGCGGTGTTGTGTAAATGCGTTGTGGGCGCGCTGAGTTCGTTGAAACGGGCGAGTGCCACCTCGAGGTCTGTCTCGTCGAACATCTCGCTGTGAAGGGTCTGGTCGTCGCCGCCTAAGGTGGCCACGACTATCTCACGCCACTCGGCGTCAAAACCCCGCCGCGAGGAACCTTTCACCACGTGCGTAACGACGACACCGAGCTTGGTCAGACGATGGACGGCCTCGACATAGATTTGGAGGTTAGGGACTTCATTGAACGTTGCCTGCACATATGCGGCCATGTCATCGGTAGCGAACGCTATCGATTTTCGGTGATCAACATTTGCCCAGTCACGGGACCCCTCTGGCATTTCGTGCCTGTTCACGGCGGCATAGGCCCGCACATGACGTGACCACATAGTCGCGCATCTGGCGGCCTCCCCAGCGAGATAACGGGAATCGAGCTCAGCGAAGGCTGCAGCGAAATCGTCCATGTCGAACAGCACGCCGGCCACGCACCGATCTTCTGCGTTGACTTCGAAGACGGTCAGCATTTCGAGACCGAACGCATCACGGCGCTGATCGCCTGAGACCCGGACACGCATCAATACGAGGCGTTCCCCGCGAGTCGCGATGACGCAAGACTCGGCATTCTTCACCCCCATGTCGGCGGCAGCCCGCATACTCGCTGCCTGAGCGGCTTGACCACGTTGGATTCCGCCGCTGACGACTCGCCGACGATCGTCAACGTAGACGTCGTCAACGACCATGTCGGCCATTCCGTCCCAATCACGGGCTATAAAGAAAGCGTTATACCGCTCGAATACTCGGCTCGCCTTATTGACCAGACGGGATTCGGGGCGGCTGATTTCGGCGAATCGCGCGATCGCGGTGTCGAGATCAGACTCGTCGAACAATTCGCAGCGCTCGACGGCTTCGGTGCCGACAGTCAGTACGTTGACCGATCGCCACCGGGCGTCGAATCCCCCTTGCCCAGTCCCGCGCGCCACATGCGTGACGACCGCTCCCCGACTATCCAATCGGTGTACAGCCTCGATGTAGACGTACCCGTCCGGGGTGAGGTCCCACGCAGCGTGCAAGGATGCGATGAGATCGCCTCCCTCGACCACCGAGAGCCGTCGATGGTCAACCACATGGGTTGCAGCCATTGGTATTTCGTGCCGGTTGGTTGTGGCATAAGAATCCGCGACGAGGGACCACGTACGCGAATAGAACTCCGCTTCACCTGCAAGGTAACGTAATTCGAGTTCAGCGAACGCAGAATCGACGTCGTCCGGATCGAACACTATGGTTGCGATCATTTTCCGGTCAGCATCGATCTCGAGGATGTGGAGGACTTCGGTGACGAACGTCTCGTGCCTCGCCTCGCCGCCCGGGTAGCGGGCACGGGTGAGAACCAGACGCGATCCGCGAAGCGCAACGATGTCCTCGTTCAGGTCTGTGAAGCCGACATCGACGCCCGTCCGCATATCACGAATCACGGTGTCCCGACCGCGGCTGATCCCGCCATTCACGGTTGGGCGACGATCATCGAGTACGAAACTCGGCGCCAGATTCTCATGCATGCCGTCCCAATCGCGGCCCGCGAACAACGCGCGGCTCCGCTCAGTTACTTGGCTTGCCGTGTTCTGCAGCCGTGGCGCTGGCTGACTGAGCTCGTCGAATCTCGCGAGCGCGGCTTCGAGATCACCCTCGTCGAACCGCTCGCTGCGGCTGATCAGATGGCCTTCGATGATCGAGAGCGAGACTGCTCGCCACTCCGCCTCGAAGGCCTGGCCCGTGGTCCCGTTCGCGACGTAGGTGAACACCGCACCGCAGTCATCGAGTCGATGAATTGCCTCGATGTAGATCGTCAGATCCGGTGTTTGGTCCCATGTTGCGTGGACGTACGCGGCTTGGTCACCAGGGGCGAATGCCGTCATTCTCCGGTGGTCGACATTGACCATGTCTGGTGTGAAAGACGGGAGCAAGTGTCTGTTGAATCCGGCGACATTCCGGTGGACGACAGACCATACCGCCGCATGGGCTGCCGCCTCGCCGGCGCCGAATCGGCCGTCAAGCTCTGCAAAGGCAGCGTCGAGGTCGTCCGTTTCGAAAGCGACGCCGTAAGCAAAGCGGTTGTCGGTGTCGGCTTCGACCACGGTGAGAACGTCTGAGCCGAACGCACCGGGCCGCTTGTTTCCCGACACGCGTAGGCGAAGGAGCGCCAGCCGATCCCCGCGGGTCGCGACAACGGACGGCTCGATGTTCCTAACCCCGACGTCGGCGATGGCCCGCATGTTCGCGACCACGGCAGCGCGGCTACGCTGGATGCCACCGTTCACCACCCGGCGGCGGTCGTCATTGACGACGTCTTCCGCCATCACTTCCGACATCGCGTCCCAGTCTTGAGCGTCGTACGCCGCCAACCAAACCCCGTAAGTTCGGCTAGCCGTGTTCTCCAACCGCGCCGGCGGGAGGCTGAGGTCGTCGAACCGCGCCATCGCGGCATCGAGGTCCGCCACGTCGAAGACTTCGCAGCGGTCGACGAGGTCGCCCGTCACCGTCGACATGCTCACCTCGCGCCATGCCACGTCAAGACCTTCGCCCGAGGTCCCACTCGCCGCGTAGGTCATGACCGCGCCCCGGTCGGTCAGCCGGTGTACGGCTTCGGCATACATGCTGACATCTGGTGTGAGATTCCATATTTCATCGATGGACGCGTACAGAGCGCCCTCCGGGAAACTCACGAGGGGTCGATGGTCGATGTTGATCCAGTCCGGCGTCGTCGCGGGAAGCTCACGGCGATTGAACGCGGCGAACGCACCGACGATGACCGACCACGTCTCGGCGTGAGCGGCGGCCTCTCCGGCGAGATATCGAGCATCGAGTTCGGCGACGGCAGTTTCGAGGTCATCGAGGTCGAATGCGGCGACGGCTGTGATCTGTTGCTCTGCGTCGATCTCGACCATGTGGAGCACCTCGGTGGAGAAAGCATCGGGCTGGTCGTCACGACCCCAAAACCGGGCACGCATAAGGGCAAGGCGCTCCCCGCGGGTCGCAACGACGGTCGACGTCGCATTCCTGACACCAAGATCGGCAGTTATTCGCGCGTGGTCGACCGCAGCATCGCGGCCCAGTTGACCGCCCGCGCCCACGAAACGGCGACGGTCGTCTGCGATGAAGTCGTCGGCCATCGTCTTGGCCAACGCCTCCCAGTCGCCAGTCGTATAATGCGCGTTGAAGCGCTGGTATTCGCGGCTCGCCCCGTTTTCCAGCAGTACAGCCGGCCGGTTGAGTTCGTCGAATCTCACGAGCGCAGCGTCGAGGTCTGATTCATCGAAGATCTCGCCACGGCTGATGAGATCGCCGTCCACCGTGATGAGATCAATCGCGCGCCACTCGGCGTCAAAGCCATCTCGCGAGGTCCCATTCGACGAACGGGTGAAGACCGCTCCGACGTCGCTGAGCCGGTGGACGGCTTCGATGTGGAGGTGAAATTCCGGCGCGAGGTCCCACGACGCGCGGAGATAGGCAATCCCGCCGTCGGGTGCCATCGGAGCGACATGCCGATGGTCGACGTTCACCAAGTTCGCTGTCGTTCTCGGTAATTCGCCGCGCGTCATCCTGGCGTACGCCTGGGTGATGACCGACCACGTGTGCGCGTGCGGCGCCGCCTCGCCGGCGAAATATCGAGCGTCGAGCTCGGCGAATGCGGCGCTGAGATCGTCGCTGTCGAAGAGCACGCCCGCCACGATCCTTTCGCCGGAATTCGTTTCGATGACGTTGAACATCTCGCTCTCGAAGTCGCCATGCCGCAGGTCGCCGTTCGACGCGCGAACGCGGTTCAGGAGGAGGTGTTGCCCGCGCGTGGCGAGGACGGTTGATGACACGGTTGCCCCGATGTCGGCGAGGCGCCGCAAATTGGCCATCTGCATATCGCGGCCACGTTCGATTCCGGCGTTCACCACCCGGCGACGATCGTCGTTCGAAATGTCGTCGGTGAATACTTCCGCCACAGCATCCCAGTCGCCTGCATAGAAACTGTTCCAAAGACGCTCGTACACAAGACTTGCCGCGGTTCCGCCCCGGGGCGCAGGCCGGCTAAGCTCATCGAATCTCGCGAGCGCGACGACGATATCGGCCTCGTCGAACATCTCACTACGACTGACTTTGTCGCCGACGACCGAGGTCAGCACAACGTCTCGCCATTCGGCGGCGAAGCCCCCGATGGTGGTACCACGCGCGACAAAGGTGACAACCGCTCCCGATGCGGTAAGTCGGTGCACCGCCTCCATATAGATGCGGATATCGGGTGTCGCTCCCCAGGCTTCCTGGATGAATCGGCTCATGTGGCCCGGGGCGAATCTTGTACCGCGGCGATGATCGACGTTCGTCCATCCTGGCGTCGTCGGGAAGAGCTCGTGCCGGTTGACCGCAGCCAGTGCTCCCGCGACTGTCGACCACACGGCGGCGTACTCGGCAGCTTCGCCTGCGACGTAGCGGGCGTCGAGTTCGGCAAGGGCGGCATCGAGATCATCCACATCGAAGACGAACCTGGCACGCATGACACCGCTGGGATCCAGTTCGGTGAGTTCGAGTGTTTCCACTTGGAAACCTTGGCCTCGGGTTTCCTTCTCGTCGAACCGGATGTGGCTGAGGCACAGCCGGTCACCGCGCAGGGCGAGGGGTGTGTTCGTGATGTCGACGCCCAATCCGGCGATCACGCGGATGTTGGCGAGCGCCGCGGCACGGTCATTGCTCTCGCGGCCCAATCCCAATCGACGGTCTTCGTTGCGATGGTCGTCGGACAGCAGCGCACTGATGTCGTCCACGCGGCCTTCGGCGAAGAGCGCGTAACAGCGGGACTCGACGCGACTCGCGCCGTTCTCCAGCAGCGGTCGGGTCCGCACCTCATCAATCTGGACGTGCAGTGCTTCCATTTCCGCGAGAGCCTCGTCGAGGTCCTCTACATCAAACGACACTAAAAGCGCCAGCCGATCCGTTGTGTCGAGTCCGAACAGCTCAAGTAGCTCGTCCCGCGCGGCCCCGGGACTTTCATCGGCAGTGCCGATCGCCATGCGAGTGAGGGCCACGCGCTCGCCCCGCACGGCGAGAATTTCGTGACTACGCCGAACAGCGTCGGTCTCGCAGATCTGTCTGATCTCACGCACACATTCGCTGGACGAGAAGACGAGTCGGTCGAAGCCGACCACTTTGCGGCGACTCTCGACGGAGACGTTTGTAGCGAAGAGGCCGGCGAAATCGGCCCAGTCCTCGCGGTCAACGGCAGCGTCCAGGCGGCGGATCCTACGCACGCACTCACTATCAGCGGCAGCGATCACCCGCTCGGCCGGTGCTGCGGTTGGCGGAATTTCGGCTCCCACACAGAGTCGGCGAGCCTTCTCCACCAGCGCCGTAGCGCCCTTGAGCTCGTATAGACCGGCTGCTCGCTCAGCTGCGGCGCGCGCCCCGGCAGTGTCTCCCGCTACATCCAGCAACGTCGCCAGCGCCAGACACGCGTCGCCGTGATCGACGAGCGCGTCGGTGCGCTCCGCAATGGCGACCGCTTCTTCGGCTACGCGTCGGGCCTCGTCATGGTCACCCGCGCGCGCCAACAACTGTGCCCGAACGGACCGCCAGGCGATCGCGGCCTTGAAGGCGTGTCCCGCGAGCCGCTCACTCTCAGTGCATAATTCACCGGCTTCGGCGTCCCGGTCCAGTGCTAGGCAGGCACGAGCCAACAATGCTGCGGTCTCGGCGGTGTCCGCCTCCAGGCCCATGCGACGAAAGCCGTTGTAGGCCTTGCGGAGATACTGCTCGGCAGCCGTCGCATCGTCTGCGACCAACTCGACGATGCCCGCGAACTGCTCGACCTCGAGGACCGCATGGCGCATCCCCAGCTCATTGAGCGTGCGCCTGGCGGAGTCGATCAGCTGGCGGCCCGCCGCGGCGCGCCCCCGCAACGCATCCAGCACCCCCTGGCAGCGTGTCGACGTCGCCTCCACGACCGGGGATCCGGTGGTGATCCGCAGCAGTCGCACGACATCGAGACACCGCCCGCCGGCACGCGGCACCGGGTTGGGACCCCACAGCGCCGCCAACGGCGCCCCGGCCAGCACGGCGTTCACGCGCCGATGATCGTGCGCGCGACGTGCCGCGGTCAATGCCTGATCCAACGCGGTCTCGCAATCGCCGACACGTCCGAGTCGGGCCAGGCAGCTGGCCCTTACGGTGTGCGCCTTGGCCTCTCCGGCAGCGTCGCCGAGTTCAGCCAGCGACCCGGCGGCGGCTCCGACCGCGGCTTCGATCTCGTCGAGGCGCTCGGGGTCGGTGAGCATCGACAGCTGTCCATCGAAGCACGTGCCCCAGGCGGCAAGTCGCACGGAATCTTTCGCAGCCGAGAGTAGTTGCGCCACCGCACCGGCCGCGGACACCACGTCACCGGCGGCCAACAACGCCTCGCAACGGGCAACGAGCAGCTCGGCCTGCTGGTCTGCGCGGTCGGGTGGCTCGTCGTCGAGTTCCTCGAGCGCGTGCAGCGCCTTGTCGTACAGGTCGGCCGCGCCTTCGTAGCCGAGGCGCGCCATCGCCTGATCCGCGGCGCGCCGGCAATACTCGACGGCCCTGCCCGCATTGCCCGCCCATGCACATTCGAAGTAGTGGTAGGCCAGTTCCCCCACGAGTTCGTCGCCGGCGCCCGATTCGGATTCCAGGGCCACGGCGATCTTGTGGTGCAGGCGCATGCGTCGCACGGAGGGCAGTTCGGCGAGCAGCGACTGCCTCACGAGGGCGTGGTTGAACCGGTATCGTCCACCCGGTTCTTCGATGACGATGCCCGCCTTACCGGCTTCGTCGAAGGCATCGACGAGGTCACGCTCGACGACCCGCTCGACGAGCTCGATGCCGAATCGGCTGCCGACCACCGCGGCCGCCGCGAGCGCTTTGTTCGTTTCGGCCGGAAGGCGGGACAGCCTGCGACTCACAGCTTCCCGCACGCCCTGCGGCAAGCTGTTTGGATCCCAATGACCGTCACTTTCGTCGACGTGGCGCAGGGCCTCGATGAGGAAGAAGGGATTGCCGCCGGTGACCGACGCCAGCGCCCGGGCCAGCTCGTCGTCGTCGTAGCCGGCTTCGGCGACGTAGGCGGTGACGTCGTCCTTGTCGAGACCGCCGAGCGATAGGCGTGTGGCAGAGCCGTCGCGATGCAGATCAGCGAGCATCGCTGCGAGCGGATGCGCGCGATCAAGGTCGGTGCTGCGGTAGGTACCGACGATCTGCACACGGGCCTGCTCTCCGAAGCGGAGCAGATGCCGTAACAACAGCAACGTCGGCTTGGCGGCCCAATGCAGGTCATCAAGGACCAGGACGATCGGTGCACTCGCGGAGGCGACGCCCAGAAGTGCGACGACCGCGTCGAACAGCGCGTAGCGCTCGGCGTCCGGGGCGGCACGCGGCGCCGCGGCCAGGTCGGGTAGCACCTCGGTCAGGGCCGGAACGAGTGGAAGCAATGACTCGACGCCGCGCAATCCGCGGAGCCGCTCACTACCCAGACAGGGCACCAGCGTCCGCAATGCCTCGGCGAAGGGCTGATACGGCGCCCCCAGATCCTCGTCACAGCGGCCGTACAGGACGACGGCGTCCTGGCTGTAGGCCTTGCGCGACCATTCGCCGGCCAACCGGGTCTTGCCGACGCCGGGTTCACCGGCGATCAGTACTGCACGCGTTCCTGCGCTGAGCGTGGCCCCCCACGCCTCCAGCAGCTGTGCGAGTTCGCCACCGCGGCCCACGAACAGACCGCCACCAGATAGCGCGGCGGGTAGGTCGGGACGGGCCATTGTCGACGCTTCGGCGGCGGTAACAGCGCGATCATCGGTCGTGTCGAGGCGCAGCTCGAACACGTGCTCCGGGCGCGCGAGGTTCTTCAGCTCGCGCATCCCCAGGTCGGCCAGTACGACGTCATCGGCCAGTGAATCGATGACGAGTTCCGCCGTCGCCCCCGAGCACAGGGTTTGGCCGCCGGTGGCCAGCGACCGTAGCCGGGCGGCTCGGTTGACCGCGCGACCGAAGTAGTCGCCGTCACGAAACTCGACCTCGCCGGTGTGCAGGGCGATCCGGATTCGCATCGGTTCGGCCAGCGCCCACGTTTCGCGGCGGATGGCTTCCTGCAATTCGACAGCCGCCGCGGCCGCCCCCGACGGGCGGTCGAATACCGAGAACGTCGCATCGCCCTCGCCGCGGGTCTTGATGAGTCTCCCACCGCGGAAAGTGACGACCTGCTCGACGATCTCGTCGTGACGCGCAAGTGCGGCCGCCATCGCGTCGGCGTCGGCCTCCCACGCGGCGGTCGAGCCCTCGATATCGGTGAGCAAAAATGTCACCGCGCGCATGACGGATGAAATATATTGGGAGGCTGGTAATTCCAGTGCTAGGTCTTGCACGACGATTTTGGATTCCAACCTGCGGAGGTCCGGCCCCGGATCGACCCCCAACTCGTCGGCAAGCAACGCGCGGGCACGCTGGTACGCCGCAAGGGCTTCACCTTGGCGGCCCGCGCGGTAGAGGGCGAGCATCAGCTGGCCCCAGCGCCGCTCGCGCAGTGGAGCATCGGAGATCGCTGCTTCCAGTTCCCCGATGAGCTCCGCGGATCGGCCCGTCGCCAGCAGTGCATCCGCCCGATCCTCGACCAGCGCGGCGTGTCCTTCGACCCAACGTGTCCGCGCCGTTTCGCCGCGCCGGCCATCGGGCAGTTCAGGCGCGCCACGCCACAGCCTCAGTGCTTCATCGAAGCGGGCTGCGGCCTGACTGGCATCCCCTGCGGCCATGGCTTCACGCCCCTGTCCGGTCGCCTCCGTATAGCGAAGGGCGTCGATCTCGGCCTCGTTCAGGGTCCACCCGGTCCCCTGGGTCAGCACGAAGCCGTCACCAAGCGCGCGCCGCAGCGCCGAAATGTGGGTTTGGAGCGCCTTGGCGGCAGTGCGCGGTGGGTCCGTCCCCCAGAGCAATTCGACGAGCGTCTCTCCGGGAACGACGGCACCGCCGTTCAATCCGAGAAACGTGAGGATGGAACGAGGCTTAGCGCCCGGGATCGCGACCGGAAGACCGAACCGCCGGACGTGTAGAGGCCCCAGAACCCCCAGCTCCACCGAATAAAGCGTACTCACGCTTGCGATTGTTGGCGGGTGGATTCAACACACGGTCAAGGTCTGGTAAAGGCGCGGCCTCAACGTCCGCCGAAATGGCATTCCAGCAGCGAAAGTGTGAGACAGGCACTGGTGGAATGCCACTTCGGCGGATGGTCAGTCCAGCGGCTTCGCCGGCGTGAACACCACCGGCATCGCCTCGAGTCCGCTGACGAAGTTGGCGGGCCGCAGCGGCAGCATGTCGGCGTCGGCCAGCCGCAGATCGGGCATCCGTTCCAGCACCCGGGTCAACATGATCTTCAACTCGAGGCGCGCCAGCTGGTTGCCCATGCAGAAGTGGGTTCCGAAGCCGAATGCCAAGTGATTGTTGGGGTTCCGGTCGATGCGAAAGTTCTCCGGGTCGCCAAACACACCCTCGTCGAAGTTGGCCGACTCGAACATCAGCATGATCTTCTCGTCCTTGCGCAATGCGGTCCCGTGGAACTCGGTGTCGGCGGTCAGCGTGCGGCACATGTTCTTCACCGGTGACGTCCAGCGCAGCATCTCCTCGATCGCGCCGGGCAGCAGCGCCGACGGGTCGGCCACGCACGCCTCCCACTGATCGCGGTGGCGCAGTAGCTGCTCGGTGCCGCCCGACAGGGTGTGCCGTGTCGTCTCGTCGCCGCCGATGAGGATCAGCAGCGTCTCCATCACGATCTCGTCGTCCGACATCCGCTCGCCCTCGACCTCGGCGTGCACCAGGATCGAGAACAGGTCGTCGGTGGGCTCGGCGCGACGCTTGGCGATGACGTCCATCGTGAACGCGGTATAGGCGGCGAACGTGTCCATCAGCAGCTGGACGGTTTTCTCGTCGACGTGGGAGCTCAGCCCGCACACCAGGTCGTCGGACCACTTGAGCAGCATGTCGCGCTCCTCGGGCAACACGCCGAGCATGTCGCCGATGACCGCCATCGGCAGCGGTGCGGCGATGTCCCGCACGAAGTCGCACTCGCCCTTTTCGATCACCGCGTCGATCAACGTGTCACACAGCCGCTCGATCGAAGGCAGCTTGTCCATCACGCGCTTGCGGGTGAACCCGGAGTTGACGAGCTTGCGCCGCAACAGATGTGCGGGATCGTCCATGTCGATCATGTAGGGCATGCCGGGCTGGTCGGGCCGGATGCCACCCGCCGACGAGAACAGTTCGGGGGCGCGTTCGGCGTCCAGCACGGCCTGGTGCGTGGTGGCCGCGGCCAGCCCGTTGCGGTCACGGAACACCGGCTGGTTGGCGCGCATCCAGCGGTACGCGTCGCGCGCCGCTCGTCCGTCGGCGTAGAAGTTGCCGTCGGCGAGATCGACGTCCGGGACGGTCGTTGCGCTGGTCGTCGAGATGGTGCTTGTCATCGGCTGGCCTCCGGTCGATGGGCTTGCGTAGTGGGGAAGAGGGGCACGACACGGCGAGAGTCGCTAACGTCGCTGGGCATGAATCCCAGCGAGTTTCGCATCCGCCGTGGTTTCACCGCCGCAGTTCTGGCGCTTTCGGTCGGTGTCATCGGCGCCGCCTGCGGATCCGAAGACAGCTCGGGCGGATCGTCCGCGGCGACCGACGAGACTCCGCCCGGTGAGACAACGGCGGCGCGTGAGGCGCCCGCCGCACCGATCGACGCCTGCGCCCTGATTCCCACCGACGGGATCGCCACACTGCTGGCAGCCGAGGTCGAGGGGACGCCGACGGGTACCGATCCTGACATGCCCGGCTGCATCTGGGAGAACCCCCTGACATATGAATCGGTGTCGGTGGAGATCGGCCGCCCGGGCACCGCGACCGACGGCATCCTGCCCCCCATCGAGGAGGGGTCCGACCCGACGAGACCGGGCCCGACCAGACCGGGGCCGGACGGAATGCGTTTCCTCGGCAGTGGATCCGTCGAGTTCGCCGCCGGCAACCGCTCCAACACCGTGCAGGTCGCGGTGCTCACCATGATGGGCCCTGAAGCCGACGACGCCGCCCTCGACCTCGCGCGCCAGATCAGTGCACAGCTGAACGGATAGGACTTATGGTGTCGGGCATGGCCCCCACCCAGCACACCATCGCCGGCACCGTTCTTACCATGCCCGTACGGGTCCGCAAGGCCGACGTGCACACCGCGATGTTCTCCGTCGACGCCGCCGCCGCGCAGCGCCTCATCGACTACAGCGGTCTCGAGGTCTGCCAGCACCGCCCGGGGCGGGCCGTGGTCAATCTGATGCTGGCCCGCTACATCGACGGGGATCTCGGGCAGTACAACGAGTTCGGCACGTGCGTGATGGTCAACCCGCCCGGCTCGCACGCCCGCGGGCTGCGGGCGCTCGGCGATGCGGCCGCGCTCATCCACCATCTGCCCGTCGATCAGGCGTTCACATTGGAGGCCGGCCGCAGCATCTGGGGGTTCCCCAAGATCATGGCGGACTTCGATGTCCGTGACGGCGCAGGAGGCTTCGGGTTCGACGTCCGCGAAAACGGTTCGCTGATCGCGGGCATCGACTGGAAGGGCGGCATCCCGCTGCCGGCCGCGTTGACCGCCAAGCCTCAGGTGCTCAAGACCTACACCTACGCCGACGGCACGACGCGGGAGGTGCCGTGGGAGATGAAGACCAGCGGGCTGCGGATGCGACCCGGCGGCGCGACGCTTCGCCTCGGTGATCACGCCTACGCACGGGAGCTGGCTTCGCTGGGGCTGCCCAAGCGCGCGATGGTGTCCGGTTCGGTGGGGCACGTCGACATGACGTTCGGTGACGCCCACATCCTCGACTGACCGGGTCATCCGGCCAATCTAGAACCCGTAGTAGACACCGCGCAAGGAAGTGTCTAGTCGCCCGCCCAGGTCCGCGCCGCCGAACGTACGATTTCTGATAGTCGCCGGCCGATTTTCGTCATAAACCGTACTTTCGGCGCGACGCCTTCGCGACGGACAGCGCGCTCAGACCAGACCGGCCAGATCGCGGATCTGCTCGGGCGAGCGTGCCCCGACGACCATCATCGTGACGCCCGCGGCCTCCCACGCCTTGACCTGCTCCTGCACGTAGGCCAGGTCACCGACGATCGCCGAGTCATCGACCAGCTCGTCGGGAATGACCTTCGCGGCCTCGTCCTTTCGATCGGAGCGGAACAGTCGAGTGACGTCGTCGACAACCTCCGCGTAGCCCATGCGGCGGTAGACGTCGGCGTGGAAGTTGGTGTCCTCGGCCCCCATCCCACCCATGTACAGCGCCAGGTGCGGCTTCATCAGCTCCATGATTGCCGGGCGGTCGTCGGTGACCACCACCTGCGCCGTCGCGCAGATCTCGAACGTCTCCCGCGTGCGGCGTGCCCCCGGGCGCGCGAAACCCTCGTCCAGCCACTCGTTGTACATGCCGGCGATGCGCGGCGAGTAGAAGATCGGCAGCCAGCCATCGCAGATCTCGGCGGCCAGCGCCACGTTCTTCGGCCCTTCGGCGCCGAGCATCACCGGGATGTCGGCGCGCAACGGGTGGGTGATGGGCTTGAGGTTCTTGCCGAGGCCGGTGGTGCCCTCGCCGGTCAGCGGCAACGGGTAGTGCGGGCCGTCGCTGTGCACCGGCGCCTCCCGGGCCCAGACCTGCCGCAGGATGTCGACGTACTCGCGGGTGCGGGCCAGCGGCTTGGGGAACTTGGCCCCGTACCAGCCCTCGACGACCTGCGGGCCGGAGACGCCGAGGCCCAGGATGTGTCGACCGCCGGACAGATGGTCCAGCGTCAGCGCCGCCATCGCGCACGCCGTCGGGGTACGCCCAGACAGCTGGATAACCGAGGTGCCCAGCCGCATCTTCGTCGTCTCGCGGCCCCACCACGCCAGCGGTGTGTAGGCGTCCGAACCCCACGCCTCGGCGGTGAACACAGTGTCGAAGCCGGCCTCCTCGGCCGCGGCGACCAGTTCCGCATGGTTGGTCGGCGGCTGCGCGCCCCAATAACCGAGTTGAAGACCGAGCTTCATTCCGCCACCCCACCCTCTGCTTCATTCGCGATCATTCGCGCTACCTCCGGACCTGTCTTGAAACGAAACTTAGAACCTGTTCTACTCGATGCCGTGACCACCAGCCAAAGCAGCCCGGTGCAGATCGATCCCCATGAGCCGCCACTTTCGGCGCCTCTGAAGCTGTCCTTCGACTACACCCGTTCAGTAGGACCACTCCTCGGCGAGTTCTTCACCGCTCTGCGCGAGCGACGCATTGTCGGGGTGCGCGGGTCGGATGGCCGGGTGCACGTTCCGCCCGCTGAGTATGACCCCGTGACGTACGAGGCTCTGACCGAGGTCGTCCCCGTTTCCAGCGTCGGCACGGTGGTGTCGTGGACATGGCAACCGGACCCCCTCGAGGGCCAGCCACTGGACCGGCCGTTCGCCTGGGCGCTGATCACTCTGGACGGGGCGGACACCCCGCTGCTGCACGCCGTTGATGTCGGAGCTGCGGGTTCCTCCGAATCCATCAGCACCGGCACCCGGGTGCACGCGCACTGGGTGGACGAGACCGTCGGCGCGATCACCGACATCGCCTACTTCGCCCTCGGCGACCAGGCTGAAGAGATTCCCGCCCCGGCCGAAGGGCTGGATCCGGTGACCATGCTGGTGTCGCCGAGCAGCATCGAGATCCAGCACACGGCATCGCTTCCCGAGAGCGCGTTCCTGCGCGCGCTGGAGAACGGCAAGCTGCTGGCAGGCCGCACCGGCGATGACGGCAAGGTGTACTTCCCGGCGCGCGAGGCGGATCCGGCGACCGGCAAGCAGCTCGACCAGTTCATCGAACTGCCCGACGTGGGCACGGTGACGACGTTCGCGATCATCAACATCCCGTTCGCGGGCCAGCGGATCAAGCCGCCCTACGTCGCCGCGTACGTGTTGCTCGACGGCGCGGATATCCCCTTCCTGCATCTGGTTTCGGACATCGACGCCGACAAGGTGAAGATGGGCATGCGCGTCAAGGCGGTGTGGCGACCCCGCGAGGAGTGGGGCCTGGGCATCGACAACATCGAGTACTTCCGGCCGACGGGCGAGCCCGACGCCGACTACGACACCTACAAGCATCACCTCTGAGGGATAGCCATGACTGAAGTTGCCGTCGTCGGGTTCGCGCACGCACCACACGTGCGCCGCACCGACGGAACCACCAATGGCGTCGAAATGCTGATGCCGTGTTTCGCCGAGATCTATGCCGAGCTGGGCCTCAAGCAGACCGACATCGGCTTCTGGTGCTCAGGATCCTCCGATTACCTTGCCGGCCGGGCATTCTCGTTCATCTCGGCGATCGACTCCATCGGCGCGATACCGCCGATCAACGAGTCGCACGTCGAGATGGACGCCGCCTGGGCGCTGTACGAGGCCTACATCAAACTGCTCACCGGCGAGATCGACACCGCGCTGGTGTACGGCTTCGGCAAGTCCTCGGCGGGCATCCTGCGCCGGGTCCTCGCACTGCAGACCGACCCCTACACCGTGGCCCCGTTGTGGCCCGACGCGGTGAGCATGGCAGGCCTACAGGCCCGCTTCGGACTGGACTCGGGCAAGTGGACTGCCGAGCAGATGGCGCAGGTGGCGCTCGACGCGCAGGCCGCCTCACCACGGGTCGACTCGCTGGAGCCGGCCACCACGGTCGAGGAACTGCTGGAGCGTCCGTACTTCGCAGATCCGTTGCGCCGCCACGATATTGCCCCGATCACCGACGGCGCGTCGGCGATCGTGCTGGCCTCCGGCGACCGGGCCCGCGAGCTGCGGGAGCGCCCGGCGTGGATCACTGGGATCGAGCACCGGATCGAGACGCCGGTGCTGGGGGCCCGCGATCTGACGGTGTCGACGTCGACGGCGGCGTCGGCTCAGGCGGCGACCGGAGGTGATGCGTCCTCGATCGACATCGCCGAGCTCTACGCGCCTTTCAGCCACCAGCAGCTGATCCTCAAGGAGGCGATCGGCCTCAACGGCTCGACGAAGATCAACCCGTCCGGCGGAGCGCTGGCGGCCAACCCGATGTTCTCGGCCGGTCTGGAGCGCATCGGTTTCGCGGCCCGGCACATCTTCGACGGCAACGCATCCAGGGTGCTGGCCCATGCGACGAGTGGGCCTGCGCTGCAACAGAATCTGGTCGCAGTCTTGGAGGGAAAGTAATGGCTAAGCGACTTGCGGCCGTTCTCGGCACCGGGCAGACGAAGTACGTCGCCAAGCGCAAGGACGTCTCGATGAACGGCCTGGTGCGCGAGGCGATCGACCGCGCGCTGGCCGATGCCGGTGTCACGATGGCCGACATCGACGCGGTCGTCGTGGGCAAGGCGCCGGACTTCTTCGAGGGCGTGATGATGCCCGAGTTGTTCATGGCCGACGCGACCGGCGCGACGAACAAGCCGCTGATCCGGGTGCACACGGCCGGTTCCGTAGGCGGCTCGACCGCGATCGTGGCCGCCAGCCTGGTGCAGTCGGGCAAGTACCGGCGGGTGCTGACCATGGCGTGGGAGAAGCAGTCCGAATCCAATGCCATGTGGGCGCTGAGCATTCCGGTGCCGTTCACCAAGCCCGTCGGCGCCGGTGCGGGCGGCTACTTCGCACCCCACATCCGCGCCTACATCCGCCGCTCGGGCGCGCCGAACCACATCGGCGCGATGGTCGCGGTCAAGGACCGACTCAACGGCACCCGTAACCCGCTGGCGCACCTGCATCAACCCGACATCACACTGGAGAAGGTGATGGAATCCCCGATGCTGTGGGATCCCATCCGCTACGACGAGACCTGCCCGTCGTCGGACGGCGCCGCCGCTATGGTCATCGGTGACGAGGCCAGCGCCGACGCCCGGGTCGCCGACGGCCATCCGGTCGCATGGATTCACGCCACTGCGTTGCGCACCGAACCGCTGGCGTATGCCGGGCGGGACCAGGTCAACCCGCAGGCCAGTCGCGATGCCGCGGCCGCGCTGTGGAAGGCCGCCGGAATCACCAGTCCCATCGACGAAATCGATGTGGCCGAAGTGTATGTCCCGTTCTCCTGGTATGAGCCGATGTGGCTGGAGAGCCTCGGCTTCGCACCCGAAGGCGAGGGCTGGAAGCTCACCGAAGCGGGCGAGACCGCGATGGATGGCCGCATCCCCTTCAATCCGTCAGGCGGCGTGCTGTCGTCCAATCCGATCGGCGCGTCCGGCATGATCCGTTTCGCCGAATCGGCCATTCAGGTCATGGGCAAGGGCGGCGATCACCAGGTCGAGGGAGCGCGAAAGGCGCTGGGCCACGCGTATGGCGGTGGTGCGCAGTACTACTCGATGTGGGTGGTTTCCTCCGACAAGCCCGCGGCTACGTCGTGACGCGCATGCAGTACACGTGCAGCGTGGCGATGGGTCCCGTCGATCAGCTCGTCGAGATCGCCCGGACCGCAGAGGAAGTGGGCTTCGACTCGATCGCGCTGCCCGATTCGCTGTTCTACATGGAGAAGCAGGCCGCGGATTATCCCTATACGCCGGACGGCTCCCGGATGTGGAACGAGGACACCCCGTGGGTGGATCCGTTGATCGCCGCGGGTGCCATGGGTGCGGTGACGTCGACGCTGCGGTTCTACACCAACGTGATGAAGCTCGGTTCGCGCAACCCGCTGCTGCTTGCCCGGCAGGTCGGTTCGGTGGCCAACCTGACCGGGAACCGGTTCGGTTTCGGCGTCGGAATCGGCTGGGCGCCCGAGGAATTCGAGTGGTGCGGGGTGCCCTTCGCCAAGCGGGGCAAGCGGGTCGACGAGATGATCGACGTCATCAAGCTCGTGCTGGGCGGCGGCATGGTCGAATTCCACGGCGATTTCTACGACTTCGACCGGCTGCAGATGAGCCCGGCTCCGAGCGCGCCGGTGCAATTCTACGTCGGCGGCCACACCGACGTGGCGCTCAAGCGCGCAGCCCGGGTGAGCGACGGGTGGACGAGCGCGATGATGACCTGCGATCAACTGGCCGAGACCATCGGCAAGTTGAAGGCCCTCCTCGCCGAGAACGACCGCGCCGATGATCCTTTCGAGTACCAGGCCGTCTGCATCGACAAGTTCGGCGTCGACGGACACCGCGAGTTGGCCGAGGCCGGCGTCACCGACAACATCGTCATCCCGTGGGTGTTCGACGGTCTGGGCTTCGACGCGCCGATCGAGCAGAAGAAGGACTCACTCAAGCGGTTCGCCGACACCTACATCCACTCGGGCTGGCAGGACTGAGCTTCGCTCTCCCCCGCCGAAATGGCATTCCGGCAGGCCACTTCTCGAACAAGTTCTGCCGGAATGCCATTTCGGCGCTAGGTCGCGCGGCAGCCCTGCCACACCGTTTGCACCAGTCGGATGACGGCATCCTCGTCGAGCGGTGCCATGCCGAACATCAGGCGGTAGTACGGCGGTGACACCAGCGCATCGACCGCCACCTCGACCGCGACGTCGGCGGGCAGTTCGCCGCTCTGCACGGCCTCACGCAACGTGACGGCAACCGCGGCTCGGCGAGGCGTGATCCACTGATCCAACAGCGCCCGTTCAATGGCAGGGTCCGACGGGGACGCGGCAATTACGTTGCGCAGCAGTGGACCGACGGCCGGGTCGGCCAGGATCGAGTTGAGCGCGCTGACGTGATGCGTGACCGCCTCCACCGAGGTGCTGCCCGGCGGGCGGGTGATGGAATCGCGCACCGAGTCGAGCAGACCCTCCAGGACGATGGCCGCCGCCGACGGCCACCATTTGTAGATCGTCGTGCGGCTCACCTCGGCGCGTTTGGCGATCGCGTCGACCGTCGCCGCGGCGGAGCCTCCCTCGAGAGCGAGGTCCGCGGCAGCACTTAGGACAGCGCCGCGGACGGCCTCGCTGCGCGGGCGGCCACGGCGCGCGGCCGGTTCACCTGAGCCCATCGCCTCAGCTTATGGTCGATGCCCTCCGCGCCCCGGCAAGCACGACGAACAGGCACGCGATCGCGGCGAGCGCGCCCACGGCGAACATCACCGGATACGTCAGCACCGTCCAGATCTGCGACGCGTATGCCAGGGCGGCAGGCACGGCGAAGCCGAGATAGCTGACCGCGTAGAAAACCGCCGTGAGGCCGGCGAGGTCATCGGGACCGGCCAAGCGCTGGATTTCCTGCAGGCCTGCGAGCAAGGCCATCCCGTATCCGGCGCCGAGCACGGCAGCGGCGGCCACCGCAGCCCAGAGCGTCAGCGCCGACGCCGCCCACACCGCGGCGCCCATGCCCGCGACCACCAGCACCAACGCGATCACCACACCACGCATCCCGCCGGTGCCCAGGCGTCGTCCCAGGCTCTGCACCGCGAAGCCGACGCCGAGGGTGACGACACACAGCAGGCCCGAGAACGCGATCGGGGCCTCAGCCGCGCGGTCCGTCATCAACGCGGGCAGCACGGCATACGCCGACGCCCCGGCGCCGAACACCCACGGGGCGACAGGCAGCACGACCAACAGCACCCGCCGGTCCAGTGCCGAAATGGCACTCCGGCTGCGAAAGTTCGAGTGAGGGTCTGCTGGAATGCCATTTCGGCGGGATGGGCGGGTTTCCTGGGTGCCGAAGATCAGTGCGGCCGCGGCGAGCGCCAGCACGATGTTGACCGCATAGGGCAGAACCGTCGGAGCGGGAGCCCACTCGGCAAGCACCCCGGCCACGCCGGCGCCCAGCCCGAAACCCGCAGTCAGGCTCATCGCGGCGCGTCGGGCCCCAGCCTGTCCGCTACCCCACGGCGGGCTGGACAGTTCCTTGATCCAGCTGCCACCGACCGCCATCGCCAGGCCGAGCGCCAGCCCACTGAACACCCGGCCGAGGGCCAGCGTCAGCGCGGAGTCCGCTCCGAGCGCCAGGATCGTCGAACCGAGCGCCGCCAGCACCGGCGCGGGCAGCATCAACGGACGACGACCGAATCGGTCTGACAGCGACCCGCCGATGAGCAGGGCGGGAACGATGCCCAGCACGTAGGCGAAGAGCAGCAGGTCGACCGTCAACGGGGTGAAGGCCTCGCTGGTGCGGTACATGACCAGCAGCGGAGTGAACTCATTGCCGCCCCACGCGATCGCGAACGTCGCCGCGGCGACCGCGAGCCAGCGGCGGGAACCGCGGCCGTCGGGCGCTTGGCGCTGTTCTGGCCTGCGCTGGACGACGAGCGCCGTCACGGTCGATCACCTTCTTTACTGGACACAGTGTCCACTATATAGGTCCACAACCGCCCCTCAGTGGGTAGCCCTTGGGGAATCGCAGTGGCGTTCGCAACACTTGCCGCAGGTAAATGGCAATTCGATTGCGCCGACGAGCAGAAAAACTGTAACGTGTTCTAATTCGAGACAGATAAGCGGGGAGGCTCACCGTGAGTACTGATACATCCGCGAGCATTCGCGAGATCGACACCGGCGCGCTGCCCGACCGGTATGCCAGGGGCTGGCACTGCCTCGGCCCGGTCGCGGACTTCCTCGACGGCAAGCCGCACGGCGTCGAGATCTTCGGCACCATGCTGGTGGTCTTCGCCGACAGCAAGGGCGAACTCAACGTGCTCGACGGCTACTGCCGGCACATGGGCGGCAACCTGTCGCAGGGCACTATCAAGGGCGACGAGGTCGCATGCCCGTTCCACGATTGGCGCTGGGGCGGCGACGGCAAGTGCAAGCTGGTGCCCTACGCCAAACGCACGCCGCGTCTGGCCAGGACCCGCGCCTGGCACACCGACATGCGCGGAGGCCTGCTGTTCGTCTGGCACGACCACGAGGGCAACCCACCGCCACCCGAGGTCCGCATCCCGGAGATCCCCGAAGCCGCCAACGACGAGTGGACGGAATGGCGGTGGAACACGATGCTCATCGAGGGCTCCAACTGCCGCGAGATCATCGACAACGTCACCGACATGGCGCACTTCTTCTACATCCACTACGGCTTGCCAACGTACTTCAAGAACGTCTTCGAGGGTCACATCGCCAGCCAGTACCTCCACAACGTCGGACGCCCCGACATCAACGACATGGGCACGACCTACGGCGAAGCCCATCTCGATTCGGAGGCTTCGTATTTCGGGCCGTCGTTCATGATCAACTGGCTGCACAACAACTACGGCGGCTTCAAGGCCGAGTCCATCCTGATCAACTGCCACTACCCGGTCAGCCAGGACTCCTTCATGCTGCAGTGGGGGGTGATCGTCGAGAAGCCCAAGGGGCTCGACGAGAAGACCACCGAGAAGCTGGCCCGGGTGTTCACCGAGGGCGTGAGCAAGGGCTTCCTGCAGGACGTCGAGATCTGGAAGCACAAGACCCGCATCGACAACCCGCTGCTGGTCGAAGAAGACGGTGCCGTGTACCAGATGCGCCGCTGGTACCAGCAGTTTTATGTGGACGTCGCCGACGTCCTACCGGAGATGACCGACCGCTTCGAGATGGAGGTCGACACCACCGCAGCCAACGAGAAGTGGACCGTCGAAGTTCAGGAGAATCTGCGGGAGCAGGAGAACCTCAAACGGCAGGCAGAAGGGTCACAGAGCGCGGAAACTGCGGAGCAGCCCACCGAGGTCTCGTGACATGACCTCACAGCAGCGACCCCCCGACGTCGACCGGCTCGCCCGGTCGATGCTCCTGCTGCATGGCGGCCATGACGACGATCATGACCACGGTGCCGAGGCCGACGGGCAGAACGCCGGATCATGGCGGAAGGCACCAGATTTCGCGTCTGACCCGGATCGGGCGGCCGCCGTGCGCGAGATCACCGCGCGTGACCGCGAACGCTACTTGACGTCGGGGCTGGCGTCGGTCGACTGCCGGTTCTGTCACGTCGCCGTCCAGGTCAAGAAGCTCGGGCCGGCGCACACCTCGGTGCAGTGGAACGCCGACGCGACGCAACGGTGCGCGCATTTCACCGAGATCCGCAATGCCGGTGGTGAGCCCGCCAGGGAACGGACCTGCCCGCGTTTGGCCGACAGCATCAAACACGCGATCGCCGAGGGCTGCCTCGAGGCGTACTCCAGCGCCCCGTCGCCCGGAGACGGCTGACACGTTTGCCCTCCGGGGTTGAGGGCAATCCTGCAGCAGGGTCAGGGACTCTGCTCGGAGGTGCATGCAATGAATGTGAAGAAGATCGCGCTCAGCGCTGCTGCGGCAGCGCTCGTCGCCACGTCGTTGACCAGCGGAGCAGGCGCCGCCATGGCCGACAAGCCGTGGCCCTGGCCGAATCCGCCCGGGCCGGGCGTGCTGCCACCACCCGGGCACATCGGCCAGTTCACCGGTGTCCCGCCGGGCCAGTGGGGCAAGGGGCCCGGGTACATCCCCTTCTGCGCCGACCTGAACCCCGGCTGCATCAATCACCTGTAGGCGCCCGTGATGATCGCGGGCCGCTACCGCGTCGGCCGCACCATCGGCTGCGGTGGAATGGCCGAGGTGTACGACGGGTGGGACACCCACCTCGATCGCCCGGTCGCCGTCAAACTGCTGCATCCGTTTCTGAGATCGCAGCCGGAGATGCGGGAGCGCTTTCGCATCGAAGCGCGCGCTGCCGCCTCGCTCAGCCACCCCAACATCGTCTGCGTGCACGACAGCGGCGATGACGCCGGAACGCCTTACATCGTCATGGAGCGACTGCCCGGGACCTCCGTCGCGGACGAACTCCGCGGGGGTCCGCTGTCCGAGGCACGCGTGCGCGGCGTGCTCGGCGATGTGCTCAAAGCCCTCGACGCGGCGCATCGCGCTGGCGTGCTGCATCGCGACATCAAGCCCGGCAATATCCTGCACGCGTCCCACGGCCACGGCGTCAAGGTCGCGGACTTCGGAATCGCCAAGGCACTGGACGCCGGCAAGCACACCAGGACCGGCGACGTGCTCGGAACGATGGCCTATCTCAGCCCTGATCGGCTTGCCGGCGCCCCCGCGTCGATCGCCGATGACCTGTATGCCGTCGGGGTCGTCGGCTACGAGTCTCTGACCGGGCGGCCCCGGTTCCACCGTGACAACGCCGGCGCTCTGGCCCACGCGATCATGACCGAACAGCCACCACCGATCTCGGCGTTGCGACCCGACGCCGAACCGGGCCTGCTGGCGACGATCGAGCGCGCCACGACACCGGCCGCCCCGGCGCGCTTCTCCTCCGCCACCGAGATGCTTGCAGCGCTGCACGGGAAGACGGTCGTCCAGGCGCCGCGACCCACGAAGGTGTTCGAGGTGATGCCGCAGGCCGAACCCCGCTCACTCGCTTACGTCAGCCCAGCTCCGCGCCAGGCGGGGCGCCGCACCAAGGTGCTCGTCGGTGTCGGCGCCGCGGCAGCCGCTGCGGTCACCGCGACGATCGTGGTCGTCGCTTCTCAATCTCCCCCGGCGCCCGTCAACCCCGCGCCCGTTGCCACAACCAGTCCAGCGGCCCCCGCGCCCGTTGCCACAACCAGTTCGGCGGCCACCGCCCCGCCACCGGTCAGCGTCCCCGCGCCCACACAGCGAGAGACCAAGAAGGGCAACGGAAATCGCGGCAACGGAAACGGGAACGGGAAGAAAACCCCTCAAGACGACGATTGACGCCGCCGGGTCAGAGCCCCTTGAACGCGTCCTTGACCTGCTCGGCGGTCAGGCCGTAGTCGGCCAGCGAATAGGTGTGCTTCGGCGCCCGAGGGCCTTGCTTGCTCTCGGTATGGCTGGCCTGCATCGCCGCTCGGCCCGCGTCGGTCAATTCGATGCCGAAGTGTCGGTAGATTCCCTCGACCGCGGCGATCGGATCCTTGATGAACTCGAAGTAGTCGACGTCGCAGAACTGTGCCGGGTCATGCTTGGCGCGCTCGGCATTGAACAGGCGCAGCCCACGCGACCAGGTCTCCAGTGAGTCCTGACCGATCACGTCGCCGGAGAAACTGTGCGACCATCCTTCGGTGGTGTGCTGAGCCAGCGAACACATTGACGCCATGATCGTCTCGGCCGGCCGGTGGCACTGCACCACCAGCGCGTCGGGATAGGTGGCGAACAACGCATCGAGCGCGAACAGATGGCTGGGATTCTTGAGAACCCAACGCTTTTCGGGTTCGTTCAGCCCGATCAGCTGCAGGTTCTTGCGGTGGCGCTGATACGACTTGGTCCAGTCCTGCCGCGACAGCCACTGCGAATACGTAGGTAGATGCGCGAGCGTCTCGTAGGACACCGAGTGCAACGACTGGCGCAGCAGCTGCCAGCACTCCTCGACCTCGTCGGCGGTCATGTAGTGCAGCCCGGTGTAGTCCGGGTTCTCCTCGTGCGCCTTGGTGAACTGCGCATCGATCTGCTGGAAAACCGGGTTCTGCGACCAGGTTTCGCGTGGTGGGCGCGGCTGCGGGAACTCAGCGAGCCACAGTTCGAGGCCCTGGTGCGCGGGGTCCGCAGTGAGCAACCGGTGAATGACCGTGGTCCCGGTGCGTGGCAGTCCGGTGACGAATATCGGTCGCTCGATCGCCACCTCGGTGTGCTGGGGGTATTGCTTGAACGCCGCCTCGGACACCAAGCGGGCCACCAGGGCATTGCGCACGAAGAAGCGGTTCATCTTGCTGCCGATCTCGGTGAGGTCGGCGTCGCGGGTGTAGGAGTCCAACAACACTGCGAGCGCTTCGCGGTAGTTGTCATCGTCGGATCCGAAGTCGTCGAGTCCGCATGCCTTCGTGGCCGAGGCGTGGAGGTCCTCGACGCTGCCCACGTTGGTGCGGGTGCTCATTTCGCGCCGCTCATCAGAACTTGTACTCCCCGCAGTTGACATCGAGTGACTGGCCGGTGATTCCGCTGGACAGGTCGCTGGCCATGAACAGGATGGCCGACGCGACCTCGTCCTCGGTGGGCAGCCTCTTGAGGTCGGAGTTGGCCGCGGCCGCCTTGTAGATCTCGTCGACCGTCGTACCGTACTTGCCAGCCTGGTGCTGGAAGTAGCCCTGCAGGGTGCCGCCCCAGATGTAGCCGGGGAGAACGGAGTTGACCCGGATGCCGTCAGGACCGAGCTCACTGGCCAGCGACTGCGACATGGCCAGAAGTGCCGACTTCGCCATCTTGTAGGCACCCTGTTTGGGGTCGGAGTGCCGCACCACCATCGAATTGACGTTGACCACAGAACCTTTGGACTCGGTCAACGCCGGGGTGAAGCCCTGGATGAGGCGTAGCGCGCCGAGCACGGTGAGCTCGATCGTCTCGCGGATGTGTTCGAACGACGTACTGGCGAACGGTTTCATCGACGGCACCCGGAACGCGTTGTTGATCAGCACATCGACCTTGCCGTACGCCTTGAGCGTTTCCTCGATGAGGTTGTTCACCTGGGCCTCGTCGGTGATGTCGGTGCCAACGGACACCGCGCGTCGACCCAGATCGGTGATCTGCTTGGCGACGTCCTCGAGGCGCTCGACGGTGCGTGCCGCCAGCACCAGATCGGCGCCCTGCTCGGCGCATCGCCGCGCGAGCGTGGTTCCCAGAGCCGGCCCGACGCCGCTGATCACCACTACCTTGCCATCGAGCAATCCAGCCATTGCTAGCCCACCATTCTTTCGCCGATTTGCCTTTGTCGCAGCGCGATCCGCGCCTGCCAGTCGTGCTCGGAGATCTTGTTGGACTCGTAGTGCGGCAGCGTGTCGGCCACCTTGTCGACATTCACGAGCTCGACGGTCGGACCGTCAGCCTCGGTGAGGGCCCGGGAGACCCGCTGCCAGCGGAACTGCAGGAACCCCTTCCGGTGCCCCAGGGTTTCCACCCAGTTCGTCACGCCGGGGTTTCGATCGGACACCACGATGCGGATGTTGCCGTCCGGATCCGCTTGCGCCTGCGTGCCGTTCAGCGACGTCTGGTGGTTGATGTAGTCCAGCGAGATGTACCAGAGGCTGCCCAGCTGGAATCCGAGGTAGGGGGCGTCGCTCACCGGCAGCGTAATGATCAGCGCCTGGTCCTCGGCCAGGTCGAACTGACCGGCCGACGAGTACTGCGTCGCCAAGCCGCCCGGCGTGAGGCGCGGCGCCACCATCGTGTTGGCAGGGGTGTCGGTATAGAACCACTGCGGGAACTGCAGCCAGGTCTTGACGCGCTGCACCAGCTGCTTGCCCGCGACGGCGTACCGCTTCTCGATGAGCTCCCTGGTCAGCGGCGGCGGCGCGGTGCCTGCGGTGTCGGTCCGCGCGATCGCGAAGGTTCCGCGGTGGGCGGACCAGTCGTTGTACACCTCACGGATGACGAGCTGGGAGGGACCGGGGGGCGTGAAGCGCCACTCGAAAGTGCCGTCGGCGGCGATGTCGAGCTTGCGGTCGTCGAAGGCTGTCTCGCTGTCGGGCACGTTGTCATCGGTGTACTCACCACCGAGCAGCTGGAAGCTCACGTCGGTGGTGGTGCCGCGCCTGCCGGTGACGACGTATTCGTGACCGGGCTGAACCCGGGTGCCGAAGTACATCGTGTCGGGGTTGTCCAACCCCATTTTGGTGAACGGGCCGGTGCCGCTGTGCAGAAAAGGATGGTCACGGTCGTAGTCGAACGCCACGTGCGTGCACGCCGCGATACAGCCCGCGAGGTACTGCAGCCCTTCCAGCAGATCGGCTTCGGTCTCGATGAACGGAGCGGCGGCCACGAGGCTCTCGGCTTCGGCAATGGCGTCGCTCAACGGCTGTGCGTACATACGGAGTGCAACCTTCCGGCGGTCCAATATTGGACCGCGCTGGTAGAGTTTCCGACCTGAGACTAGAACGCGTTCTAATTGGAGTCAATGTCCCGACGGAGGGCGGTGCCGCATGACAGATCGAGCGTCTCCGCCGACCGAACGCGTCGTCGCCGTCCTGGACTTTCTGGCCGAACACCCGCATGACCGCTTCGGGCTGTCGGACCTGGCCCGCCGTCTCGGACTGAGCAAGCCGACCTGCCTGGGCATCGTCACCACCCTGACCGCATCGCGTTACCTGGTCCGCGACGCCGAGGACAAGACCTATCGTCTTGGGCCGAAACTCATTTCACTCGGGCACACGGCGCAGGAGTCCATGCGGGTGAACCCGGCGGCACGCGAGGAACTGCACCGCCTGTCCGCGATGTACGACACCACCGCGGCGCTGTCGGCGGTGATCGACGACCGCATCACCCTGCTCGAGCTCGTCGGCCCGTCCGGCGCCGACGTGGGCGTCCGGGTCGGCCAGAGTTACCCCTTCGCCCCTCCCGTGGGGCTGATGTTCGTGCTGTGGGACGACTCGGCGCTGCGCACCTGGCTGGCCAAGGAACCGACCATCCCACTGCGGACCGATACCGAGCGCCTGGACCGGGTGATCGGCGAATGCCGCTCCACGGGCTACCTCGTCGAACGCCTCACCCCCGCCGGGCGCAGGCTCTACGCACTGATGGCAGGCATGTCGAGCACACTGCCGCAGGAACTGCGGGCTCTGCTCGGCGAGCTCATCTCCGATGTCGGTGAACGCGTCTATCTCAGCAGCGAGTCCACCGCCCGACAGCGTCACGACATCAGCGTGATCTCCGCGCCCGTCTTCGATCACCACCGGCGCCAGGCGATGGTGGTCTCGCTGCAGATCGGGCGCGCGCTCACCGACGCCGAGATCACCAAGCGGGCCCGCGGTCTGGTAGCGACCGCCGACGCGCTGACCGCGCAACTGGGCGGCGTGAAGAGATCCGCCGGCAGCCGTGATTCGACGCCAGCCTTCCCCTCGTAGGCTGGCGTCGAATCACGTCATCAATCGCGAATCACAACCTGCGCATCTCGCGCATCATCGCGGCCTGCTCCATGAACGCCTCGCGCCGCGGTGGGTAGTGCCGCGGCACCGGCGGGGAGTCCTCAGCCGTACTGACGAACATCGTGCGGAGGCCGGCCATCGCCCTGCCGAAAAGACGGGGACGTGCTGCGCCGGCCGCCGTACTGAAGGTCACCGCCTGCACGGTGATGAGAACCGGCGGCTGACAGACACATTCGTCGATCTCGATAGATTCTTCGGCGGCGTCCGACCCCTCGACGGGCGCCGCAATCAATTCAGTCACGTTGTGCCCTCCCCGTTCGCGGTTCGACGACTTAATCGTCGCTCGCGTCAATGGGAACGGCCGCAGTAGCGCACTACTGCACTGGCGGCTATGCCCGCCCGGCGCTACTGAGAGGGGCGGCGGGGCATCAGCAGGGCGATGAGTTCCTCGCGGGTGCGGGCGCCGGTCTTGGCCATAGCCCGATAGATGTGGCTCTCGACGGTGCGCACGGACACCGTCAATCGCTCGGCAGCTTCACGATTCAGCAATCCGCCACCGATCAGCATCACGATCTCGCGCTCGCGGTCGGTCAACGGCAGATCATCGGTGGCCTGACGAAGCGCGGGCGTCGTCACATTGCCACCTTGCTCGGCCAGGGCGCCGGCGCGGGCCGAACGGACCCCCGCCGATCCCCTCTTGTCCTGGCGGCGGTAGGTGATCGCGGCGTGGGCGGCCGCATCCGCGGCGGCAACGAGATCACCGATCCGTTCGAACTCCTCGGATACCGAGTCCAGCTCGGCGGCATCCCCGTCGCGCAACCCCTCGGCGAAGCGCGCGGCAAGACCGACGCGAGGCCCCTCCACGATGGCATCGAGTTCGCGCAGCCTGGCCGCGCCGGAATGGTCACCGAACTGTGCGGCGGTCTGAAGGCAGAGCACCTCTGCCGCGAATTGCCCGGTGGTTGCGGCCCGTTCGGCCGCCGCAACCAGCACCGCGATCGCTTCGCTGACCGCACCCTGGGCTGCCGCCACCCAAGCCCGGGCAAGGCTTCGCTCGTAGTCCAGGGACCGGAATGTGCGTCGTACGCCGTCGAGCGCGGTAAGCACGTCTGCGGCCTCGGCCGAACCACGCATGGCCAGCGCTGTGACACGCGGGACGTGATAGCGGTACCCCCAGCCGAGGGCATAGCCCGACGCCGACAACCCGATCGCTGCCTGCCCCAACAGGTCACACGCGTCGTCGATCTGCCCGGCACCCACGCAGACCCGGCCCGCTGCGGCAACAGCAAGTAGTCGAGCGGCCCCCGGAAGGTCTGCGGCCTGCTGCTGCACCCGCTCTGCAACATCACGGGCCTCCCCCACTCGCCCAGAAAGCAACAGAGCGCTGATGTGCGCATCGGCGATGTTGAAGACCATGTGCGGAGCGTCGAATGACCACGCCGCCACCCGGTATCCGGCCTCCGCGACGTTGACCGCCCGGGAAGTCTGTCCGGCGTCGGCCGCGATGGCCGACAGCACCCAGGCGATCTCGGCGCCCACCACCGCAGGAAGTTCCTCCAGGACAAGATTTTCCGCGGCCTGCGCCGCCGCTTGCGGCTGATCCGTCGCAAACCAGTACACCGTGAGGAAGGCATCGATGTAGGTGCGCGCCTGCGACAGGGCGCTGTGCGACGCCTCGTCGATGAATTCCTTGGCACGCGCGGGGTCGGCGAGCGCCCAGAGGAGGTTGCTCGCGCGAAGAAACGCATATCGGCCGTGGTCCTCGTCGGTCAAACCGGTGGTGGGCATCGCGGCGAACACCGCGTCGGCCTCCTCGCCACGGCCCAGCCATGACAGCGCATGTGCGCGGACGAAGCTCGCCTCCGGCCCCGCCCCCGCCCGGACGGCCGCTTCGGCAAGTCTGTCGGCGAGCTTCAGATCCGCGAGCCAGACCGCGCCGTGGGCGGCCCGCACCAAAAGGTCGACATCGGGCGGGAGGTCGGAATCGAGATGCAACGTGGCCCGGCGTACGACAACGCGCAGGTCGTCGCCGTCGTCGGAGGCGGCGAGCTCCGCGGCGACCAGCCCGCGTAATCGCCGCAGTCTGGTGGGCGCCGCGCGCTCCCTGCGCACCTCGCCGTAGAGCTCGTGCGCCATACGTACCTGCACGCCGCCTGCGACGGGTTCGAGCCTGATGAGACCCCGGGTGTCGGCGTCCTCGACCGCGGCCGGGTCGGTGATCCGCGTCAGCGCCGACAACTCGAGCGGCTCCCCGACCGCCAGCGCGTCGACCACGTCGCTGACGGGTGCGGGCAGGTCACCCATTCGGGACTCGACCAGCGCGACCAGGTCGCGCGGGATGATCGGATCACCGCTCCATCGCCAGAAGCCGTGCTGCTGCGCAATGCGGCCGCTGGCGATCTCCTGCTCGACGATGTTGCGCAGATACAGCATGTTGCCGCGCGTGAGTCGCCACAGTCGTTGGGCGGCATCGGGATCCACGGAGCCTGCCAGAGTCGCCGACAGCAGCACAGCGGTCTCGTGCGATGTCAGCGTCCCCAGATCCAGCCGGTCGAACCGACCGACCTTCCAGATCTCCTGCACCGCAGGGGTGATCGCGTCTCCGTCGTTGACGGTGAGGATGACTTTTGCCGCACCCCGCTGGAGGATCTGCTGCACAACGAATATCGACAGATCGTCGAGCAGGTGTGCGTCGTCGACGGCCAACACCACCGGCGCTCCCTTGGGCCCGGCGGTCAGCGATTCGATCACGCCCCGAACCAGCTGAACCGTTTCGGTGACGCCCGAGGGTGCCCATGCCGTGAAGGCCCCCAGCGGGATCGCGCGGGCTGAGGAGGTGCCCACCACCCACCGGCCCTCGTATCCCCGCGACACCGCGGCCGACATGGCCTCACGGGCGATCCGGCTCTTCCCCACGCCCGTGGGTCCGGCGATGACGATCCCTGAGGTGTCCGGCGCCGACATGGCGGCGCTGATGCTTCGCATCTCCTCCGAGCGGCCGGTCAGCGGCCACGACAAGCGCACGCCACGAGCGTAGATCCCCGGTCTGGTTATGACCCTCTAATTGTCAGCCGGGAGCGTGTCGGCTCAACTGGTGCTGGCCAGCGCGAAGGGCAGGACTTCGGTAGCTCCGGCAGCGCGCACCGCGCGGGCAGCCATCGTCAATGTCCAGCCGGTGTCGGTCATGTCGTCGACCAGCAGCACCGGCCCGCCCGCGGAGTGGATCAGGTCGGGGTCGGGTGCCGACCACGATCCGGACAGTGCGGCGACGCGGTACGCCGAGTTGGCGGCGGTCACCGGCCGGCGCTCCGGCGCGTACCGCAGGGTGCCGAGATCGGTGAGCCGCCCCAGTTCGGCCAGCCTGCGGGCCAGGGACGAGATCAGCAGCGGATGCCGGTCGGAGTCGAGCGCCATCACCGCGGTCGGCCTGTCGGTCCAGCCCCACGACGCCAGCACCTTCACCGCGGCCTGCACCGCGTCGTCGGGCACCTCGGCGTCGACCTCATCGAGTAGCTTGCGCAGCCGCGCACCCCACCCCAGATCGGTCAGCCGGCCGATCACGCGCCCTGGGCCGGGCCCGTCGGAGATCTTCCCGCTGAGATCGACGCCGAGCTTGCGCAGACCCGACGGCCACTGCTTGCGCGGCGAGATCTCCACCCCGGGCCTCATCAGCCGCTGCCGGGTGTCCTCGGCGGCTGTTGCGTCGACGCCGCCATCGCGGCGATCACCCGTGCAGTTGTCGCACCGGCCGCACCGCTCGTCGTCGCCGAGCTCCGGGTCATCGAGCTGGCGGCGCAGGAACGCCATCCGGCAGCCCACTGTGGCCTGGTAATCGAGCATGGCCTGCTGCTCCCGCTTGCGGGCCTCGTCCAGCGTGCGGTACCGCGGCTCGTCGTACTCCCACGGCTGGCCGGTGCCGACCCAACCGCCCTTGACCCGCCGCACCGCGCCGTCCACGTCGAGGACCTTGAGCACCATCTCCAGCCGGGACCGGCCGAGATCGACGAGGGGCTCTAGCGCGGGCGTGGACTGCGGACGCTCCGCTTCGAGTGCGCCAATGACGTTGCGCACCATCGACTCCGAGGGAAACGCCACCGAGGAGAAGTAGCGCCAGACGTCCTGGTCCTCGTGGCCGGGCAGCAGGATGACCTCTGCGCTCGCGGTGGACCGGCCCGCACGGCCGACCTGCTGGTAGTAGGCGATCGGCGACGACGGGGCGCCCAGGTGCACGACGAACCCCAGGTCGGGCTTGTCGAACCCCATACCGAGGGCCGACGTGGCGATCAGCGCCTTGACCCTGTTGGCCAGCAGGTCCGCCTCGAGTTGCTCGCGTTCGGCCGCTTCGGTGGACCCGGTGTAGGCCGCGACCTCGTGCCCCTGTTCGCGCAGCAGCGCCGCCACATCGTGGGCCTGGGCGACGGTCAACGTGTACACGATGCCGGAACCAGGCAACGAATCGATATGCGCGGCAAGCCAAGCCGCGCGTTGCGCCGGATTTCCGGCCTTCACCACCGACAGGCGAAGCGACTCCCGGTCCAGACCGCCCCGCAGCACCAGCGTGTCTCTGCCTTCTTCACCGCCGCCCACCCCCAACTGGGTCGCGACGTCGGCGACGACGCGGTCGTTCGCCGTGGCGGTGGTGGCCAGCACCGGCACGTCGGAACCCAGCTCGGCGAGCAGCGTGCGGATCCGTCGGTAGTCGGGACGGAAGTCGTGGCCCCAGTCCGACACGCAGTGCGCCTCGTCCACGACCACCAGGCCGGCATCACGGGCCAGCGCGGGCAGCACCTCGTCGCGAAAATCCGGATTGTTCAGCCGTTCCGGACTGACGAGCAACACGTCGAGGTCACCGCCGCGCACCCGTTCGTGGATATCGGACCAGTCGGCCACGTTGCTCGAGTTGATGGTGGCCGCGTGTACTCCCGCTCGCTCCGCGGCGGCCACCTGATTGCGCATCAGTGCCAGCAGCGGCGAGACGATGACCGTGGCCCCGTGTCCGGACGCGCGCAACAGCTTGGCAGCGATGAAGTAGACGGCCGATTTCCCCCATCCGGTGCGCTGCACCACGAGCGCGCGCCGACGGTGCACGACGAGCGCCTCGATGGCCGTCCACTGATCATCGCGCAGCGTCGCACCCGAACCGGCCAGCTGTTCGAGGATCGCCTGCGCATCATCCCGGGTCGCCATGCCCCCATCGTGCCCGCCAGGGGTGACAGCTCGTTCGGGCGGCCCGCCGCCGCACAAAGCACACTTGCCGTGCCTGCGCTGCTGCGCCGGCACGGCAAGTGGTCTCAGCTATGCGATGACCGCGGTCAGTTCATCGGCATTCCGGGAGCCATCGGGGTCTCGGCGATCGGAGCGCCGGGCTCCATCGCGCCGGGGGCCGGAGCCATATCCGGTGAATCGGAAATGCTCCACACCGCCTGCGAGACCGGCGTCGGCGACACCGTCACGCCGCACTCGCTCTTCAGTGCGCTGACCGGGGCGTGGATAGCCTGCAGCTGATCCTCGACCTGCGGATTCTGGGCGAAGAACTGGGCGTAAGCGCTCTGGGCTTCTTCCTGCGGCTTCGCCGAGATGCTCGTCAGGGCCTCGTTGGTCTGCGGGTTGGCCGTCAGGTAGGCACCCTCCGAGGCCGCGGCAGTGCTCACGGTTCCTGCCACCGCGCTCGCGGTGCAGTCGAAACTGGGAGCCGGGACCGGAGCGGGCTGAGCACCGGCGACGGGGGCGATGATCGCCGCCGACCCGAAGGCGAGCAGGCCACCGGCGAACATGCCGTAGAGGCCGCGGCGCACGGTCGTAGCGGACGTAGTCATGAAATCACTCCTCTGGTGCAAACAGATCCGCGATCAGTTGATCGCCCACCAGGCCTAGCCCTTGAGCGCGCACCCCAAACACGCGCCGGTTCGGCCGAGGCCGGATTGTGCAGCGTCGTCGCAGGCCAGAACCGCCGTTGAGTGATCTCAGAAACTTCTCCGCCGAGCTGTCTGTCAGCTGATCGATTCCCGGAATTCCACCCCCTGCTGCAGCGCGAGCGCCGCCTGATCCATGTCCACGACAGGGAAGATCTGGTATTCGGCGATGAAGCCGAACTTGCTCGTAGTGTCGGAAAGATCGGCGGGATCGTCGGTCTCGACAACCGCGAACCCGCCGCCGCCGTCGATCCGGCCCACGAATGCGTGATAGGTCGCGGTCTCCGGCTGCGTCCACTTCGAGAACACGGCCAGGCCGCGGCGCAGGGACTCCTCGTTCTCAGCGGCCGAACCACCCATCCGATACGTCCAAGCCACAACGTATTTCATCTGTACCCTCCCGGAATCAGCGTCGGGATGGCCCCCGACGACAACATCATCCGGCGGACCCCAGGCGGCGACCTAGGGTAGGCGGGTACCCCAATTCCGCGGCGGATCGCCGATCAGGCGGGCCAACTGATCGCGGTCCTCAATGCCCAACTTGGCGAAGATTCGGTAGAGATGGCCGTCGACGGTGCGCGGCGAAACACTCAGCCGGTCAGCGATCTCCCGATTGGTCAGGCCGGCACCCACCAGATTCGCGATCTCGCGCTCACGATCGGTGATCGGCAGCGGACGCTCGATGTCCGCGGTGGCCGGGGTGCGCAGACCACACCGGCTCGCCAGCCAATGGGCGCGTGTCGACGCCTCGAGTTCCTTGATCCGATTGCCGGACCGGGCGAACTCACGGGACGCGTGGGCCGCCGCGTCGGCGGCCATCGCCCACGCCCCGATCCGGTAGAACTGGTCCGTCGCCTCCGAGAGCAGGTCGCCGTCGTGTTCGGCGAGCCCACGTCCGTGTTCGAACATCGCAGTCGGCAGCGGGCTGTCCAACTGTGCAGCCAGCGCGGCGAGGCGCACCGATTGCGACCTGTCGCCGAATCGGACCGCGGTGTGCAGCGCGGTCGCCTCCACCGCGTGCATTCCCGCGCGTCGCGCCGTCTGTGCGGCCCGAATCGCACGGCTGCGGGCCGATGTCGTCTGGCCGGATGCCGCCTGTACCCATGACCGCGCCAGTTCCAACTCCGGCTGGAACACCGCGACCTGCGGCCCGGCGACCTCCTCCGCCCTTGCCAGCGCCGCGGTGGCCGCCTCGATGTTCCCGCGCATGCCTTCGCCATGTGTCAGCCACGCTGCGACCAGCATCACCCAGCCGGTGGGAAGGGACTCCGCCATCGTCCACAGCGATTTCCGGAGTGCCTCGCAGGCATGCGCGATGCTGCCCCGCGCCAGCTCGACACGGCCGCTCAGCGCGGTGACGATGGCCTGCGCCTGCGTAACGCCGGCCGTCATATCGTCGTAGCGTTCACACACCCGCTGCGCCGCGTCGAGGTCGCCGCGGGCGGTGAGTGCCAGCACCTCGGCCATGCCCAGCGCGTAGCGCTGCGGACCCGACTCGCAGCGCTCCGCCGCCCGCAGCCCCTGCTCGGCTACCGCCGGAACCTCCGCGAACCGCCCTACCAGCGCCAGCGAGCCCGCAGTCGCCAGCGCCGCCCACACGATGGCCATCGGCATTGCGTCCTCGTCCAGCACGGCCCGTCCGACGGTAATGGCGGGCGGGAGGTTCCCGCCGAAGAAGGTCACCGCCGCCTCCATCGCAGTGACCAGGCTCAGCATCGTCTCGGACCCCACCCGGCCACGGACCGTGTCGAGGACCGCCTGCGCGGCGTCAGCGTCTCCGCCGCCGAAGAACAGGTTCGCAGCACGCAGACATCCCCAGCGCACGCAGATCAATTCGTCCGTACCGTCGGGGTCGAAGTTGCCGAGAATCGCCTCGGCCTCCGCACCCCGGCCTTGCCAGCTGATGGCATCGGCAAGGACGATCGCGGCGGAAATGTCACCCCCACGGTCGAATACGAAGCGCGCGGGCTCCTCCCCCAACTCGAGGTGGGCCATCGTCACCGCGCTTTCAGCGGCATGGAGGATGGCCTCCAGGTCCGGCGAAACATCGCTCTTCATCATGAACTGTGCGAGCCGGATCCTGGCGCGCACATCATGTCGCGGTCCGTCCGGATGGTTGCTCACCCGTCGTATGTGCTTTGAACCCTGCTGCGCAAGAGCGGTATTGAGTTCCCGGGCGCGAGCGACCCCGCAACGCCGTCGGACCACCTCCCCGATGATCGAGTGCCCGGGCTGCACCAGGGTGTGGTCCGCGTCAGTCACGAAGTGGATGAGCCCACGGCGCTCGACGCGTGACACCGCATCTGAATCGCACAGCGAACGCAGCACTTCCCAGTCCAGAAGCTCTGCGGTGCACACATATTCGATGACGTCGGCTTCGTCGGAGTCGAGAGAGGCGATGCGGGATTCGACCAACTCGGTGAGATCGGGTCCCGCGCGCAGCCGGCCGCTGAGACACCACCGTCCGTCGCGCTCGCACAGTGCACCGTCGGCACGGCCGGCCGTCAGCAGGCCGCGCAGCACCAACGGGCTGCCCTCGGAGACCCGATGAAGCTGATCGACCAGACGGTCATCGACGTCCCCGTCGAGCACGCTGGCGATCATTTCGGCGGTCTCGGCCTGCGTGAACGGCCGCACATCGACACGCAACAGCAGATCGTCTTTCCACAACGCCGCCACTGCATCCGGGGTGGCCTCGCCCGACCGAATCGTCACGATCAACCGCGGTGAACCGCTCACCGCCAACTGATGGACCAGCAGCGCAGACAGCGGGTCCAAATACTGGGCGTCGTCCACGACGGTGACGACGCCGTCCTCACCTGCCAGATTCCGGTAGGCAGACGCCAGCATCACTGCCGGTTCGCGGGCGTCCACGATCTCCAATGCACGGTGGAACGCCCCCAGCGGAACCGCGCGGCCGGTTTCGGTGCCCAGCACCGACTGCACCGTCCACCCCTCCGGTGCGAGCTGTTCGGCCACCGCCCGCGCCAGCGTCGTCTTGCCGACGCCGGCCTCTCCGCAAAACACCACGCCGCGAAACTCCGAGCCAGGACGCACCGCATCCAGTGCGTCCCAAAGCTCGGCCGCGCGCCCCACAAAAGGCCAACCAGACAACTCGGACCCCCGCCCCCGACACGCATCCTGACGTGCACGAATGCGTAGCGGGAGACTTTACGCCGCCGTCAATGACACGGCGAGGGAGTTACGCGTACACGCTTTCCCTAGGCCGTGGTAGCTGCCTCGGCGTCCATCTCCCGCTTGATCTCCAGGGCGATGTCGATGAGTTGGTCTTCCTGGCCGCCGATGAGCTTGCGCTGCCCGGCACGGTGCAGCAGTTGGTGCGCGGGCACCCCGTAGCGCTCGGACTGGCGGATCGCGTGCTTGAGGAAGCTGGAGTACACCCCGGAGTAGCCCATGATCAGGGCATTGCGATCCAGCAGACACTCGGCGGGCATCGCCGGGGCGACGACCTCCTCGGCGGCATCGGCGATCTCGAAGAAATCGATTCCGGTCTTGACACCGATCTTGTCGAAAACCCCGATCAGGGCTTCGACCGGTGCATTACCGGCACCGGCACCGAAGCGGCGACACGAACCGTCGATCTGCTTGGCCCCGGCCCGCACCGCTTCGATCGAGTTCGCCACCCCCAGGCCGAGGTTCTCGTGCCCGTGAAAGCCCACTTGGGCGTCGTCGCCGAGCTCGGCCACCAGCGCCGCCACCCGGTCGGCGACCCCTTCGAGCACCAGCGCACCCGCCGAATCCACCACATACACGCACTGACATCCCGCGTCGGCCATGATCCGGGCCTGGGCGGCCAGCTTCTCCGGCGGGATCGTGTGGCTCATCATCAAGAACCCGACAGTCTCCAACCCCAGCTCACGCGCGAGCCCGAAATGCTGGATCGACACATCGGCCTCGGTGCAGTGGGTGGCGATCCGGCAGATCGACCCGCCGTTGTGCTGCGCCTCCTTGATGTCCTCCTTGGTGCCGACACCGGGCAGCATCAAGAACGCGATCTTGGCTTCCTTGGCGGTCTCGGCCGCCAGCTTGATCAGCTCCTGCTCCGGGGTCTTGGAGAACCCGTAGTTGAAGCTCGATCCGCCCAGCCCGTCACCGTGGGTGACCTCGATGACCGGCACCCCCGCGGTGTCGAGCGCCGCAACGATCGCGCCGACCTCGTCCTTGGTGAACTGGTGACGCTTGTGGTGGCTGCCGTCCCGCAGGGACGTGTCCGTCATCCGGACGTCCCACATCGGGTTGAAGTAGATCTCGTCAGTGCTCATGCCTGACCTCCTGCACCAGCTGTCGCAAACGACTCTTTGGCGATCTCCTCGCCCACCTTGGTGGCCGCGGCGGTCATGATGTCCAGGTTTCCAGCGTACGGCGGCAGATAGTCCCCGGCACCCTCCACTTCGACGAACGTGGTGACGAGGTGGTTACCGCCGTTGAACACCGTCGGCTCGTCGAACTGCGGCTCGTTGAGCAGCCGGTAGCCGGGCACATAGGTCTGCACCTGTGCCACGACGTCCTTGATCGAGGCCGTGATCGCGTCGTGGTCGGCGTCCTCGGGAATGGCGCAGAAGATGGTGTCGCGCATGATCATCGGCGGATCGGCGGGGTTCAGGATGATGATCGCCTTGCCCCGCGCCGCGCCGCCGATGTGCTGCACACCCGCGCTGGTGGTCTTGGTGAACTCGTCGATGTTGGCCCGTGTCCCCGGACCGGCCGACGCCGACGACACCGACGCCACGATCTCGGCGTACGGCACGTCGACCACGCGCGATACGGCGTACACCATCGGGATGGTGGCCTGGCCACCACAGGTCACCATGTTGACGTTCGGTGCGTCGAGATGCTCACGCAGATTCGCCGGCGGGATCACCCCGGGCCCGACCGCGGCCGGTGTCAGGTCGATCGCACGAATACCGGCCTCGGCGTAGCGGGGCGCGGCGTCCCGATGCACATAAGCGCTGGTTGCCTCGAACACCATGTCCGGCAACTCATCCCGGCCCAACAGCCAATCCACACCCTCATGGCTGGTCTCCAGCCCGAGCTTGCGGGCACGGGCCAAACCCTCACTGTCCGGATCGATCCCGATCATCCAGCGCGGCTCCAGCCAGTCCGAGCGCAGCAATTTGTACAACAGGTCGGTGCTGATGTTGCCCGACCCCACGATCGCCACGGAAGCTTTATCAGGCATGAGTTCTCCCCGTCATCTGAATACGTGTCATTCGAAACTCATTCGTACTGAACCTAACCCGGCGAAGTCGGCGACGAAATGGCTGCCGGGAGGTGCATCTATCGCACGGGTGCACGACCCGGGCAACACGATGTCGCCCGCCTTCAGTCGGACGCCGAAAGCCTCGACCTTGCGCGCCAACCACGCCACCGCCGTCACGGGATTCCCCAGCACCGCATCGCTGCGGCCCTCCGCGACCACTTCGCCGTTGTTGGTCAAAGTCGCCTTGATAGCTTTGATGTCCACGTCCTTCGGCGACACCCGCGCTTCGCCCAGCACCCAGCCCGCCGACGACGCGTTGTCGGCGATCGTGTCGCACAGTTTGATCTGCCAATTGGTGATCCGGGTGTCGATGAGCTCGATCGCCGGCGCGAAGGCGGCCGTCGCGGCGAGCACGTCGTCCTCGGTGCATCCCGCGCCGGGCAGATCGTCAGCCAGGATGAACCCGACCTCGACCTCGACCCGCGGATACAGATACCGGTCGGACTGGACCGGGGTGTCTTCGAAGACCTGCATCTCCTCGAGCAGATGCCCGTAGTCCGGCTCGTCGACGTTCATCATCTTCTGCATGGCCTCCGAGGAGAGGCCCACCTTGTGTCCGATGATGCGGGCGCCCTCGGCCACGCGCTGGCGGATGTTGATCAGCTGGATCTCGTAGGCGTCCACGACGTCGATATCGGGATTGGCGTCGGTCAGCGGGGCGATCGGAACCCGGCTGCGCTCGGCCTGAGCGAGGTCGGCGGCAAGTTGATCACGCACCTCGACACTGAGCATCTGATGAAGTCCCCTCGTTTCGTCGACCGGCACAGTTGTGGGTCGGCCGCGCAATTCTATAACGTGTTCTACATGACGGAGCAGGAGTACGACGTCGTCGTGGTGGGCAGCGGAGCCGCCGGCATGGTCGCCGCCCTCACCGCGGCCCACCAGGGACTCTCGACAGTAGTCGTCGAGAAGGCGCCGCACTATGGCGGTTCCACCGCGCGGTCAGGCGGCGGAGTGTGGATCCCGAACAACGAGATTCTCCAGCGTGACGGGGTGAAAGACACGCCCCAGGCCGCTCGGACCTACCTGCACGCGATCATCGGCGATGTCGTTCCGGCCGAGAAGATCGACACCTACCTGGACCGCGGTCCCGAGATGCTGTCCTTCGTGCTGAAGCACTCGCCGCTCAAGCTCTGCTGGGTGCCGAACTACTCGGACTACTACCCCGAGACCGCTGGCGGCAAGGCCTCGGGCCGGTCCGTCGAGCCCAAACCGTTCAACGCCAACAAGCTCGGCGCCGACCTGTCCGGCCTCGAGCCGCCGTACGGCAAGGTTCCGATGAACATGGTCGTTCTGCAGCAGGACTACGTCCGGCTCAACCAGCTCAAGCGCCACCCGCGCGGTGTGCTGCGCAGCCTCAAGGTCGGCATCCGGGCGACGTGGGGCAAGGTCACCGGCAAGAACCTCGTCGGCATGGGCCGCGCACTGATCGCGCCGCTGCGCATCGGCCTGCAGGAGGCCGGCGTCCCGGTCCTGCTGAACACTGCACTGACCGACCTCCATGTCGAGGATGGCGTCGTTCGGGGCATCTATGTCCGCGACATGAACGCGCCGGAAAGTGCCGAGCCCCAGCTGATCCGAGCCCGCCGAGGCGTGATCCTGGGCAGCGGCGGCTTCGAGCACAACGAGCAGATGCGGGTCAAGTACCAGCGCGCCCCGATCACCACAGAGTGGACTGTCGGCGCCAAGGCCAACACCGGCGACGGAATTCTGGCCGCCGAGAAGTTGGGTGCCGCACTCGACGTCATGGAGGACGCGTGGTGGGGCCCGACGGTACCGCTGGTCGACGCGCCCTGGTTCGCGCTGTCGGAGCGCAACTCCCCCGGGTCGATCATCGTGAACATGTCGGGCAGCCGGTTCATGAACGAGTCCATGCCGTATGTCGAGGCCTGCCACCACATGTACGGGGGCCAGTACGGCCAGGGCGCGGGGCCCGGCGAGAACATCCCGGCCTGGCTGGTGTTCGACCAGCAGTACCGGGACCGTTACATCTTCGCGGGACTGCAGCCGGGACAGCGCATTCCGAAGAAGTGGACGGAGTCGGGCGTGATCGTCTCGGCCCAGACCCTCGATGAACTGGCGGAGAAGACAGGCCTGCCAGCCGATGCGTTCAAGGCAACGGTCGAGCGGTTCAACGGTTTCGCGCGCACCGGCGTGGACGAGGACTTCAAGCGCGGCGAAAGCGCCTACGACCGCTACTACGGCGACCCCACCAACAAGCCGAACCCCAATCTCGGCGAGATCAGCCACGGGCCGTTCTACGCGGCGAAGATGGTTCCCGGCGATCTCGGCACCAAGGGCGGCGTCGTCACCGACGTGCAGGGCCGCGCGCTGCGCGACGACGGTTCGATCATCGAGGGCCTCTACGCCGCCGGCAATGTGAGCGCCCCGGTGATGGGCCACACCTATCCGGGGCCCGGCGGCACCATCGGACCGGCCATGACGTTCGGGTACCTCGCGGCCCTGCATCTCGCCGGCAAGGAGTAGACGCATGCCCATCAATCTTGATGAAGCGATCGGCGCCGAACTCCCGCCCGCTGAATTCTCCTGGACCAGTAGCGATATCCAGCTCTACCACTTGGGTCTGGGCGCCGGCAGCGATCCGATGGACAAGCGCGAACTGCGCTACCTGACCGACGGAACCCCACAGGTGCTGCCGACATTCGGCAACGTCGCGCAGAGCTTCCACATGACCGAGCCGCCCGCGGTGAAGTTCCCCGGAATCGACATCGAGCTGAGCAGAGTGCTGCACGCGAGCGAGGCCGTAACCGTGCCCGGCCCGATCCCGGCGACGGGAACCGGGATCGCCGTCACCCGGTTCACCGAGATCTGGGACAAGGGCAAGGCCGCGGTGATCTGGTCGGAGACGACGGTCAAGGATCCTGACGGTCAGCTGCTGTGGACGCAGAAGCGGTCAATCTTCGCTCGCGGTGAGGGTGGCTTCGGTGGCGACCGTGGGCCATCCGGGTCTTCCGCGCAGTCGGATCGCGCACCCGATTTCGAGCTGTCCATCCCCACATCACCTCAGCAGGCACTGCTCTACCGGATGTGCGGCGACCGCAATCCGCTCCATTCCGATCCGGATTTCGCTGCGGCTGCGGGCTTTCCGCGCCCGATCCTGCATGGACTGTGTACCTACGGCATGACCTGTAAGACGTTGGTGGACAACCTGCTTGACGGCGATGTCAGCGCGCTGAAGTCCTACGGCGCCCGGATGGCCGGTGTGGTGTTCCCCGGAGAGACGTTGCGGGTCAACGTCTGGAAGAACTCAGACGACTCCCAGGCCGGTTTCACCGCCGTCGTGACCGCCCCGGACCGCGACGACGCCGTGGCGCTGGCCGGGGTGGAGTTCGTGCCGGCCTGACCGGGCGCTAGCCGCAGAGTTCGCCGATCTTGTTCGACGCCGCCTGCGCGCGGTTGGTCCGATCGACCTGCGCGGGGTCGTCGGGGGCAGCCCCGGAGAGCTGAACCATGCCGACGTATTCGATATCCGTCGCGAATGACCGCACCGCGTCGGCCAGCTCGGTGGGCGCACCGTCGTTGAGGCGGGACAGCAGGAAGAGTCCGCCACCGAGCGTGGAAAGACGGGCATTGGCGGCTACCGCCTGCGCGGCCACCGGATCGGGGCCGAGGTCGGCGTTGGTCTGCAGTGCAATTCCGCCGCGCACGATTTGAAACGCTTCACAGATCTGCGCCTTGGCATCGTCTTCGCTCAGCTTCGCCACCCCTTCCGAGGAGGGCGACTTCACGAGCGCCCACACCGCGATCGCCACCGAGATGACCGCGACGGCCAGCGCGGCCGGGGCGATCCAGGCCGGCTGCCCGCGGGACATCGAATGATTGGAAGCAGAGTCTGACATGGGCGCGATCATAGCCCCGCTCCCAGGCGTTTCCGCGGATTGCCACGCGTGCGCGACTCCTTGAATTGGCAAGCTCCAGCAAATCTCGCAGCCGCAGCGAACACCACCTTCAGCAGCGATCTGACGGCTCGCCGAGCAACACCGGGCGGCCAGCGTGACGGCCGCGGCGCCGCTCGTCCGGCGAGGCACGCGATCGCCATGATGGCGCGGTTTGTTACGTTGCGCGGGGGCAATCCTCCCTGTGCGCTAGCGATAAACAGGAGGCATCACGTGAAGATCAAGCCGGCAATGGCCGCTATGACCGCTGCTGCTGCAGCCGCCATAGGTGTCGCCGCCGCACCGTTCGCTTCGGCCGACGACGTCGAGGTCCAGAGTCTGGGACAGCCGGCTGCACTGACCGACGGCAACGTCGTCCAGCACTGGACCATCACTGGTCTCAAGCCCAGTACCGACAGCATTCCGTACCGGCCGATCGGCACGCTGTGGGAAGCCACGGCCACCGATGAGGCGATCGCCGGAGGCGCAACCCCCATCGTCTCCAACCTCAATGCCCGAGCGAAGAACGGTGACACCTACCGCGTGCTGTTCGGAGTCGCCACCCCGCAGGGGGTGAACCCGTCGACGCTGGCATAGGGCGAAAAGACCACGGGCAAGATCTACTTCATTAGCGACCCGACAACGTAGAATTGCTCTATTCGCCGAGGTAACAACGTCACGAACGCGTTCGCGACACGCCGATGGAAATGACGAGTTCTGTCGGTGGGTCGGCGCAGTATTGGTTCATGGCGAGACGAATGACGCCTGCGCAAGCGCGTGCCGCGATGCAGCGCGCGGCGAGAGATGCTCAGCGTGCCGCTGAGCGGCAGCGTCAAGCGCATAACCAGGCTGTGCGAAAAGCGCAGCAGGCTGCGAAGAAACAGCAGGACAGCCTCAAGCGGGCGGTCGACCAACAGAACAGGGCTATCCGCGAATACAACCGGGAAGTGCGCCAATACAACGCCAAGGCCAAGTCGCATAACCAGAGGGTCGAAAATCAGCGCCGGCGATTGATTCAAGAACTGAAGCGCCTTCAATCGCGTCCAGCCACGGTGCGAGTAACCTATCGCTCTTCGGTCCAGCATCTGGCAACCGCGTATGAGACGTTGGAGCAACGTTTCCAGGATCGCGCCCTGAATGACGTTGAACGCGAGTTCCTCGACCGTGCCAGCGAGGAGGCGGCTAACAGTGCGTATCTAGCGAACGCACTTGACGGCGATGTCCACGAAGACGAGGCGGAAAGCGTCGAAGATCTCAGCGGTCCGAGTATGACCGCCGAACTTGGACGGTTCTCACAAGATCTCGTCAGCCGGTGGACTGGTGCTTTGTTTGCGCTGAACCCAGCGAATCCGGATGCTGCACGTCATTTCTGCACTAGTGCACGCGAAGTGCTCACTTCAATCCTAGACATCGCTGCGCCGGATTCCGTTGTACTGCAGGTGCATCAGGAGTGTGAGGTCACTGCCCAGGGGACGCCGACGCGCAGAGCAAAGATCCGATACCTGCTGTCCCGCAAGGGAATCATCGACAATTCGGCGGATGAATTTGTCGAGGCCGACATCGACAACGCGGTATCGCTCTTCACCATGTTCAACAAGGGGACGCACGGTGTTGCCGGGCGCTTCAGCATCCCGCAGCTGTCAGCACTCCGCACTCGAGTAGAGGCTTCAATCGCCTTCCTGAACAGCATCATCTGACGATTACGGCCCGCTTCGAAGTGCCGATTGCCGACATGATTTCGACCGGATTCGGAAGTCGTTTGATCACGAACTTCGGAGTCGTTCGCGGTGTTATCAGTAGTGGAGCGGGCCAACGCCGAAGTTCGAGCTGGTCGAAACGTCAGTATCATGTGTAACGCCTCGCCACTAGTGCGGTGTCGTGGTGCACATGTAGCCGGCGGTGGCACGGACGCGCCGCAACTCCTTGCGGTACTTCGGCGATGCCACCGTGCCTTGACTTCTTCGAACTGCCGACGAAAATTCGCTAGCTGGATGTCAGCGCGCTTCCGTAGCCTTGACTACATGCGCACTCGTGACCACATCGACGCCGAGTTGAGGTTGCTCGTCGCCGTGCGCCAGTCGATCCGCGAAAAGCGCGGCGAACCGCCGAGCTGTCAGATCAACGAGTTACTCGATGAGAGGACCGACGCTCATGTCGGGTAAGTCTCGCTACCGGGGCCCGCGCGGCGGCAAGAGCACGCCCAAGCCCAACCCTCTGTTCGCCTCGGGCCGGGTGCCCGCTGCGCCCGGAAATCGGCCACCGTCGTGGATGCCGCCACTCGGAAATCCGGTGACAGATGACCTGATGTCACACACCATGTCCTACTTGACGTCGCAACCGCAGCTGATCGTATGCGGACTGCTTGGATTGAACCCGCTGACAGACGACGAGCGGCGCGAACTACTTGCCAGCATCAACCTTTACGACGCTCTCGAAACTGTTGCCCGCCTGCAGGCGCAGTGGGACGTCGCCTACACGACCACTCAGGGCGTACGCGACGTTGAGGGGGATTTCCTCGCTGGCGGCGGCACCGGGGGCGTTTGCGAGAAGGCCCTCAACAGGATCGTCATTTGCAACGACATGCTCATCTCGCCCCGTGCGACCGCGCAGTTTATGCGCGAGATCATCGAGTACGCCACAGCAGCCGACGCCGCACCGGTCATCGACCGCAACATACTCACGCACATGCTGCTGTCGATCACGACGGAACAGAACCTCAACTCCGAGTTCTCAGGCGACGTGCCCACCGCCGCCGAAATCGCGAAGCTTCAGCGCAAGCTGCCGAAGATGGGCGCTGAAGAGCTGCACGAGTACGCCAAGCCGCTCATGCAGGAGGAAATCGCGTCGGCGCTCTTCAACGCGCCGCTGAGATTGGAGATCGTGCTTTCGAACTCCTTCGACTTGTGGTTCACGGAGTGGGCGTCGAGGTCGAAGACGACCGGCCTGGGGGCGACGCCCGCGGAGGCCTTTAAGATCGCCACCGGTGTCGAACTACTCGACGTCATGCGTCTCGGACGCCGGATCATCAAGCGCAGCACCAAGAGCCATCAGGTCCGGTTCACCCGCGATGAACTACTGGCCGACGGCGCGTCGGAGTCCGCGATCGACTACCTTTTCGCGAACATGGCGCCACGACTGGAGGACTTCAAGGCCAAGTTGCAGGAGGACCGCAACGCTGGGCCAATCAGCCATCAGCGCTACACCCTCACGCAGTACCCTTTCCTGGCCGTCGATGACAACACATTCGTCGCCATCCGCCATCAATGGGCCCTCGACCGGCTATGCGGTGCACAGCTCTACTTCGAAGCGTGGGCCAGTTTCCCAGGAGCGCTGCGCAATCGGTTCAAGACTGCGATGAATGACGCGTTCGAACAATTCGTCAGCGGGATTCTCCATCGCATCCACGACAAGTGCCCCCATCTGCGCGCGATCGTCGACGAAGACGAAATGCAGGCCGCGTGGACGCAGAAGAAGGGCAAAGCGCCGTCGGTCTGTGACTGGATGCTGTTCGGCAAAGACCATTGCATCGTGATCGACGCCACCAACCACGCAGTGAAAGCGGATGCGGCGCAAGGCCTTGCGAGTTGGGAAGAATACAGCGCCGACGTCCAGACAATCTTCATGGACACCGACAGCGGCAAGTACAGGCAACTACTCTCCACCATCGACCTCGTCCAGAAGCGCGGCGGCTGGGAAAACGAAAAGGTCGACAACAAGACGATGTACGCCCCGCTCGTCATCGTGCCCGACGCCGGCGTCGTCACCGGACTGCTGGCTCAGTTTGACATCAATCTCCGAAGCATTAACGCGTTCAAGCATCTTCAGCCGCACGTGTACGCCCCTGGGATCGTTCCGCTGTCAGACCTTCAGTTGCTCGAAGGGATGGCCGACATAGGGGCGAAGGGCGGAATGAATCCCAACATGGTGGACTTGATCGCGAAATGGCGCACCGCCGCGTCCAAAGGTGTTGCGTCGCTGCAGTTGTACTTGCTCAGCTATGGGATACCGATACTGCCCGTTAGTGACCACATAATGCACAACAGCCGTAGGGTGATGAAGCTTCTCGACAAGCGCTAGCTACCATGGCCCAGGTTCACGCGGAGCGGACTATCGCAGCATCGCCGGGGCCAGGCACCAACGTCGGTGACACCCTTCCAGATAACGCTGTTACCCACGACGCAGCCTAGCGCCCAAACGTACGTCGGTAACAGTCCTACACACCCCGAAATCGTCTACAGATAAGTGGCTCGCGGTGTGCCGAATTGCTTACGATGTCGCAGTCATTCGGGTGCCGATGGCCGGCTGGCCGTGCTGTAGGTCGGCCCGCCGACGGCGGCTCTATGGTGTGGGCTGGCAGAAGCGGATCGTGTTCGAGAACGGGTCGATGACTTCCATCGTTGGGCCGCCAGGTGAGTCGACTTCGGTGCCGGGGTTCATCCGGTCGTAGCCGGTGGCATGGAGTTCCTTATGCAAAGCGGTGACGTCGCCGACGGGTACCCATAGGGTCGAACCAGGGGTGCCGTCGCAGTGGTGTTCGGAGAGGTCGAGGACGAACCGATCGCGACGCAAACGCATGTAGAGGATCGACTGTGCGTAATCGAAACGGTGTTCCCACTCGATGTTGAAGTGCAGTTAGTCGATGTAGAACGCGCGGGCGCGGGCCTCGTCGAGGCTACGGAGCACGGGCACCGGTGCGCTCATGCCTCGCTCGGACGGAAGCCGCGCCGCGGCAGTGTTCCAGTCCCGGAAACCGAGCTGTTGGGACACGATCTCTAGCGCTTTGGAATGCGTGAGATCGGTGTCAGGTAGTTGGTCGCGCAGGACGCGGGCGGCGCGTTTAGCGTCGTCAAGGGACAGATCCATCACTTCACCTACGTTTTCCGGTGCCGGTGTGCAATTCAGTGCCCGCGTTGCTGTGCTGTCGAGGCACCGTGGCTCGGAGACGAGTGCGATGGTGACCGATCCCGATGTGTTCACCTGACCGATGTTTCGGCGCGGGCGGCGGGTCACATCGAACCCGTGGACTGACGCTACGGCCTGCGAGCAGGTGTTTCAAGCCTCATCCGGTGAATTCGGACATTGGACTTGGTGAACCAGAAAGGCAACTTGTCTCGGTGTTGTTTCGTGGGGAAATCAGTGGCGGTGTGGGCGATGATGCTTGGTGTGCCGAGTTTGGTTTCGCCGGCGATCGCCGCTGGATCGCTGCGTCGTTCATCTCATCCGTCGGTACCCGTGGGGACCGACGCGTTGCTGCGGCCGTGGCAGCCGTCAGACGCCGATGCTGTGGTGAAGGCCTTCACCGATCCGGATATCCAACGCTGGCACGTGCGGCGTGCGGACTCGGTTGACGAGGCGCAGCAGTGGATCACCAGCTGGAGGGCTGGATGGGATGAAGAGTCGCAGTTGAATTGGGCATTGGTGGATCGCAGTACCGATTCGTTGATGGGCCGCGTGTCGCTTAAAGGCGTCGACCTTCATGATGGCTCGGCGGGTGTGGCGTACTGGATGGTGCCCGCCTGGCGTGGACGCGGGCTCTGTTCCCAAGCCGTAATCGCGTTGTGCCAGTGGGCATTCAACGAAGCCGGGTTCCACCGAATCGGGTTGGCTCATTCGGTGTTCAACGGCGCGTCGTGCCGGGTCGCAGTCAAGGCCGGCTTCCGTGCCGAGGGCATCCGCAAGGGCGCGGCGTTGCACGCCGATGGCTGGCACGACATGCACCAGCACGCGTTGCTCGCCGCCCCTGCAGGCACGACCCAGCCGGTCTAACAAGCTGATGATTGCGCTGCTCGGCCCGCTGGATCCGGTTCCGCCCACAACGCGACGCATCCTGGTCACCGGGTCCTCGGGTGCGGGCAAGAGTACCTTGCGGGAGACGATCAGCACTACCCTGCACCTGCCGACCGTGGAGATCGACTCGCTTCACCACGGACCCCATTGGACACCTCGGCCGACCTTCGCCGCTGACGTCGACGACTTCACCTCAGGCCCCAGCTGGGTCGTCGAATGGCAGTACTCGCAGGTGCGGGCCATCCTGCTCGACCGAGCCGATGTTCTCGTCTGGCTCGATCACAGCCGATGGACAGTCACCCACCGCGTCGTGCGGCGGACACTGCGCCGGCGCATCCGTCGCATAGAACTGTGGAATGGCAATCGTGAGCCGCCGCTACGGACCGTCTTCACCGACCGTGAGCACATCATCCGCTGGTCGTGGCGTACCCACCGCAAACGTCGATGCGAAGCCCTCGACGTAGCCCACGGAGCCGGCGGTCCCCTAGTCGTCCGCCTCGCCGGTCAACACCAAGTCGATACCTGGGTGCGAGGGCCCCTCGCACAGCTGGCCGCTTATAAGCCGGACGCAGAATGATCGCGTTCGCACGCGGCCGGAATCGGATATGTCAAGTCATCGAAGGTCTTTGACCAATGCGAGCCCGAGCGGTCCATTGCCTTGTCCGACGACGCGAAACCCCTTGCGCTCGTAGAGGTGCTTGGCGGGGTTGCGTACGTGGACGTTGGTGCACATCGTGTCGTGGCTCTCTGCGAGATCGGCGAACAGCGCGTCGAGCAGCATGCCGCCGATGCCCGCACCACGATGCCTGGGCGCCACCGCGATGCACAGTTCCGGCAACGGCACACCCGCCGCATCACAGCGCAATGGCGGACTCCCGTGATACGTCCACACCGCACCGACGGGTGTGCCGCTGTGATCCACAGCAATGATCGGCACCACCCCATCAGGCGGGAGCATCTCAAGCACTTCGTCGTCATCGGGTTCAGGGAGCGGCCGATCTTCGATGACGCAGGCGTGACGTGCCATCTCGACGACGAAAGAGTCATCATCAGAAGTCGCCGCACGAAGCAGGGTGCACTGAGCTGCCATTGCTCGATTGTGGCTGACGCCGTGTACTACACGCACGCCGCTTTCGCAGTGGTGCACAATCCACCGGACCCGCGCGCCAAGGTCCCCTCCTTGCGAGACTGATCTCGGTTCTAAAGTGACGAGACAGGCGCGGCGTGTCCACCTTGAGAGGCAAGCGTGGCGAGCTCTGGGGAGTTACGAGAAGAGGGCGGGGGTGGTGAGGGGCCCGCGAATAGCAGGGGTATTACGCCATATTGGGTTGCCGCAGAGGGTAAGCCGACGTGCCAGGAGTTTTTGCAGGGCGACGATGATTTCGAGGCGGGCGAGGGCAGCGCCCAGGCAATAGTGCGAACCGTAACCAAATGCCAATGGGGCGGGTCCGGCTCTGTCGGGTTGAAGTTGGTCGGGCTGAGTGAACACTGCTGGGTCGCGGTTGGCGGCGGCAAGGACCACGAGCACGGGCTCGGTCGCGTGGATGGTGACGCCATCAACGATGTGGTCGCGGGTGGCGGTGCGCCCCACGGCTTGAATGGGTCCATCGAGGCGGAGCAGTTCGGCGAACAGCCGGCTGTCGATGGTGTGGATGGCGTCGATCGGCCGTACTCCGTCGGGACCGGGCGTCAGCAGGCGAATAACGCTGGCCCCCAGTAGGTTCGCGGTGGTTTCATGACCGGCCACGGCAATGATGAGCGCCATGGTGACGACGTCGTCGAGTTCCAGGTCTGGATCGGCGCCGATGAAGCTGAGGAGGTCGTCGCCGCAATGATTGCGGCGGTCAGCTGCGAGCGGGAGGAATTCGGTCAGCAGCGTAGCGAAGGCCGCCGTTCCACTCTCGACGGTATCGGGGTCGACGAAATCGCCAAGCATTCTGCTGATCGCCGGTGATTCCTCTCGCAGCAGTCGTGCCGAGTCGACGTCGAGCCCTAACCACGCTGCGGCGACGGCGATGGGCAGCGGCAGTGCGATGTCGGTCATGAAGTCGAACTCCACTCCGGCTGGGATGTGATCGATCGTTTCTGTGGCGATGGCCTCGACGCCTGCTGTCAGCCCGGTGATGAATGTTCGGGTGAACACATCGCGGACGGCGCCGCGTAGGCGGTGATGATTGGTGCCGTCGACGGTCAAGATGTTCCGGCGCACGATGTCTGGGTCCATTGCGCGCACGGCGCGTGGAGCGTTTGGATTCGCTAGAGGGTTGCTCGTCCACCCAGGGCCACCAAGAATCTGCTGGGCGGCGTAGAAGCCGAGTATCAGCCACGCGCCGATGTCGTCGTCCCAGACCACGCTGCCTTCGAGGCGGCGCTGCTCGTAGAAGGGGAACGGATCGGCAGCGTCCCAGGGCAATCGCCCGGTCGCCGCCTCACGGCTGGTCATGGTGGTCCAATGCTGATGGCAGTCCCCGATCAAGGACCCACGCGTGGTGTTGTTTGCCGAGCTCGGTGATGGGTTCGGCGACGTTGTCCAGGTCGTCCATGATGGCTCGCATGGGCAGGGTGGCACCTAGACCGGCCGCCACGGCGTTGAGCGCGAACGTTGCGCGGCTGGCGAACACGTAGTCGTCTGGCGTACCCATGCGGCCGATCGGATGGTCGGCGTCACGTACGTCGAAGAACGTCTGCAGGACCCGCCTGGTTGACTCAGGCGAGTAGGTCGCCGGTTGAGCCGAGGCGCAAATCTCATACAGCCCCTCCGACTGCCACTGGTACATCTCGTCAGCGGTGAGATCGGAGTCTGCGTCGAGGAAGCCGGCCTGCACCATGAGCTCGCGGTAGTCATCTTTGCGGCCTTCGATGACCGCCCGCGTCATCGCAACTAGACGCCACCGCTCCCGCTCGGGGAGGACCTTCACGCAGCCAAAATCGACAAAGCCGACGGTGCCATCGGTGTTGAACCGAAAGTTGCCCGGATGCGGGTCGCCGTGCAGCAGATTCGCGTGTCGAAAGTTGCCTTGGTTGAAGCGAACGATGACCTCGGTCCAGGTGTTCTTCAGGTCCTGGTCGGCGTGTTGGGCTGCGCCCCAGTCCATCCCGTCGAGATAGGTCATCGTCAGCACCCGGTCGCCGGATGTCTCCGGGATGACGGTGGGGACTCGGATGGAGGGGTGGTCGCGGTAGAGATCACCAAACGCCGCGATCGTGGTCGCCTCGTGCCGATAGTCCACCTCTTCAGAGATCCGAGCGGCAGCCTCACGTGCCACAGCGCGGACGTCTGTCTTCATTCCGGACGCGGCCTGCATGAAGCGCAGAAACGTTGCCACCAATTCGGTGTTGGCAAGATCGTCTCGGATCGCTTGAGCCACACCCGGATACTGAATCTTGACCGCGACCACGCGACCATCGCGCAGGACGGCGCGGTGTACCTGACCGATCGACGCAGCTGCCATCGGCTCATTGGTGAACTCGGCAAACTGGCCGGCGGCGGAGCCGAGTCCGGTTACGAGGAGTTCGCGGACCAAGTCTGGGTGCATCGGCGGAGCGTCGGCCTGCAGTCGGCTCATGGCTTTCTGATAGGGGTAGAACCCGCCGTTACCCAACGCTCGGCTGTCGACCATCGACATCATCTGGCCGACCTTCATCAGCGCGCCCTTGGAGTGGCCGAGCAGATCGGCGTAACGCTCGGCGGTGCGTTCGTGAAATTGATCGACGGCCCCGTCCTGACCCACTTTCTCCCGCAACCCGGCAACGAGGCGGCCACCCGCGGCGCGGGCGGTGAAGCCAGCGAGCGGCATCGTGCGTCGGATTCGTCCGCGTGGCAGGGAATCGCTCTGATGCGGCATTGCGCCTCCGGCCTTGCCTTGGGGATGTAAAGTAATGTCTTGTTCAAGATAAGTGATCACTTGGGAGAGGTCAATGGCGGCATCGGCGCCGACGCGCGAACGACTGGTCACTGAGGCGATGCGGTTGTTCAGCACAAAAGGTTTTGAGGCCACCAGCGTGTCGCAGATCGAGGCAGCCGCCGGTTTAGCGGCCGGCTCGGGTGCGCTCTATCACCACTTCAAATCCAAAGAAGCCCTCTTGGCCGCCGGAGTCGACCGCCAGCTGGACCGCCGCCGAGCCATGCACGACATCCGGGCTCTATTCGCAGGCCTCGGGAACCTACGGGCCGAGCTCACCGCGCTTGGCCGGTACCTGCTCACCGTTATCGACGAGGAGATCGAGCTACTGCAGATCGCCGCTCGCACACCGGCAGGACGATCAACCCGCCTCGACAGCGCTTACACGGCGCTCGCCGAAGGACTCAACGCCGAACTGGCCGAATGGATCGCCGCGTGGGCACCATCACTGCCTCAGCAAGAATGCGCGGTCATGGCCGCGGTAGGCGTTAATAGCATCCTCGGAACACGATTCGCGACCGGCCTCTTTGGCCAACCGGATACGCGCATCCCTGACGACCGCTACCTCACCGAATGGACACAGCTCTTCGCTACCCGCATTGAATCGCTTCTCTGACCCTCGCGACTCGACGGCGGCTGCGCGCGAAGCAGGGTGCGGGGCATGCTGAGACAAGGTGGAATCGCTCTCGTTCCTCTAGGTCTAGGAACGAGACTCCGGTGGTTCGAACTTGGCGATAGCGTCGAGCACGCCGGTCCGCATTGCCGGGCTTCCGGTGTGACCGGAGTCGTCAATGATCATCAGTTCAGCATCAGGCCAGGACTGAGCAAGTTCCCATGCGGTGAGTAACGGAGCGGACAGATCGAGGCGTCCGTGTATCAGTACACCTGGAATTCCCTTGAGGCGGTGGGCATCACGCAAGAGTTGTCCGTCGTCAAGCCATGCGTCGTGGGCGAAGTAATGGGTGCAAATCCTCACGAACGCCAGCTTCACCGCGTCAGGTTTGGCGCTGTATTGACCGGGGCTACCAAGACTCTCGTGCGCGATAACGGCGTCCTCCCAGGCACACCAATTGTGGGCAGCCTGCTCGCGTATCGGAAGATCGGGGCTCTTCATCAGTTGCCGATATGCCTCGACCAGATTGCCGTCGCGGTCTTGGTCGGGCACGCCAGCCCGGAAACGTTCCCATTCGATCGGCAGTAACAGTCGCACTCCGTGGTAGAGCCAGTCGATTTCCCGTGGCCGCGTCATGGTGACCCCGACCAAGACAATGCCGATCACCCGTTCCGGATGGCGTTCGGCGTACGCGAGGATGAGGGTGGACGCCCATGACCCGCCGTAGAGCAGCCACCGCTCGATGTCGAGGTGCTGGCGCAGCGTCTCCATGTCAGCCAGGAGATGTTCGGTGGTGTTGTGTGCCATGTCGGTCGCCGGGTCGGCTGCACTGGGCACGCTGTCGCCGCATCCGCGCTGGTCGAATAACACGACCTGAAACAGGTTGGGATGAAACCCCTTGTGCGCTCCGCGGGATCTTCCTGATCCCGGGCCGCCGTGAACGATGAGCGCGGGCCGGCCATCGGGGTTGCCCCTGGTCTCCCAGTAGATGCGGTTGCCATCCCCCACATCGAGTAAGCCGTGGTCGTACACCTGCGGTTCGGGGAACGATCGTTGTTCGGACACCCTGGCGACGTTATCGCGGTCAGCTGACGGCAGTCGGAGTCAGGCAGGAAGAGTTCTCATTGCTCTCTGCCGACGATGCTGGTCACGGCATCAACGACCTCCGATAACGGGCGGTCGGTGGGTACTTCGTGGGTGGCGGCTTGGCGCAGCAGTGGTTCCACTTCTGCGATGTCGGCCAGGATCTGCGCACGCTCTTGGGCGGATTTGCCGAAGGGGTTGTTGTTGCGGCCTTCGATGCGCTGCAGCACGACGTCGGTCGGTGCGCTGAGCAAGATGATCGCGTCGAAGCGGTCGTAAGAACGTCCCTGGTTGGCCACCGTGCCCTGAACGATCAACGGGGCCTCACGCGGCCGATCCAACAACTCCTCGATCAACGTCTCCCGCCACAACGGCTCACCCTCGACGACCTCGATCCATCCACCGTCGTCGGTATCAACGGTTTCGTAACCGAGCCGGGCAAGCTCGGTCAGCACCGTTGATTTGCCCACGCCAGACATGCCGGTGACCAAGACCGCCATACGCCGCACCATCAGCAGCATTCAACCGCGTCCTGGCCGCTACCACCCATCCACGCGCACAAACCGTGATCTCGGGCAGGCGGTGACGATGGCAATCCGGCCTATGCAGGTGGCGCCGACGATGCCGATGACAAGGGTGCGTGCCCGATCTGCTGGCTGTGGCCGTTAGCGCCAGCCAATAACCGCGCCGACCGAATTACCGAGCAGTACCGCCAAGACCCCGTCGTATAGCTACCCGCCGATCGGAAGAGGCGATCAATACCCCTGCACCTGCCTGACCTTGGCAAGTTGCGCGTAATACAGCTCAGGGACCACGAGGCATTGTGGCATCCCTCTAGTATGCGGCCCTTCGGGCCCGTCTCGGTAATGGGAAGGACTGTCTTATCGGCATGACTTGTTCGCGTTCGTGACGTTCGCGGTGAGCCTCCGAGACCGTTGGCCACCGAGGTGGTATCTATAAGATGTGCGGCTCTCAGCGAAAGGTGTTGTGGGCGTTGGAGCATGACCGGTTCTCCGTTCGCAAAGTGCGGCATCAGGACGGGAGCCAGTCTTATTGGATCTTCACTCCCGACTTGGAAGTTCACAGTCCGAGTCTGAAGGTGCTGACGCGGTATGGGGCATCGACGCAGCAGACCTATGCTTACAGCCTGGTCGATCATTTGAACTGGCTGCAGGCCAACGGCAAAACACCCGACGTCATCACGTTCGATGATCTACAGCGCTACATGAACGGGGTGACTGGTCAGGTCGACGGTGTCTATGGCGCGGCATGGCGTAAACCGACGCAGAAGCCCCTGGGGCCCTCAGCCGCCGGCAACGTGGCCTCCGTCGTAAAGGCGTACTACCTTGCACTGGCAGCCTCAGGCGAGGTGGCGCCAGAGTTGGCCATGGCGTTGCGCTCCAACACCGCTGCGCGACAGACCAAATCAGGGCGAATGGGCCAGGGCAATCCGCTCACGCCGAAGGTGACCACACGACGACCCCGGTTCCTGCCAGACGAGACGGTGCAGTCGCTGTTCGAGCCGGGTGTGTTGACCTCGGCCCGAGACGTGATGATCCTGACGTGGCTGCATGACGGGGGCATCAGGGTGGGTGGCTTGTGCGGGCTTCGGTTCAGTGACCTGCACCTGCGCCGCAATCATGAGTGCGGTCAACGTGCTGATCCCCACATTCACGTCATCGGGCGCGATGACAACCCTAACGGCGCCCGCGCGAAAGCCTGCGCCCCGACAGTCGTCGGCAGAGATGGCTCAGTCGTGGACGGCGTCATCCGGGCTGTCAGCCCGGACATGATCAGCACCTTTCACGCGTATCTGCTGGACGAGTTCCATCCGAACTCACATCTAGTCGATCACGAACAGGTCCTCGTGCACCTCGCCGGCCGAACTCCGGGTGCGGCGCTCACCACGGCCGGTGTCCGCAAGATGCTGGCCAGAGCGTGCCGGCGGGCCGGGCTGCCAGTGCGGGTGACCCCGCACGGGTTCCGGCACAAGGCTGCGGCGGCGTTGTACGCCGAATCGGATTTCAACGCCGAACTGGTCGCCCAGGAGTTCGGCTGGGCAAGCCCTCAGATGGTGACTGACTTGTACGGCAAGTCGGCTAACCGCCACGCCATGAAGTATCTCCAGCAAGCCTGGGACGCAACTGCCCGGCCTGCGAGCGAACCATACCTGGCGCCGCAACCGACATCAGAGGCTCCGCGATGAGCGCGGTGGAAGCGCTAGCTCCGTCCACTACGAGCGACTATCTCGGGCTGACTGTCGAGCAACGCTATGACGTTGTTAGTCAACGTTTCCCATCGTGGTTGCTGACCGAACCGATCGAGTTTCCCCCGCATCATGAGACTTACGGGTGGGCATGCCGCATCGAGGGCTGTGGCGGCTGCTTGTCACCAACAGCGACTCGCCTCATCTGCATATCGCACGCGCAAGAGTACCGATGTCTTCAGGACTCGGTCGGACTTGACGAGTTTGTACGCAATGCCGAACCGGTGGCATCGGCCAGGTCAGGATGGGCATTGTCGCGCAGGCCCGACTGCGTGATCTGTGGCAACAATCGCGAAGCATGGAAGAGCGGCTACTGCAAACATCACGGGGACCTGCTGGCAAAAGCGCGCCGGAGAACCGGACCTCAGAAACGAGCTCGTGACGAGTGGGTCAGCGAAGCCCGGTGGCGACAACTTCAACGCCCGATGCCTGCCTACGATCCGTGCTCGGTGCCGCGCTGTGTCCACGATAGTGTGCGCAACGCACATGTGGACGCCCAAGACCAGCGCTTGTGCGACGGCCACATCCAGCAGTGGGACGACTGGCTGACCGCCGATAGCGCAGCCTCGACCCGGCACGGATGGGATGGGTTCATGGCCTTCGTGGCCACTCGGGAGTCCGTGTCGGCACCCAGCAGTCGCGGGCTTCTCTCACTGGCAGCACTGCCCTATGGCTTGCAGAACGAGATCCGGTACGCCCTTCATCGACACGCCAACAACGCTCGACGCACCGTGTGGCGCCCTGCTGAGCTGCAGAAGGTCATCGACACCCTCGCCGCGAGCGGAGTGACGTCGCTGTGTGACGCCCGGATCGACGATCTCGCCGAGAGGTACGTCGGCAAGCGGGGACGCCGGATCTGGTTGGACCTGCCGGCGGCGGCGCGCAGCCTCATCGTTACTGAGGACATCGCCAAGGCTGCGGGATGGTTCGACCCGATCGTTGTCGGCAGTTCGCCGTTTGCCGGAACAACCGCCGGGGAGAATCGTCGTAGGGTCTGGGACCTGACCGGTGTCTCACAAGGCTGGCTGCGGGACGTGCTGTGGGAGTTCCTGCGTGACGAGGCGCTCAAGCCGGTCGGGAAACGTCCCAGTGTCGGAACGGTTCGCAACCGGATCGCCGGAATCGCCTTGCTCTCGCAGATCCTGTGGCAGAACCGCAACGACCATGGCGATGACCCGACCCGGCTGGGCAGGGCCGATGCCAAAGCGTTTAAGGACACCTGGGATCTGTGGTTCCGCGACCAAATCCCCATTCCTCGGCTCATAAAGCACAAGGGCAGAGGGACCAACACCCTTACCGATCTCACCCGCCACACGTACACCGTGAGCATGCGAACCGTCCTGCGACGCAGCCATGAAAAACGCCGAACACCACCGGGTTTGGATTCCTTCATACTTGGCCTGCCGAGATACCCGCAGCCCGTCAATCGGCCGCGGCCACGACCACTGAGCCAGGCTGACTTTCAGTTGCTGATCAGCGCTGACAGCATTGCTGCTCTTGAAGCCCTTGACAGCAATGATGTTGGGATCGCCGATATTTGGTTGACCCAGGTGTTTCAGGGTGGGCGGATCAGTGAGACACTGAAGCTTCGGCTGGGCTGTGTCGGGCTCGTTGGCCGCGCCCAACCCTATATCTGGCGGGACATCAGCAAGGTCAATGTCGTGGACTGGGGTATGCCCTGCTACCTACCTATCTACGAACGGTTATTGCGGCGCCAGGATCTCACGCGGGCAAAGCTTCGTGCTCGCTATGCAAAGGAACTCGCCGCGCTTGATGGGCGTGGACGCGCACAACTTGAAGCCTCGTGGGATCGCGACAAACCGCTGTTTCCCGCGGCAATATCGAATCCCGACTTGGCCTTTGAGGTGTCGCAAACGGGGTTCCGCAATCCGTGGACTCAGTGGTTTGAAAGTCTTGGTCTGAAGTGGATTACGACGCATCAGACAAGATCCACTCTAGCGATGTCCCTGCTGGACAATGGCGCTCCGCCGGCTTTGGTACGCCAAGTGCTCGGGCACTTTTCTGAAGAGGCTCTGGCCCACTACGCACGGTACAACGACGCGACCGTCAAGCGGCACCTGCAGCAGGTGTGGGCTGCCGGGCCGGGCATGGACAAACCCGGCACCGTCTTGCTGCGCCCCGATGAGATCAACGCCGATGACTCTGCCGCCGCGGCTGCCCGCATCGACTTGACCATCGTGCCTGTTGAACATGGTCTGTGCCGGTACGGCCCGGTCGTCGGCGGCACTCAGTGTCCGTGGCAGAAGAACTGTACTGACGGCCCCGATGGACCGTGCGAGCATTTCGTGCTCACTGGCGCGGATCTGGCCTATTGGGAACGTAAACGCGACCGCGACTACCACTTCGCCGAACGGGCGCCCAGCGACGAGACACGTGATTACATCCTGAGCCGCTGGCATCCATGGGAACCCGTACTCACCGGACTACGTGAAGCACTCGACGAACTCGGCCTGCTTGAGGAAGCCGAGAAACTCGACCTGCGCGCACCAGTGCATGACTACTTCGACCCGTTGTTTTCTGCCGGATTCACGGTGTCGCAGTTGATCCAACCCGTCAACGGCGACATGACGGCCCTGCCACCGCAAGTCTAGGGAGAATGAGATGGAGACCAGAACACGCCGCCGACCCGTCGAAATGATCGAACGCCGTGCCACCGCGAGTGCCGAATGTGAACAGCGCGTGCGCAGAGCACTCACCAAACTCGTCAAGACCGAATCCCCTTTCACCGTCGAAAATGTCTGTGCACTTGCGGGAGTGGGCAAAACATTCATCTACGACAAACGGCGCCGACATCTAACGGAGGCCGTTCTAGCAGCTCGCGACGCCTCTCAGGCCACAGCGATAGCACGCGCCGATCAGAGAGTCGAACAGGCGTCTGCGTCGTGGCGAGAACGTGCGCTTGACGCCGAGGACCTCGCCAAATCTCTACGCGCTGAGGTCAAGCAGCGTGAAGCCCGTATCGCCGACCTGACCGGACAACTCTTCGACCCCAATGGAAACCACCTTGCCGAAGAGAACGCCCGGCTCCGAGACCTAGTCAACACCCACACCCACAATCTCAACCGCGCCCACAACGAAATCGCAACTCTGCGAAGATCTCTGGACGCAGCCAGGGCCAACATAAGACGAGAACGCGAGCGCAACGTCACCGAGCTGTTCGCAAACGACAGCCGCATAAGCTGACGCATCCTGAGTCCGACAACAACAGCTGCCTTTCTCCACCGACACAGCGGGACGCAGGATCCAATCCCTGTCGCAGCCAATTGCGGTCTATGCGAGGGTGCTGTCATGACAATCTTCGTCATTGACGCACCGGCGGCAATCGACCTCGCCACCAGCGGCGCGGCCATACCAGCCGAGCACAGCCTGGCGGCTCCCACGCTGCTGCGGTCGCAGGTGCTCGCCCTCGTCTATGGGTCTGTCCGCCATGGGGAGATCGACGAACGGACCGGTCGAAAGGTTCTCGACGACATTCGGCGGCTACGTATTCGGCTCCTCGGCGACCGATCTCTGCAGGACCATGCATGGCGAATAGCTGCCAAGCTCAACTGGCCCGATACCTACCAGGCCGAGTACATCGCACTGACCCAGTTGCAGGCCGACGCACTGGCCACCGCGGACCCGCAGCTTGCCGCCGCAGCGCGTACCTTCGTTCCAGCCGTGACACCAGCAGACATCCTGAGGCCATAAACCACCTCACGCGCAGGAGCTGCCGAACGCAATGCGGTCATCCGGGAAGCTCCGTGAACCTCACGAACGCGGTCAGAATCATCCGTTCGCCACACGCGGCAGCAGGCCTACCGCGAACGTTGCGAACGCCGATCACCCAGGGTGCTAAGTACTTCGACGTCACCGGCGCCACGCCTGACAGCGTCGTCTACAACGCGGGCGGCAACGATCTGCTCCTGTGGGTCCAGCCGCCGCCCGCGGCGCCGGCAACCGGGGGCGGTTCGGCGGGCACGTACACCACTCCGTCGCAGTCCGGTGCGGCCGAGTCCGAAAGCACTCCGGCCACCCCCACCCCCGGTGCGGAGCCCTCGGCGGCGACCCCCGAGTCCACTGCTCCGACGGCCACGCCCGCCGGCAGCGCGGGAACGCCGCTGCCGGAAGGGAGCTCGGGCACACCGTTACCGGAAGGGAGCTCGGGGACACCGCTGCCCGAGGGCAGCTCGGCCATGCCTGTTCCCGCAGGTGCCGCTCCGGCGACGACCACCATCGTGGTTCCGCCACCAGCCGGCTGACCATCATGACGAAGCCCGCTTCGCCTGTGCTGCAGGCGAAGCGGGCTCTTGTCGTCCTAGCACCGGGGTCAGCGTGGCTCAGGAATGCGATGCCCACCAGGTGTAGAGCTGAACCATGTTCGGCCCCTGCGGGCCTGACTTGACCTCGCTAACCAACATCTCGGCGTCGGTGGTCCACGCAACCGTCGGCTTGCTCTGCTGAAAGCCGCACACCAACGTGCCTGCGACCTGCTGCGGTGTCGCGTTGCGGCGCCACGGCCCCGGTGATTGGATGTTGCCGGGGCAGTTGACGACCGAGGAAGTGCTGACCACACGGTCGAACACCGCACGCAGCGATTCGTCGTCCTTCGCGAGCGTGTAAGTCGCCGTCAGCGGACCGCCGGGGTCGCTGTTCGCACCGCAACTGACCTGTGCCAGAGCACCTTCCGGCGGGACAACGCTCTCACACGCGTCGTCGTTGTATCCCTTCGGCAGCATGCCGACCAGTCGCGCCTCCGCCTGCTGCGGCGACTCGGACTCCGAGGTGGCGGTCGAGGTGCCACCCGAGAGCTGCGAGTCGTCCGACGACGGCCAGAACGCCCAGGCGATCGCGCCGAGGCCCACGACCGCGGCCGTCGCCACGGCCAGTAGCACCACCGGCCGACGATTCCGATGCACGGGCCGCGGATTCACCGACAGCGGCGCCTCGAATCGTCGGTCGAATGCGGCGGCGGACTGTTCGCGCACCGTGTTGACGTGCAGTGGCCCGGTGTCAGCGTCGTCGGGCTCAGGCTCGTGGGAGCTCACCTCGCCAAGGGTAGTAGCCCCAACAGACCGATCGCACCAGCCACACCCGCTTCGACGCTCGCGGGCAACGCACGTCAGCGGTTGATGTTGCCTTCGGCGCGGAAGCCCGGCTCCGACGACTCGTCGATCTCGACCACGGGGATCGACCCGAAGACGGTGTTTCCGACAACGGTGCCGTTGACCGACCCCTGGGTCAGGATGACCGCGCGGTATATCGGTCCGGCGAAGGTGTTGCCACGCACCACCACATCGGGGAAGTCCTGGAGGAGCACGGCCTGCGAACCGTAAACCGTGCAATTGTTGTTCTCGAAGGTGATAGCCGTTGAGCCCGGGGGGATGTCGACCGCTGGGAAATCCTTGCCGGTGGCTATCAGGCAGTGCACGTCGACGTTCTGGCAGAGATTCCCGGAAATGACGACGTCGTAGGTGGGCTGGCCTTCGACCTCGTAGGTCTGGAAGCAGTCGGTATGCGGGGCGTCGTCCGCGGGATAGCCGCTCGCCTTGATGTCCCTGATGATGTTGCCGGTCAGCCGCAGCCCCGTACCGTAGAAGCGGATGCCGTCGGCGTCCCCCTCCTCCTTCATCACTGATCCGCTGATCGTGTTGTTGCGCACCTCGATGCGGTCGCCGTCCACGACGATGCCGGTACCGTCGGTGCCCGTCACGGTGTTCGACTCGAGAAGTGAGTCGCGGCAGTAGCCGCAGTCGATCCCGTCATCGGCGGCATTGCGTAACACGTTGTTGCGCAGCACGAGCCCGGTTCCCTCGACAGTCACGCCGTCGCCGTCCGCGACAGTGAATCCGTCAACCGTGACGTAATCGGCATCGACGTCGATCGAGCGCACCACGGCGCCGGCGGACACGAGAGAAATCGGCTCTGCCGCGGTTCCCGACAGCTGCATGCGCAGTGAGAGGTCTACCAGGCGGTCGCCTGCGAAACAGACGGTGTCGCCGGGTTTCACCCGCTCCAGAGCCGGCCCGGCCTCGCTGGGTTCGGCCACGGTGAAGTCGCAGTCCACGCCCTGAGCGGCCTGCTCCGGCTGCAGACCACCACAACCGACAGACAGCATCAGGGTCACAGCGGCCAGGAGGCTTCGGACCGATCGACTCATTGCTGCCCTGCAGGCGTTCTGCTCACCATCGGTGTGCTGTCCGTCCGTAGAAGCTGGTCGTAGAGACCGATAAGCGCACGTCGGGATGCGTCCCATGACAGCGACCGTTCGACCCGGCGGCGCCCCGATTCACCCATCTCACGGCGGCGGGCGGGGTCATCCAGAAGCGCATCGATCGCCTTCGCGAACGCGAGTTCGTCGGCCGGAACATAGACCGCGGCGTCGCCGGCCGACACCCGTGTCTCGGTGAGATCAAACGACACGACCGGCCTGCTCATCGACATGTATTCGACCACCTTCGTCATGGTCGACATGTCGTTGAACGGCGTCCACGGGTCGGGGGACAGACACACGTCCGCTGTCGAAAGACACCGCTGAATCATCTCGTCGCCGGCCCAGCCGGGGAACTCGACGATGTCGTCGATGCCGAGTTCCTCGCTGAGCACCACCATGGCGTCGAATGCATCACCGGTACCCATGAAGACGCAGTGGATATCGGTGCGCCCGAGTTCGTCACGCAACCGCTGGACGGCGCGCAACGCGTTATCGACGCCGTCCTGTGGCCCCATGACGCCGAGATAGGCCAGCAGATAGGGCTTTCCACGCCGCAACGCAGCATCCGCCTCGGTGGGCCCGAATCGGCGCAAGTCCGGCGCATTGCGCACGACGACGACACGGCCGGGTGCCATCTTGCCGCGCTCGAGCGCGACCCGCCGATAGCTCTCGTTGGTGGAGATCACGGCGTCGGCGGCGGCGAAGTTGAGCCGTTCGACATACCTGGTGAGCCGACCAATGACCCGCTCCCTGCCCGGGAAGCGCGACGCGAACAACTCGGGAACCAGATCGTGGTGGTCGAAGACGTATCGAGTTCCCCCCAACCGCAACACCAGAGCGATCAAGAAGAGCATGTCCGGTGGGTTGCACGCCTGCACGACATCGATACGCCTCTCGATCCGCACCGTGATCGCCAGGCGCAGCATGTGGATGAGCGCAACCGTGTACTCGCGGAGGTAGCTGAACAGACCTCCGTCCGCCATGCGCAGCGGAAAGCGCAGTATGCGAACACCTTCGATCATCACGTCCCGCTCCCGGTCCCGTTCGGCGCCGATCGGGCAGATCACCGTGACGTCGTACCCGGCTTCGACCAGTGCCTGACTTTCCTGCCAGACCCGACGGTCCAACGGCACCGACTCGTTCTCAACGAGTATCAATACGTGTCGCTTCACTGGTTCTCCCTCCATCAGGGGTGTAATCACCGACGACCTACGCCGTGATATGCCCAACCCGCCGCCCGCCACTTCTCCCGATCCAGGCAATTGCGTCCGTCGACGATGTTGCGTTGCCGCACTACGGCCTCCAGGTCGGCCGGTTCGAGTTCGCGAAACTGTCGCCACTCGGTGAGCACGAGGGTCACATCGGCCCTGTGGCAGGCCTCCAGTACACCTGTCGCGTACTCGAGCGTGGGAAAAAGCTTCCGCGAATTGTCCATCGCCTTGGGGTCGTAAACGGACACCGAGGCGCCCTGCAACTGGATCTGCCCCGCGATGTTCAACGCCGGCGAATCCCGGACATCGTCCGACTCGGGCTTGAACGCCGCGCCCAGCACCGCCACCCGGGCACCGATCAAAGAGCCTCCGGCCACCTCGCGGGCGAGTTCCATCATCCGAGTGCGGCGGCGCATGTTGATGCTGTCCACCTCACGGAGGAAGGTCAGCGCCTGACTGGCGCCGAGCTCCCCTGCCCTGGCCATGTATGCGCGAATATCCTTGGGCAGGCACCCACCGCCGAAACCGATGCCCGCGTTGAGGAATCGACGACCGATCCGTTCGTCGTATCCGATTGCGTCGGCCAGCACGGACACATCCGCGCCCGCCACCTCACAGACCTCGGCCATCGCGTTGATAAATGAGATCTTGGTGGCCAGAAAGGCATTCGCCGACATTTTGACCAGCTCAGCGGTCTGCAGATCGGCCACCAGAAAGGGCACTCCGCCGTCGAGGATGACGCCGTAGACGTCGCGGGCGACCTGCTCGGCGCGCCCGCGCCGGGATTCGTCCACGCCGAGCACGATGCGGTCCGGGTGCAACGTGTCCTGCACCGCGTGCCCTTCACGAAGGAATTCGGGGTTCCAGGCCACCTCGACCGCGTCACCGACGGGGGCCAACTCACGCGCCCGAGCGCCCAACCGCGCCGCGGTCCCCACCGGCACCGTGGACTTTCCGAAGATGACAGCGGGCCCGGTGAGCAGCGGGGCCAACGTCTCGATCACGGCGTCCACACACCGAAGGTCCGCCGCGAACTCACCCTGCTTCTGCGGGGTTGCGACGGCGATGAAATGCGTGTCGGCGAATTCGGCCGCCTCCTCGTACGACGTCGTGAACCGCAGGTGGCCCGCGTCAACGTTGCGCTTGAGCATTCCCTTGAGGTTCGGCTCGTAGAACGGCGCCTCACCGGCCTCCAGCTTCGCGAGCTTGCCGACATCCACGTCCACCCCGAGAACCTCGTGTCCCAGCTCGGCCATACACGCGGCGTGGGTTGCCCCCAGGTATCCGGTTCCGAAAACCGCGACTCGCCGACCCATCTCACCGTTCCTTCGGTGTCGATACGCGGGGTCGCAGGACGAACAGCGTTTGGTTCGAGAACAATTCGTCCTCGGACCAGTCCGCCAGTGCGGCCTGCGCTCGGGCGTCGAAGTACGCCCGTCCCAGGTCTGGTTGCGTGACCCGCTCCTCAACGATCTCGAAGTGCTTGGCGAACAGCTCGCGGTATTCGGCCCTCCTCAACTCGTTGAGGTATGTGTTGGCCGGGAACCGTTTGCGGCGCAGATGTTCCCACGGTTCACTGCGACGCTCGTCGGGCGGTTCCCGCAGGGCTTGCCTGCTCCACTCGGTGAGGTGCCCGCCGGTGATACCCGTGAACACGTTCGGCCGGATGAGCGCGATGCCGGTCGGCTTCAGCCAGCGGGCCATGGCGCCGATGACCAGCTCCAGCGTGTCACGCCGAAGGTGCTCGAAGACATCCTCGGAGATCACGAGGTCAAGCGATCCCTGCTCGATGTTCACGTCGCGCACGTCGGAGACGATCAGCCGGGCCAAATCCAGCCGCGGAATGAACCCGCGCCCACGCAACTCGGTGTCGAGCGCTCTCCGCTCGCCGCGGTCGAACAGCGCATGGCGGACAAGGGACTTGGCTGCACGTTCAAAGCCATTGCGGTGCAGGATCCTCAAGAACTCGGCCGGACGTCCGGACCCGACCGGTACCTCGGCGTCGACGCCCCGCACGTCGATGCCCATACTCTGCAGTGCGATCTGGCGATGAGGCCGGGCGCCGAATCCGATCTCGAACACCGCCGCCTCTGCGAGCGTGATACCCGCGAGACCGCGGAGTGCCGCATCGTACTCTGTGACCTCGGTGACGAGCCATTCGAAACTCGCTCCCGCCCGGGCCTGACTTCGATACTGCTTGAAGAGCTCGAGGGCTTCGCCGATTTTGCGCGCGAGCGGCAGTCCCTCCCCGACCGAAGGACTGAGGCGCCGTGGACTTGTTGTCTCAATCATGACCCGATCCCGTTCCTCGTACCTACGTCCCAACCAGGCTGCGGTTCAGACTTTATGGACGACGAGCCACCCGACCTCAGCACCCTGGTGACTCGTCCAAGGGCATGGCGACCGCTCGGCCAGCGCAGTGCCGAGTCGTAACCGGACCGCAAGACTGACGAGGAGAAGAACTCGACGGGCGGCGGATACCGGAACGGCGACGCCCCGAACGAGGCCTTGAACACCTCAGATCCCGTCAGCAGTGACATATCGGGACTCTCATGGTCGAGTACGGTGGCCGTCGTCTCCCGGATGCCACCGAAGTCGAACCACTTGTAGCCGTTCCCTTTGGACCATCGGATGGCTTCCCACTCGACAGCGGCGGGAACGTTGAGCCGGGCAGCATCCGAGTCACGATCCATGCCGATCAAGCGCTGCTTGAAGACACCGCCGCAACCGGTGTACAGGCGCGCCGCCACAGCGATACCTTCCACCTCCCCGATGAACAGCTCCACGTGACCGTCCACAGCCAGCCGGCCATAGAGGGTCTGCAAGTAATCGAGCGACAACGGCTCGAAGCCTTGATGCCGTGCGCTGGCCGCATGCAACCGGGCCAACAGCCCAATGTCGTCAGGTGTCCCGCGGCGGACTGTCACCCCGCGCTTGGGCCACGCCTTGGTCCACTTGCGAAGGCGCCTGCGAAGTCCCGCTCGGAGCTCAACCTCGTCGCGAGCCAGGTCGAGACGCAGAGAGGCCACCGGCGCGATGCCGGCCTGCGATGGTCGAAAGCCCAGTCGTCGAAGCTCTGCGCTACAGTCGTCGCGGTCCAACGCGGGTTGGACGAAGAGCACTCTCGTGGTTCCACGGGCAAGCTCCCGCAACGCGTAGGCCATTGCACGGCAGACGAATTCCCTCTCAGGACCGAGCGGTATCACCGGGCCGTATGGCAGGTATCCCACCGATCCGACGACGGGAACCCGGCGCTGCAGCACCGACGCACCACCCACTAGTTCGCCACCGAAGTGGGCGAACAGATATAGGGGCTCGAAGCCGGCTGACCTACGTACATCCGCCCACGCGGACAGTTGTGCGACGTCACTGCCGGATACTGAACGAACCAGCTCGTCCCAGGCCTTGAGTTCACGCGCGTCTGGTGCCACGCTCAGCGACACCGTCGGCGCACGCTGGCCGTCCTCGTGTTTTTCTTTAGGCATCAGCACCTCTGGCATGCTCGGTCCCCTTCCATCAGGCGAAGTAGCGGTAGAGAATCGATCCGGCCCGCTCGGTGATCGCATCGGGCACCGCGTCGTCGGTGAGCAGGCGAGTCAATTCACCCAAGACGCGTCCGGTGTCGTGGCCGCTGCGGGGCTTCGGACTCATCGAGCACAACGTCACGATTCGGCGTTCGTCACTGGCCCATTTGCGCTTGTAGGCGACGAGCCCGGGTTGGTCGAGGTCGCTCAGACCCCAGTCCAGGTAACGAAATCTCCGCTCGGATGCCCAGCGAAGCGCAGTCCAGGCCACTGCGTCGTTGGGCCGCATCGACAGCGCGGACGCCAGTGACGCACCGAACTTGTAGTACAGCGTGTCGTTCCACGCGAGGTAGACAGAACCCGCGACCGGCTCCTCATCGGCATACGCGATAAAGGTGACGATCCCGTCGTGCGCGGAGAACTCCTCCCAGATCCGCTCGAACAGCGTCAGGGGCTGCGCCAGCAGGCGGTACTTGTACTTCCGCAATCTCACGTGAAGGCGATGGTAGATGCGGACGCCCTCGATACCGTCAATCGCTTTGACCACGACCTGATTACGGCCCGCCGTCGCGATGTTACGGCGGGCGGCGGAACTGAGCGATCGGTACAGCTCCGCCGGCGGTAGGCCTAATGGCGTGCAATGCCAGGCTGCTTGCCCCGTCGGGATGAACCTCACATCTGTCGCCGGCTCAGAGTCGTCCAGGCAGCGGATGCTGAGCGGGGTATCACCGGACATCGCATCGCCCACCAGCGACCGCCATGCCGTTGCGTCGCTGACCACTGGTTCTGCCCTGTCGGAGAACGGCAGGCTGACCAACCGGTCGCCGCGGATGTCGCTGATCGGGACCCACGCGAAGCCGTCCGTCGGGCGCCCGGACGTGTCGACGACGATTCTCGCCTGTGGAGTGAATCCATACGTGTCGCAGATCGAACTGATCCAGGGTGGTGACGTGAAAAGGCTTCCGCTAGAACCGGATACGAGTTGCCGCCAACGCGGATCGTGACGAGGGTCGGCGAGCACCACCGTGGGACTGGCCGGAAGGGTCGCGTTCATCGGGCTCCATCCCCGCGCAGCAGAACCGGGACCGTTCGTGCGAGGATCGCGGCGTCCACCCGCCATGTCTGTCGCCGGGCGTAGTCGACGTCGAGCCTCAACATGTCAAGGGTGTTGAGCGTGCTGCGGCCACTCACCTGCCACAGCCCCGTCACGCCCGGACGGACAGCGAAGCGCTGATCGTAGTCTCGAGGGAACATCTCGGCTTCCCATTCGAGACAGGGCCTGGGTCCGACAATGGTCATGTTGCCGCGCAATACGTTGAACAGTTGCGGGAGTTCATCGAGACTGGTCCGGCGCAGCATCGCGCCGACAGGGGTCACGCGGCCGTCACTGTCCAGCTTGCAGCTCCCGGCGCGGCAGGTATCTTCACCACGAACCTCACGCGCGATCAGATCACGGTGGGCGGCGTCGTCGGTGCCTACTCGCATTGTCCGGAACTTGTAGAACCAGAACGGTTCTCGATCGAGCCCGACGCGGCACTGCGTGAAGAGTGCCGGCCCCCTACTGGTCACCTTGATGGCCAGCGCGATGAGCGCCATCACCGGCGCGAGGAGCAGCAGAGCGGTGCCCGCGACGATGATGTCGAAGCTGCGGCGCGCCAGCCGAACGGACACAGATCCATGGCCGTCAAACGTCTTCATTGTCGTTCCCTCCGTCAAGCGCTCTGCCAGTGACGATTCCGATCAACGTGAAGAACAGATCGCCGGACCCGCGCAGGAACAGATGTGGGTCCAGGACGAGCAGCACCGCGATCATCCACCACGCAATGAACAGCGCCGACGCACAAGCGCCGATGCCGTCGGAACGTGGACTGAGCCGATTGGTGAACTTCGCAAGGGCGACGGTGAGCACGCCGAATGCGACAAGCAGTGGTATGCCACCGACCCAGAGCAGCTGCAGATATCCCGACTCGAGCCAGACGATGTCACGCCAGGTGTCCGGTGGTACGACCGCCGAACTCGGCGACACACCCAGCAGGAATCCACCGTGACCGAACAGATCCGGGAAGTAGAGGTAGGTCAGGTTGTCCCATCGCATCTGCCAACTACGCGGTGAGGTACCTCCGGAGAAGTCGCCGAGCCTACCCCGGAGCGCGGGCGAACCTACCAACGTCGCCACCGCGATCATCGGCACCAGGCGAAGCGCCGCCTGTTTGGCACGGGGTTCACGCCAGCAGATCAGCCCGCCGATGAGCAGGGCACCCAGCCATGTCGAGAACTGCCCAGCGGCAAGCAGACCCGTCACGAGGACGAAGCCCGCGACGATCTTGGTGTAGCGGCCGACCAGCCCGCGAACGGCCGCCGTGACGAGCAGCGTCACTCCTATCAGGATGTAATCTCCGGTGGCGATCGGGCTGGCCAGAGTCGCCCAGCCACGCTGATTCATGTACCCGGCCTCGGGATCGATCACGCGGAGAAGCGCCAGCACCGGCGCGAAGCTCAACGTCTGGAGCACCGCGATCACAGCGATCCCGACGGCCCCTCCGACGATCAGCCGAATGCACCAGAGCACTTGTGTCTGCGTACAGACCGTGAGGCGTACCAGCAGAAGGAGCGCCGCCAGCTTGCAAAGCGGAAGCGTCGCCATGATGTCCGGCCCTGCCGGCAGGACACCTCGCACCAACATCATGATGATCGGCCATGCCGTACCGAGGAGGACGAACAGTGCGAGCGGAATATCCAATGGACGGAAGCGAACCTGTGGAACTGCGCCGCGCACGATGCGGAGGTAACCCCCTGCCAGGACTCCCGCCGTGAGCACGACCAGCAACGCCTCGTTCGGTCGTACGAGCGGCAACAGCGTGCCGCGTTCGATGCCCGCGATGAAGGGGAGCGTGGCCAGATACAGATAGGTCGCGAGTACCGGCCGCCAGGCGACGAGCGCGCACAGCCCGAGCGCACCCACGATCATGACGACGAGGGGTCCCACGGCGGCGGCGAGCAGGCCGGCGGCCGTCGCCGCCGCGGCGGCCGCGCTCAGAACGGCGGGAAGCCTGGAGTCGCGAACTGTGCGGTCAAGCGATTCGGCGATCATCGAGCCGCCTCGGGGCAACGGGTGTATGCGTGTAACACCGTGCCGTACACACTTAAGGCAAGCGCGGAGATGAGCCCGACGATGACGAGGGCCCCCCAGCGGCCAAAGTGGTCCATTCCCAGGAGAACCCCGCCGGCTGCGACCACGGGAAGGATCGCGATTGATGATCGCGCCGCAGCACCGAGCAGCCGGCGATCGATGAGGATCCCTGGGCGCAAGGCTCGCCGCAGCAGACAACCGACCGTTGTCGCCGCGACGACGTCGCCGGCCAGCACGGCTACCGCCAGACCGACCAGCAGATCAGTGCCCTCGAACGACAGCAATGCGAACACGACCGAGGTGAGGGTGACACCGAATCCCAACAGCGCGGCCGCGCGGGGGCCTCTGATGTCGAGGCGAGCGAATAGGGTCTGTCTACCGACCTCATACAGCCCTGCTGCGACCTGCGCGACGGCCAGGACAGCGATGCAGGCGGCGAGCGCCCCGATCAGGTCTCCGACGCGAAGTTCGCCGTTGGCGAGGATATCGGCGATCGGCGAGGCGAAGCAGCCCACCAGAAGGAGCGCGGGCACGCTGATGATCAACGTGTAGGCGATTGACTGACGCACGCTGTCGCCGAACACCTTTTGGTGATTCTCGTGCGCCGCCCGTGACAGTCCCGGAAGCATCGCCGTCGCCACCGACCGCGCCCCGAGCGCGACAAGCGTCGCGTAGACGGCGAGAGCGATCTGAAGAATCAGGACTCCACCTGCCACCGTGGCGGCCGCGGCGATCAAGGTGAAGTGCGTGGCCTCGGGGCACGCTGCGATGACCAACGACCGTCGCATTCGCGCAGTGATCTCACCGGTGAGCGGATCGGAACGGCGCCACCAGCGTGGCCGTATCGGCAGCCCTGCCCTGGCAGCCCCGAACAGTTGCAGCGCCATGTGCAGCGCGACCGACAGGGTGCTGCCGATACAGAGCAGGATGGCGAAACCGACTGCCACGTGATCTATTTCAACGCCTGGTGGATACAGCGTGACGCCGACCGCGACGGTCACCATCACACCGATGTTCTCCACTGCCGGCGCGGCCGCGGCCAGCGCGAAGCGACCTTTGGCCTGTTGAGCAGCTGCGCCGAGAGCCGCGATGATGTAGAGGAGCACCTGTGGTGCCACAAACAGGAGCATCACGAGGGCGATGTACTCACCCCGTTGGCGGGCCGAGTCATCAGCGATGCCGACGGTGAGCAGTCGGGCGATCAACGGCGAGCCGACGAGTAACGCCACTGACGCAAGACCCATGACCAACAGCAGAAATCCTGCCAGTCGGCCGAGAAGCTCAGTGGCACCGCGTGTCCCGGCTTCGGTTGTGGTCCGCACGATCGCCGGGACCACTACAGGGCCGAGGACGCTGCCGAGGATGGAGATGTAGATGAGGTTGGGGACAGAGTTGGTCGCGACAAAGGTGTTGGCGAAGTACGTGGGACCTAGCACAGCGCCGATGACGATGACACGACCGGCACCGGTGATCCGACTGACCAATGTCCAGGCGCCCACCGTGGCCGAGCCCCGCACCTGCGGGGATTGGCCGATACCCGTCCGCACGCCACGCATCTCAGTTCACAACCGCGACCGGCGGCGGGCGATGAGCAGAACGATCAGTGCGGCCACGATCGACGCTGCTGCCGCGCCCGCTCCCGTTGCGATCAGCGGCTTCGGGCTCACCGGATCGAGCACCGCATACGGCTTGGTCAGTAGCCTCGCCGGCGGCTGCAATTCGGGCTGCGGGCCACCGGCGGTATTACGCCGAAAGGGTTCGGTGAGGCTGGTGATGACCGCCTCGCGTCGAGCCAGGTCCAGGCTCACCGCAGGTGGCAGATCGGGTGCCCGCCTCCGTGTCTGAACCTCAGCGAGCTGGAACTCCAAGTATTCGCGAACCGGGTTGTTCCAGCCGTTGTTCGCCAGCGCCAGGTACTGACCGACCACGTCCGTCAGCAGCGTTCGGGCTGTGTCCGGGCTGCCGGCGCGTACCTCCACCTGAATGATCTCGCTGTTGTCGACGACTTCGGCGGAGACGTTGTCGACCAGATCTTCGGGCGCCATGGCGTGCTTGTCGGCGACCGCGGCGAGGACGACTCGGCTGCCGAGCAGGACCAGTTGGGTCGTCAGCCTGCGGTCTTCGCGGAGGAGTTCATTCGGTTGGGACTCCATCAGGTGGTACGTGATCTCCGCACGCGCCGCGTATTCCTTGGGGATGAAGAGCGATCCGATCAATCCCGCGGCCGCGCCGACCAGCACGATCACGACAGCGATCGCAACGAGTCTGACGCTGCTCTCCCCCACGGTTCGGTCAACCTGCCGGTCGACATCGTCCTCCACGTCTGCGTCCACGTCCACGCCCGCGCTGTCGGAAGGTGCGACCTCCTCGCCGGGTGGCGTCGTTTCGGTGTCGGCGTCGACGCGCGGTAGTTCCGCGACCCCGATACCCCCTGCGCCGAGACCACTCTCGTCGGCCTCCTCGAACGTGTCGTTCACGACGCCAACTCGCACAGCACGTCACAGACACGGTCGACCTGTGCGTCGGTGATCGTCGGGTACATCGGCAGGGACAAAATGTGTTTCGCTGCAATCTCGGCCACCGGCAGGAACTCGGTGAAGTCGCGGTACGCCGGCTGAACGTGACACGGAATCGGGTAATGCACTCCCCACCCGATTCCAGCGCCGTCCAGCTTCTCGATCACGGCATCACGATCCGGCGTCCACACCACCGCGAGGTGGTGCACCGATTCGGCCATCGGAGCAACCGCCAACGGCTGGCACCAGCACGGAAGTTGGCGACGATAGCGCTCCATGGCCCGCCGGCGTGCGAGATTGGCGCTGTCGAGTTCGGCCAGTTTCGGAATGAGCATCGCGGCTTGGAGAGTGTCGAGCCTGCTGTTGCAGCCGCGTTGATCATGGCGGTGTCGGTTCACCGCGGCCCGACCGTGATTGGCCCGCATCCTGATTCGATCGGCAAGGGTGGTATCCCCGGTGACCACAGCCCCCCCGTCGCCCAGTGCGCCGAGGTTCTTGCCCGGATAGAAGCTGAAGGCCGCCGCGACGCCGACGCTGCCGGCGCGTCGTCCATGCAGGCGTGCCCCGTGTGCTTGTGAAGCGTCTTCGATCAACGCCAGTCCGTGCCGCCGGCATACGGCGGTCAACCCGTCGAGGTCGGCCATCTGACCGAAGAGGTGCACTGCGATCACGGCGGCCGTGTCCGGGGTCACCGCGGCGGCCACGGCGTCGGGGTCGATCAGCAGCGTGTCGCGCAGTACATCCACGAACCGGGGCCGGGCACCGACCGCGCACACCGCTTCTGCGGTGGCGATGAACGTGTTGGCCGGGACAATCACCTCATCCCCCCGTCCGATACCCAATCCCGTGAGGATCAACTCCAACGCGTCTGTGCCGTTCGCGACGCCGACGCACGAGGTGGCATCGCAGTAGGCCGCGAATCCTTCCTCGAACTTCTCGACTTCAGGTCCCCCGACAAAGCATTGGTGCTGGAGCACCGTCTTCCACGCGATCTCGTATTCGTGCTGGTGGACTGCGTTCACCGAGGCAAGATCCAGGAACGGCACCGAATTCGGTACCTCGGTCATGAGGCGACGACTTCGGGTGCGCCGATTGCCATCGGCTCCTCCGCCGGGAGCTGGGTGTGGACGGGTACACCGACAACAGAAGCAGCGTCCGTGGCTGCCAGAACCCTGACGACCCCCAGACCCTTCTCCCCCGGGGTGTCAGGTGCGCAGCCGGATCGCGCGCAGTCGATGAAGTGCTTGTCCTGCACGAGCAACGGCTCGACGAATTGCACATAGGGCGAAGTGATGTCACCGGTCCGATACGTGACAGGCATCGAATGTGCCGGCCCCTCGGGGATCTTCGTGGGCAACACCCCGACGTCGTAGATGCGGATGCGTTCGTTGTCGGAGAGGTCGTTGTACACCACCATCTTCTGTTCGCCCACGATCGTGACCCGGCGAACCTTCTGTGGGCTGAGCCAACTGACATGGACGAAGGCGGGCACCGATGACTTCTGGAAGCCCAGCCTCAGATACGCGACGTCGGCGTGCACATCACCGACGTTGCGCTGCGCCCATGCTGAGACGGTTTCGGGAAACTCGCCGAGCAGGTACGAGATGATCGAGATGTCGTGCGGAGCCAGATCCCATATGACGTTGCAATCGTTCTGGTAGCGACCGAGACTCAGACGGGCGGTGTCGATGTAGAGGATGCGGCCCAATTCGCCCGATTGAACGATCTGTTTGAGCTTCCATACCGCCGCGTTGTACTCAAAGGTGTGGCCCACCATCAGCGTGGCTCCGCTCTGGTCGGCGGTCTCCAGTATCGCCTCCGCGACGGCGACCGACGTCGCAAGCGGCTTCTCGACAAGGGTGTGCAGACCTGCCCGTAGTGCTTGTAACGCAATGGGGCCATGGCTGCACGGGGGGCTGGCGATGACGACCGCGTCCAGCGTCTTCTCGACGTCGCTCAGACTCGTGGCCACCCGAACCGCGGGGAAGGCCGTCATGGCCTCACGGAGCCTGTCCGGTCGACTGTCGATGACCGTGACGTCGACACCGGGAAGGCTGGCAAGCACTCGGACGTGCTTGGAGCCCCAGTATCCGTAGCCGACCACACCCACCCGAAACGAGTTCATATGTGCTGAGAAAGTTGTGCTCATCGGTGTACTCCTACGTAGTCGGGTCATCGGTCTGACAGGCTCGAGACCAACGGCAATGATGGGACTGATCTTCTCGATGGTGTTGCTAGGTCGTTCTTTTCGTTCTCTGATCGGCGGCCCAGGCATCCCGGCGGAGTCGGGAAGGGGCGACCGACTCCGCCGGGGATCAACCTCGTCCGGTCCCCCGTCTCAATTCCGGCCGGCGAAGCGTCACGCCCGGCCGGTAGGCCTCCACGATGTCGGCCCAAGTCCGGACACTGCGACGCGTCGACAGCCCACCTAGGCGGCGCGCCAGATCGCCGATGACAGGACCTGAGTTCAGCGACGGCCCACAGCCCACGATCCGTAGTCGTTGGAAAGGAGGCAGATCCAGATCACGCCACAGTTCCGCATCGCTCACGCCGCCTCCGCCCGGTACGGGAACTCGCCCGGTCGCCACACACTGCTTATCGAGGCTTCTCGCCAAGTAGTCGATGCAACCGTTCAGTTCCATGGCATGGCGGCCCCGCACGCAGCGTCCGATGGGTGCCGTGGCACCGCCGCGCTCACCGATCCTGCTGGTTCGGGCGAGCTCTACGACGTCGCCGTCCTCGAGCGCGTAGAACTCGTCGACCCACTCAGCGACGGCGATGATGTCGCTGGACGCGAAATCGCCTGCTGCCGTGGGCCCGACAAGCATCGGGGAGCCCGACGCGGCCACGACCACCCGCCCCGATCCCGCCTGCAGCACGGCGAAGGCCCAGGACCCTTCGAGAGCGGGCAGGACAGCCCGGACGGCTTCGCGGAGATCCCCGCGAGACTTCAGCTGATCCTCGATCAAATGGGAAATGATCTCGCTGTCGACGGCGGAAGCGAACCGATGTCCCGCCGTGATCAGGGATTCCCGCAGATCGTCGGCATTCTCGATCATCCCGTTGTGCACCAGGCTTATCCGCCCAGTGCAGTCGGTGTGTGGGTGTGCGTCGGTGACGCTGATAGATCCGTGCGGGGCCCGTCGGGTATGTCCGATACCAACTCCGCCGAACTGCGACCCGGTGTGCAGTGCGGTGGCGCGCTGGAGCGCTCCGATTCGCCCGATTGTGCCCAGCCGCGACACGCCACCGTCGGCTGTCTGCAACGCCACCCCCACCGAGTCGCACCCCCGGTTCTCGAGCCGCCGCAATGCGATGAGCAGATAGTCGACTGCGGATCCAGCCGTATGGCACGCAACGATCCCGGACATCAGCGGCACTCATCCAGACACGTTGTCCCGCTGTGCGACAACCTGTTCGCCACCGGCCTGTCACAGCGATCTGGAGCTACCCCGATTAACACCACTTCACTATCGGGGCCACGTTCGTCGGCGTACATGGACCATCGGAGTCAATTTTCGATAGATCGAGGTCTAGCTCTTCGGGAGGTACCCCGATCCACCTGGATGGTGTGCGAGAGGGCCGCGGCCTCGGCACGTGTGCTGACCCCGAGTTTCTTCAGCAGGTTGTGCACGTGGTTCTTGACGGTGTGGACCGTGATGGCGAGCTCTCCCGCGATGTCCTGGTTCGACTTACCCAGTTCCAGCATCTCGAGGATCTGGACCTCCCGGGTGGTGAGGACTGAATCCTGCAGTGAAGGCTGTCGCTGGGAGGCGAGCGCCGACAGGCGGTTAAGCAGCATTGCTGAGATCTGCGGTGGGCACGACGTCCGGCCCACGACCACCTCGGCGATCATTGCCACGAGGTCCGAGAACGAATCGCTACGCAGGTGGTAGCCGGCCACTCCCGCCTCGGCGCACGCGATGATGCCCTCCTCGTCATCTTCCGATGTCCCGATCGCGATGACGGGCGCGTGTGGGCTGAGGCTTGTCGCCGCACGCAGGATCAGACGTCTCCCGCAGGTGGCCACGTTCAGCAGGATCACCTCAGGCTCAACGTCTTCCAGGACTCCGACAAGCGAGGAGACGTCCCAGGCCAAGCAGACGTCGGCGACTCCGTTCATCGTGATCATGGCGGCGAGCACCTCGCGGTGGAGTGCGCAGTCGTCGATGACCAACACGGAAACCTTCGCGGCGGTACCCGTCCCCGATCCAGCCGCCGACTGCGCGGGGAGTTCGTGTCGGGTACGTCCACTCGATGTCGACGCGGAAGTGTGCCCCAGTTGCCGCGGACTGCCGCCACCCCGAGATGGCAGGTCCTGCGTCGGATCTGGCCCCAGGGACAGTTTCCGCGGGCCGTCATTCTCGGCAGCAACCATGCTGACGATTCCGACAAAATTTGCCTGAGTCACTGTCCCGGTCATGATTCGTTCCATCTGTCGACTCCCGTTTCGCGCGGGCACCACATGGTGTCGTTGCGGATTGGCGCGGCTGGACGTCCGGCTCAGGGCCGCGGACCAGTGTCCGCTGCGCAGGGGACCGTCACCGGTGACCTCGCACAGTATTCGTTCGATTGGGAAGCCCCCGCCGAGCATGGCTGTCACGGGGACGGAAGTCAGCTACCGCAGGATCGGTTGCGGCTGAATCACTTCGCACCGATCAACTATCAGCTTCACGATCGGTCCACGTATATGGGCCATCGGAGCGATCTTCGGTCGATACCGGGACTAGATCCGAGATCCCGCAACGCTCAACGGAACGAGCGGGAGAGCGCTGCCGCCTCCGCCCGCGTACTGACGCCGAGTTTGTTCAGCACGCTGTGCACATGGTTCTTCACCGTATGCAGGGTGATGCACAGCCGATCTGCGATGTCCCGGTTGGACAGTCCCATCTCGAGCATCCTGAGGATCTGGACCTCACGCGTTGTCAGGACCGGCTCTCTCGAGCCGACTGGTCGTTGCGCGGCCAGTGCCGACAATCGACTGAGCAAGATGGCGGAAACCTTCGGCGGACAGGCAGATTCGCCATCGACCACCTTCGACATCAAGCGAAGGAGTTCGTCGAGCGAATCGGTACGCAAGTGATATCCGGCGACGCCAGACTCGGCGCAGGCAATGATGTCTGTCTCATTGCCCTCCGAGATTCCGACCACGATCGCCCTCGCCTGCGGGCAGAGCTCGCGCACGGCACGGAGCAAGGCGATGTTGTCGCGGGTAACCATGCTCAACAGCACGATGTCCGGCGTCATCTCGGTCAACGCAGCAGAAACCGACGGCAGGTCCCACGCGACTGCCGGCGTCAACCCGCTCTCGCCGGCGAGAATTGCCGCAAGGTTCTCGCGTTGCAGCGTGCAATCGTCGATAAGGAGAATCTGCGCCGCCGCGAGCCTGTCCCGGTTCTGTCCTGATCCGGCCGGCCGGCCGACGGGTGTTAGCGGGGCATCTCGCTCGGTGGTTTCGCGCAGCGGACGCACACCGGCTATCGCGGTGGTATTCGCGGCATGTTCTGTCGGCGGCCGCAGATGACCCAGTGGTCGCGGGTCGCCGCGCTCGGCGGCCGTCATGGAGCGATTCAGTGCTCGCTGGCCACCGGACCCGGCCATGCTCAGGCCTGAATTTCGCTGAGGGTATTCAGCGCCGTCGGGCGTATTCAAAAGATGAGCCACCGTTTGACCCCACTCCAATGTTGAGTTCCGTACGACCTTTCGTTCGGCGGACGGATTCGGAAGTCCCGCTCTGACTCCCCTCCACGCACGGCCGGTATGGAACTCGCGGGCCGTGTAGAACCGGCGAGTGCTCCGTGTCCCCCTATGTCGGTCCGTTCATACTATGTGTTTGCTAGAACTGCGGTCAACGGTACAGAAAACTCCGTAATCGCCTATTTCCTCATTCAAGTACCAAACATACGCGCGGATAAGCAAAGGGGCGTCAATTTCCCTGGTGAGGTCTATCTGCAGGAAACAGCCGTAAAAGCTCGAATCAGGAAACGTACAGATTTTGCCCATCGTGATGCAGCTATGCAACGCTACCTGCTAGCCCGGGTGTGCCATCCAGTGCTGGTTAGGTGGAACGAGAACTTTGCTGTAATCGCCGTCAGCCGAGAATGAGCCCCGACGTCGGCACCCCGGTACCCGCGGTGACCAACACGTGCTCCACGTCGGGCACCGGATTGACCGAGGTTCCGCGCAGCTGGCGCACCCCCTCGGCAATGCCGTTCATGCCGTGGATGTAGGCCTCGCCCAACTGGCCGCCATGGGTGTTGATCGGCAGCCTGCCGCCGATCTCGATCGCACCGTCGGCGATGTAATCCTTCGCCTCGCCCTGCCCACAGAAGCCGAGCTCCTCGAGCTGAATCAACGTGAACGGGGTGAAATGGTCGTAGAGGATCGCCGTCTGGATATCGGTGGGCCGCAGGCCGGACTGCTGCCAGAGCTGCCTGCCCACCAACCCCATCTCGGGCAGTCCCAACTCGGGCCGGTAGTAGCTGACCATCGAGTACTGGTCCGGGCTGGACCCTTGAGATGCGGCCTCGATGACCGCGGGCCGGTGCTTGAGGTCCTTGGCGCGCTCAGGCGTGGTGACCACGATGGCGACACCGCCGTCGGTCTCCTGGCAGCAATCGAGCAGCCGCAACGGCTCGGCGATCCACCGCGAGCTCTGGTGCTCCTCGATCGTGATGGGCTTGCCGTAGAAGTACGCCTTCGGATTGTTGGCCGCATGCTTGCGATCGGCCACCGAGACCGCACCGAAGTCCCTGCTGGTCGCTCCCGACAGGTGCATGTAGCGCTGCGCGATCATCGCGACCTGGGCGGCAGGCGTGGACAGCCCGTGCGGGTAGGAGAACGAGTTGTCGACGCCGGTGGAATCGGCATTCTCCACCAGCCGCATCTGCACCTGGCCGAACCGCATGCCGGAACGCTCGTTGAAAGCGCGATATGCCACAACGCATTCCGCGACGCCGGTCGCGACCGCTATCGCGGCCTGCTGGATGCTTGCGCAGGCGGCACCGCCGCCGTGATGGATCTTGGAGAAGAACTTCAGCTCGCCGATGCCGGTGGCGCGCGCGACGGCCACCTCCGTGTTGGAGTCCATTGTGAACGTGACCATGCCGTCGACGTCCGCAGGCGTCAGGCCGGCATCGTCGAGCGCGTCGAGCACCGCCTCGGCGGCGAGCCGCAGTTCGCTCCGCCCGGAGTTCTTCGAGAAGTCGGTGGCGCCGATACCGACGATCGCCGCCTTGCCGGACAGGCTGTCGGTCATGCCGCGTCCCCGAAAGTCAGTGTCGCGTTGGCAATCACGTGATCGCCAAGGCTGTTGCTCCCGGTGACCTTGACCGTGACTAGTCCATCGTCGACGGCCGTCACCTCACCGGTGAATGTGACGGTGTCATAGGCGTACCAGGGCACACCCAGGCGAAGCCCGATCGACTTGATGACGGCGGTGGGCCCCGCCCAATCGGTGATGAAGCGTTGCACCAGGCCGGTATCGGTGAGGATGTTGACGAAGATGTCTTTGGACCCTTTGGCCTGCGCCTTGTCCCGGTCGTGGTGCACGTCCTGGTAATCGCGCGTCGCGATCGCCGTGGAGACGATGAACGTCGGATCGCCGTAGAGCTTGAGTTCGGGCAGCGTCGTCCCGACCTCGATCGTCGGGGGCGCCGCGGCGGCGACATCGGACCCGAAGGCGGTCATTTCTGTGGCTCCCATGCATACAGCGTCCAGGCCGGTCCGGAGTCACCCTCCGGGAAGTCGATATACGTTGCGCTGACGGGCATTCCGATCTCCACGGTCTCCGGGTCGGCGTTACGGAGCTCACCGAGCATCCGCACGCCTTCTTCGAGTTCGACGAGCGCGATGACGAACGGCAGCGTGCGCCCGGGAACCTTCGGAGCGTGGTGGACGACGAAACTGAACACCGTGCCTTTGCCACTGGCGACGACATAATCGGTCGGTAGCTCTTTGTCCTGCCAGAGCGCAGGCACCGGCGGATGCTGAAGGCTGCTGTCCCCGCGCTTCTGGATGCGCAGTTCGTGGGCGTTGACACCGTCCCAGAAGAACTTGGTGTCCTTCGACGACGCGGGCCGCATCATCGACTCGGCGGTCAGGTCCTCGGGAACCGTGGACGCGGGTGCGTCCTGATCGGCGGGCCGGAACTTCATGATGCGCCACATCATCTCGGCGATTTCCTCATCGCCGACGGTCCACGTGATCTTCTGCGTGATGAAGAAGCCCTCGCCGAGCGCGGTGCGCTTCGGTCCGACGACGTCGGTGAGTTCGGCGGCGACGCTCACATCCTCACCGGGGCGCAGGTAGCGGTGATAGGTCTGCTCGCAGTTCGTCGCGACGACACCGACATAGCCTGCCTCGTCGAACAATTCGATGATCTTGCCGAGCGGGTCGTCGTCCGGCCGGACGCCGCCGAGACCCATCATGGTCCACACCTGGATCATCGCCGGCGGGGCGACGGTGCCGGGATGGCCGGCGGCCCTGGCCGCCGCGTCGTCGACGTAAATGGGGTTCTTGTCCCCCATCGCGTCGAGCCAGTGGTCGATCATCGGCTGGTTGACCGGATGACGGGCAACCCGCGGCTTGCTCTTTCCCTCGGCCTTGACGCGCTCAGCGGCGGCGGTGATGTCCTCGACGCTCACCGCGGCACCCGCGGAACCTTGAGCCCTGCCGCCGCGATCATCTCGCGCATCACCTCGTTGACACCGCCACCGAAGGTGATCACCAGGTTGCGCTTCGTCATCTTGTCCAACCAGTCGAGCAGCTCTCCGGTCTCCGGATCGGCCGGGTTGCCGTACTTGCCGACGATCTCCTCGGCCAACCGGCCCACATCTTGGATGCGTTCGGTGGAAAAGACTTTCGTGGCGGCGGCGTCGGCGACCGCGATGGTTTCGCCCGACGCAGCCACCTGCCAGTTCAACAGTTCGTTGACACGCCAGATCGCCTTGATCTCCCCGAGCAGGCGCTTCACGTCCGCGTGCTCGATCGGCGTGACGCCGTCCGAGCCCGGCTTGGACGCCCAGGCGTGGACCTGGTCATAGATGCCCGCCACGCGCCCGGCAGGGCCCAAACCGACGCGCTCGTGGTTGAGCTGAGTGGTGATGAGCTTCCAGCCACCGTTCTCCTCACCGACGAGCATGTCGGCGGGGACCCGGACATCGTTGTAGTAGGACGCGTTGGTGTGGTGGGCGCCGTCCGACAGGATGATCGGGGTCCAGGAGTAACCCGGATCCTTGGTATCGACGATGAGGATCGAGATGCCCTTGTGCTTGGCGGCCTCCTGGTCGGTGCGACAGGCGAGCCAGATGTAGTCGGCGTCGTGTGCGCCGGTGGTCCACATCTTCTGGCCGTTGACGATGAACTCGTCGCCGTGACGTACTGCGGCGGTACGCAGCGCCGCCAGGTCGGTGCCGGCATCGGGTTCGGAGTAGCCGATGGCGAAATGGATGTCACCGGAGAGGATTCCGGGGAGAAACTTCTTCTTCTGTTCGTCGGTGCCGTACACCTGCAGCGTCGGGCCGACGGTCTGCAGCGTGACCAACGGCAACGGGACGTCGGCCCGGTTGGCCTCGTTGACGAAGATCTGCTGCTCGATAGGGCCGAAGCCCAGCCCGCCGTACTCCTTGGGCCACCCGACCCCGAGCTTGCCGTCGGCGCCCATCCGCTTGATCACCGCGCGGTAGGCCTCGTTGTGCCGGTTGGACTCCATCGCCTCAGCCTCTTCAGGCGTGATGAGAGTCGAAAAGTACTGCCGCAGTTCGGCTTGCAGTGCGCGCTGCTCGGGGGTCAGTTCGATGTACATTACGCTCCCACCAGGTCGAGGCGGTGTGACGGGCCACCGAGCACCCGGGTCAGATCTTTGATCGACGAGTAGAAGCGGTCCATCGGATAGGTGATGTCCATTCCGAAACCGCCGTGCAGATGGTGACAGATGCGCATCGCAGGCGGCGCCTGCGAAGCCAGCCAATATCCGAGGATGGCCAGATCGTCGTCGGCGTCCAGGCCTTCGGACAGTCGCCACACCACCGAGTTGGCGACCAGCGAGATGGTGCGGGAGGCGATGTAGACCTCCGAAAGCTGGGCGGCCACGGTCTGGAACGTCGACAGGGGCCTGCCGAACTGTTCGCGGGTGGCGACGTAGTCGGCAGTGAGACGCAACGCCCCGGCGACCAGGCCCGCGGCGAGCGCACCGACCGCGGCCAACGCCAGCTCGTTGACCCGGTGCGCGGTGGCGCCGTCGAGCACGTCACCGTCGGCAACCGCGACGTCGACGAACGACACCACGAACTCATCGGATCCGTTGGACGTCGGGGTCTTGGTGACCGTCAGTCCGTCGGACGTGCCGGAGACCACCGCGACGCCGGTGTCGGCGGTCACCACGATCCAATCCGCTTGTCCCGCATAGCCCACGGCAACCTTGGTGCCGTTGAGCTTTCCGCCGGAAAGAGCCGTGGTCGGGCGGTCCGGTAGCGGCGCACCCGGCTCGTTGAGCGCCAACGTCACCACGGAGCCCTTCGCGACACCGGCCAGGTAGCGATCCTGCTGGGACCCGGATGCCAGCTCGAGCAGCACCGCCGTGGAGCCGAGAGTGGCCAGCGCGGGACTGACCGTGCCATGCCTGCCGATCTCCGTCAGCGCGGTCGCGATCTCGGCCAGACCCACACCGTCGCCGCCGAGGCGCTCCGGTACGGCCAGGGCGGGCACGCCACCGGCGACCAGCGCCTCCCAGCTGTTGTCACGGTCCAGCACCGAGGTCACCACATCGGCGACGGCCTGCTGCCCTTCATCGGGACTGAAATCCACCCGGCTCCTCCTTGAGTCTCGCGCGAATCAGTGTTGAACGGGGCACTTGCCCGTGTAGTCAACCTGCCAGTGCTTGATGCCGTTGAGCCACCCCGACATCAGCCGCTCCGGCTCGCCGATCGGCGTGATGTCGGGCATCACGTCGGCGACGGCATTGAAGATCAGGTTGATCGTCATCTTGGCGAGGTTGGCGCCGATGCAGTAGTGGGCGCCGGTCCCGCCGAAGCCGACATGCGGATTGGGAGTGCGCATGATGTCGAAGGCTTCCGGGTTCTCGAAGGCGTCTTCGTCGAAGTTGGCCGACCGGTAGGACATCACGACCCGCTCGCCCTTCTTGATCTGCACGCCGCCCAGTTCGACGTCCTGCAGCGCGGTGCGCTGGAACGCCGACACCGGGGTGGCCCAGCGGACGATCTCGTCGGCGGCGGTCTCGGGTCGTTCCTTCTTGTAGAGCTCCCACTGCTCGGGGTGCTGCGAGAACGCGATCATGCCGTGGGTGATCGAGTTGCGGGTGGTCTCGTTGCCTGCCACCGCGAGCATCACGACGAAGAAGCCGAACTCGTCGTCGGAGAGCTTCTCGCCCTCGATGTCGGCCTCGATGAGCTTTGTGACGATGTCGTCGGTGGGATTATTGGCCCGCTCCTCGGCCATCTTCATGGCGTAGGTGATGAGCTCGAACGAGGACATGGCCGGGTCGACGTCGGCGTACTCGGGATCCTCACCGGCCGTCATCTCATTCGACCAGCGGAACAGCTTGTCGCGGTCCTCCTGCGGTACGCCCAGCAGTCCGGCGATGGCCTGTAGCGGCAACTCGCAGGACACCTGTTCGACGAAGTCCCCGGTGCCCTCGGCCGCCGCGGTTTCGGCGATCTGCTGTGCGCGGGCCCGCAGTTCGTCCTCAAGGCGTCCGACGGCCCTGGGGGTGAATCCGCGGGAGATGATCTTGCGGAGCCGGGTGTGCTGCGGCGCGTCCATGTTCAGCAGGACGGCCTTCTGCAGATCGATCGCGTCGCGCGGCATCCCCTGCGGCCACGTCGGGATCGCGCCGTCCGGGGAGCTGCCGTAGACGTCGTTGCGCTTGGACACCTCTTTGACGTCGGCGTGCTTGGTGACGAGCCAGTAGCCCTTGTCGCCGAAGCCGCCCGTGCCCCCGGGTACGTCGACCCAGTGCACAGGTTCGGACTTGCGGAGCTCGGCGAGCTCCTCGACGGGCAGTCGCTCCAGATTCAGATTGGCGTCGAGCAGGTCGAGGTCCGACGCAATGGGGCACGAGTTGGGGCCAGGCATAGAAAAGCTCTCCTCAATTGCAACGTGTTCTAGTGCCAGTAAAACATGCCTCCTGCGCAGATCAAAGGCGTGGCCGTATCGCAGCTTGTCAGGCTTATGAAACGTGTTCTAGCCTGACGGAATGGGTAACCCTGTCATCGTCGAAGCCACTCGCAGCCCCATCGGCAAGCGGAAAGGATGGTTGTCCGGCCTGCACGCCACCGAGCTACTCGGCTTCACTCAGCGGGCGCTCGTCGAGAAGGCAGGGCTCGACTCCGGCTTCGAAGCGGGCATGGTCGAACAGGTCATCGGCGGCTGCGTCACGCAGTTCGGTGAGCAGTCCAACAACATCACCCGGGTGGGCTGGCTCGTCGCCGGCCTGCCCGACCACGTCGGCGCGATGACAGTGGACTGCCAGTGCGGCAGCGGCCAGCAGGCCAACGGGTTGATCGCCGGTCTGATCGCGGCCGGTGCCATCGACGTAGGCATCGCCTGCGGTGTCGAGGCGATGAGCCGGGTGGGTCTTGGCGCCAACGCCGGCCCGGATCGCAGCGTCATCCGCCCCGAGTCATGGGACATCGACCTGCCCGACCAGTTCACCGCCGCCGAGCGGATCGCCCAGCGCCGTGGCATCACCCGCGAGGACATCGACCAGCTCGGCTTCGACTCGCAGCGCAAGGCCAAGCAGGCGTGGGCCGAGAACCGCTTCGAGCGCGAGATCTCACCCATCGAGGCGCCGGTGCTCGACGAGAACAAGCAGCCGACCGCCGAACGCGCGTTCGTCTCCCGCGACCAGGGTCTGCGCGACACCACGCTGGAGGGGCTGGCGTCGTTGAAACCGGTGATGGAAGGCGCCATTCACACTGCGGGCACGTCCTCGCAGATCTCCGACGGCGCCGCCGCGGTGCTGTGGATGGACGAAGACAAAGCCAAGGCACTCGGCCTCAAGCCCCGCGCGCGCATCATCAGCCAGGCCCTCGTCGGCGCCGAGCCGTACTACCACCTCGACGGCCCCGTGCAGTCGACGGCCAAGGTGCTGGAGAAGGCCGGCATGAAGATGGGCGACATCGACATCACCGAGATCAACGAGGCGTTCGCGTCGGTTGTGCTGTCGTGGGCCCGGGTGCACGAGCCCGACATGGACACCGTCAACGTCAACGGCGGCGCCATCGCGCTCGGTCATCCCGTGGGCAGCACCGGCAGCCGGCTCATCACCACCGCGCTGCACGAGTTGGAGCGCACCGACAAGACCACGGCGCTGATCACGATGTGTGCCGGCGGAGCGTTGTCGACCGGCACCATCATCGAGCGGATCTGACCGTGGGCATCCCGGATAGTGACCGCATCGCGGCGGCCCAGGCCTACATCAGCGCGCTGGCCAGCCATCAGGCCGACGCGGTGCCGTTCGCGCCCGGCTGCACCCGGGTCGAGGTCGGCCTGAAGACCGGGTTCTCGGGAAATCACCTGCGCCGCAGCCTCAATGGCGGCCTGCAGTACCGGGTGATCAAAGCGGTCACGGCTCCGGAGTTCACCGTCGATGGCGACACGGTGCGCGCCCGGTTCGAGCTGTCGACCAAGCCGCGACTGGCGGGCCGCAGTGTGGGGGCGCGTATCGACGAGACGTTCCTGATTCCGGCCGACGACCCGTCCGGACGGGCGCAGATCCACCACATCAACGCTTCCATCCGCCCGTTCCTGGCCGGATAGGATCCCGTCATGACCAAGCCCCCGAAGCCCCTGAACGCCAAGCAGGTCGAAGGACTCAACTCCAAGGCCGTGGGCGTCGGCATCAAGTGGATGTCGAAGTTCAACACGTGGGCGTTCAAGGCCACCGGGGGTCGTCTCGGATCTAAATGGCGCGGCGGCTCGAACCGCTTCAGCGCGCCACCCCCGGTCGGCATCCTGACGACGACCGGCCGCAAGTCCGGTGAGCCGCGGGAGAGCCCGCTGATCTTCCTGCGTGAAGGCAACCGCGTCGTCCTGGTCGCCTCACAGGGCGGCCGCGCGACCAATCCCATGTGGTACCTGAACATTACGGCCAACCCGCAGATCACGTTCCAGATCAAGAACGAGGTGCTTGCGCTGACGGCTCGGGACGCGACCGCAGCCGAGCGCGCCGAGTACTGGCCCAAGCTCGACGCCCTCTACCCTGACTTCGTCAACTACCGGTCCTACACCGACCGCGAGATCCCGATCCTCATCTGCGATCCGGCCTGACTCAGGCCCCGTAGACGGGGACCGGCGTGCGTGCCTTGCCCAACAGGTCGGAGACGACGGCGCCCAGCTCGGCGGGATCCCACTTGGCGCCCTTGTCGATCTGCGGTCCGTGTGCCCAGCCTTCGGCGACGCGGATCTTGCCGCCCTCGACCTCGAAGACCTGGCCGGTGACGTCGCGGGACTCCACACTGCCCAACCACACCACCAGCGGTGACACGTTCTCGGGCGCCATCGCGTCGAAGTCGTTGTCCTGGGTGGACATCATGTCGGCGAAGACGGTCTCGGTCATCCGGGTGCGCGCCGACGGGGCGATGGCATTGACGGAGACGCCGTAGCGGCCCATCTCGGCGGCGGCGACCAGCGTCAGCGCGGCGATGCCCGCTTTGGACGCGCTGTAGTTCGCTTGTCCCACACTGCCTTGCAGCCCGGCACCGGAACTGGTGTTGATGATGCGGGCATCTACGCTCTCGCCCGCCTTGGACTTGGCCCGCCAGTACGCCGCCGCATGCTTCATGGTGGCGAAGTGCCCTTTCAGATGCACAGCGGTGACGGCATCGAACTCTTCCTCGCTGGTGTTGGCGAACATCCGGTCGCGCACGATGCCCGCATTGTTCACCAACACGTCGAGACCGCCGAAACTGTCCACGGCGGTCTGGATCAGACCCTCGGCCTGCGCCCAGTCGGCGACATTGGCACCACTGGTGACGGCTTCCCCTCCGGCAGCGACGATCTCGTCGACGACGCCCTGGGCCGCACTACCGCCGCCTGCGGGTGAACCGTCGAGACCCACCCCGATGTCGTTCACCACCACGCGGGCACCTTCGCCGGCGAACGCCAGGGCGTGCGCCCGGCCGATCCCGCCACCCGCACCCGTCACGATGACCACGCGGCCGTCCAGCAGTCCCATACTCGTTGCTCCTCTTTACTGTTTGATGTCTGCGGTGGTGGTCGACAGGTAGTGCGGCGGCTCCCCGCCACCGTGCACCTCGAGCGACGCCCCGCTGATGTAGGACGCCGCTTCGGACGCCAGAAATGCTGTGGCCCAGCCGATGTCGGCGGGCCTACCGAGCCTGCCCAGCGGTACGTTCTTAGAGATCGCCGCGATGGAGTCGGCGTCACCGTAGAACAGGTCGGACTGCTCGGTCTCGACCATTCCCACGACCACCGAATTCACCCGCACCTTGGGGGCCCACTCGACGGCCAGCGTGCCGGTGATGCTCTCGATACCGGCCTTCGCGGCCCCGTAGGCGACGGTGCCCGGTGTCGGCCGACGACCACTGACACTGGAGATGTTGACGATCGACCCACCGAGGTCCTGGGTCTGCATGACCGCATTGGCGTGGGTCGACACCGACAGCGCCCCAAGCAGGTTGAGCTGAAGAATTTTGGTGCTGAACTTCGCCGAGGACTCTGCGGCGAGCACATACGGAGATCCACCGGCATTGTTGACGACGACGTCGAGGCGGCCGTGGTCGGCCACGATCGCGTCGATCAACGCCTTGACCGAGTCGTCGTCGCGGATGTCGCAGGCGTGGAACTCGTACGGGCTGTCCTCCACCGGTCGGCGCGCGCACGTCACCACGGTCGCGCCCTGGTCAGCGAACACCTTGCTGATGCCCGCTCCGACGCCACGCACCCCGCCGGTGACAAGGACAACCCGGCCATGGAGCCCCAAGTTGATTGCCCGAAGAGCGCTGTCGGCGGCGTCAGTCACTGTGCTAGCGTACCAAGCAAGTGCTTGCTTAGGTAGCCACCCCAGGAGTCATGGATGACGATCACGACAAAGACCGTGGAGCCGGGAATCGTCTCGGTCACCGTCGACTACCCGAAGGTCAACGCCATCCCGTCGAAGGGCTGGTTCGAACTCGGCGACGCCATCACGGCCGCCGGCCGTGACCGCGGCACCCACGTGGTGATCCTGCGGGCCGAGGGCCGCGGCTTCAACGCCGGCGTCGACATCAAGGAGATGCAGAACACCGAGGGCTTCACTGCCCTGATCGACGCCAACCGCGGCTGCTTCCACGCCTTCCGCGCCGTGTACGAGTGCGAGGTGCCCGTCGTGGCGGCGGTCAACGGCTTCTGCGTCGGCGGCGGTATCGGCCTGGTCGGCAACGCCGACGTCATCGTCGCCTCAGACGACGCGACGTTCGGGCTTCCCGAGGTGGAACGCGGCGCGCTCGGCGCCGCCACCCACCTCTCGCGCCTGGTGCCCCAGCACATGATGCGCCGACTGTTCTTCACGGCGGCCACGGTGGACGCCGCCACGCTTCACCACTTCGGCTCGGTGCACGAGGTGGTGCCGCGCGCGGATCTGGACGAGGCCGCGCTGCGGGTGGCCCGGGATATCGCCGTCAAGGACACCCGGGTGATCCGCGCCGCGAAGGAAGCGCTGAATTTGATCGACGTGCAGCGGGTCAATGCGAGTTACCGCATGGAGCAAGGCTTCACGTTCGAGCTGAACCTCGCTGGGGTGGCCGACGAACATCGGGATGCCTTCGCAGGAACCTCGAAGAAGGATGCGAAGCAATGACTCGGCGGGCAGGAGCGAAGCGACAGGGGATGAAGTGACTCGGCGGGCAGGAGCGAAGCGACAGGGGATGAAGTGGTAGACAAGCGAACGACTCTCGACGAGGCCGTCTCGTCGATCGAGAGCGGCATGACCATCGGGATCGGCGGCTGGGGGTCTCGGCGCAAGCCGATGGCGTTCGTGCGCGCCCTGCTGCGCACTGACGTCACCGATCTCACCGTCGTCACCTACGGCGGCCCCGACCTCGGCCTGCTCTGCTCGGCGGACAAGGTCAAGCGCGTCTACTACGGGTTCGTATCCCTGGACTCGCCGCCGTTCTACGACCCGTGGTTTGCCAAGGCCCGCACATCCGGTGCGATCGAGGCGCGCGAGATGGACGAGGGCATGCTCCGCTGCGGGTTGCAGGCCGCCGCACAGCGTTTGCCGTTTCTGCCGATCCGCGCCGGCCTCGGCAGCGACGTCCGGGCGTTCTGGGGCGACGAGCTCAAAACCGTGCGCTCGCCCTACGAGACCGACGGGGCGTTCGAGGAGCTCGTCGCGATGCCGGCGCTGACCCTGGACGCGGCGTTCGTGCACCTGAATCTCGGTGACGCCCAGGGGAATGCGGCCTACACCGGGATCGACCCGTACTTCGACGACCTGTTTCTGATGGCTGCCGAACGACGCTTCCTGTCGGTCGAGAGGGTGGTGGCCACCGACGAGCTGGTGAAATCCGTTCCGCCACACGCGCTGCTGATCAATCGCATGATGGTCGACACCGTCGTCGAAGCTCCCAACGGGGCACACTTCACCACGGCCGAGCCCGATTACAAGCGTGACGAGAAGTTCCAGCGGCACTACGCCGAGGCGGCGGCGTCCGACGAGACGTGGGCCGAGTTCGTCGGTACCTACCTGTCGGGCAGCGAGGCCGACTACCAGGCCGCGGTCCGCACGTTCGCCGATGAGCGCTTGCGGGAAGCGCGTGTTAAGGCAGATCAGGAGGTCTCCAAATGATTTCGGTGACGCGTGCCGAGGTGTGCGCAGTCGCCTGCGCCGAGTTGTTCCGTGACGCAGGCGAGATCATGGTCAGCCCGATGACCACCATCGTCTCGATCGGTGCCCGGCTGGCCCGGTTGACCTTCTCCCCCGACATCGTGCTCTCCGACGGTGAAGCCCGACTGATCGCGGACACCCCGGCCATCGGCGCCGCCGCCGCGATCGAGGGCTGGATGCCGTTCGGCCGGGTGTTCGAGACACTGGCGTGGGGCCGCCGCCATGTCGTCATGGGCGCCAACCAGATCGACCGGTACGGCAACCAGAACCTCTCGGCTTTCGGGCCTCTGCAGCACCCCACGCGCCAGATGTTCGGGGTGCGGGGCGCACCGGGCAACACCATCAACCACGCGACCAGCTACTTCGTGGGCAACCATTCCACGCGGGTGTTCTGCGATTCGGTCGATATCGTGTCCGGGATCGGTTGGGACAAGGTCGATCCGGACAATCCGGCGTACCGCTTCGTCAACGTCTTTCGCGTGGTGACCAACCTCGGGGTCTTCGACTTCAACGGGCCCGACCACCAGATGCGCGCGGTGTCGCTGCACCCGGGCGTCGACGCCGATCAGGTCGCCGAGAACACCTCCTTCGAGGTGCACGGGCTCGACTCCGCGGAGACCACCCGGCTGCCGTCGGGTGACGAACAGAAGCTCATCCGCGAGGTCATCGATCCGAAATCGCTGCGAGACAAAGAAGTGAAGGTATGACCCACCTCAAGACCCCGCTGACCGAGCTGGTCGGTATCGAGCATCCCGTCGTCCAGACCGGTATGGGCTGGGTGGCGGGCGCGCGACTGGTGTCGGCGACGTCGAACGCAGGCGGCCTGGGCATTCTGGCGTCGGCGACCATGACGCTCGACGAACTCAAGACTGCGGTCGGCAAGGTCAAGGCCGCCACCGACAAGCCGTTCGGCATAAACATCCGCGCCGACGCCGGCGACGCCAATCAGCGCGTCGACCTCCTGATCAGCGAAGGAGTCAAAGTCGCCTCCTTCGCCCTGGCACCCAAGCCGGACCTCATCGCCAAGCTCAAGGATGCAGGCGTCGTGGTCATTCCGTCGGTCGGGCTGGCCAAGCACGCGAAGAAGGTCGCGGGCTGGGGCGCCGACGCCGTCATCGTGCAGGGCGGTGAGGGCGGCGGTCATACCGGGCCCATCGCCACCACGCTGCTGCTGCCGTCGGTGCTCGACGCCGTCGCCGACACCGGCATGCCGGTGATCGCGGCGGGTGGCTTCTTCGACGGCAGGGGCCTGGCGGCGGCGCTGTCCTACGGCGCCGCCGGCGTCGCGATGGGAACACGCTTCCTGCTGACCTCCGATTCGACGGTGCCCGACGCCGTCAAACGTCGCTACCTCGAGGCCGCGCTGGACGGCACCGTGGTCTCGACACGGGTCGACGGCATGCCCCACCGGGTGCTGCGCACCGGCCTGGTCGAGAAGCTGGAGAGCGGCTCCCCGCTGCGGGGCTTCTCCGCCGCGATCGGCAATGCGCAGAAGTTCAAGAAGATGTCGAAGATGACGTGGCGCTCGATGATCAGCGATGGTCTGGAGATGCGGCACGGCAAAGACCTCACCTGGTCGCAGGTGGTGATGGCCGCCAATACGCCGATGCTGCTCAAGGCCGGCCTGGTCGACGGCAACACCGACGCCGGCGTGCTGGCCTCGGGGCAGGTCGCCGGGATCATCGACGACCTCCCGTCATGTGCCGAGCTGATCGATTCGATCGTCGCCGAGGCGGTCGAACACCTGCAGAAGGCGACGCGCTTCATCACCGCCTGACGCACTCGTCCGGCGCATATCGGGGTACTCCCCCGGCATGCCCGATCTGACGGAGTGGTTCCTGTCCGCCGGCGAGCGCGGAAACCCGCACTCGCGCGTGCCCGCCTGGTGTGAGGGAAGCCGGGCCGAACCGCTGATCCACGGGTCTAAGTACTTCGACGCCCTCGCGACGGAGGTCGAGGCGCTCAACGCCGGTGACTACGTGTTCTTCACCGACTGGCGCGGTGATCCGGACCAGAAACTGCGCGACGCCGGCCCGACGATCGCGGAATTGTTCTGCCGCGCTGCCCAACGAGGCGTCACCGTCAAGGGACTGATGTGGCGGTCGCATCTGGACAAGTTCGCCTACAGCGAGGAAGAGAACCGGCACCTCGGCGACGCCATCGAGGCGGCGGGCGGTGAGGTACTGCTCGATCAGCGGGTCCGGTTCGGCGGCTCGCACCACCAGAAACTGGTGGTGCTTCGGCATCCCGACGCTCCCGAACGGGACGTCGCATTCGCGGGCGGCATCGACCTGTGCCATTCCCGGCGCGACGACGCGTCGCACCTCGGCGACCGGCAGGCGGTGCAGATGGCGGCAGCCTATGGCGATCATCCACCGTGGCACGACGTGCAACTGCGGCTGCAGGGCCCGGTGGTCGGTGCGCTCGACGGCACGTTCCGGGAACGCTGGAACGACCCGGCCCAGCTGGACACGTTGTCGCCGATCGCGTGGATCCAGGACAAGTTGCGCGGCGCCGATCTCGAGCCCGGCGAGTTGCCCGTTCAGCCACCCGATCCGCCGCGGTGCGGATCGCACGCGGTACAGGTGCTGCGCACCTATCCGGACGGGCATTTCGAATACGACTTCGCACCGAGCGGCGAACGCAGCATCGCCCGCGGGTACAGCAAGGCGCTGCGCCGTGCCCGCCGGCTGATCTACCTGGAGGACCAGTACCTGTGGTCGAAGCGGGTGGCCCGCCTGTTCGCCGAGGCACTGGCGGACAACCCCGAGCTGCACCTGGTGGCGGTGGTGCCCCGGCACCCCGACGTCGACGGCCGACTGGCGTTGCCGCCCAACCAGATCGGCCGCCACGAGGCCATCGAAGCCTGCAAGCAGGCCAGCCCGAATCGCGTGCACGTGTTCGATGTCGAGAATCGTTCGGGCACGCCGGTGTACGTGCATGCCAAGGTGTGCGTTGTCGATGACGTGTGGGCCAGCGTCGGCAGCGACAACTTCAACCGCCGGTCCTGGACGCACGACAGCGAACTGTCCTGCGCCGTCCTCGACGACACCAGGGACGACCGGCCGCCGATCGATCCGGCCGGCCTCGGGGACGGCGCCCGATTCTTTGCGCGCGATCTGCGGTTGCGGCTGATGCGCGAACACCTGGACCGCGCCCCCGACGGCAGTGACGACGACGGGCTGATCGATCCGGAGACCGCGGTGCGGGCGATCACCGCGTCGGCGGACGCACTCGATGCGTGGCACGCATCCGGGTGCCGGGGTCCACGGCCGCCCGGCCGGCTCCGGCCACACCGGCCCGAGCGACTCGGCTTGGTGACGCGCTTGTGGGCGGGTCCTGCCTATCGAATGATCTACGACCCGGACGGCAGGAGCTACCGCGACCGGTTGCGGCGCCGGGATTGACCGCGCCGTCCGAGATCGTACTGAAACACCCACAGTGGGACTTTCCGCTTTTAGACTCGGCCGATGAAAACGAACGCCGCCATCCTCTGGGAGTACGGATCCGACTGGACCGTCGAAGAAATCGATCTCGACCCGCCCTCGGATGGTGAGGTTCTGGTGTCGTGGGAGGCCACGGGGCTGTGCCACTCCGACGAGCACATCCGTACCGGGGACCTTCCGGCCCCGCTGCCGCTCGTCGGTGGTCATGAGGGTGCGGGGATCGTGCGCGAGGTCGGGCCCGGAGTGATCGGCCTGGCCCCCGGCGATCACGTCGTCGCCTCATTCCTTCCCGCGTGCGGCCGCTGTCGGTTCTGCTCGACGGGCCACCAGAACCTGTGCGATCTGGGGGCGATGATCATGGCGGGCACGCAGTTGGACGGCACCTACCGGCGCCGTGTTCGCGGTCAGGACGTCGGGGTGATGGCACTGGTCGGCACGTTCTCGCAATACGGCACCGTGCCTGAGGCGTCGATCGTCAAGATCGACGACGACCTGCCGCTGTCCCGAGCCTGCCTGCTTGGCTGCGGCGTCACGACCGGCTGGGGTTCTGCCGTCCACACCGCCGATGTCCAACCCGGCGACACCGTCGTCGTCATCGGATTCGGTGGCATCGGCAGCGGCGCGATTCAGGGAGCACGGTTGGCGGGGGCGGAGAAGATCATCGTCGTCGAACCGGTAGAGGCCAAGCGGCAGCAGGCATTTCAATTCGGCGCAACGCATTTCGCCACCTCGCTGCCCGAGGCTACCGCGCTGGTGGCTGAGCTGACCCGCGGCGTGATGGCCGATTCGGCGATCCTGACGATGGGCCTGCTGGAGGGCGCCATGCTCGAGGATGCGGCCAACATCATCCGCAAGGGCGGGGCGGTGGTGATGACGGCACTGTCCACGATGGCCGACAACTCGCCCACCTTGGGGCTGATGATGTTCACGCTGTTCCAGAAGCGCCTGCTGGGCAGCCTCTACGGCGAGGCCAATCCGCGCGCCGACATCCCGCGACTGTTGTCCCTCTATCGCGAGGGCAAGCTACTGCTCGACGAGACCGTCACCCACGAGTACAAACTGGCCGAGGTCAACGAGGGCTACGAGGACATGCGGGCGGGCCGCAACATCCGCGGGGTCATCGTCCACGACCACTGACCCTGGCCGCCGAAATGGCATTCCAGCAGGACTCCACTCGAACTTCGTCTGCCGGAATGCCATTTCGGCGGAGGTAGGTACTAGAGGCGCTCGATGATGGTGACGTTGGCGGTGCCGCCACCCTCGCACATCGTCTGCAGGCCGTAGCGACCGCCGATGCGCTCGAGCGTGTTCAGCATCGTGGTGAAAAGCTTTGCGCCGGTGGCTCCTAGCGGATGACCCAGGGCGATCGCGCCGCCGCTCGGGTTCACCTTCTCCGGGTCGGCCTTGGTCTCCTTGAGCCAGGCCTGCACCACGGGCGCGAACGCCTCGTTGATCTCGACGGTGTCGATGTCGTCGATCGACAGCCCGGTCTTCGCCAACGCGTAGCGGGTCGCGGGAATCGGACCGGTGAGCATGAACACCGGGTCGGCGCCCCGCGCGCTGATGTGGTGGATGCGGGCACGCGGCTTCAGGCCGTGCGCGTCCACTGCGCTTTCCGAGGCGAGCAGCACAGCGCTTGCGCCGTCGGAGATCTGGCTGGCCATCGCCGCGGTGATACGGCCGCCCTCGACGAGGGTCTTGAGGCCGGCCATCTTCTCCAGGGACGTCTCCCGGGGACCTTCGTCGATACGGAAGCCATCCACCTCGATGATCTCGTTCTCGAAATGCCCTGCGCGGATGGCGGCCTGGGCGCGTTGATGGCTGGTGAGCGCGTACTGCTCCATCTCCTCGCGAGAGATGTCCCACTTCTCGGCGATCAGCTCTGAGCCGCGGAACTGCGAGATCTCCTGGTCGCCGTAGCGGTGCAACCAGCTCTTCGATTCGTTTGTCGGAGAGGTGAATCCGAACTGTTCGCCGACGATCATCGCGGAGCTGATCGGGATCTGGCTCATGTTCTGCATGCCGCCGGCGACGATCAGATCCGCCGTGCCCGACATGATGGCCTGCGCACCGAACGAGATGGCCTGCTGGCTGGACCCGCACTGGCGGTCGACGGTGACGCCGGGAACCTCTTCGGGGAATCCGGCGGCCAGCCAGGACAGGCGGGCGATGTTGCCGGCCTGCGGGCCGATCGCGTCGACGCAGCCGGCGATGACGTCGTCCACCGCGCCGGGGTCGACGTCGACGCGCTCGAGCAGGCCGCGCCAACCGGCCGCGCCGAGGTCGACGGGATGCACGCCGGCCAACGACCCGTTGCGCTTTCCGATGGCGGTGCGGACCGCTTCGATGACATACGCCTGGCCCATGTCAGACTCCTTCACTTGTGATGCCACCGAGAACGATGGCGAGGTATTGCTGACCCACCTCGTGAGCCGTCAGCGGTCCGCCCGGCTGATACCAGCGGACCGAGACCCAGGTGGTGTCACGGATGAATCGGTACACCAGGTCCACATCGAGGTCGGGCCGGAAGCAGCCCTGCGCCATGCCCTGCTTGAGCACATCGACCCACATTTTGCGCTGCTCGCGGTTGCGGGCGTCGACGAACCCGAACTGCGGCAGCGACGACAGCCGCTTGGCCTCGTCCTGATAGATGACGACCTGCGCGTGCCGATCCTCGATCGCCTCGAACGACACCATGAACAGGCCGCTCACCCGCGCCAGTGGGTCGGGTTCGTTGTCGACGATCTCCTGATAGCGACCGAACAGCCAGTCGAGGAAGTCGACGAGCACCTCCTCGACCATCTGCTCCTTGGACTTGAAATGGTGATAGAGACTGCCCGAGAGGATGCCCGCCGAATCGGCGATGTCGCGCACCGTGGTGGCCCGTAGCCCGCGCTCGGCGAACATCGTCGCGGCGAGGTCGAGAAGCTCGTCGCGGCGACTCACCGGCGCCTTGTCCACCGGGTCAGCATATCGACCAAGCGCTTGCTTGGCTAGCGCGGGTCGGGCATCACTCGTAGTACCCCCAGAAGACCGCACACGCGTCGCCCGCCGGGGTGCCCTCATGGCTGGCTTGCGAGCGGGACACATTGAACTCATACCAGGGGTCCGGCTTCTCGTTGCGGTACCTCGCGCAGACCCGCATCGGCTCGGGCAGCCGTTGCAGCGCCGGTTCAATATCCGGCGACAGCGACAGCAGATAATCGGAGTCGAGCAGTCCGGTCTGTTCGAAGCGGTCGACATTGTGTTCGGCGATGAACCGTTCGGGGTTCATCGCCGCGACGCCCAACAGCGTCAGCACACCGGTTACCAGTACGGCATGCGGCAGCCAGCGCGCCGTCATCCTGATGCCTGCCACCGCGATGAGCACGAACACGGCGCCGAGCCACAACTCGATCGCGATCACCATGAGGCGCTGCACGCTGAACCCGTAGGCCTGCTGGTACAGCCACATCCGGTGGATCGCCGAGATCACCACCACCACCGAGGTGGCACACGTCGTTCCCACGAGCACCCGCACCAGCCGCCGGTCAGCGACGGTCGCGCGCCCGGCCACCCGCACCACGGCGCTGAGCACCAGCAGGGTGAGCGCCGAGACCCAGAGCAACTGCCAGAACCCCTGGCGGGCGTACTCCGCGTACGTCAGCCCCTCGGTTTCCAGGACGTGGCGGTGCCCGCCGAACAGCACGGTCGCCTGCACCGCGACGAATGCCAGGAACACGGCGTTCAGCACGCCGAGCGGCACCGCCCACTCCCACCTCGGCACCGGCCGCATCGGCGCGGGAGCCAGCGCGTCCAGTCGCGGCGGGAACCGCAGCAGATACCCGCCGCCCAGCACGAAGGCCGCGACGACGCCGAAGACCAGGACGCGCGCGACGCCGTCGCCGAGGGCGAACGACGGCACGACATTGCCGATCAGATGCGCGAAGGCCGGGTCCGCCGCGGCGAAGAGTCCGCCGAACACGAGGACCAGCGCCACCGTGATCGCCGAGACGGCCGCAGCACGGCCCAGCTTCGGGCCGTCCACCCGACGCGGCGTCAACTCCGGTGCCGAACGCCGCACCCAACCGCTCACCCGTGCGGGCAGTGCCCACGGCAGGAACGGCGCGGCGAACACCGCCGTCCAGGTTCGTCCGCCGAACAGCGTGCACCAGCCGACCAGCCAGGCAGCCATGATGCAGAGCCCTCCGAGCCACTCGGCCGCCAGCAGTGCCGGCACGGCGAGCAGCGCGAGGGTCAACCCCAGCCCCACCCACTCGGTGCGGGTGGGGCGACGGTCGACGGTGCCGTACACCGCGCCGAACACCAGCAGCCCGACCACGAGATAGCCGACGCTGAGCACCGACGGTCGCCACAGCGCGGTGCCCAGCACGCCGACCGAAACGGCCGTCCCTACGAGCCGGCGCGGCGCCCGCGCCAACGGGTCGAGACGCCAGACGCGGGATGGCCAGATCGTCCAGCCGGGCTCGCCGTGCCTGGGCAGCGCGGGCCCCAGCAGCGGCGGCGGGGGTGGCGGCGGGTACGTGTGCCACCCCGGAATCGTGGTCGTCATGTGAGCTCCTCGGTCGTGTGCGGGATCGTGACGCCAATGCGGCACCCCGTCGGAGAATCGATGACTTCGATTGAGCCACCGTGCAATTCGACTGCCCACCGGGCGATGGCGAGGCCCAAGCCGGTACCCCCGGCAGAGGTGGCCCCGCGGCTGAATCGCTGGAAGACCCGCTCGCGTTCGGCCGGCGGAATGCCCGGCCCCTCGTCGCACACCTCCAGTCGAAGCCCCGATGGTTCGGCGGCCCGCCCGAGCAGGGATACTCGACCTCCTGGCGGGCTGTGCCGGATCGCGTTGTCGACGAGGTTGACCACCACCTGCCGCAGGCGCGCCGGGTCGGCGACGGCCATCAGGTCGGCCGGGGACACCCGGACGTCGACGTCGACGCCGTGGGCAGACAGTGAGACGAGCCCGACGGCTTCGGCCAGGAACTCGTCGACTCGGAACGACCTGGGCTGCAACGCAATCGCACCGCCCTCGAGGCGGGACAGGTCGAGGAGATTGGTCACCAGCTCACCGAGCCGCTCGGTCTGCGACAACGCCATCCGCAAGGTCTCGGGGTCGGGTTGGGCCACTCCGTCGACGACATTCTCGAGCACCGCGTGCAGAGCGGCGATCGGTGTGCGCAACTCGTGGGACACGTTCGCGATGAGTCCACGCCGGTATTCGTCGGCGGCTCCGAGGTCGGCGGCCATCTGATTGAACGCCGTTGCCAACTGCCCGACTTCGTCGCGCGAGGTGGCGCGCACCCGGCGGCTGTAGTCACCGCGGGCCATGGCGCGGGCCGCCGCAGCCATGTGTCGCAGCGGCGACGTCATGCCGTGGGCAAGGAACTGCGTCAACGTCAGCGACGTGGCCAGCGCCGCCAGGAGTGCCCAGCGGAACTGCCAGCTGGCACCGATCCAGAACGTGAACGCCGCGAGCGTGATGGCACCACCGACCACCAGGCCCATCTTGACCTTGAACGATGCGAACCGATCCAGCGGACGGGGCAACCGGTCCCACCACGAGGCCAGGCTGCTCATCGAGGGGTCTCCAACGCGTAGCCGACGCCGTGCACCGTGCGGATCACCCCGGTTCCCAGCTTGCGCCGCAACGCCTTGACGTGGCTGTCCACCGTGCGGCTCTCCACCCCGGACGTCCATCCCCACACGTGTTCCAGCAGCGTCTCGCGGGTGACGACGGCCCGGGGCCGGCCCGCGAGAAAGGCGAGTACGTCGAATTCGATTCTGGTGAGTCGGATTTCCTCGGTGCCGCGGTGAATCCGGCGGGCCTGCAGGTCGATTCGGTACTCACCGAAGGTGAGTGGTTGCACGTCCGCCGCCCGGTCCATCCGGCGCAGCAGCACCCGGATCCGGGCGACGAGCTCGCGCATGCTGAACGGCTTGGTCAGGTAGTCGTCCGCGCCGATGCCGAGGCCGACCAGCATGTCCGTCTCGTCGCTGCGGGCGGTCAGCATCAGCACCGGCGTCGGCCGCACCGCCTGAATGCGGCGGCATACCTCCAGGCCGTCGAAACCGGGAAGCATCACGTCGAGCACCACCAGGTCCGGATCGGTGGCTGCCGCCGCGGCGACGGCCGAGGGTCCGTCCACGGCCGTCTCGACCAGGAATTCCTCGGCGCGCAGCCGGGTCGCCACAGCGGCCAGGATGGTCGGCTCGTCGTCGACCACCAGGATTCGCTTCACATAGCTGACTGTAGGGCCAGGCTGTGGTGCTTATGGGAAGCGTTTGTGGAGATACCGTGAAGAAATCCCGCGGGTCAGGCCAGGTCGCCGATCTTCGCACCCAGTTTGTCGGTGGGTAGGCAGACCCCCTCGAGGGCTGACCGCTTGGCCACCACGTCGCCCGCCGACGAGTTGGACCCGTTGCGTTCCTTGAGCATCCTGGCCACGGTCGCGTCCTTGTCGTCGGTGCCCATCGCAAGGAAGTCGGCACACGTGGTGTCGCCGCCGGAGTTGCTGGCCCCCGAGCACGCGGTGACCACAGCCGTGACGCACACGGCTGCAGCGACCGCGAAGCGGTTCACGCGCGCTGGCTCGACACCGAGATCACTTCGCCGGTCAGATAACTGGAGTAGTCGCTGGCCAGGAACGCGATCGTGGCCGCCACCTCCCACGGCTCGGCGGCACGCCCGAAGGCCTCGCCTTCCGAGAGCCGGTCCAGCAGTTCGGAGCTGCTCGTCTTCTCGAGGAACTTGTGGCGGGCGATGCTCGGTGACACCGCGTTGATCCGCACTCCGTAGTCGACGGCTTCGATTGCGCTGCAGCGGGTCAGGGCCATCACGCCGGCCTTGGCCGCCGCATAGTGGGACTGCGAATGCTGCGCGCGCCACCCCAGAACGCTGGCGTTGTTGACGATGACGCCGCCGTGCTGCGCATCGCGGAAGTACCGCAGTGCGGCGCGCGTCGCCCGCATCGTCGACGTCAGCGTCACATTGAGGACGCGGTCCCACTCGTCGTCGGTCATGTCCACGACCGGGGTCTGGCCGCCGAGGCCGGCATTGTTGACCAGGACATCGAGGCGACCCATGGCGGTGACCGTGTCGGTGATCAACGCGTCGACCGCAGCCGTCGAGGTCACATCGCACACCACGGCCTCGACCCGGCCGAGACCGAGTTCGGCCAGTTGGTCGCGGGTCTCCCCCAGTCGGCGCTCGTGGTAGTCGGACACCACGACGTCGGCGCCTTCGGCGAGCGCACGCCGGGCCACCGACGATCCGATCCCGGTGCCTGCCGCGGCCGTCACCAGGACGACCTTGCCGGTCAGAAGACCGTGTCCGTCAATCTCTTTGGGGGCAATCGAGAGATTCATACCCATCTCCTCTTCGCGCGAGCGCTCATCGGTCGCCCTTCGCTTCCCGGGGAAGGCCGAGCACTCGCTCGGCGATGATATTGCGCTGGATCTCGTTGGATCCGCCGTAAATGGTGTCCGACCGCGAGAACAGGTAGAGCCGCTGCCACTCGTCGAACTCACCGTCGTCGAGCGCCAGGCCGGCCATGCCCTGCACCTCCATCGCGATCTCACCCAGCTCGCGATGCCAGTTGGCCCACAACAGTTTCGACACACTGTCCTGCCCTGGTTGTTCCACATCCATGGTCGCCAGCGCGTATGACCGCATCGTTGTCAGCCCGGACCAGGACCGGGTCAGGCGCTCCCGGATCAGCGGGTCGTCAGCGGCGCCGGTCTTCTTGGCCAGCTCGACGAGGTTGGAATGCTCACGGGCATAACGAATCTGCTGCCCGAGCGTGGACACCCCCCGCTCGAACGTCAGCGTCCCCATCGTCACCCGCCAGCCGTCGCCGGGCTCGCCGACGACGAGATCGGCGTCGGTGCGCGCGTTGTCGAAGAACACCTCGTTGAACTCGGAGTCGCCGGTCAACTGGATGATCGGACGGATCACGACGCCGGGCTGGTCGAGGGGAACCAGGAGGTAGGAAAGACCCGCGTGACGCTTGGAGCCCTTCTCGGAGCGGGCAATCACGAAGCACCACTGCGCCCAGTGCGCCAGCGAGGTCCAGACCTTCTGGCCGTTGATCACCCACTGGTCCCCGTCCAGCGTCGCCGAGGTGGAGACGTTGGCGAGGTCGCTGCCCGCGCCGGGCTCGGAGTAGCCCTGTGACCACAGCTCGGTGACGTCGAGGATCTTGGGCAGGAATCGCTTCTGGTGCTCGGGGGTGCCGTAGGCGATGAGCGTCGGCCCGACCAGTTCCTCGCCGAGGTGGTTGACCTTGTCGGGGGCGTTCGCCTTGGCGTACTCCTCGTAGAACGCGACCCGGTGCGCGACCGACAGTCCGCGGCCGCCGTGTTCCTCGGGCCAGCCAAGACACGTCAGGCCGGCGGCGGCCAGATGCTGGTTCCACGCCAGACGTTCTTCGAAGGCTTCGTGCTCGCGGCCGGGCCCGCCAAGGCCCTTCAGCGCGGCGTATTCGCCGACGAGATTGTCGGCGAGCCAGTCGCGGACCTCAGCCCTGAACTCCTGGACCTCTATCACCCCTGTAGGCTAACCTACCAAGCACTTGCTTTGTTAGACGGACAAGAGGACGACCCGGGAATGTCACAGCTGAGAACCACTCCTGCGGTTCTCGACCGGATCGCGAGTGAACTTCCGAACCACCCCGCGGTGGTCACCGTGGCCAGAACGTTGACGTTCGCCGAGTTGCGCTCGGAGGTCAGGCGGGCCGCTGCGGCGATGATCGACCTCGGCGTGGAGCCCGGCGATCGAGTGGCGATCTGGTCGCCGAACACCTGGCACTGGGTGGTGGCGTGCCTGGCCACGCACTATGCCGGCGGCGTGCTCGTCCCCCTCAACACGCGCTACACCGCCACTGAAGCCACCGACATTCTGTCGCGCACCGCCGCGCCGCTACTGTTCGCGTCCGCTGAGTTCCTCGGGACGGACAAGGCCGCCAGCGTCGACCGGGACAGCCTGCCCGCGCTGCGCCATGTGGTGCGCGTCCCGATCGAGAAGGACGACGGGACGTGGGACGAGTTCATGGCGCGGGGCGCTGACCTGGAGGCGGTCGATGCGCGAGCGGCCGCCGTTGCGCCCGACGACGTCTCCGACATCCTGTTTACGTCGGGAACCACCGGGCGCAGCAAGGGCGTGCGGTGTGCGCACCGCCAGTCTCTCGACGCGTCCGCGGCGTGGGCGGCCTGCGGCCAGGTCACCAGCGCTGATCGCTATCTGTGCATCAACCCGTTCTTCCACAACTTCGGCTACAAGGCCGGCATCCTGGCCTGCCTGCAGACCGGCGCGACGCTGATCCCGCAGCTGACCTTCGACCCCGAGCAGGCGATGCGCGCGGTGGCCGACCACAAGATCACCGTGCTGCCGGGCCCGCCGACGATCTACCAGACCCTGCTCGATCACCCCAAGCGCAGTGACTACGACCTGAGCTCGCTGCGGTTCGCGGTCACCGGCGCGGCGACCATTCCGGTCGTTCTGATCGAGCGGATGCAGAACGAACTCGACATCGACATCGTGCTGACGGCGTACGGGCTGACCGAGGCCACCGGATTCGGCACCATGTGCCGCGCCGACGACGACGCCGTCACCGTCGCCACCACCTCCGGGCGCCCGATCGCGGACTTCGAGCTGCGCATCGGGGATTCAGGAGAGGTGCTGCTGCGCGGCCCCAACGTGATGCTCGGGTACCTCGACGACCCGGAGGCCACCGCGGCGGCGATCGACGGCGACGGCTGGTTGCACACCGGCGACGTCGGCGAGCTGGACGACGCGGGGAACCTGAAGATCACCGACCGGCTCAAGGACATGTACATCTGCGGTGGCTTCAACGTGTACCCCGCGGAGATCGAGCAGGTGCTGGCACGCCTGCACGGCGTCGCCGAGGCCGCGGTGATCGGGGTTCCCGACGAACGACTCGGCGAGGTCGGTAAGGCCTTCGTCGTCGTGCTGCCCGGCGTCGAGCTCGACGAGCAGACCGTGATCGATTACACGCGAGAACATCTCGCGAACTTCAAGACCCCGCGCTCCGTCGAGTTCCTCGACGGGCTGCCGCGCAACCCGGGCGGCAAGGTCGTCAAGCCACAGCTCCGACACCGCGCGGAAAACAGCGAAAGGCCCTGAGGTGGACCTGACCTTCGACGACGCCACTCTCGAGTTCCAGAAAGAGGTGCGCGACTTCCTCGCCGCCAACCGGGCGTCGTTTCCCACCAAGTCCTACGACACCGCCGAGGGATTCGAGCAGCATCGGCTGTGGGACAAGGTGCTTTTCGACGCCGGACTTTCGGTGATCACCTGGCCGCAGCGCTACGGCGGCCGCGACGCGACGCTTCTGCAGTGGATCGTCTACGAGGAGGAGTACTTCCGCGCCGGCGCGCCGGGACGGGCGAGTGCCAACGGCACCTCGATGCTGGCGCCGACGCTGTTCGCACACGGCACCGAAGACCAGCTCGACCGGATACTTCCGAAAATGGCCAGCGGCGAGGAGATCTGGGCGCAGGCCTGGTCGGAGCCGGAGTCGGGCAGCGATCTGGCCTCGCTGCGGTCGACGGCAACGAAGACCGACGGAGGCTGGCGGCTCAACGGGCAGAAGATCTGGAGCTCGCGGGCGGTCTTCGGCGAGCGGGCGTTCGGGCTGTTCCGCTCGGACCCCGAAGCCCAGCGCCACAAGGGCCTGACCTACTTCATGTTCGATCTGAAGGCCGACGGCGTCACCGTCCGGCCGATTGCCCAGCTCGGCGGCGACACCGGGTTCGGTGAGATCTTCCTCGACGACGTGTTCGTCCCCGACGAGGACGTCATCGGCGGTGTGCACGAGGGCTGGCGGGCGGCCATGAGCACCACCAGCAACGAGCGCGGCATGTCGCTGCGCAGTCCCGCACGGTTCCTCGCCCCGGCCGAACGGCTGGTGGCGCAGTGGCACGAGAACCCGGATCCCGCGTTCACCGACCGGGTCGCCGATGCCTGGATCAAGGCCCAGGCGTACCGGTTGCACACGTTCGGCACCGTCACCCGGGTGAGCAACGGCGGTGAGCTGGGCGCCGAGTCATCGGTGACCAAGGTGTTCTGGTCGGACCTCGATGTCGCGCTTCACCAGACCGCGCTGGATCTGCGCGGCGCCGACGGTGAACTCGCCGACTCGGTGACCGACGGTCTGCTGTTCGCGCTGGGCGGCCCGATCTACGCCGGGACCAACGAGATTCAGCGCAACATCATCGCCGAGCGGCTTCTGGGCCTGCCCCGAAAGTAGAAGACTGTGAACTTTGAGATAGACGACGAGCAGCGCGACTTCGCGGCCAGCATCGATGCCGCGCTGGGCGCCGCCGACCTACCCGCGGCCGTGCGGGCCTGGGGTGACGGCGACACCGCGCCGGCGCGCAAGGTATGGGCGCAGCTCGCCGACCTCGGCGTCACCGCACTGATGGTCCCGGAGAAGTACGACGGCATCGACGCCCACCCGATCGACCTCGTCGTCGCACTGGAACGGCTGGGTCGATGGGGCGTTCCGGGACCGGTCGCCGAATCCATTGCGGTGGCACCGATCCTGCTCGCCGACGATGAGCGCAGCACCGCGCTGGCCTCCGGCGAGCTGATCGCGACGGTGGCGCTGCCACCGCTGGTCCCCCGCGCCGTCGACGCCGATGCCGCCGGCCTGATCCTGGTCGCCGACAACGCTCAGGTATGGGACGGAGTGGCCGGGGAGCAGCACGAGTCAGTGGATCCGAGCCGAAAGTTGTTCGATGTCAGCGCGTCCGGCGATCCCCAGTCCGCTGACGTGGCACGAGCCTTCGAGTTCGGTGCGCTGGCCACAGCGGCCCAGCTGGTGGGCGCGGGCCAGGCGCTGCTGGATGCGTCGGTCGAATACGCCAAGCAGCGCAGCCAGTTCGGCACCATCATCGGCACCTACCAGGCGATCAAGCACAAGCTCGCCGACGTGCTGATCGCGGTCGAGCTGGCCAGGCCGCTGGTCTATGGGGCGGCACTGTCTCTGGGTACCGAATCCCCGGACGCAGCCCGCGATGTCAGCGCCGCCAAGGCCTCCGCGGCAGACGCCGCGCTGCTGGCCGCCCGGTCGGCGCTGCAGACGCACGGCGCCATCGGCTTCACCCAGGAACACGATCTGTCGCTGCTGCTGGTCCGGGTTCAGGCGCTGCGCCCCGCGTGGGGCGACCCGACGTGGCACAAGCGGCGAGTACTGGAGGCACTCAAGTGAGCGAAGAGCGGGAACTCCTGCGCGACACCGTGGCCGCGCTCGTCGACAAGCATGCGCCACCGGATTCGGTGCGCGAGGCGATGAGTTCCGAACGGGGATACGACGAGTCGCTGTGGCAGATGCTGTGCGAGCAGGTCGGCGCCGCGGCTCTGGTGGTACCCGAGGAACTCGGTGGTGCGGGTGGCGAACTGGCCGATGCCGCTGTCGCGCTTGAAGAACTGGGCAGGGCCCTGGTACCGACCCCCCTGCTGGGTACCACGCTGGCCGAGCTGGCGCTGCTGTCGGCCGACGAACCCGACGGCGACACGCTCGAGAAACTGGCGGAAGGGTCCTCGATCGGTGCCGTGGTCTTCGATCCGGGCTACGTCATCAACGGAAACATTGCCGATGTCGTGATCGCCGCCGACGGCGAAAAGCTCACGCGCTGGACTACTTTCACCGCTACGCCCGTGGTCGCGATGGATCTCACCCGACCCTTGGCCCGGGTCGAAGCGACGGAAACCGCGGAGATCGGCACCGACCCCGGCCTGGCGGACATCGCCGCCATCCTGCTGGCGGCCGAGCAGATCGGCGCGGCGGCCAGATGTCTGGACCTCACCGTGCAGTACACCAAGGACAGGGTGCAGTTCGGCCGCCCGATCGGCAGCTTCCAGGCACTCAAGCATCGGATGGCCGACCTGTACGTCGCCGTCCAGTCGGCGCGGGCAGTCGTCAACGAGGCGGTGGCGGACCCGACGCCGACGTCGGCGGCGCTTGCCCGGCTCGCCGCCAGCGAGGCGTTCTCGACGGTGGCCGGTGAGGCTGTTCAGATGCACGGCGGCATCGCGATCACCTGGGAGAGCGACATCCAGCTGTACTTCAAGCGTGCTCACGGCAGCGCACAGCTGCTCGGGCCGCCGAGGGAGCACCTGCGTCGCCTCGAATCCGAGGTGTTCTAGCCTGGCAGGGTGACCGTCTCGCTGAGGGCAGGTATCCCGCCGTTCTATGTGATGGACGTGTGGCTGGCGGCGGCGGAACGGCAGCGCACCCACGGCGATCTCGTGAACCTGTCGGCGGGACAGCCCAGCGCCGGGGCGCCGACCCCGGTTCGCGATGCGGCGGTGGCGGCGCTCAAAGACAACCAGCTCGGTTACACGGTGGCGCTCGGCAAGCCTGAACTGCGCGCGGCGATCGCGGCTTCCTACTGGGACCGCCACGGGCTCGAGGTCGATGCCCGCGACGTCGTGGTGACCACCGGATCGTCGGGCGGATTCCTGTTGGCGTTCCTCGCGTGCTTCGACGTCGGCGATCGGGTGGCGATCGCCAGCCCCGGTTACCCGTGCTACCGCAACATCCTCTCGGCGCTCGGCTGCGAGGTCGTGGAGCTGCCGTGCGGGGCCGACACCCGGTTCCAGCCGACTGTGCAGATGCTCGCCGAACTCGACCCGCCCGTCGCAGGGGTTGTGGTGGCGAGCCCGGCGAACCCGACCGGAACCGTGATACCGCCGGAGGAACTGGCCGCGATCGGTACCTGGTGCGACGCCAACGGGGTCCGGCTGATCAGCGACGAGGTGTACCACGGGCTGGTGTACGACGGTGCTCCGGCCACCAGCTGCGCATGGGAGACATCGCGAAACGCCTTGGTGGTCAACAGCTTCTCGAAGTACTTCGCGATGACGGGGTGGCGGCTGGGCTGGCTACTGGTGCCCGAGGAGCTCACGCGAGCGGTCGACTGCCTGACCGGGAACTTCACCATCTGCCCACCGACGCTCGCTCAGTTCGCGGCGGTTGCGGCGTTCACCCCCGAGTCCATCGCCGAGGCTGCTTCCCTGCTGGGCGGTTATGCGGCCAACCGGGCGCTACTCCTGGACGGGCTGCGCGCCGTCGGCATCGACAAGCTGGCCCCGACCGACGGCGCCTTCTACGTCTATGCCGACGTCTCGCATCTGACAACCCACTCGCTGACGTTCTGCTCGAAACTGTTGGCCGACACCGGGGTTGCGATCGCCCCGGGGGTCGATTTCGACACGGTCCGCGGTGGCGCTTCGGTGCGGCTGTCGTTCGCGGGCCCCGCGTCCGACATCGAGGAGGCGTTGCGCCGCATCGGTGCCTGGCTGGATTAGCCCAGGCCCGTGGACGAGCGCCGTCGGCGGGATATCGCGTCCACGCTCGCCGCGAGTAGCAGCACACCGCCGGTGACCAGAAAGTTGATGTAGGACGACTGATTCAGCAGGCCGAGCCCGTTGGCGATGGTCGCGACCACGACGCCACCGATCACGGCATCGATGGCGCGGCCCCTGCCGCCGAACAGGCTGGTGCCGCCGATGACGGCCGCTCCCACGGCGTACAACAGCGTGTTGCCCGCGCCCGATGATGCCGACACCTTCCCCGCGTAGGAGGCCGCGATGATTCCGCTCAGCGCGGCCAGGGACGAGCACACGATGAACACCGACACCCGGATGCGGTCAACCGAGATGCCGGCACGGCGAGCTGCCTCGGCGTTACCGCCGACGGCATAGATGTGCCTGCCGTATGCCGTGCGGTTGAGCACCAGGGTCAGCGCGATCAGCAGCACCAGGATCATCGGCAGCACATAGGGAATGCCGCGGATCTCCACGTTGGGATTGACGCTGCGATTGACGTTGAGCACATAGGTGACCCCGAGGGTCACCGCGGCCACCCCGAGTACCCGGGCCACCACGACGCCGAACGGAGCGTGCGCCAGCCCGAGCGTCGTCTTGCTGCGGTACCGGTAGACCTCGAGTGCACCGAACCCGACGACGACCGCCAGGGCGATGATCCAGCCTGCGGTCACCGACAGGTTGTTGATGGTGATGCCCCGGATCACCGGGTCATCGACCCGTACCGATCCGCCCTCACCGATCAGTTTGAGCGTAACGCCCTGCAGGCCAAGGAAGAACGCCAAGGTCACCACGAAAGACGGGATGCCGAGTTTGGCGCGCAGCACCCCGATCAGCACACCGATCAGCGCGCCGGCGCCGATGCCTGCGGCCATGGCAAGCCACCAGGGCCAACCGGCGTCGACGATGGTCAACGCCATCGCGCACGCCGCCACTCCGCCCGCCACCCCGGCGGAGAGGTCGATGTCGCCGAGCAGCAGCACGAAGACAAGACCCATCGCCAGCACACAGATCGAACCGGCCTGGGTGACGAGGTTGGCGAGGTTCAGTGCCGACATGAACCGATCGTTGGCCAGGCCGAACACCACGAACAGCACGATGAGACCGAGAACGGCAGGCAGCGAACCCATGTCGCCACCGCGAACCCTGCGCAGGTACGAACGCACGGCGTCACCGAATGCCGCGTCGGCATGAGAGTCGATGGCGAAGTCGGTGTCGGCCGCCATGTCCTTGCGACTGACCGTGGTCATGGGAGAGTCCTTCCGTTCCGTCACATCGACTCAGCGGCCTCGGCCGGCGCCAGACCGAGGCTGCCGGAGCGTCCAGCGGTGATGAGCTCGACTATCTGGCTGTGGGTGACATCGGCGGTCTTGACGTCGGCGGCGACCCTGCCGAGGTACAGCGCACAGATCCGGTCGGCGACCTCGAAGACGTCGAGCATGTTGTGCGAGATCAGCACGACGCCCACACCCTGGTCGGCCAGTCGGCGTACCAGGTCGATGACCTGGCGGGTCTGGGCGACGCCCAGTGCGGCCGTCGGTTCGTCGAGCAGAACCACTTTGGAGTTCCACAGCACCGATTTGGCGATGGCGACGGTCTGGCGCTGGCCTCCGGAAAGGCTGGACACCGTCTGCCGCACCGACTTCACCGTTCGCACCGACAGCGACTTCAGTGCGTCCCGCGCCATCGTCTCCATGCGTGCCTCGTCGAGCATCCCGCGGTGCTTGAGTTCGCGGCCGAGGAACATGTTCTCGACGATGTCGAGGTTGTCGCACAGTGCGAGATCCTGATACACGACCTCCACGCCCAGCGCCGACACATCGTTGGGGCCGTGCACGGTGACCGGAGACCCCTGGAACAGGTATGTGCCGGTATCGACGGGATGGATGCCCGCGATGGCCTTCACCAGGGTCGACTTGCCTGCGCCGTTGTCGCCCACGAGTGCGGTGACCTCGCCGGGATAGACCTGGAAGTCGACGTCGTGCAGCACGTGGACCACACCGAAACTCTTGTTGACACCGCGCAATTCGAGGATCGGTTCGGTGCGGGAGACCATCTGCTCTCAGACTCCCGCCGCGGCGCACATCGCCGCGAACTGGCCGGCGCACACCTCGTCCTTGGACTGACCGCCGTCGGTGAACACGACGTCCACGTTGTCCTTGGTGATCGACTTCGGGGTCAGCAGCACCGAGGGCACGTCCCGGTTTCCCTGGTCATCACGTGAAGTGCTGTTGGTCTCGGGCTGCTGCCCGGCGGCCAGTGCGATCGCTGCGTCGGCCAGCGCGCCTGCCTCTTCGGTCGCCGATTTGTACACCGTCATGCACTGCGTGCCCGCCAGAATGTTCTGCAAGCCTTCGACGGTGGCGTCCTGCCCAGTGACCGGCACCTGCCCCGCGCGCTTGTTCTTCTCCAGGATCGAGATGACTGACCCGGCAAGGCCGTCGTTCGCCGCATACACGCCGTCGATCTTGCCGTCGGCGGCGGTGTTGAGCTGCTCGAAGATCGTCACTGCCTTGTCGTTGTCCCAGTCCGGCACCGCCTGCTCGCCCACGATGGTGATGGTCGGGGTGGCATCGATCACCGAGTGCGCACCTGCGGAGAACAGCGTGGCGTTGTTGTCCGTCGGGGAGCCGTTGAGGAACACCACGTTGGCGGGCTTGCCGGCCAGGCAGTCGACGAGGCCCTGGCCCTGCAGCTCACCGACTTTGGTGTTGTCGAACGAGACGTAGACATCGGCGGAGCCGCCGAGGGTTAGGCGGTCGTAATCGATGGTCTTGACGCCTTGGGTGGCGGCCTTTTGCTGAATCGAGGCGCCACTGTCGGAGTCCAGGTTCACGATGGCCAGCACGGTGACGCCATCGGCGATCATGCCGTCGGCGATGGTGGCCATCTGGTCGGCCGAACCCTCCGCGTTCTGGATGGTGTACTCGACACCGGCCTCTTTGAATGCGGCTTCCAGGGCAGGGCGGTCCTTGGATTCCCAGCGGACCGAGGACTTCGTATCGGGCAGGATGACGCCGATCTTGCCGCTGCCGCTCTGGCCGCCTCCTGAGTCGGTGCTGCTGCACCCGCTGAGGGCGAGGCCGACGACAGTGGTCGTGAGCAAGGCAGTGAGCAGGGTGCTCGTACGTTTCACGGAACTCGCCTCCGAGTAGGGGTGATTGATCGAGAAGGACTGAGCCTTTGTACTCCTGAGCAACATATACCGTGACGTACGTCACGTCTACCAACTGCCGGGCGTGATTGCCCGCGCCGCAGGTTCGGTTTCACCGAGCACCCATCAGGTGTTCGATCGCCAGCTGATTCAGCTCGACAAAGCCGAAACCCTTTGCGCCGAAGTAGGAGTCGGCGTCGAAATCCTCGTATGCCGACCGATCGGCCAGCAGATCGGCGTAGGTCTCACCGGGATTCATTGTGGGGGTCCGTAATTCGGGAACCTTTGCCCGGGCCATGGCGTCGATGACCGCCGGGTCGGACCGGAACGCTGCCGCCCTGGCTCGCAGCAACAGGTACATCCGCATGTTGGCCGAGGCCGACGCCCAGACGCCGTCGACGTCTTCGGTCCGGCTGGGCTTGTAGTCGAAGTGCCGCGGTCCGTCATAGGCCGGCCCGCCACCCGGGCCGCCGTGCTCGAGCAGATCGACCAGCGCGAAGGCATTCGCGAGATCGCCATGGCCGAACACCAGATCCTGGTCGAACTTGATGCCGCGCTGGCCGTTGAGGTCGATGTGGAACAGCTTGCCGCTGTACAGCGTTTGGGCGATGCCGTGCATGAAGTTGAGTCCGGACATCTGCTCGTGGCCGGTCTCGGGGTTGACGCCGACCATCTCGGGGTGAGCGAGGGTGTCGATGAACGCCAGCGCGTGCCCCACGGTCGGCAACAGGATGTCACCGCGCGGCTCGTTGGGCTTGGGCTCGATGGCGAACCGGAGACCACTGCCCTGGTCGATCACGTACTGGCACAACAGGTCCAGTGCCTCGCGATAGCGTTCCAGCGCGGCCTGAACGTCCTTGGCGGAGTCGTACTCGCTGCCTTCCCGGCCGCCCCACATCACAAAGGTCTCGGCACCGAGCTCGGCGGCCAGATCGAGGTTGCGCAGGACCTTGCGCAGAGCGAAGCGGCGAACACCGCGGTCGTTGCTGGTGAATCCGCCGTCCTTGAACACCGGCTGGGTGAACAGGTTGGTGGTGACCATCGGCACGACCAGACCCGAGGCGCTCAACGCGGACGTCAGGCGATCGATCATCCGGCGCCGCTCGGAATCGGAGCTTCCGAACGCGAACAGGTCGTCATCGTGGAACGTCAACCCGTATGCACCGAGCTCGGCCAGCCGCTCCACAGCCTCGACCACGTCGAGCGCGGGTCGGGTGGCGACGCCGAACGGATCGACACCCGGCCAACCGACCGTCCACAGCCCGAACGAGAACTTGTCGGAGGGACGCGGTGTCAGTCCTTTCGATGCGTGGACGCTGGACTCCAGGACGGTCATTGGTGCTCCTCGGGAATCGTGGCACCTGGAAGTGCGGGACAGAATGGGGAGAAGTGCTAGTTTGTTCTCTGTTCGAACATATGATGTGACCTGCGACACTGTCAAGGGCGAACATGAGGGGCGGTGTGGTGACGAAAGGGTCGGGAAGCCCTCGGGCTGTCCGTGCGGGAACCAGCACCGACGACGTCCGACGACGCAACCTGTCCACCGTCCTGACCCTGGTACACCGTCACCGGGCACTCAGCCGCGCCGAGCTGACCCGCCACACCGGGTTGTCGCGTTCCACCACAAAGGATCTCGTCGAGGAGCTGGCCGCGCGGGGCCTGGTCGACGAATCACCCGCGCCGTCGGTGTCGCAGGTCGGCAGGCCCAGTCCCATCGTGCGCCCCGGCACCCGGGTGCTCGCGGTAGCGGTCACCCCCGAGGTCGATGCCGTCACGGTAGGAGTGGTGGCGATGGGCGGTGGGGTGCTCGACGTGGTGCGCTGCCCGACCGAACGGGTTCCGACCGCGGCCGACACCGTGGCGATCGCGGCGGCGGCGGTCGGTCGGATCAGCCACGGCTTGCATGCCGGACAGACCCTGACAGCCGTCGGCGTCGCGGTACCGGGGCTGGTACACGGCGGGGAGTCGGTGGTCCAGCTGGCACCCAACCTGGATTGGCATGACGTCGAGATCGGCCAGATGCTCAGCGCAGCTACGGGTTTGCCGGTTTTCGCGGCCAATGATGCCAACGTCGGAGCGGTTGCCGAACACCGGTTCGGCAATCACCGCGATGCCGATCACATGATCTACGTCAACGGCGGGCCCAGCGGCATCGGCGCGGGTTTCGTGGTCGCGGGTGGCCTGCTGGAGGGAGTCGCGGGCTATGCCGGCGAACTGGGCCACACCTACATCGGCGGTGGCGAGGAATGCCATTGCGGAAGTGTCGGCTGTCTGGAGACCGAGGTCACCCAGGCGCCGTTGGCCCGGCTACTCGCCGAACTGGACGTCGCAGCCGCGGGGACTCCACCGCCGTGCCCCAGCAGTGCCGAGCGCGACGTGCTCCACCGGCAGACCCGCTCGCTGGCCATTGCCCTCGGCAACGCGATCAACATGGTGAATCCGCGGCTGATCGTGCTCGGCGGGTTTCTGCGAGTCTTCCCCGCCTACGCCGCGGCGGTGCTGCGCGAGGAGTTGGCGCGGCGCAGCATGGGCGCGCCGCGCGACCTGGTCCGCGTGGTACCCGCGACCCTCGGCGCCGATACATTGATGATCGGTGCGGCCGAATTGGCATTCGCACCGGTGCTCGCCGATCCCGGGAGGTATTGAGATGGCACTCGTAGCGGGGATCGACTCGTCCACTCAGTCGTGCAAGGTGCTGATCTGCGACGCAGACACCGGCCAGATCGTGCGGTCGGCGTCATCGCCACACCCCGAGGGCACCGAGGTCGATCCAGAGCTGTGGTGGGAGGCGCTGCAGCGCACGATTACCGCGGCCGGCGGGTTCGACGACGTCGCCGCCGTTTCGGTGGGAGCCCAGCAGCACGGCATGGTGTGTCTGGATGCTGCCGGCACCGTGATCCGGGATGCGCTGCTGTGGAACGACACCCGCTCCGCCGAGGCGGCCGATCAGCTGATCGACGAGCTCGGCGGGGCCGCGGCGTGGGCCCGGCGCGTGGGCGTCGTGCCGGTCGCCTCGATCACTGCGACCAAGCTGCGCTGGCTGGCAGACCACGAGCCGCGCAATGCCGAGGCAACCGCGGCGGTCTGCCTTCCGCACGACTGGCTGACATGGCGTCTCAGCGGCTCCTCCGACATCGCCGATCTGTGCACCGACCGCAGCGACGCGAGCGGCACCGGCTACTTCTCGGCCGAGAGCGACAGCTATCAGAACGACCTGCTCGAGCTTGCCTTCAGAGGCCGAATTCCCTTAGTGCCGAAGGTGCTTGGACCGAGCGCTTCCGCGGGAAGTACACCCCAGGGGGCTGTCCTGGGCCCCGGCGCAGGCGACAACGCCGCCGCCGCACTGGGACTGGGCGCCGCAACCGGCGACTGCGTGGTGTCGCTGGGGACCTCGGGGGTGGTGAGCGCGGTCGGGACGGCGGCCCCGCACGACCCGGAAGGCATCGTTGCCGGCTTCGCCGACGCTACCGGGCGCCAGCTTCCCCTGGTCTGCACCCTCAACGGGGCCCCGGTGCTGGCCGCGGTGGCAGCGATGTTGAGTGTGGACTTCGACGAATTCGATCGGCTCGCCCTGACGGCGCCCGCGGGAGCCGACGGGCTGGTCCTGATTCCGTACTTCGAGGGGGAACGCTCGCCGAACCTGCCGAAGGCAACCGGTGCGCTGCACGGAGTGACCACGCGAAACCTGAACTCCGCGAACATCGCCCGGGCGGCCGTGGAGGGACTGCTCGCCTCCCTGGCCTACTGCATCGACAAGATCACCGATCAGGAAATCGAGGTCGAGCGCATCATCCTGGTGGGTGGTGGCGCGCGGTCGGAAGCGGTCCGGCGCATCGCTCCCGCGGTTTTCGGCAGGGTGGTGCACGTTCCGACACCGGCCGAGTACGTCGCTCTTGGGGCGGCGCGGCAGGCGGCGTGGGTTCTCTCGGGGCAGGAGTCGCCACCGGCGTGGTCTGTCGGGGTGTCCGCGTCCTATGAGGCCGGCCCCACACCGCAGGTGCTCGAGCGGTATCGGGCGGCACAGCAGCTGACGCTGCGGTGAGCGGACTTGTCAGGACCCGGGTGTAGCGTCGACTGTGTGTTCGAAAGTTTGTTCGATATCGATGACGCGGCCAGTGAGTCGCAGCTGCGGGCCCGGGTGGAGGAGTTCGAGCGACTGAAGTCGGCCGCCGCCGCCGCGCAGGCTCGGGCGACCGCAATGTGGGCCGACAAGCGACGCGCCGCCGAAGCTACCGCCGGAGTGCCGAAGGCCAAGCGGGGCAAGGGGTTGGCCTCGGAGGTCGCGCTGGCCCGCCATGATGCGCCGGTCTGCGGGAACACCCATCTGGGGATGGCGCGGGCGCTGGTGCACGAGATGCCGCACACCCTGGCCGCCCTGGAAGCCGGGGTGCTCTCGGAGTGGCGGGCCACCCTGATCGTGAAGGAGTCGGCCTGCCTGACCGTGGAGCATCGCCGGGCATTGGATGCCGAGCTGTGCGCAGACATGGACCGGCTGGTGGGCTGGGGAAACAAGCGGGTTGAGGCCGAGGCCGCCGCGATCGCTGCACGCCTGGATGCCGCCGCAGTCGTCGACCGGGCTCGCAAAGCCCCCGAGGAACGCCACGTGTCGATCCGCCCCGCGCCGGACGCCATGGCACACGTGAACGCACTGCTGCCGATGGCACAGGGGATCGCGGTATGGGCCGCGTTGAAACGCCAGGCCGACATCACGTGCGATGGACGGTCCCGCGGTCAGATCATGGCCGACACCCTGGTCGAGCGGGTCACCGGGCGTCCCGCGCAGGCGCCGGTGCCGGTGGCGTTGAACATGACGCTGGCCGACACCACACTGTTCGGCGAGGACGAGTGCCCCGGCTGGGTCGCCGACTACGGCCCGGTGCCCGCGGTCGTGTTGCGCGATCTTGTCGGTGACGCGGTGGCCGACCAGAGCGCCAAAGCCACGCTGCGCCGGCTCTACCGCCACCCCACATCGGGGCAGTTGGTGGCGATGGAGTCGCGGTCGCGGATCTTCCCGAAAGGGTTGGCGGCGTTCATCGGGCTCCGTGATCAGACCTGTCGCACCCCGTACTGCAATGCCCCGATCCGCCATCACGACCACGCCGTCCCGGCCCGCGAGGGCGGGCCGACCAGCGCGGTCAACGGATTAGGTGACTGCGAAGCCTGCAACTACGCCAAAGACGCCCCCGGCTGGACCGTCACCACCACCGACACCGACGGCGAACACACCGCCGAGTTCACCACCCCGACCGGGGCGACCTACCGATCGACGGCCCCACCACTACCGGGTCCGCCGGTCCGACGACGACTCAGCCTCATGGAAGGCCGACTCAGCGTCGACCTGGTCACCTTCGACGCTGCTTGACGTACCAGTCGAGCAGGTCCGGATCGTCGACGGCGCTGCGCTCGACGACCTTCGCCGCGTCGCCGCCCTGGAACAGCTTCTTGATCGGCACCTCGAGCTTCTTGCCGGTCCGTGTGTGGGGAATGCCTGGGGCGACGATGATTTCGTCGGGCACGTGCCGCGGGGACACCTCGGTGCGGATCGCGTCGTTGATGCGGCCGCGCACGTCGTCGGTGAGGTCGACGCCGTCGGCGAGGACCACGAACAACGGCATCCAGTAGTCGCCATCGGGCTGCTCGGCACCGATCACCAAGGACTCGACGACCTCCGGCAGGCTCTCGACCGCCTGATAGATGTCGGCGCTGCCCATCCGGATACCGTGGCGGTTGAGCGTGGAGTCCGACCGTCCGTGCACGATGACGCTGCCACGGTCGGTGATGGTGATCCAGTCACCGTGGCGCCAGACGCCGGGGAACACCTCGAAATACGCTTCCCGGTAACGGTTTCCGTCCGGGTCATTCCAGAAACTGACGGGCATCGACGGCATCGGCTTGGTGACAACGAGCTCGCCCACCTCGCCGCGCACCGGCTTGCCCGCTTCGTCCCACGCGTCCAGCGCGACACCGAGGAACGGCGCCGACAGTTCCCCCGGCCAGACGGGCACCGTGCGGACGCCCCCGATGAACGCCGACACCACATCGGTACCGCCACTGATCGAGGCCACCTGGACATGGTCGCCGACATGCTCGCGCAGCCACAGCGACGACGCCGGCGGCAGTGACGATCCGGTGATCCCGATGGTGCGCAGCGCGGACAGGTCGTAGGTCGATTTCGGATCCGCGTCGGCCTTCATGCAGCCGAGCACATAGCCGGGGCTGGTGCCGAGCACCGTCGCCCCGACCCGGGCCGCGATCTCCCACAGCGCATCCGGCCTCCCGGCCGACGGGCTGCCGTCGTAACACACGATCGTGGCGCCGACGAGGAGTCCGGCGATCTGAAAGTTCCACATCATCCAGCTGGGACTGGTGAACCAGAAGAAGGTGTCGTCGCGCCCGATGTCGGACTGCAGCGCAACGGCCTTGAGGTGCTCGACGAGTACCCCGCCGTGGCCGTGCACGATGCCCTTCGGTAGCCCGGTGGTCCCGGACGAGAACAGGATCCACAGGGGATGCTCGAAAGGGACGGCGACGGTGTCCAGTTCGCGATCACTGCGAGCGGCGAGATCATCGACGGTGAACGTCGCGTGCAGCGTCGGCAGCCCCGCCCGAAGCGCTTCCACGTCATCACGCTTGTCGCGATACTTGCCGCCGAAGGTGTAACCGTCGGCAGCCACCAGCGCCTTGGGCTCGAGCTGGCCGAGGCGATCGAGCGCCGCCTTCGCCGAGTAGTCCTGACCGCACGCGCTCCAGACGGCGCCGACGGATGCGGTGGCCAGGAACGCGATCACCGCCTCGGGAATGTTGGGCAGGTATCCGACGACGCGATCGCCGGGCCCGACCCCGGCGGCGCGCAACCTGTCGGCGAATGCGGCGGTGCGCCCCAAAAGCTCGTCCCACGACACCTCGCGGTCCGGCGCTCCTTCGCTGACGTAGACGATCGCGGGCCGGTCGGTGCGGGCGTTGCGGACAATCTGGTCGACGTAGTTCAGCGTGGTGCCGGGAAACCAGCGGGCACCCGGCATCTCGCTGCTCGCCAGAACACCCTGGGCCCGCTCCCCCAGATCGAAGTAGTCCCACAACGCGGCCCAGAACCCGTCGAGATCGTCCACCGACCATTGCCACAGCGCGCGGTAATCCGGAAGCTGCGCACCGGTGCGCTGCTCGGCGAAGCGCGCGAAGTCGGAGACCCGGGCGTTGGCGATGTCGTTATCTGTCGGGACCCACTGCGGCTTCATGGGCGGCTCGCCCGCCCGCGGCACTGCCGTAGCCGTCAACGCGCACTCCATCCGCCATCCATCGTGTACGAAGCTCCCGTAACCATGCCAGCCGACGGCGATGCAAGGAAGCCCACCAGGGCGCCGACTTCCTTGGGCTCGACCAGACGCTTGACCGCGCTCTCCTTGAGCAGGATCTCGGCGATCACCTGGTCTTCGGGGATGCCGTGGGTCTTGGCCTGATCGGCGATCTGCTTGGTCACCAGCGGGGTGCGCACGTAGCCGGGATTGACGCAGTTGCTCGTCACGCCGTGGGGGCCACCCTCGAGCGCCGTCACCTTCGACAACCCCTCGAGGCCGTGCTTGGCGGTGACGTAGGCGACCTTGAACGGCGACGCGCGCAGTCCGTGGATCGACGAGATGTTGACGACACGACCGAACTCGTTGCGGTACATGTGCGGTAGCGACGCACGGATGAGCAGGAACGGCGCCTCCACCATCAGCGTCTGCATCATCCGGAACTTTTCCGGCGGGAACTCGGCGATCTCGTCGATATTCTGCACCCCGGCGTTGTTGACCAGGATGTCGGTCTCCAGCCGCAGGCCCTCCAGTGCCTCGACGTCGAGAAGGTCTACCGCCCAGGCGGTTCCGCCGATCTCCTGGGCCAGTGACTTCGCGCCCACGTCGTCGATGTCGGCGACCGTGACCCACGCTCCGCGCGCCGCCAGCTCGCGCGCGCAGGCCGCCCCGATGCCGCTCGCGCCGCCGGTGACCAGAGCGGTGCGGCCGTCGAGATCGCTCACACGACACCCGCTTTGGCGAGCTGCTCGCGGTCGGCCTCGTCCAGCGTCTTCAGATCGAGACCGTTGGTCTCCCGGTTGAACAGGGCGGCCACCAGAGTGATCGCAGCGGCCCCGGCGAGATAGAGGGCGATCGGTACCCAGGAGTCGAACTTGTCGAGCAGCCAGGTCGCGATGGCCGGGGCGAGCGAGCCGGCGACGATCGAGGTCACCTGATAGCCCAGGGACACACCGGAATACCGCATCCGGGTCGGGAACATCTCGGCCATGATCGCCGGCTGTGGCGCGTACATCAACGCGTGGATCATCAGGCCGAGGATGACGGCAGCCATGATCAGCAGGTAGTCCCCGGTGTTCATCATCGGGAAGGCGAAGAAGCCCCACGTGCTGGCCAGAATGGCGCCGACGATGTACACCGGCCGCCGGCCGAACCGATCAGACAGACGACCCACCTGCGGGATCACCAGGAAGTGCACCGCGTGCGCGGCGAGCAGCCACCACAGGATGTCGCCGGTGTCGGCGCCGACGTGCGTCTTGAGGTAGACGATCGAGAACGTGACGACGAGGTAGTACATGATGTTCTCGGCGAAGCGCAGGCCCATGGCGGTGAAAACCCCACGGGGGTAACGCTTCAGCACCTCGAACACGCCGTACGACACGGCCTTGACTCGCTCGACCTCCTGCTGGGCTTCCAGGAAGATCGGCGCATCGGTGACCTTGGTGCGGATGTAGTAGCCGACGAGAACCACCACCGCCGACAGCCAGAACGCGACCCGCCAACCCCAGGACAGGAACGACTCGTCGGACAACGTCCCGGTCAGGACCAGCAACACCACGGTGGCGAGCATGTTGCCGACCGGCACCGCGGCCTGCGGCCAACTGGCCCAGAAGGCGCGCTGCTTGTCGGGGCTGTGCTCGGCAACCAGCAGCACGGCGCCGCCCCATTCGCCGCCGACCGCGAAGCCCTGCAGGAACCGCAGCAGCACGAGAAGTATCGGCGCCCAGACGCCGATCTGCGCGTACGTCGGCAGGCAGCCCATCAGGAAGGTCACGGCGCCGACGAGCAGGATCGCGAACTGGAGCAGCTTCTTGCGGCCGTACTTGTCGCCGAAGTGTCCGAACACCACCCCGCCCAGGGGTCGCGCGACGAATCCGACCGCGTAGGTCAGCAGCGCCGCGATGAGCCCGTTGGCCTCGCTCATGCCCTCGGCGAAGAAGATCTTGTTGAACACCAGCGTGGCGGCGGTCGCGTAGAGGAAAAACTCGTACCACTCGACGACGGTGCCCGCCATCGACGCCACCACGACGCGCTTGAGACCGGTCGTGAGAGACCCTGACCCGTCTGACCGCGAGTCTTGTTCGGTACTCATCAGATATCCCTTCGTTGTGACGCCCACCACAGATTTCAGTGAGTATTCATGCAGTTACCCGCTGCAGCAATGACCAAAACTGCAGGAACCATCTGCAAAAATGCACATATGACCTCAGCCAGCCGCCACCCGAGCGCGGACGACTTACTGGTTCTGCTGGCGGTGGGCCGAACCGGCACCTACACCACAGCGGCCGAAGAACTCGGCCTCAACCACACCACCATCAGCCGCCGTATCGCCGCACTCGAACAGTCGATGGGTGGCCGGGTGCTGGCCAGAGTGGGAGGCGGTTGGGAGCTTACCGACCTCGGCCGGGAAGCACTGGCCGCCGCGGAGGCCGTCGAGTCCGCCGTCCGGTCGCTGGCCGTGGACGCGGACGGGCGCCGGGCGCTGGAGGGGGTGGTGCGCATCTCGGCGACCGACGGATTCTCCGCGTACATCGCCGCACCGGCCGCCGCCGCCGTGCAGCGCACCCACCCCAAGGTGTCGGTGGAGATCGTCGCCGCCACCCGACGCGCCACTCAACAGCGTTCGGGACTCGACATCGAGGTCGTCGTCGGTGAGCCGACGGTGCGCCGGGCCAAGGCCCTGCGCCTGGGCGACTACTGCCTGGGTCTCTACGGCTCCCACGACTACCTCGACGAGTACGGAACGCCGACGAGCATTGCCGACCTGCAACGCTTTCCGCTGGTCTACTTCATCGACTCGATGCTCCAGGTCGACGACCTCGACCTGGCGACCAGCTTTGCGCCGGCCATGCGGGAATCGGTGACCTCCACGAACGTGTTCGTCCACGTCGAGGCCACCAGGGCGTCGGCGGGCATCGGCCTGCTGCCGTGCTTCATGGCCGATCGCCACCCGGATCTGGTGCGCGTCTTGGCAGACTCCGTCTCGATCTGCCTGACCTACTGGCTCGTCACCCGCGCCGAGACACTGCGCCGCCCGGAAGTCGCGGCGGTCATCGACGCCATCACCGCGCGGGTGGCCGACCAGCGCGACGTGCTCCTGGGCGCACGCTGAGCGTCACCGCCGTCTCGCGAACGTGGCCAACCGCCAGAGGTAACGGGCCATGCCGGATACCGGCGGCTGCTTCGGCCAGGAGTCCGCACGGAAGTAGGCGTCGGTGCCGCCGTCTACGAAAATGACACTGCCGCAGAGGAAGTCAGCGGCATCGGACAGCATGAACAGCATCCAATCTGCCAACTGGCCCGCGTCGCCGAACCCGCCCACCGGCACCGGGAACGCCCGCACCGCCTTCGCCTGCCCGGGCGTGGCCAACTGATTCTCCAGCAGTGGCGTCATGATGGCGCCCGGCGCAAGCGCGTTGAGACGGATGCCCGCTCCCGCCCAGTCGGGTGTGACCGCGTGGCGCCGCACCCATCGCGACACCGCGAGCTTGGAGGCTGCGTAGGCCAGTGCCGGCGCCGCCCGGCCGAACAACCGGACGGCGCGCTGGGCCTTCTCGGGGTCACCGGCCAGCAGAGCCCGGACAGCCCGACGTGGGACCGCCGGCGTCGTGGTGGTCGAGTTGCTGCCCACCACAACGACCTTGGCGTTCTTCGCCGCAGCGAGGGCGGGCCGCCACGCCTCGAGAAGATCGACGACGCCGAAGTAGTTGATCTGGAAGATCAGCCCGGGACGGTCGGCGCCCGGCGTGGGTCCGATCCCCGCTGCGAGGACGGCTCCGGCCAGTCGCCCACCTTCGGCAGCCTCGAGCACTCCTTGTGCGGCAGTGGCACGCCCCGACGCCGTGGACAGATCCGCAATCACCTCGGCATCCCGCAGATCGACGCCCACGACCGTGTGACCGGCAGCGCGAAGACGTTCAGCCGCCTGATATCCCATGCCGGATGCCGACCCGGTCACTGCGTAGGTGCCCACCGATTCACACTATCCGGGTCTTGCGCGAGGTACGCCGGACCTGCTGCAGTCATGGCATGCCCTTCATCGAGCACGACCGCGGCCCGGCGTATTACCGCCACTGGGCCGTCGAACAGCCACGCGCCGTCGTCATCTTTCTTCACGGCTTCGGCGAGCACGGCGGCCTATACCACCGCTACGGGTTCGCCCTCAACGCCGCGGGCATCGACCTGTGGGCGGTCGACCAGTTCGGGCACGGCCTGAGTCCGGGCGACCGCGGTGACTTCACCACTCTGGAAGCCAGCATCGGTCTCGCCGACACGCTGGCCGAGCTGGCCTCGGCCGAGACGCCGGGCATTCCGCTTGTTGCGCAGGGGCATTCGTTCGGGGCCGTCGCGACGCTGTGGAAACTGCTCGGCGATCCGGGTCCGTACCGGGCCGCGGTGATCTCGGGTGCGCCACTGGTCCCCGTCCCCGGACTGGTCGACACCGACAGCACCTTCGAGATCGCCCCGAGCCAGCTGTCCGCCGACCCGTTCTACCTCGACGCGATCGAGAACGATCCGCTGGCCTTCGTCGACGCCGACGGCGGACCGCTGGCCCGGGAACTCGACCGGGGCTGGGACACCTTCGGGGCCACGCTGCCGACGCTCGCCGTGCCGACGCTCGCCGTGCACGGCAGCAACGACCCCATCGCTCCGGTCGGCGCGATGCGTGCGTACTCCGAGCAGATCGAACCGCTGTCGCTGTTCGAGGTACAAGGGGGCGGACACGACATCCTCAACGACGTCACACACCGCGAGGTGGCGGCAGCGATCGTGGAGTTCATCGGCGACCACACCGGGTGATCCCCAGGGGTTATCCACACTGTGGACAAACTACAAGCGTGTAGTTCTAGAGCCAGGTGTCGTCGGTAGTGGCAGTCAGGAACGCTTCGAGATCGTTGCGCCAGTCTGCCGGGGAGTTCTTGTCGGGCTCGATGCCGGTGTACTGACCGTGATAGAAGAGCAGCGGCCGCGGCTTCTTCCGCGGCACGTCGGACAGCGAGTGCACGGCGCCGAAAACCACGAAGTGGTCGCCACCGTCGTGCACCGAGTTCACCGCGCAGTCAATGTGTGCCAATGAGCCGTCGATGATCGGCGAGCCCAATTTCGAGAGTGTCCAGTCGATTCCGGCGAACTTGTCGGGCTCCCGGGAGCCGAACCGTGCCGAGACGTCCTTCTGATTCTCGTGCAAGATGTTCACGCAGAACAGGCCGCTGGCCTCGATCGCCTGCCAGGAGCGCGACACCTTGGTCGGGCAGAACAGCACCAGCGGCGGTTCCAGCGACAGTGCGGCGAACGACTGGCAGGCAAAGCCAACCGGTTCGCCGTCGTGCACGGTGGTGATCACCGTGATGCCGGTGCAGAACTGGCCGAGCACGTTGCGGAATGTTCGCGGGTCGATTGGCGGATTGCTCACTGGATCGGTGTTCCTGAAACCGGCGCTCGTCAGGCCTTGAAGCCGATGCTGAAGTCGTGACCCCACAGGGAGACCGCGGTGCTCTCCCGGGCGACCCAGTTCTCATCGTCGACTTCGAGCCCCTCACAACCGAACTCGATATCGAAGCCGCCGGGCGTCTTCATGTAGAAGGACAGCATCTTGTCGTTGACGTGCCTGCCGAGTGTGGCAGACATCTTGACCTTCCGGCGCAGCGCACGATCCAGGCAGAGGCCGACGTCGTCGGCCTCGCCCACCTCGACCATCAGATGCACGATGCCGCTCGGCGTCTCGCCCGGCATGAACGCCAGGCTGTGATGACGCGGGTTCACCCCGAGGAAGCGCAACCATGCAGGCGCGCCGTCGGCGGGCCGGCCCACGAGCTGCGGCGGCAGTTTCATGGAGTCGCGGAGGAAGAATCCGAGCACGTCGCGGTAGAAGTGCAGTGTCTCGGCGTCGTCGCGGGTGGTCAGCACGACGTGCCCGAGCCCCTGCTCCTCGGTGACGAACTTGTGGCCGTACGGGCTGACGACGCGTCGGTGCTCCAGCGCGACACCGTGGAAAACCTCGAGCGTATTGCCCGACGGATCGTCGAAGATGATCATCTCGTCGACACGGCGGTCGGCGAGCTCGGCCGTAGTGGCCTCTTTATAGGGCGTGCCCTCCACGTCAAGGCGCGACCGGATATCCTGCAGCGCTGTTGAATTCGCAGTTTCCCAGCCCGACACCATCAGCCGGTCGTGCTCGCCGGGCACGATGACCAGCCGCGCGGGAAACTCGTCCATCCGCAGATAGAGCGCGCCGTCCGGGCTTGATCCGGCTACCCCGGACCCTTCGACCATGCCGAGCACCTTGAGCCCGTATTCGCGCCAGGCCGCGATGTCGGTGGTCTCGATACGCAGATATCCCAACGACGTGATCGTCATCGCTCACCACCCCGAGGAACGTCTTGCAAGAAATTCACAGTCAGTGTGTTGAACTCGTCGAACTTCTCCAGCTGCGCCCAGTGCCCGCACTGCCCGAAGACATGCAGCTGCATCCGGGGTATCTGCTTGATCGCGACCAACGCGCCGTCGAGCGGGTTGACGCGGTCTTCGCGTCCCCAGATGAGCAGCACCGGCTGGCGGAGCTTGTACACGTCGCGCCACATCATGCCGAGCTCGAAGTCCGCCCCCGCGAACGACTTACCCATCGCCCTGGTGGCGGCCAGCGACTCCGGGGTGCTGGCGATCTGGAACCGCTCCTCAACCAGCTCCGGCGTGATCAGGTTCTGATCGAAGACCATGATGCGCAGGAACTTCTCGATGTTCTCGCGCGTCGGGTCCGCGGCGAACCGGCCGAGCAGCTTGACGCCTTCGGTCGGATCGGGCGCGAACAGGTTGACGCTCAGCCCGCCGGGACCCATCAACACGAGCCTGCCCGCCCGCTTCGGATTGTCCAGCGCGAACCGTACGGCGGTACCGCCACCGAGTGAGTTACCCACGAGCGCCGCGCGTTCGATGCCCAGATGGTCGAACAGATTCAGCAACGCCGTAGCGCTGTAGCGGTTGTACTGCTCGTGCTCGGTGTGCTTGTCGGAGTGCCCGTACCCGGGCTGGTCGACGGCCAGCACGTGAAAGTGCTGCGCCAACACCGCGATGTTGCGGCCGAAGTTGGACCAGCTGGACGCACCGGGCCCGCCACCGTGCAGGAGCACGATGGTGGGCGCCGCCGGATCGCCGGCCTCGTGGTAGTGCAGCCGCATGTCCTCGCGGACCTGCGCGTACCGGGACGTCGACTCGAAGGTGATCTCTTGCTGCTGGGCCGTTTCAGTGGCGAAGGATGTCATCAGGCCGGCCGATTAAACCATCGTGTCCTGCGGCGGCAATCCGAACTCGTTGTTGCCGAAGATCAGGTAGGCCCGCTCCGGCTCGTTCGCCGCGTGCACCCGGCCGGCGTGCGCATCCCGCCAGAACCGCTGCACCGGAGCGTCGGTTTGCAGCGCGGTGGCACCGGCACTCTCGAACAGCAGGTCGATCGACGCGATCGCCCTTGCGGTGGCCCGCACCTGGTCCCGGCGCGCCCTGGCGCGCAGCTCGAACGGGATCTCCTCGCCGGCCTTGAGCAGCTCGTACTCCTCACGGACATTGCCGATGAGCTGACGCCAGCCCGCATCGATGTCACTGGCGGCTTCGGCGATGCGCACCTTGGCGAATGGATCGTCCTTGGACCTCTCGCCGGCGAACGCAGCCCGAACCCGCTTGCCCTGATGCTCGACGTGGGCGTCGTAGGCGCCGTAAGCCATGCCCATGATGGGAGCCGAGATGGTGGTGGGATGCATGGTGCCCCAAGGCATCTTGTACACCGGCGCGGTGTTGTTCTCGAGTCCGCCCGCGGTGCGGTCGTTCATCGACTTGTAGGAGAGGAACCGGTGCCGCGGCACGAAAACGTCCTTGACGACGACGGTGTTGCTGCCGGTGCCCTTCAGCCCGACCACGTGCCAGACATCGTCGATGCGGTACTCGCTGGCCGGGATCAGGAAGCTGCCGAAGTCGACAGGCTTGCCGTCCTTGATCACCGGGCCGCCGAGGAACGCCCACGTCGCATGGTCACAGCCCGAGGACCACTGCCACGCGCCGCTGACCAGGTAACCGCCGTCGACGACGGTGCCAGCGCCCATCGGGGCGTACGAGGACGACACGCGCACGGTCGAATCGCTGCCCCAGACTTCGTCCTGCGCCTGCTGGTCGAACAGCGCCAGGTGCCAGTTGTGCACGCCGATGATGGACGACACCCAGCCCGTCGAGCCGCAGGCGCTGGCGATGCGCCGGACCGCTTCGTAGAACACGGTGGGGTCGCACTGCAACCCGCCCCACTGCTCGGGCTGAAGCAGCTTGAAGAAGCCGACCTCGTCGAGTTCGTTCACCGTGTCGTCGGGCAGGCGCCGCAACTCCTCGGCCGCCTGGGCGCGCTTGGCGATCAGCGGCAGCAGATCGTCGATGCCTGATAGAACCGACTGCACGTCACGTTGTTCAATGGACGTCACGGATTTGCCTCCTAGACACGGGGACCTGGCGATGAGCGCTTGCGCGAAGAGCCGATACTGGGCGATGCGCGCTAACGCGAGGAGCAGGTCACTGGAGAAAGATTAGAACACGTTACGATTTGTGTCGAGTAGCGCGTTGCTGTGGCCGCTGGACCAGCGCACATGCATTTCTGTAACCTGTTCTAGTTATCGGTTTCAAGCAAGCTGGAAGGGAGGGCCACCCAGTGACGGATGAGCCGCTCGGCACCCACGTGCTCGAGCTCGAGGTTGTTGACGTCATCGAGGAGACCTCCGACGCCCGCTCGCTGGTGTTCAAGGTCCCCGACGGCGCCTCGATCCCCGCCGACAAACTGCGCCACGCGCCCGGCCAGTTCCTGACCCTGCGCGTGCCCAGCGACCGGACGGGTTCGGTGGCGCGGTGCTACTCGCTGTGCAGCTCGCCGTTCACCGGGGACCCGCTGACCGTCACGATCAAGCGCACCGCCGACGGCTATGCGTCGAACTGGCTCTGCGACCACGCCCATGCAGGCATGAAGATGCACGTGCTGGCACCGTCGGGCACGTTCGTCCCCAAGACCCTGGACACCGACTTCCTGCTGCTGGCCGCGGGAAGCGGGATCACCCCGATGATGGCGATCCTCAAGTCCGCGCTGAGCGAGGGCAGCGGCAAGGTGGCGCTGGTCTACGCCAACCGCGACGAGACCTCCGTGATCTTCGGCGCGGCGCTGCGCGAACTGGCGGCCAAGTACCCCGACCGGCTCACCGCCATCCACTGGCTCGAGTCGGTGCAGGGTTTGCCCAGCGCGACCGCACTGAGCGAACTGGTCGCACCGTTCACCGCCCGGGAGGCGTTCATCTGCGGACCGGGACCGTTCATGGCGGCCGCCGAGGAGGCGTTGACGTCGTCGGGTGCTGCCGCGGAGCGCGTCCATATCGAAGTGTTCAAGTCGCTGGAGTCCGACCCGTTCGCTGCGGTGGTTCTCGAGGAGGACGACAGCGACGAGGGTCCTGCGACGGCGGTCGTCACGCTCGACGGCGACACCCACGAAGTCTCGTGGCCGCGCAATGCGAAGCTGCTCGACGTGCTGTTGGCCAGGGGTCTGGACGCACCGTTCTCCTGTCGCGAAGGACACTGCGGCGCATGCGCCGTCATGACCAAGTCCGGTGACGTCGAGATGGAAGTCAACGACGTTCTCGAACAGCAGGATCTCGACGAAGGGCTGATCCTGGCGTGCCAGGCGCACCCGCGCTCCGATTCGGTTGAAGTCACCTACGACGAATGAGCCGCGGGCTAGGATTCGCGCCACGGGAGGAACATGTGAAGCGATTTGCCCGACTGTCCGCGATGGCTTGGGGCGTCACGCTGGCGACCTGGACAGCCCTTGCGGCCGTCACGACCATGCCCGGCGCCTCGGCGGCGCTCGACACCGCGGACGCGTCGATCCCCGTCAACCCCACGGACACGCTGGAAGTGCACGCCACCGCCAACTGTGTCCGGGCGGAGAACCAGTGCTACTTCACCGCTGCCGCGAACCTGCGGACCCCACAGGGCCCCATCGGCTTCCCCAACGATCTGTGGGCCCGCCAGACGACCACGCTGCGATCGATGGACCGCAACGTCTACCTGGACTCCGACTTCGCCGCAGAGAACACCCGGATGTTCAAATCGATTGGGCCCATTGAGTTCACCACGATCTACTTCGGCGGTGGCCCGGTGGAGAAATATCAGCTGCGCGGCACCACGTGGCCTACCGACTGGGCGACCGGCCAACCCAAGCTGGACGCGGACTACATCGTCTGCAGCCACATCCAGGTGGTGTACGCCGGCGTCAACCTGACCTCACCGGACGCCTGCGCGCAGACGACGTTCGGCTAGCGCGGCAGACCGAGTAGCCGCTCCCCCGCCATCGTCAGCAGAATCTGTTCGGTGCCACCGGCGATGGTCAGACAGCGGGTGTTGAGGAAGTCGTGGACCTGCCGGTTCACCACCACACCGGCGCCTTCGGACAGGTCCATCCGGAATTCCGAAAGCGCCTGCCGGTAGCGCACGCCGATGAGCTTGCGGGCACTCGCCTGCGGACCTGGGTCCTGCCCGCCGACTGCCAGTTGGGCGATCCGCTGATCCAGCAACGAACCCACCTGCGCGGTCACGATGAGTCCGCCGAGCTGATCCTGTTGGGCGCCATCGAGTTCGAGCGTCGAGGCAACCTGGAGCAACTGCTCCATCGGGTTGCCCAGGGCGGTGCCCTGGGCCATCGCTACGCGCTCGTTGGCCAGCGTGGTGCGTGCCAACCGCCATCCTTCGTCGACCTCGCCGACCACCATCTCGTCGGGAACGAACACGTCGTCGAAGAACACCTCGTTGAACAGTTCATCGCCGGTGATCTCCCGCAGCGGCCGGATCACGATCCCCGGCGACTTCATGTCGATCAGGAAATAGGTGATGCCTTTATGTTTCGGCGCCTCCGGATCGGTGCGCGCCAAGCACACCCCCCAGTGCGCCTTCTGCGCCGCCGAGGTCCACACCTTCTGCCCGGTCAGGCGCCAACCACCCTCGGCGCGAACGGCTTTCATCCGCAGCGCGGCCAGGTCCGAGCCCGCGCCCGGCTCGCTGAACAGCTGGCACCAGATCAAGTCGCCCCGCAGCGTCGCGGGCACGAACTGCTCGACCTGCGCCGGGCTGCCGTACTCGAGGATCGTCGGAACCGCCCACCAGCCGATCACCAGGTCGGGGCGGACGATGTCGGCCGCGGCCAACTCCTGGTCGATCAGGAGTTGCTCGGCCGGGCCCGCCGCCCGCCCGTGAGGCCGCGGCCAGTGGGGCGCCAACAGCCCGGTATCGGCCAGCACGGCTTGCCGCTTCTCCGGTGGTGCCGCCGCGACTTCGGCCACCGCCGAAGCGATTTCGGGCCGCAGGTCGGCCACCGATGCGAGGTCGATCTGCAGATCCCGTCGCACGCCGCGCTGCGTCAGATTCACCACCCGTCGCAGCCAGAGCGATCGCCCGCCCAGGAACTGGGCGATGCCGTACGCGCGCCGCAGATACAGGTGCGCGTCGTGCTCCCAGGTGATACCAATGCCGCCGAGCACCTGGATGCAGTCCTTGGCGTTCGCCTTGGCGGCCTCGATACCGACGGAGGCCGCGAGCGCCGCCGCAAGTGAGAGTTGGTCGTCGGCTTCGGTTGCTGCACGCGCCGCGTCGGCCGCCGCCACCGATGCCTGCTCGGAGCGCAGCAGCATCTCGGCACACATGTGCTTGATGGCCTGGAAGCTGCCAATCGGTTTGCCGAACTGCTCGCGCACCTTCGCGTATTCGGTTGCCGTCTCGAGCAGCCAGCGCGCCAGCCCCGCCGCCTCGGCGGACAGCATCGTCGCCGCCAGGTCCACGACGCGCTGGGCGGGCACCGGCAACTCCTCGGCGGCCGCGTTGTCGAACACCACCCGCGCCAGGGGGCGGGAGAAGTCGGTGGCCTGCAGCGGCTCCACCGTCACACCGTCGGCGGCCGCCTCGACGAGCAGCCAGCGCTCACCCGCAGGCAGCAGCAGCACGCTCGAGGAGTCAGCCCCCAACACGTAGGGCGCGGTGCCCGAAACCCGACCATCCGCGTAGGTCAGCTCGGCGGCCAGCGTGATTCCCGCGGTGCGCTGACCCGAGGCCAGCGCTTCGAGCAGCCCGGCGTGGGAACCGTCCAGAACCAGGGTGGCCAGCGCCGTCGTGGCGACCGGGCCCGGCACCATCGCGGCGGCCGCTTCGTCGACCATCGCGCACAGGTCGGCCACGGTCCCGTCGGCGCCACCGTGTTCCTCCGGAAGCGCCACCCCGAAGATCCCTAGTTGAGCCAGGCCGTCGTATGGCGCCCGCCACGCGGCCGGATCTCCCTGCTCCACATCGCGCGCGGCGTGCACCGCGCCCGAGCCGGCGGCCCAGCTACGGACCAGTTCGCGCGCGGCGAACTGGTCGTCGGTGATGGTCGCCGAGCTTGATCCGGACACCGGGACTCCTAGCGTTTGGGCGAGAAGACGGTGCTTCCCACTAGAACGTGTTCTAATAGTGCCAGCGTTCGACCGTCAAGTCGACCGCCATCGCAGCAGGGCACGCCGGTGTCTACATGGCGCGCAGGCGAGAGATTGGGGGCCGGCATGCGTATCGTTTTCAACGAGACCGCATCACGAAGGAGTCGCTCGTCGCATGTCTGGACCGTCTGAGTTGTCAGCCGGAACGTCACCGACGCCAGCGCGCGCCACTGGAGCCTCTGCATCCACCGGTTCCGACTCGCGACCACGCCAGGTGATGAACGTGGCGGTGCTGGCCGAATCCGAGCTGGGATCCGAGGCGCAGCGCGAGCGCCGCAAACGCATCCTGGACGCCACCCTGGCGATCGCGTCGAAGGGCGGCTACGAAGCCGTCCAGATGCGGGCCGTCGCCGAGCGCGCCGATGTCGCCGTGGGCACCCTGTACCGCTACTTCCCGTCGAAGGTCCATCTGCTGGTGTCCGCGCTGGGCCGGGAGTTCGAGCGCATCGACGCCAAGACCGACCGGGCGGCGCTGGCGGGCGGTGCTACCGCATACCAGCGGCTGAACATCATGGTGGGCAAGCTCAACCGCGCGATGCAGCGCAACCCGCTGCTGACCGAGGCGATGACGCGGGCGTTCGTCTTCGCCGACGCCTCGGCCGCCGGCGAGGTCGATCATGTCGGCAAGCTGATGGACTCGATGTTCGCCCGCGCGATGAGCGAGGGCGAGCCCACCGAGGACCAGTACCACATCGCACGGGTGATCTCCGATGTGTGGCTGTCCAACCTGCTGGCCTGGCTGACGCGCCGGGCCTCGGCGACCGACGTCAGCAAGCGGCTGGATCTGGCTGTGCGGCTGCTCATCGGAGATGGCGACGAGCCTAAGATCTGACCGGTGGGCAGGAGCGAAGCGACCCGGGGGATGTTGTAGCGTGCTGACGCCCGAGTTGTCCACCGCTCTCGACGCCGTGGCGCGAAGCCCGCGACTGCTGGTCACCTCCGATTTCGACGGCACGCTGTCGCCGATCGTCAACAACCCGTCCGACGCCCGGCCGCTGCCGCAGGCCGGCCAGGCGCTGATCGATCTCGCCGAACTTCCCGCGACGTCCGTCGCACTGATCTCCGGGCGTGCGCTGCGTGACCTGCGGGTGCTGTCGTCGATGCCCTCGACGGTGCACCTGGTCGGCAGCCACGGCGCCGAGTTCGACTCGGGGTTCTCGCACGAGATCGACGGGGAACTGCTGCAGACGATCACCGACACGTTGACCGCGATCGCGTCGGGCCGGCCGGGCGTGACCGTCGAGACGAAGCCGGCCAGCGTCGCGCTACACGTCCGCAACGCGAGCCCCACCGACGGCGAGGCCGCGCTCGGTGAGGCGCGGGCGGCGTCCGAGTCGTGGAACGCACACGCCACGGCGGGCAAGGCGGTCCTCGAGTTCGCGGTGATCGCGACCGACAAGGGCGAGGCGATCGACATCCTGCGCGCCGAACACGACGCGACCGCGGTGGTGTTCTTCGGTGACGACGTCACCGACGAGAAGGCCTTCCGGCGACTGCGGGACAACGACATCGGCGTGAAGGTCGGGCCCGGCGACACACTGGCCGGTTACCGGATCGACTCGCCCGAACACGTTGCCGTGGCGCTCAACCACCTACTGATTGCCAGATCAGCAACCTAGGTTGGCAGGAACCGAACATCGGTCCACGCTGGTTCACATGACCGGCTCCCCCGATACCGCCACCGCCGCCGCTGCCGAATGGGACCAGCGGTACACGACATTCGCGGCCAAGATCCCGCAGGGCAGACCCAACCCCGCGCTCGTCGCCACCGCCAGTGACCTCCCGCCAGGTCGGGTTCTCGACATCGGCTGCGGCGTCGGCGCCGACGCCGTCTGGCTCGCCGGCCACGGCTGGCGGGTGACGGCGCTCGACGTATCCCAGGTGGCGCTGGACCGCGCGGCCGCATACGGCCGGCAAGAAGGTGTCGACGTGACCTGGGTGTGTGCCCGCATCGAGGATGCGCAGCTGCCTGTCGACGGTTTCGACCTGGTGACCGCGCACTATCCCGGCCTTCGGCACTCCGCAGGCCGGGACGCGCAACGCGCGCTCCTGTCGGCCGTCGCCCCCGGAGGCACGCTGCTGGTCGTGCACCATGCCGACGTCGACGCGCAGTTGGCCAAGGCCCACGGGTTCGACGTCGCCGACTACGTCAGCCATGAGGACATCGTCGGGTTGCTCGATAACGGGTGGGACGTCCGCATCGACCGCAGGCGCCCGCGTGACGAGCCCGCCGGCGTCGACGGCCAGCACACGCACGACGACGTGGTGCAGGCGCTACGCCGGCGGACCTGACGTCCGGCCCCGAATCAGCTCGGTGTCAAGCACGACGACGACCGGCAGCCCCGACCGCGGTGGGCTGTTCAGCAATTCGCCTGCGCGGCGGCCCTTCTCGATGCTGGATTGCACGACGGTGGTCAGCCCTCGCTGCAGCGCCTCGGGCACTCCGTCGAAACCGGTGACCGTCACCTGACCGGGCACGTAGATGCCGCGGGCGCGCAGATGGTCCATCGCCGACAGGGCGAGCACATCGGCGGTACAGATCAGCGCCGTGATCCGGGGATTGGCCTCGAGTGCCACCTCGGCGGCGGCACCTCCCGATCTCGCCAGATGCTCGTAGCTCTCCACGACGGTCAACGACTGCGGGTCGAGTCCCGCGGCGGACATCGCGTCATACACGCCGCGAATGCGCTCGCTCTGCACGTGGAAATGCGGCGTCTGCACCCGCTCCGGGTCGGCCACCGCGGGGCCGGGACCCCCGTGCGGCCACTCGCGGCCGAGCCGCATCGTCAGCAGACCGATCTCGCGATGACCAAGCTCCACAACATGTTCGGCGACACTGCGCATCGCGGCGCGGTCGTCGATACCCACCCGGGAGGCGCCGGGGACATCCTTGGGCTGGTCGACCACCACAACGGGCAGATGCCGCTGCAGCACCGCGGGCAGATAGGGGTCGTCGTCGGAAGCCGAGTACACCACGAACCCGTCGACGCCGGCCGCCAGCACCGCGGCAGACCCGTCGTTGACGCTGCGGTTCGGCCCGACGGCGACCAACAGCAGGCCCTGGCCCACCGCCTCACATGATTCAGCAAGTCCTGCAACGAAATCGCGCGCCGCAGGATCACTGAACGAGTAGTTTAGGGGCTCGGTGATCACCAGCCCCACCGCGCCTGCCCGGCGGGTGCGCAGCGAACGGGCCACCGGGTCGGGCCCCGGATAGCCGAGTTGCTTGGCAGTGGAGAGCACCCGCTCGCGCAGTTCTGCCGACAGCTGGTCGGGCCGGTTGTAGGCGTTCGAGACGGTGGTGCGCGAGACGTTGAGCTCGGCCGCCAATGAAGCCAGGGTTGCCCGACGCCGCGGCGTCGGGCTCCTAGACATGCCACGTGACGTTAGTGGATCAGGGAGTTCCCGACGGCGAGGCGCAGCGGGAGCATGGGGTACAGTTATTGGAAACGGTTTTCATCTCTATTAAGGAAGCAAGGGAGACACTGCATGCGTGCCCTAGTCGCCGCGGGAGCGGCCGCCCTCCTGGCGGTCGCCATCGCCGGTTGTTCGCAGGATCAGCAGACCGCCGCCGACGGGCCGGGCACCGCCACCGTGGTCGCCTCCACTGATGTCTGGGGCAGCGTGGCCAGCGCCGTCGCCGGCGATCACGCGACGGTGAAGTCCATCGTCACCGGCACGGTCGCTGACCCACACTCGTTCGAGGCCAGCCCCGCCGACGCCGCCGAGATCTCCGATGCCTCCCTGGTGGTCTTCAACGGCGGGCACTACGACCACTGGGTCGACGAGGTCCTCACGAGCAATCCCGATGTGCCCACAGTCGATGCCTATTCGCTGCTGGCACCGTCACAGGAGCCCGCCAACGAGCACGTCTTCTACGACCTCGGCACGGTCAAGGAGGTGGCGAGGAACATCGCCGTGAAGCTCGGGGAGACCGATTCCGCCCACGCCGCCGACTACACGACCAACGCCGAGCTGTTCGGCGAGCAACTCGACACGATCGCCGCGTCCCAGCGGGCGGTCGGCCAGTCCCACCCGGGGGCGTCAGTGGTGTCGACCGAGCCTGTCGCCTTCTACGCCCTGCGCAACGCCGGCATCGTCGACAAGACACCGGCGTCGTTCGCCAACGCCGTGGAGGAGGGTGATGATCCGTCACCGGCCGACGTGGCCACGATGCTCGACCTGATCTCCGCCCGCCAAGTGTCTGCGATCGTGGTCAACAGTCAGACCGAAACCCCTGCAACCAAACAGATTTCGGACGCTGCACGGGGGGCCGGCCTACCGGTCATCTCGGTCACCGAGACGCTTCCCGAGGGCAAGGACTTCCTCGCCTGGCAGCGGGACACGGTCGACGAGATCGCGGCCCAACTGGATAGTGCGCCCGCAACGAGCCGATAATCGCTCTTTGTGCCCCCTAAGCCACGCGAGGATCCCGGCGAGGTCGTCTCGCTGACCCGTGCCCGCCTCGCATTCGGCGAGCGCGTGCTGTGGGATGACCTCGACCTCGTCGTGCGCGCCGGGGAGTTCATCGCCGTGCTCGGCCCGAACGGCACCGGCAAGACATCGCTGCTCAAGGTGCTGCTCGGCCAGCTACCGCTGAGCGCCGGATCGGTCACCATCTCGGGCAGGCCGGTCACGACCGGCAGCGAGCGGATCGGCTATGTGCCACAGCACCGGTCGCTGGACCGGGGATTGTCGCTGCGCGGCTCGGATCTCGTCGCGCTCGGCTTCGACGGCCACCGCTGGGGCACGGCCGGTTGGGGACGCGAAGCCCGCGCCGCCAAGCGAACCGCCGTCCGGCGCGCTATCGACCAGGTCAACGGGACCCACCTGGCGCACGTCCCGGTCGGGGTGATGTCGGGCGGCGAACTGCAGCGGATGCGCGTGGCACAGGCGCTGGCCACCGACCCGGTCCTGCTGCTCTGCGACGAGCCGCTGCTGAACCTCGATCCGGCCAACGCCCGGCTGGTCTGCTCGCTGATCGACCGGCGTCGTCGGGATACCGACACCGCGGTCCTGTTCGTCACCCACGAGGTCGATCCCGTGCTGCCCTATGTGGACCGGGTGCTCTACCTGGTCGACGGCCGGTTCCGGATCGGAACCGTGGAGCAGGTCATGACGTCCCAGACACTGTCCGAGCTGTACCGTGCCGACATCCAGGTGGTCAGGATCGGCGGGCGCTACATCGTTGTCGGCGAGCAGAGCCAGTACCACCACGACCATGTCGATGACCACGCCGACGACCGCACCGGCGACTCCGGCGGGCACGTCCATGAATGACAAGCTGGGGCACCTGTTCTCGAACTTCTTCGCGTTCGACATCACCGCCGACCTGCTCAGCCGTGACTTCGTGCAGCAGGCCCTGCTCGCCTCGGTACTGCTGGCCCTCGTGTCCGGGGTGATCGGACCGTTGATCGTGATGCGTCAGATGTCGTTCGCGGTGCACGGCTCCAGCGAGTTGTCGCTCACCGGTGCGGCATTCGCGCTACTCGCCGGCTTCAACATCGGAATCGGCGCGCTCCTGGGATCCGCGCTGGCCGCCATCCTCTTCGGAATCCTGGGTCAGCGCACCCGCGACCGCGACTCGGCGATCGGCGTCGTGCTCGCGTTCGGACTCGGGCTCGCCGTGCTGTTCATCCACCTCTACCCCGGCCGCAGCGGCACCAGTTTCGCGCTGCTGACCGGACAGATCGTCGGCGTCGGCTATTCGGGGCTCGCCTTGCTCGCCATCGTGACGGTGCTCGTGATCGCCGTGCTGGCCGTGTCCTACCGCCCCCTACTGTTCGCCACCGTCGACCCCGAGGTGGCCGCGGGCCGCGGAGTGCCGGTCCGGGGGCTGGGCATCGTCTTCGCCGCACTGGTCGGTGTCACCGCCGCCCAGGGCGTACAGATCGTCGGCGCACTGCTGGTGATGTCGCTCCTGATCACCCCCGCGGCGGCGGCGGCGCGGGTATTCACCTCCCCGATCAGGGCGATGGCCGCGTCGGTGCTCTTCGCCGAGATCGCCGCGGTCGGTGGCATCGTGCTCTCGTTGGCGCCGGGTGTCCCGGTGTCCGTTTTCGTCACGACGATCTCCTTCGCGATCTTCCTGGTGTGCTGGTTCATCGGGAGCCGCCGCCAGGCCGCCTGACAGGGCTCCTAGGGTGGTGGAGTGGCCGCATCCACGATCGATCTGAATGCCGACCTCGGCGAGAGCTTCGGGGTGTGGCGCCTCGGCGATGACGACGCGATGCTCGACCTCGTCACCAGCGCCAACGTCGCCTGCGGGTTTCATGCCGGCGACGCGGCCACCTTGGCGCGCACCTGCCACGCCGCGGCGCAACGCGGCGTCCGCATCGGCGCTCAGGTGAGCTACCAGGACCTCGCCGGCTTCGGCCGGCGATTCATCGACGTCCCACCCGACGAACTGACCGCCGATGTGATCTACCAGATCGGCGCCCTGCAGGCCCTCGCCCGCGTCGCGGGATCCGAGTTGAGCTATGTGAAACCCCATGGTGCCCTGTACAACTCGATCGTCGAGCACCGCGAGCAGGCGCGCGCCGTCGCGGAGGCGGTGCACGCGGTGGACCCGGGGCTTCCGGTGCTGGGACTGGCAGGCTCGGCGTTTTTCACCGAGGCGCAGCGGCTGGGGCTGCGTACCGTGCCCGAAGCGTTCGCGGACCGCGCCTATCGACCGGACGGGCGCCTGGTGTCCCGCCGGGAACGCAATGCCGTGCTCTCCGACGCCACCGAGATCAGCGAACGGGTGGCTTCCATTGTGCAGGACGGGCGGGTCACCGCGGTCGATGGTTCCACGATCGCGATCACCGTCGAATCCGTCTGCGTGCACGGCGATTCGCCCGGCGCGGTGCGCATCGCTGCGGCGGTACGTGAGCGGTTGACCGCAGACGGCGTGGGCCTGGCGCCGTTCAGCTAGCGGCCGGCTTCCCGGTTGGCGCTGCACACGACGCTGCCGAGCAGGCCGGGGATCGCGGCCTCCACCTCGTCACGCCGCAGTCGCTGGTAGGTCAGGCCGTCGATCACCAGTCGCTCGGTGACGCCGGCCTCGCGCAGGATCCTGAAATGGTGGGTCGCCGTCGACTTGTTGATGCCGTCGTAGAGGGCCGCGCACTGCAGGGGTGTGCCGGCGTTGTGGAGCCGACGGACGACCTCGAGGCGGACGGGATCGTGGATCGCGCCGAGCACCTGCTGCACCGACCCGACAGGCTGGGCAGCCGGGTCGGCGACCACCGCGTCCTTCACCACGGGAATATCCTTCATCACATCCGGTTTGATGTTCGTCGAACCCAACGTACGCTCGATCGGGTTTGATGTCCGTCTAACCTACTCGAACGGGGGTGACACCGCGATGGTGGCGATCGACCGTCCGATCAGCGAGACGCAGCGGTGGGCCTACCCCCTGCTGCTGGTGCTGAGCGGGGTCGCGCTCGGGGTATCCGGGCTGCCCGCGCCGCTGTACGGCATCTACGAGGAGAACTGGCACCTCTCGCCGCTGGCCACCACCATCGTGTTCGCGGTCTACGCACTCGCCGCCCTGGCGGCGGTGCTGGTATCCGGGAAGATCTCCGACGTCGTCGGCCGCAAGCCGGTGCTCCTCGGGGCAATGGTCGCGCTGCTGATCGGGCTGGGCGTGTTCCTGGTCGCCGACAGCATGGCGATGCTGCTGCTGGCCCGCGCCATCCACGGCGCGGCGGTCGGTTCGATCGTCGTCGCGGGTGCGGCGGCCCTGCTGGACCTGCGACCGAACCACGGCGTGCGCTCCGGACAGCTCAGCGGTGTGGCCTTCAACGTCGGGATGACCGTCGCGATCATCGGTTCGGCGCTGCTCGCCCAGTACGCCCCGCATCCGCTGCGGACGCCCTACGCGGTGGTAGCGGTGATCTGCCTGGTGGTCGGCATCGGCCTGCTGGCGCTGCGGGAACCCCACACCGATCGGGCGAGCGGTCCGATCCGGATCGCCAAACCCGCGGTACCGCAAGAGATCCGCGGTGACTTCTGGTTCTCGGCACTCGGCGCCATGGCGTCCTGGTCGGTGCTCGGCGTGCTGCTCTCGCTGTACCCGTCGCTGGCGGCACGGCAGAGCCACATCGACAACCTCGTCTTCGGCGGCGCCGTCGTCGGGGCCACCGCGTTCGCCGCAGCGCTCGCGCAACTGGCGGCCACGCGCGTGCCCGCCAAGTACTCGGCGATCATCGGCGACGTCGGGATGGCGGTATCGCTGCTGCTCACCATCCCCGTGCTGCTGACCCACCAGTGGCAGCTGGTCTTCGTCGCCGCCGTCCTGCTCGGCGCGACCTTCGGGCTGGGGTTCGGCGGTTCCCTGCGACACCTGTCGAACGTGGTGCCCGCGGGGCGGCGCGGCGAGACGATGTCGGCGTTCTACCTGCTGGCGTACTCGGCGATGGCCGTTCCGACGCTGGTCGCCGGGTGGGCGGCGACACAGTGGGATCTGGCGGCGGTGTTCCCCTGGTTCGCCGGAACCGTTGCCGTCGCCTGCCTCGGCGCCGCGGCCGCCGGGCTGCGGAGCATCAGGGCGGCGCCGTCAGCTTAGGGTGGCGTCATGCGCCTGAAGCTCGGTCGGCCCGACCTGGGGGCCTACTCCAGCTACTTCGACGTCCCTGCGGCGTCGCCGTCCGCCCCACTGACGGTGGCGTGGGGCGGTGTCACGACGCTGCTCGTCGACGACGGTGATTCGGCGGTGATGACCGACGGATTCTTCTCCCGCCCAAGCCTTCTCACCGTCGCCGCCCGGCCGATCACACCATCGCGAGCCCGCATCGACGCCGGGCTGTCCCAGCTCGGGGTGAACCGCCTCGACGCCGTGGTCCCGGTGCACACACACTTCGACCACGCGATGGATTCGGCCTTGGTCGCTGCGGTCACCGATGCCCGGCTGATCGGCGGGTCGTCGTCGGCCCAGATCGGGCTCGGACACGGGCTCGATCGCATCGACACGGTCGAGTCCGGCAAGGCCGTCACCGCCGGCAACTACGACATCACGCTGATCGAAGGCAGCCACTGCCCGCCGGATCGCTTTCCCGGCGCGATCACCGCCCCGGTCGTTCCCCCGGTCAAGGCGTCGGCATACCGGTGCGGTGAAGCGTGGTCGATGCTGGTGCACCACCGCCCCACCGCCAGGAGCCTGCTGATCGTCGGCAGCGCGGGGTTCCGGACCGGCGCGCTGACCGGCAGGCACGCCGATGTGGTCTATCTGGGCGTCGGCCAACTGGGGCTGCAGCCGCAGAGCTACCTCACCGAGTACTGGGCGCAGACCGTGCGGGCCGTCGGCGCGCGGCGGGTGGTGCTGATCCACTGGGACGACTTCTTCCGGCCGCTGGACAAACCGTTGCGCGCGCTGCCCTATGCCGCCGACGATCTGGACGTCTCGATGCAGGCACTGAGCCGGCTCGCGGCCGCCGACGGCGTCGACATGCACCTGCCCACGCTGTGGAGCCGCGCTGACCCATGGAGCTGACGCTGGCGCTGCTCGCGCTCGTCGCGGTGCTCGGGTTCGCGCTCGTCCGGCCGCACGGATGGCCCGAAGCCGTCGTCGCGGTGCCCGCCGCCGCGCTCGTCCTCGCCGTCGGCGCGATCACCTGGGACGAGGCGCTGTCCGAGATGGGCAGGCTGCTGCCCGTGGTGGGATTCCTCGCCGCCGTGCTGGTACTCGCCCGGCTGTGCGACGACGAGGGCCTCTTCCACGCCGCGGGCGTGGCGATGGCCCGGGTGACCTCGGGCAGCCAGAATCGGCTGCTGGCTTCGGTATTCGCCGTCGCTGCCGCCGTCACCGTGGTCCTGAGCCTGGACGCCACCGTGGTGTTGCTGACGCCCGTCGTCCTGGCGACCGCGCGCACCCTCGCCGTCCCGGCCCGCCCGCACGCCTATGCCACCGCCCACCTGGCCAACAGCGCTTCCCTGCTGCTGCCGGTGTCCAACCTGACCAACCTGCTCGCGTTCAGCGCCGCCGGACTGTCGTTCCTGCATTTCGCCGCCGTGATGACGCTGCCGTGGCTGGCGGCCGTGCTCGTCGAGTTCGTGCTCCTGCGTTGGATTTTCGCTAAGGACCTGGCGGTGGTACCTCAACGGGACATTGCCACCGAGCCGATCGACGTTCCCGTTTTCGCCCTGGTGGTCCTGGGCCTCACCCTCGTCGGCTTCGCGGTGACCTCCCTGCTCGGCTTCTCACCGGCCTGGGCCGCGCTGGCCGGGGTGCTGGTGCTCGGCGGGCGCAGCCTCGCCCGCAGACACACCTCGCTCACGCGGATCGCGGTCGCGGTCGATGTGCCGTTCCTGGCGTTCGTGCTGTGCCTGGGCGTGGTGGTGGACGCGGTGATGACGAGCGGGCTGGAATCGTCGATGCGCCAGGTGGTTCCCGACGGCCAGGGCCTTCTCGCGCTGCTCGGGATCGCCGCGGTGGCCGCAGTGCTGTCCAACGTCGTCAACAATCTGCCCGCCGTGCTGGTAATGCTGCCACTGGTGACGGTGGCCGGGCCTGCAGCGGTACTCGCCGTGTTGATCGGGGTCAACATCGGACCCAACCTGACCTACGTCGGCTCGCTGGCGAACCTGCTGTGGCGCGCTGTCGTCCGACGCGACCTGAAGGCCGGCTTCGGTGAGTTCAGCCGGGTAGGCCTGTGCACCACGCCGGCGGTGCTGATCGCGGCGGTGCTCGGACTGTGGGCCGGAATCCAGGTGTTCGGGATCTAGCCCCGGCGCTGCCGGGCGATCTCGGCGAGCACGACACCCGCGGCGACAGAAGCGTTCAGCGACTCGGTCGGGCCGGCCATCGGAATGGACACGATCGCATCGCAGTTCTCCCGAACCAGCCGCGACAGTCCCTTACCTTCCGAGCCAACCACAACCACAATCGGTCCGGCGCCGTCGATTTCGTCGATCGCGGTGTCCCCGTCGGCGTCCAGGCCGACGACCTGCAACCCCGAATCCGCCCACTGCTTGAGCGTCCGGTTGAGGTTCGTGGCACGCGCCACCCGCAGCCGGGCGGCCGCACCCGCACTGGTGCGCCACGCCACGGCGGTCACCGACGCGGACCGGCGCTGCGGGATCAGCACCCCGTGTCCGCCGAACGCGGCGACCGACCGGACGATCGCACCGAGGTTGCGCGGGTCGGAGATGTTGTCCAGTGCGACCAGAAGTGGTTCCGCCGCTTCCTTTTTGGCCTCGGCGAGCAGGTCGTCGGGATGGGCGTAGTCGTACGGCGGCACCTGAAGTGCCAGACCCTGATGCAGGCCGTTGGCCGACAGCCGGTCCAGATCGTGACGGGGCACTTCGAGGATCGCGATGCCTTTGTCGGCGGCGAGTTGCACGGCCTCGGTGAGCCGCTCGTCGGAATCGGCGCCCAGGGCGACATACAGTGCGGTGGCGGGTGCGCCGGCGCGCAGGCACTCCAGCACCGGGTTACGACCGAGCACGATCTCCGTCTCATCGGTCTTCTTGTGTCTGCCCTGCTGCTGGCGGGCGGCTTGGGCGGCGCGCTTGGCCGCCGGGTGCTTGGTCCGCTGATGCGCGGGCGGGGTTGCGCCCCTGCCTTCCAGGCCGCGACGGCGGACACCGCCGGAACCAACCGTCGGCCCTTTCTTGGTGCCCGATTTACGAATTGCGCCACGGCGCTGGGAGTTGCCCGCCATTTACTTGTCCGACCCGTCCAGTAGTGACCATTGGGGACCGTCAGCGGTGTCGGTCACCTCGATACCCGCCTCCTTGAGGCGGTCGCGAATAGCGTCGGCTTCGGCCCAGTCGCGGTTGACCCGGGCGTCCTCACGGCGACGGACCTCGGCGTGCACGAGGACGTCCACCGCGGCCAGCGCGGCGGAGGTCTCGTCGCGCGACTCCCAGCGTTCGTCCAACGGATCGGCGCCGAGGATGCCCATCATCGACCGGATCGACATCGCATGCGCCAACGCCGTCTCGTGGTCCCCCGCGTCGAGGGCCCGATTGCCCTCTGCGCGGGCGGCGTGCACCTCGGCGAGTGCGGCGGGCACAGCCAGGTCGTCATCGAGCGCGGAGCCGAACTTGGGCGTCCACTCGCCCGGCACCACGGCACCCACCCGGCTGCGCACCCGATGCAGGAAGTCCTCGATCCCGGTGTAGGCCCTCGCCGCGTCTTGCAGCGCGTTCTCGGAGAACTCCAGCATCGACCGGTAGTGCGCGCTACCCAGGTAGTAGCGCAGCTCGGCGGCGCGAACCCGTTGCAGCACAGCAGGTACCGCCAACACGTTGCCCAGCGACTTGCTCATCTTCTCGCCACCCATGGTGACCCAGCCGTTGTGCAGCCAGAACCGGGCGAAGCCGTCCCCCGCGGCTTCGGCCTGCGCGATCTCGTTCTCGTGGTGCGGGAACACCAGATCCATTCCGCCCGCGTGGATGTCGAACTCGGTGCCGAGGTAGGCCTGGCACATCGCGACGCACTCGGTGTGCCAACCCGGACGGCCGCGACCCCACGGCGTCGGCCACGACGGCTCACCCGGCTTGGCGCCCTTCCACAGCGTGAAGTCCCGCTGATCCCGCTTTCCGGACGCGACGCCCTCCCCCTGGTGGACGTCATCGATCCGGTGCCCGGACAGCTTGCCGTAATCGGGCAGCGTCGCGACGTCAAAGTACACGTCACCCGCCCCCGTATAGGCGTGTCCGCGGTCGATCAGACTCTCGATCAACTCGACCATCTGCGTGATGTGCCCGGTGGCCCTCGGCTCTGCCGACGGCGGCAGCACCCCGAGGGCGTCGTACGCGGCCGCGAAGGCCCGCTCGTAGGTCGCCGCCCACTCCCACCACGGACGCCCCGCGTCGGCGGCCTTGTTGAGGATCTTGTCGTCGATGTCGGTGACGTTGCGAATGAACGCGACATCGAGGCCCTTGGCGGTCAGCCACCGACGGAGTACGTCGAACGCGACGCCGCTGCGGACGTGGCCGATGTGCGGCAGGCCCTGCACCGTCGCTCCACACAGGTAGATGGAGGCGTGGCCGGGCCGCAGTGGCGCGAAATCGCGCACACCACCAGACAGAGTGTCATAGAGCCGCATGACAGATGCGGGGCGTTCGGTCACGACGGGCCAGCTTACCGGCCCATTCGGGCCTGATCGTCATCGGTGATGGTCGGCTCCTCGCGCGAGCGCTCGTCGGTGACGACCAGGGCCGTGGCGATCGCCGCCATACCCTCTCCCCGCCCGGTCAGACCGAGCCCGTCGGTGGTGGTCGCCGACACCGACACGGGAGCGTTCAGGAGCGCCGAGAGCACCTGCTGGGCTTCGGCGCGCCGTGGACCGATCTTCGGGCGATTACCGATCACCTGCACGGCAGCGTTTCCGACGCGCATCCCGGCACCCGACAACAGCGAGTGCACGTGCCGGAGCATGTCGGCACCGCTCACCCCACGCCATTCCGGACGATCGGTGCCGAACACCTCGCCGATGTCGCCCATGCCGGCCGCCGACAGCAGCGCGTCACACAATGCATGTGCCGCGACATCGCCGTCAGAGTGCCCGGCACAGCCGTCACTGCCGTCGAACAGCAGGCACAGCAGCCAACACGGGCGTCCGGCTTCGATCGGATGGACATCGGTGCCGAGCCCAATTCTCGGGGTCGACATCACGACGTTCAGGATGCGGCGGCGAGTGCCTCGTCGAGAATGGTCGCAGCCTTCTCGTCATCGGTGTTCTCGGCGAGCGCCAGCTCACCCACCAGAATCTGACGGGCCTTGGCCAGCATCCGCTTCTCGCCGGCCGACAGACCACGTTCCTGGTCCCGACGCCACAGATCGCGAACGACCTCGGCGACCTTGTTCACGTCACCGGAGGCGAGCTTCTCCAGGTTGGCCTTGTACCGACGCGACCAGTTGGTCGGCTCTTCGGTATGCGGTGCACGCAGCACCTGGAAGACCTTGTCCAGGCCCTCCTGGCCGACGACGTCACGCACACCGACATACTCGGCATTGTCTGCGGGAACACGAACGGTGAGATCTCCCTGCGAAACCTTGAGGACGAGGTATTCCCTCGCTTCGCCCTTAATGGTCCGGGTTTCGATCGCCTCGATCAACGCAGCACCGTGGTGTGGATAAACGACGGTGTCTCCGACCTTGAAAATCATCAGTTTGGAGCCCCTTTCACCCCTCCATGTTAACACGGGCCGCTAGGGGGTGTGGATCAACGATGCAGGTCAGGGGCACGGTCGGTGAAGACTAGGGGTTGACAGGTCAGCAAATCCGTGCAGCAACGGGGGTCTTCGCAGGCAGCTTCGGCCCTCAGCTACCGCAGGCATTCGCAACCTACTACTCTGCATAGTCGAACCGTCGGGACCATCGGGACTCGGCACGCCACGTCGCCTCGTCGGCTGAGCAGGAGGCTCCAGTGAACCCCTTCAAACGGCGCAGCTCTCTCGTCCCCGCCGCGGTGGTGGCGTGCGGATTGGCGGCGGCGGTGCTGAGCGGCTGCAGCGCCGGCCAGGTGGCCCAGACGGCGACGCAGGAGCCTGCGGTCAACGGCACCAGCGCCAACGCCGGGAACATCGCGCTGCGCAACGTCCACCTGCGTGCCACGCAGTCCTCCGACTACGTCGAGCCGGGCCGCGACGTGGAGCTGATCTTCGTCGCCGCCAACTCGTCGGCCGACGTGGGCGACAAGCTCATCTCGATCACCTCGGACATCGGCACCGTGAAGGTGTCGGGCGACACCGCGGTGCCGGCAGCCGGTGTGCTGGAGGTGGGGACGCCCGACGGCCAGCCGACAGCGTTGGAGAGCGTCGAGGCCGCAGACTCCGCAGAGGCCACGGTGGCGCTGTCCAAGCCCATCACGAACGGCCTGACCTACGACTTCACCTTCACGTTCGAGAAGGCGGGCGACATCACCGTCGGCGTGCCGATCTCCGCGGGTGAGGCCCCCCGTCGTGAGGCAGCTGCCGAGGCGGGCGAGTCCGCCGGTCACTCGGGCGGCCACTGAGCTCCATTGCCCGGCCGACACGGCCCCGATGCGCGGGGGTGATGTCGGTCCCGCCGGTTACGGTCACCGCGTGGCCCGGGTCGGTTCGAAAACACGTTCGCAGTACCGCTGCTCGGAATGCCGTCACGTGTCCGCCAAGTGGGTGGGGCGCTGCCCCGATTGCGGCACCTGGGGCACCGTCGACGAGGTGGCGCCGGCGGTCGCCGAAGCCCCGACCCGACGTGCGGTTGTGCCCGCCTCGCCGGCGGTGCCGATCAGCTCCATCGATCCCGGGGCCACCCGTCACTTCCCCACCGGGGTGAGCGAACTGGACCGGGTCCTCGGCGGAGGCCTGGTCCCGGGCTCGGTGACGCTGCTGGCCGGCGATCCGGGTGTCGGCAAGTCCACGCTGCTGCTCGAAGTCGTACACCGCTGGGCTCAAACAGGACGCAGGGCGCTGTATCTGTCCGGCGAGGAGTCGGCGGGCCAGATCCGGCTGCGGGCCGAGCGCACCGGGTGCGCCCACGACGAGGTGTATCTCGCCGCGGAATCCGACCTGCAGACCGCGCTCGGACACATCGAAGCCGTGCAGCCCTCCCTGGTCGTGGTGGACTCGGTGCAGACGATGTCCACCGCCGAGGTCGACGGCGTCACCGGGGGTGTCACCCAGGTCCGGGCGGTGACGACCGCGCTGACCGGGGTTGCCAAGCTGTCCGGGGTGGCGATCCTGCTGGTCGGGCACGTCACCAAGGACGGCGCCATCGCCGGACCCCGCTCACTCGAGCACCTCGTCGATGTCGTCCTGCACTTCGAGGGCGACCGGTCGTCGGCGCTTCGGATGGTGCGCGGCGTCAAGAACCGATTCGGCGCGGCCGACGAGGTCGGCTGTTTCCTGTTGCACGACAACGGAATCGAATCCGTGTCCGACCCCTCCGGCCTGTTTCTGGATCAGCGACCCAAAGCGGTGCCCGGCACCGCGGTGACGGTGACGCTCGACGGAAAGCGGCCGATGATCGGCGAGGTGCAGGCACTGATCGGCTCACCGGCGAGCGGGAGCCCGCGCCGCGCGGTCAGCGGCATCGACTCCGCCCGCGCGGCCATGATCACCGCGGTGCTGGAGAAGCGGGCCAAGCTGCCGGTCGGCATGAACGACATCTACCTGTCCACCGTCGGCGGGATGCGCCTGACCGATGCGTCGTCGGACCTCGCGGTGGCGCTGGCCATCGCTTCGGCATACGTCGACATGCCGTTACCGACGACCGCGGTAGCCATCGGCGAGGTCGGGCTCGCCGGTGACCTGCGCCGGGTGACCGGCATGGACCGCCGGCTGGCCGAGGCGGCGCGGCTGGGGTTCACCTGCGCCGTGGTGCCCGCGGGCGTCACATCCCCGCCGCCCGGGCTGCGCGTGCTGCCGGCCGACGACATCACCTCGGCATTGCAGGTGCTGCGGCGCATCAGCGAGAATGGCGCGAGCTGAACCGCGAGCTGAAACAAAGTCCCAGGCAGATCCGACGACCAATCCGTGGAGAAGAAATGGCCGTGAAGTCGACGGGTCGATCAGGTCGCACGGTGGTTCAGCTGGCCCGACCGACACTGCGGGAGACGATCTCCCGGCTGGCCCCAGGAACAGCCCTTCGCGACGGCCTGGAACGCATCCTGCGCGGCAGAACCGGTGCCCTGATAGTGATCGGCTACGACGACAGTGTCGAGACCATCTGTGACGGCGGCTTCTCGTTGGACGTCCGCTACGCCCCTACCCGGTTGCGGGAGCTCTCGAAGATGGACGGGGCCGTCGTCCTGTCCAGCGACGGAAGCCGGATTCTGCGGGCCAATGTCCAGTTGGTGCCCGACCCGTCGATCCCAACCGAGGAATCCGGAACCAGGCACCGCTCCGCCGAGCGCACGGCGATCCAGACCGGCTACCCGGTGATCTCGGTCAGCCACTCGATGAGCATCGTCACCGTCTACGTGGCCGGCGAGCGGCACGTGGTGCCCGAGTCGGCGACGATTCTGTCGCGCGCGAACCAGACCATCGACACCCTGGAGCGCTACAAGACCCGCCTCGAGGAAGTCGGCAGGCAGCTCTCCACCGCCGAGATCGAGGACTTCGTCACCCTGCGCGATGTGATGACGGTCGTGCAGCGCCTGGAGATGGTCCGCCGGATCAGCCTGGAGCTCGATTCCGACGTCGTCGAGCTGGGCACCGACGGACGTCAGCTCAAACTCCAACTCGACGAGCTCGTGGGCGACAACGATACCGACCGCGAGCTGATCGTGCGTGACTACCACGCCAACCCCGAGCCGCCCACCGCCGCCCAGGTCAGCGCCACCCTCGAGGAGCTCGACGGGCTCTCGGACGGAGAACTACTCGACTTCACCACCCTGGCAAGGGTTTTCGGATATCCGTCGACCGCCGAGGCTCAGGACTCGGCGATGGCGTCACGCGGTTATCGCGCGATGGCGGGCATCCCGAGACTGCAGTTCGCCCACGTCGACCTACTGGTGCGGTCGTTCGGCTCGCTGCAGGGGTTGTTGGCGGCCAGCGCCAGCGACCTGCAATCGGTCGAGGGCATCGGGTCGATGTGGGCGCGCCACATCAGGGAGGGCCTGTCTCAGTTGGCCGAGTCCACGATTGCTGATCGGCTCGCGTAGCGCGGGCCGATCAGCCGACCGGTCCGGGCGGTTGCCCGGGCCCCTGCGGCGGCAGGTTCGGGTTCTGCGCGGGCTGCGCCAGCATGAACGGCACCGTCGCCGAACGCAGGTTGCCCAACTGGACCACCAGGTTGTAGACGCCCGGCCCGATCGGCTGGCGCGGCAGCGGGCAATTCGGCGCCGAACCCATGCCGGTCCAGGTCACCTCGGTGGTCACCTGTTCGCCGGGCTGGAAGGTCTTGATCAGCGTCTCGTTGGACGGTGCGCAGTCCAGGTTCGACCACAGTCGCTGGTTGTCGAGTGTGTACACGTAGGCGGCCAGCACCGCGGCGCCGACGTCACGCTGGCAGGCGACCAGGCCGATGTTGGTGACGACCATGGTGAACTTCGGCTGGTCGCCGACGACGTACTGCGGCACATTGGTGATGCCCTTGACCGCCAGCGTCGAGTCGGGGCAGTCGTCGCCCTCTTTGAGAATCGGCGGCGGCACCACGGCGGCGGTCGGCGTCGGGGTCGGAGGCGGAGCCTGCTGCGCGGGCGGCTGGATCGGCGACTTGACCTCGGGATCCTGCCCGGGCAGCGGCGGTGCGGCAGCCTGGGAGTCGGTCGAGGACTCGTTGGCGGTCGGCGTCTCGGAGCTGGTGCTGTTCATCACCACCACGGCGACTATCGCGGCGATAACGCCGATGACGAGCACCGCGATGCCGAGCGCCAGCGCCCTGCGTCGCCAGTAAATCTGTTGAGGCAGCGGGCCATGCGGTTCCAGATCCAGCACAGCATCACGGTAAGGGCAGGTCACGCCATGTTGTTCGAGGTTGCCCGGCGTGTCGCGCCTCAGCCTTCGCCGATGTCACCGATATGGTCGCGCAACACCACCTGCCCATCGGCCAGGTGATAGGTCAATCCGACGATGGCCAGCGCCCCGGAGCGCACCGCCTCGGCGATCGCCGTCGACCTGCTCAGCAATTGCCTACCGGTCTCGGTGACGTGCCTGGCCTCGAACTCGTCGACGCGGGTGAGACCGTCGCGGCGGCCGAGAAGAATGGACGGCATCACGCGCTCGACGACATCCCGCACATAGCCACCGGGAACCGCCCCGTCGTCCAGCGCGGCCAGCGTCGCCTGCACCGCGCCGCAGCTGTCGTGCCCGAGGACCGCGATCAGCGGGACCTTCAGGACGGTGACCGCGTACTCGATCGAGCCGAGTACCGACCCGTCGATGACGTGCCCTGCGGTGCGGACCACGAACATGTCGCCGAGCCCCTGGTCGAAGATGATCTCTGCGGCCACTCGGCTGTCGGCGCAGCCGAAGAGCACCGCCGTGGGCTTCTGCGAGCCGGCGAGGCTTGCCCGATGCTCGATGCTCTGGCTGGGGTGCTCGGGCGCACCCGCGACGAAGCGCTCGTTACCCTCTTTGAGTGCTTTCCATGCTGTCAACGGGTTCGTGTTGGGCATGGCCGTCATTGTGCACCAGCAGGCGCTGATGCTCGATCCGGATGAGCTGCTGGCCTGGTACGAAGACGCCCAGCGCGACCTGCCGTGGCGGCGTCCGGGCGTCTCGGCATGGCAGATCCTGGTCAGCGAGTTCATGCTGCAGCAGACGCCCGTGGCCCGCGTCGAGCCGATCTGGCTCGACTGGATCGCCCGTTGGCCCACCCCGTCGGCGACCGCCGCCGCCAGTGCCGCCGACGTGCTGCGGGCCTGGGGCAAGCTCGGATATCCGCGACGGGCCAAGCGGCTGCACGAATGCGCCACGGTGATCGCAGCCGAGCACGGCGACGTGGTTCCCGATGACGTCGACACCCTGCTTTCGCTGCCGGGGGTCGGGACCTACACGGCCCGCGCGGTCGCGTGCTTCGCCTACCGGCAGCGGGTTCCGGTCGTGGACACGAATGTGCGGCGGGTGGTGGCCAGGGCGGTGCACGGCCTTGCCGACGCGGGGTCACCGTCTCCGCGCGACCTCGACGACGTCGAGGCCCTGCTGCCCGACGACGACACCGCGCCGACGTTCTCGGTGGCGCTGATGGAGTTCGGCGCGACGGTGTGCACGGCGCGCGCACCGCGTTGCGGGCTGTGTCCGCTACACCGATGCGCGTGGCGGTCGCTCGGGTTTCCCGCAGGTATTGGACCCGCCCGCCGGACGCAGCGCTACGCGGGCACCGACCGCCAGGTGCGCGGCCGGCTGCTGGACGTGTTGCGGGACAGCGCGTCTCCCGTTGAGCGCGCACAGCTGGACCTGGCGTGGACCACGGACACCGCGCAACGCGACCGGGCACTGGATTCGCTGCTCGTCGACGGGTTGGTGGAGCAGACGGCAGACGGCCGCTTCGCGCTCGCGGGTGAAGGTGAAACGGGCCGCTAAGGCACTCGGATCAGCCGGCCGCTGACCGAACTTCCTTGTCCGCCAACGTAATCGGTGTGGCTCCCTTGTCGCAGTCGTCGCTGGCACAGGCGAAGCGCCGACGGTAGTCCGACGGCGTCACACCGATGACCCTGCGGAAGTGGTGACGCAAGAGTGTCGCGGTGCCGAAACCTGACTGCTCGGCGATGTGGTCGACATCCAGCGTGCTCTCCTCGAGCAGTCGACGGGCGAACAGCACCCGCTGGTCGGTGACCCACTGCATCGGCGTGCGGCCCGTCTCCTCGACGAACCGGCGCGCGAAGGTGCGGGCCGACATGTGCGCCCGCCGCGACAGCGTCGCTACGGTGTGCGGCTTGTCCAGGTTCGCCAGGATCCAGTCGAGGTGAGGGGCGAACCTCTCCGAACACCGGACCGGGATCGGCTGCTCGATGTACTGACGCTGACCGCCGTCGCGCTGGGGCGGAACCACCATTCTGCGGGCGATCGTGTTGGTGACCTCGCTGCCGAGCTCCCTGCGCACCAGGTGCAGACACGCATCGATACCCGCCGCGGTGCCCGCGCTGGTGATCAGGTTGCCGTCGTCGACGAACAACACATTGCGATCGACCTTGGCCGTTGGGTACATCGCCGCCAATTTGTCAGCGTGCATCCAGTGCGTGGTGCAGGGTCGACCATCGAGTAAACCGGCCGCGCCGGCGACGAACGCACCCGAGCACACCGTCAGGATGATCGACCCGGACGCCGCCGCCCGGCGCACCGCGTCCAACGCCTCCGGCGAGTAGTCGTCGCCGCCGATCGCGGGGATGGCGACGAGGTCGACTCCGCTCAGATCGTCGAGACCGTGATCGGGGATGAGCGTCGCTCCGACCGAAGTCCGCAGCGGTTTACCGGCCTCGGGACCGCAGACCTTGAAATCGAAGTTGGGGACACCGTCGGCCGACCGGTCGATACCGAACACCTCACTGATGACGCCGAACTCGAAGACCGCGAGACCGTCGAGCACCAACGCCGACACACTTCTCAAAGGCATGGCAGCATCTTATCGTGCTGTGTCAGTTCTGCCACTGTTGGCACGATGTTATTCGGACGCACCATTACTGCCATGAGTATCTTTATGACCTTCCTGATTGTTCTCGCGCCGTTCGCCCTCGCCGCACTCCTCATCCGCGCCGCCCACCGCTCTGGCGCCCTGCGCCTGCACCTCGACCAGTTCCGCTGGGCCGGCCCGATGACCGGGCGGTTGTTCGAGGACCGAGAGTCCTACCGCGCGCAGCACGACCTGGATGCCATCAGGACCCGCTTCGAGACGCAGCCGGCGTGGCCAACGTCAGGCGCCACGGGCGAACGTCGATAGAAACGCCTCGACCGCCTCCCGATATTTCCCGGGCGCGTCATCGTGAACAAGGTGGCCGGCGCCGGGCACGTGCAGATACGTCGTGCAAAGCCCGGTTTCGGCCATCTCCGCCATCTGGCCCGGCGGAGTGACGGAGTTCGCGGCCTCGATGAGCAGGGTCGGCACCGTGACCGCGCGCCACTGGCTCCAGTAGTCCCGGGTCCCCCACTCCGCGGCGATCTCGATCCAACGGTGTGGGTCGCCGTGCAGGCGCCATCCCGTCGCCGTTCGGTCGAACGCTTCCAGGAAGTACTGGCCCGCCACCGGCCCGAACTCGGCAAACACCTGCTGCGATGTCGTGAACTCCACCGGCAGCGCATGCACCCACGGTTCCCACGGCCCGGTGGTGCGGCCCCGGAAATCCGGTGCCATGTCCTCCACGACGACGGCGGTGACCAACTCGGGCTGCGACGCCGCCAGACACCAGGAGTGCAGCGCGCCCATCGAATGCCCGATCATGATTGCCGGCTCGCCGAGTGTGGCCACCGCCTCACCGAGATCAGCGACGAAGCGCTCGGTGGAGATGGGGAACGGGTCGTCCACCCCCCGGCCGCGGTGCCAGGGCGCGTCGTAGGTGTAGACCTCCGCCAACCGCGTCAGCCAGGGCAGCTGCCGCGACCAGGTGGTGCCCCGGCCCATGAGCCCGTGCACCAGAACCAGCGGGGGTCCGGTACCACCGCGACGGACCAGCTGATCGGTGGCCATGGCAGCGCACGGTAGCCTAACGGCATGGCCGTGGTGAAGATCAACGCAATCGAGGTCCCCGCCGACGCCGGTCCGGAACTGGAGAAGCGGTTCGCACACCGTGCTCACGCCGTCGACAACCAGCCCGGCTTCCTCGGTTTCCAGCTCCTACGTCCGATCAAAGGCGAGAACCGCTACTTCGTGGTCACCCAGTGGGAGTCCGACGAAGCGTTTCAGGCGTGGGCCAGCGGGCCGGCCGCTGAAGCACATGCCGGCGAGCGCGCCAATCCTGTTTCCACCGGAGCCTCATTGCTGGAGTTCGAAGTTGTTCTTGACGTTTCGGGGTCCGACGCCACGGCGTGACGCAGACCGGGCTCGGCGGCGAGCGACCACGCTGACGGTCGCACTCGCCCTCGTCGCAGCCCTGGCCTGCGGATGCGCCTCCCCGCGGCCGGCTCCCGCCGACGCCGCGTACGGCGTACCCATCCAGATCAATACGCCTCCAGGTCTACGCGCCAAGCAGACCATGGACATGCTCAACAGCGACTGGCCGATCGGTCCGGTCGGGGTGCGTACCCTTGCCGCGCCCCAGATCGTGGAGTACGTCGGCGTCACGCTGGACACGATCTGGTGGGATCGACCGTTCACCGTCACCGAGGTCGACCTCGGCGCGGGCCACGCCACCCTGCACGTGCTGACGTCCTACGGTGTGGCCCAGACCATCGAGCTGCACACCGACGAAGCCGGCATGGTCGACCGCTTTCAGGTCGCCCTCGACCCCCCCAAGATCGAGACGTGGGCGGACATCGACTCCGAGCTCACCAAGTCGGGCGCCCGCTACTCCTACCAGATCGCCAAGGTCGACGACGGCCGGTGCATCAAGGTGGCGGGCACCAACACCGACATGTCGCTTCCGCTGGCGTCGATCTTCAAACTGTATGTGCTGCTTGCCGTTGCGGACGCGGTGAAGGCAGGCACGGTGACGTGGAGCGACACCCTGACGATCACCAAGGAGGGGAAGTCGCTCGGCTCCCCGGAGCTCGACGACATGCCGCCCGGCTCCACCGTCACCGTGCGCGAGGCCGCGCAGCAGATGATCTCGGCAAGCGACAACATGGCGACGGATCTGCTGATCGGGCGGCTCGGGCCGGGAGCGATCGAGCGCGCGCTGGTGGCCGCCGGGCACCACGACCCCGCCAGCATGACGCCGTTTCCCACCATGCACGAACTGTTCTCGGTCGGCTGGGGCCAGCCCAACCTGCGCGACGAGTGGAAGCAGGCGTCGCCGCAGGCCCGGGCCCAGCTGCTCCAACAGACCAATTCCCGCCCCTACGAACCGGATCCGAAGCGCACCCATACACCGGCCTCCGACATCGGTGCCGAGTGGTACGGCAGCGCCGCGGACATCTGCCGGCTGCACGCCGCGCTTCAGGCGGCCGCAGTGGGCGAGGCGGCCCCGGTCAAGGACATCCTGTCGGCCGTTGCGGGTATCGAACTCGACCGGGAGCAGTGGCCCTACATCGGAGCCAAGGCGGGCAACCTCCCCGGCGATCTGACCTTCAGCTGGTACGCCGTGGACCGCACCGGGCAGGCGTACGTGGTGAGCTTCCAATTGAACTGGCCGCAGTTCCGCAGCAAGACCGCGGCAGGCTGGCTGTTGTCGATCGTGAATCAGGCGTTCGGGCTGATACCCCAGACCTGAGTCACAGAGCCGAGCGCAACGTCCAGGCGTGTCCGCGGAAGTGCATGACGGTGCGGCTCAATGGTGCAATGTCGATGCGCCAGAACGACTTCGGCGGCGCATCCAGGACGATGAGGATCGCGGCCCGGACCACCGCCGGATGCGTGACCGCGACGACTCGGGTGCGCTCTGACGTCAGCGAGTCCATCCAGCCGGCGACCCTGTCGATCAGGTCGACGACGGTTTCGCCGCCGTGGGGCGCACGGGTGGGGTCCGTCAGCCAGATGGCCAGTTCGGCGGGCAGCACCCCGCCGAGCACGTCACCGCGCCACCGGCCGCAGTCCAGGTCGGCAAGCCGGGGCTCGATCTGCGCGCGCAGGCCGAGCAGTTCGGCGGTCTGACAGGCGCGCTGTTCGGGACCGCAAAACGCCTGCTCGGTGACGCCAAGCTCGACCCCGGTGCCTATTTGCCGTCGCCCCGCCGCGTTCACCGGTTCGTCGGTGGGAAATCGTCCGGCTGCCATCGCGTCCGTCATGGCATGCGAGACCAGCGTCAGCCGGACGACCTCGCTCACTCGGCGAAAGAGTGCTTCCGCTCGCCCAGCAGCCGCGACACCAGTGCACCGAACACCAACCCGATGGTGGCGTAGATGACCACCTGCGTCCCCAACGAGTACAAGCGGAACTCGTAGAGCACGTCGGCCGGGAAACCCTCGTACACGATGGTGCCTGCATCGTCGACCATTGGCCGCGGCGTCTCGTTGATCGGGGGCAGCACCAACATCACGACAGCGACCGCCACCACATACGCGCCGGCCGCGGCGAGCGCGGCGTTCCAGGTGCCCAGCCGGGCCACCAGCCGACGACCCAGATAGACCGCGCCGACCAACAACGCCACCGACAACACGACCAGCAGCAGGTACAGCAGCGTGCGCTGCCGGATCGTCTCGTCCAGGCTCAGCGCCGGTGGGCTCGCCGGATACTTCAGCGACGGCACGACGTAGAGGCTGAGCAACATGCCGCCTGCGACGTAGAGCGACAGCAGTCGCGCCGAGATGTCGCCGACCCGGCCGTACGCCACCGCGAACACGACGGCGAACAAGGCGGCGATCGCGAGGCTGAACAGGAGCACACCGAGTCCCATGCCGATGTTCATCTGGATGGCGCGGGTGAACCCACCGCCCTCGCCACCGTGGCTGTGTCCCGCTCCCGCGGCGGCCTCGACCGCCTCGTGGGCCGAGGCGACGCCGTCTTCGTAGCCGATGGCACGCTCGATCTGGGGCTCCACGAAGATCCGGGCGAACAGGAACGCGAGCACGCCCGCTGAGGCGCCGGCCAGCAGGCCGCGCCAAATGATCTGCTTCTCCATTTTTAGTTGGTCTCCTGCCGGGTCGTCAGTGGCAGGGGAAGCCGAGGAGGTGGCGGGCGTCGTGGACGAACTCGTGGATGTAGGTGCTGTTACCGAACACTGACGTCGCACCCTGGTCCATGCCGATGAAGTAGAGCACCACGAGCGCCAAGAATGCGGTCAGCGACAACCACAGCGCAGCTTTGGTGCCGGAAAAATCGATGACACCCGCGCGGGTCCTGCCGACGTCAGGAGAAGTCACTTTGGTTCCTTTCCGGGATTTCGCGTCCCAGCCAGAGATGCGACGGGCATCGGGTCTGACTTTCGCAGTGGCGCGACCGTTCTGGAATTCCACCAGATTCCGATATCCGTCGATTACCTGAGCATCGTAAGTGACGCCCCTGCCCCGTGACACCGGGACATGCAAAGCGGGCGGCCATCCCAAGGGATGACCGCCCGCTCGACGCTGTTTCGGTTACTCGGTAGCGGCCGCGGTCGGCGTGCCTGCGGCACCGGCCTGAGCCAGGTCCGGTTCGGCACTCACGATCGGCCTCTTGGCGCCGACGAACGTGAACACCGCGTCCTCGCCGGCTCCCTCGCCGTCCCAGTTGTCGACGTCGACGGTGACGTTCTGACCGGGTCCGACCTCTTCGAAGAGGATCTTCTCCGACAGCGCGTCCTCGATCTCGCGCTGAATGGTCCGGCGCAGCGGCCGCGCACCGAGCACGGGGTCGAACCCGCGCTTGGCCAGCAGCGACTTGGCCTTGTCCGTCAGGTCCATCGTCATGTCCTTGGTCTTCAACTGCTTGGAGACCCGGCCGATCATCAGGTCGACCATCTTGATGATCTCGTCCTGCGTCAGCTGGTGGAACACGATGATGTCGTCGATCCGGTTGAGGAACTCGGGCCGGAAGTGCTTCTTCAGCTCGTCGTTGACCTTCTGCTTCATCCGCTCGTAGTTGTTCTCGCCGCCACCCTGGGTGAAGCCGAGGCCAACCGCCTTGCTGATGTCGGAGGTACCGAGATTCGAGGTGAAGATCAACACGGTGTTTTTGAAGTCCACCGTGCGTCCCTGGCCGTCGGTCAACCGACCGTCCTCCAGCACCTGCAACAGGCTGTTGTAGATCTCCTGGTGCGCCTTCTCGATCTCGTCGAACAGCACGACGCTGAACGGCTTGCGGCGCACCTTCTCGGTGAGCTGGCCGCCCTCCTCGTAGCCGACGTACCCGGGAGGGGCACCGAACAGCCGCGAGGCGGTGAAACGGTCGTGGAACTCGCCCATGTCGATCTGGATGAGCGCGTCGTCGTCACCGAACAGGAAGTTCGCCAGCGCCTTGGACAGCTCGGTCTTACCGACACCGGACGGGCCGGCGAAGATGAACGAGCCTGACGGGCGCTTGGGATCCTTGAGCCCGGCACGGGTGCGGCGGATCGCCTTCGAGACGGCCCGAACAGCGTCCTCCTGCCCGATGATCCGCTTGTGCAGCTCGTCCTCCATGCGGAGCAGACGGGTGGTCTCCTCCTCGGTGAGCTTGAACACCGGGATGCCGGTCCAGTTGCCCAGCACCTCCGCGATCTGCTCATCGTCGACCTCGGCGACGACATCGAGATCGCCTGAGCGCCACTGCTTCTCACGCTCGGCGCGCTGAGCAACCAGTGTCTTCTCGCGGTCCCGAAGGCTGGCGGCCTTCTCGAAGTCCTGCGCGTCGATCGCGGACTCCTTCTCCCGGCGCGCGTCGGCGATCTTCTCGTCGAACTCACGCAGGTCCGGCGGAGCGGTCATCCGGCGGATTCGCATCCGGGCACCGGCCTCGTCGATCAGGTCGATCGCCTTGTCCGGCAGGAACCGGTCGTTGATGTAGCGGTCGGCCAGCGTCGCCGCGGCCACGATCGCGCCGTCGGTGATCGAGACGCGGTGGTGCGCCTCGTAGCGGTCCCGCAGACCCTTGAGGATCTCGACGGTGTGCTCGACCGTCGGCTCGCCGACCTGGACCGGCTGGAAGCGGCGCTCCAGCGCGGCGTCCTTCTCGATGTACTTGCGGTACTCGTCGAGGGTGGTCGCACCGATCGTCTGCAGCTCGCCACGCGCCAGCTTGGGCTTCAGGATCGAGGCGGCGTCGATCGCGCCCTCGGCGGCACCTGCCCCGACGAGCGTGTGCAGCTCGTCGATGAACAGGATGATGTCGCCGCGGGTGTTGATCTCCTTGAGCACCTTCTTCAGGCGCTCCTCGAAGTCACCGCGGTAGCGGCTGCCCGCGACCAGCGAACCCAGATCCAGGGTGTAGAGCTGCTTGTCCTTGAGCGTCTCGGGCACGTCGCCGTGCACGATGGCCTGCGCCAGACCCTCGACGACGGCGGTCTTGCCGACGCCGGGCTCGCCGATCAGCACCGGGTTGTTCTTGGTGCGGCGGCTCAGCACCTGCATGACCCGCTCGATTTCCTTCTCTCGGCCGATGACGGGGTCGAGCTTGCCCTCCATCGCGGCGGCGGTCAGGTTGCGGCCGAACTGGTCCAGCACCAGCGACGTCGACGGATTTCCCGCCTCGCCGCCGCGCCCGCCGGTGCCGGCTTCCGCGGTCTCCTTGCCCTGGTATCCGCTCAGCAGCTGGATGACCTGCTGGCGCACCCGGGTGAGCTCGGCGCCGAGCTTGACCAGCACCTGCGCTGCCACACCCTCGCCCTCGCGAATCAGACCGAGAAGAATGTGCTCGGTGCCGATGTAGTTGTGGCCCAGCTGCAGTGCCTCGCGCAGACTGAGCTCCAGCACCTTCTTGGCGCGCGGGGTGAAGGGAATGTGGCCGGACGGCGCCTGCTGCCCCTGGCCGATGATCTCCTCGACCTGGCTGCGCACCCCCTCGAGCGAGATGCCCAGCGACTCGAGTGACTTGGCGGCTACGCCTTCACCCTCGTGGATGAGGCCCAGCAGGATGTGCTCGGTGCCGATGTAGTTGTGGTTGAGCATCCTGGCTTCTTCTTGCGCCAACACGACAACCCGACGCGCACGGTCGGTGAATCTTTCGAACATCCGTGGTTACCTGCTCTCCATCGCATAGGTAGGCGCGCTGCACAAGAGGAGTGCTCCGCGCCTGCCGTCCACTCTAATGGGCGGCCGCCCCGGGTGCCCCGCCTGGACGCCCCTTCCAGAAAACGTGGAAGTGACATCTGTGTGGACGAATCGGCCTGGTCACCCGGCGCTGATACGCACAACGCCGTGGCCCGCCGAATCGTTTCCGTACCTGCGCGGACCCTGGTTCGCCGCTAGCGAACGCCTGATCCCGGAAGTAACCCGAATCAGTGTGCTGGCAACTACCGCCTAGGTTGCTGCGTGGAACGCATCAATGACGTCAGCGGGGATTCTGCCGCGAGTTGAGACGTTATGACCGTTGCGGCGAGCCCAATCCCTGATTGCTGCGCTCTGCTCGCGGTCAATCGCTGCGCGTCCGCGTCCGCTACCGACCGAACGGCCACGCCGACGGCCACCCACGCGACGGCCTGCGTCCACCCACTGCTTGAGATCATTGCGGAGCTTGGCCGCGTTCTTGGCAGAAAGGTCGATCTCGTAGCTCACCCCGTCGAGCCCGAATTCAACCGTCTCGTCGGCGGCACCTTCGCCGTCGAAATCATCCACCAACGTAACGGTGACTTTCTTGGCCATTTCCCCACTGCCCTTCTCTACGCGCTACCTATTTGGGACAGATCCCAAACCCCGCGGACCAATCTGCCATAAAGTGGCCACCCATTCAACAACGGGTGAACGCTGACGGTTCAGTTGCCGTGACGACGAACAATAGGGAACAAAACTGTGTCCCTAATCGACAGGCCTGTGAGGGCCATCAACAGTCGATCGATACCCATTCCTGTGCCGGTGGTGGGGGGCATCGCGTACTCGAGTGCCGCGAGGAAATCCTCGTCAAGCGCCATTGCTTCGTCGTCGCCTGCGGCAGCGGCCCGCGCCTGGGCCTCAAATCTCTCGCGCTGAATCACCGGATCGATCAGCTCGGAGTATCCGGTGGCGAGCTCGATATGGCGAACGTAGAGATCCCATTTCTCGGTGACACCGGCGATGCTGCGATGCTCGCGTGTCAGCGGGGTGGTCTCCACGGGAAAGTCACGAACGAACGTCGGCGCCCAAAGCTTGTCGCCCACTGTGAATTCCCATAGCTCTTCGACCAATTTGCCGTGCCCGAAACCGCGATCGCGAGGAATCTCGACACCCAGGCGGTCGGCGATCTGCCAAAGTCTCTCCGCCGTGGTCTGCGGGGTGATCTCTTCTCCGAGCGCGTCCGACAATGACGGATACATTTGAATGGAGTCCCATTCACCGTCCAGATCGTAGACGGTGCCGTCAGGCAAAGGCACCTCACGCGTTCCGATCGCCTCATCGGCGACCTCTTGAATTATTTCGCGCGTGATGGTCGCAGAATCGTCGTAGGTCCCGTACGCCTGATATGTCTCGAGCATCGCAAATTCGGGCGAATGGGTGGAATCCGCACCCTCGTTTCTGAACACCCGATTCAACTCGAAGACCCTGTCGAATCCGCCGACCACGCATCGCTTCAGAAACAGTTCCGGCGCGATACGCAGGTAGAGGTCCGCGTCGAGCGCGTTGGAGTGCGTGACGAATGGACGGGCAGCCGCCCCGCCGGCCAGCGTCTGCAGGATCGGTGTCTCGACCTCGAGGAATCCGCGACGTTCCAGCGCAGAGCGCACCCCACGCACCACCGCCACCCGCTGCCGGGCGACCGTCCGCGCCTCCGGTCGCACGATCAGGTCGACGTAGCGCTGCCGCACCCTGGCCTCTTCGCTCAGTTCCTTATGGGCGACAGGTAGTGGCCTCAATGCTTTCGAGGCCATTTGCCAGGAATCCGCGAGCACAGAGAGTTCGCCGCGGCGGGAGCTGATCACCTCACCCTGAACGAACACGATATCGCCCAGATCGACGTCGGCCTTCCACGCGTCGAGCGACTCCTGCCCGACACCGTCGAGGCTGATCATGACCTGCAGCTGAGCCCCGTCCCCCTCCTGCAGGGTCGCAAAGCAGAGCTTGCCGGAGTTCCTGGCGAAGATCACCCGGCCCGCGACCCCGACCTGCTGGCCCGTTTCCGTGTTCGCCTCGAGGTCCGGGTACGCCTCACGGACCGCGGCCAGGCTGTGGGTCCGGGCCACCTCGACGGGGTAGGGCTCACGTCCCTCGGCCAACAGCCGCTCACGCTTGGCCTGGCGAATCCGGAACTGCTCGGGAACGTCGTCGCGGGCTTCTGGAGCATCGGGGTGGGAATCGGGGGGTGTCACGACGTGCCAGCTTAAATGAACAGATGGCTGTGCCCCTCAACGCGCCGATCAACAGGGCGGCGATCAGCGCTCTCGCCGATCAGCAGCTGGACTGGCGCTTCAAAGGCATCCCGCCCCAGTGGTGGGGCCAGACGTCCGCGCAGATCGTCACGCAGGCCCCCGAACTGCCCGGTGCGGGCGCGATCGGTCCGATGTGTGTGCTGGACGCCGAGGCCCTGACTCACAACCTCGGCGCGATGGCTGACTGGTGCCGGGAGCGCGGCGTCGAGCTGGCACCGCACGGCAAGACGCACATGTCGCCGCAGCTGGCCGCGCGCCAGCTCATGGGAGGCGCCTGCGGGATCACGGTGGCCACCATCGGGCAGGCCGCTGTCTATCGCGCGTTCGGCGTGCGCGATCTCGTGCTGGCCAACGAGCTCGTCGATCACGCCGGGCTGCAGTGGGTGGCCTCCGAACTGGACCGCGACGAAGATCTGCGGTTCGTGTGCTGGGTGGATTCCGTCCGCGGAGTCGAGTTGATGACGTCGGCGCTGGCGGGCGCGAGGCGCCGCGTCGATGTCTGCGTCGAGGTGGGTCTGCCGGGCGGGCGCAGCGGTTGCCGCTCACCAGAGACGGTGGACGAGGTGGCGCGCGCCGCGGCGGCCTCTCCGCGGCTGCGCCTGGTCGGCATCGCCGGATACGAGGCCGCCCTGGGACATGAGCTGAGCCCGGAGGGGCTGGGCGCCGTCACCGACCATCTTGCCGAGTTGCGGCTGGCGGTGATCCGGCTCGCAGAGGTCTTCGAGACCGACAGCGTCGTGGTCAGCGCGGGGGGCAGCACGTACTTCGACGCCGTCGCCGACATATTGACCGGCTGGCCCGACGGAATGTCGGTGCGCACGATCCTGCGCAGCGGCTGTTATCTGACCCACGACCACGGGCTGTACGCGCGGACATCACCGCTGACCCGCGACGGGCGGGCCGGCCTGCGTCCCGCCCTCGAGGTGCGCGCCCAGGTGGTCTCCCGACCCGAGCCCGATCTGGCGATCCTGACGATGGGCCGTCGCGACGTGTCCTTCGACCAGGGTCTACCGCGGCCCCTCGAGCTACCTGACAGCGCGGCCTTCAGGTTGAACGATCAACACGCCTTCGTGACGTTGGGGCCAGGCGACCGGTCCCGCGCCCAGGTGGGCGACTGGCTGCGCTTCGGGATCTCGCACCCGTGCACCGTGTTCGACAAATGGCGGCTGATCCCCGTACTGGATTCCGATGGCCGCGTGGTCGACCTGATCCACACGTTCTTCTAGCGCGGCCCTGACAAGAAGGCCGCTCGGCCTTCTAGCGCTTCAGCGGGCCTGCCTCAGCTTGCCCCGCTGGCCGTCACGGTTGCGTTCGAACACCAGCCGCAGGCCGTCCAACGTCAGATGCTGGTCGTAGTGCTCGATGCTGTCCACGTCGGAGAGCACGAGCGGCGCGCCGTGCCCCGTGGCGACAACCGCCACGTCGTCAGCGACACCGAAGCCGTCCACGTCCTCCCGCACCCGTCGCACCAAACCGTCGACCAGTCCGGCGAATCCGAACACCGCACCCGCCTGCATGCACTCGACGGTGTTCTTACCCACCACCGAACGGGGCCGGGTCAGCTCGACGCGCCGAAGCGCCGCTGACCGGGCCGCCGCGGCGTCGGACGACACCTGCACGCCCGGCGCTATCGCACCACCGAGGAACTCGCCCTTGGCCGACACCACGTCGACACAAATGGAGGAACCGAAGTCCACGACGATGGCCGCGGATTGGTACTTCTGATATGCCGCAAGGCAATTGACGATCCGGTCGGCACCTACCTCTTTCGGATTGTCGACCAGAAGCGGAATTCCGGTGCGCACCCCCGGCTCGATCAGCACATGAGGCACCGAGGGCCAGTACTGCTCGAGCATCATCCGGACCTCGTGCAGTACCGACGGCACGGTCGACAGCCCGGCCGCGCCGGTAAGGCGCTCAGCGTCGTCGCCGATCAGGCCGTCGATGGTCAGGGCCAGCTCGTCGGCGGTCACCTCGGACTCGGTGCGAATCCGCCAGTCGTGCACGACCTTGGCGTGGTCACCGGAACCGGATATCAGGCCGACGACGGTGTGGGTGTTGCGGACGTCGATCGCTAGCAGCACGCCATCACCTCGGCGACATCAGCTCGGATGCGTCCGACGGCACGTGCGCCGGATCGGTCCCGAGGTCGACCTGCCTGTTGTCGGCGTCGACGAACACCACCCGGGGCCGATGGGTCCTCGCCTCGGCGTCATCCATCGTGCCATAGGCGATCAGGATCACCAGGTCGCCCGGATGGATCAAATGTGCTGCCGCACCGTTGATCCCGATCACACCGCTGCCGCGCCGACCCGTGATGACGTAGGTGATCAGGCGGGCACCGTTGTCCACGTCGACGATGGTCACCTGTTCGCCCTCGAGCAGGTCGGCCGCGTCCATCAGATCCGCGTCCACAGTCACCGAGCCGACGTAGTGCAGGTCCGCCTGCGTCACGGTCGCGCGGTGGATCTTGGACTTCAGCATCGTTCGAAACATCAATTCCTCCAGGGCAATTCATGACTGTCACCGGATGCGGGCCGGGGATGGCCGTCGATGCCTGCAGCTGCTCCGATGTCGATCGCGATGTTGTCGAGAAGGCGGGTGCGCCCCAGCCTGGCCGCCACCAGCATCCGACCCGCACCCTCAGCCGGCGCGGGCGCCAGCATCGGGTCGCGAACCTCCAGGTAGTCGACCTCCAATGCGGGCACCTCGTCGAGTACTGCGCGGGCCGCATCCAGCGCGCCGGAGACCCCCGTCGACGCCGCATACATTCCCGCCAGCAGCGCCGCGGACAACGCGCCCGCCTGCTCGCGTTCCGCGGCGTCGAGGTAGCGGTTGCGCGACGACATGGCCAGGCCGTCCGACTCCCTGACGATCGGCACCCCGACCACCTCGACGCTCAGGTCGAGATCGCTGACCATCTGCCTGATCAAAGTCAGCTGCTGATAGTCCTTCTCGCCGAAGAAGGCGCGATCCGGGTGCACGGCGTTGAACAGCTTGAGCACCACCGTCAGCACCCCGGCGAAATGTGTTGGCCGCGTGGCACCTTCGAGCTCAGCGCCGAGAAGTCCGGGCACCACGGTGGTTCGGGGGCCGTGGGGATACATATCCCTGGCTGTCGGGGTGAACGCGATCTCCACACCCTCGGTACGCAGCGACGCGAGGTCGTCATCAAGGGTGCGCGGGTAGGCGTCGAGGTCCTCACCGGCACCGAACTGCAGCGGATTGACGAAGATCGACACCACCACCACGGCGCCCTGGACCCGTTTGGCGGCGCGGATCAGTGTCAGGTGCCCCTCGTGCAGCGCGCCCATCGTCGGCACCAGCATGATCCTGCGCCCGGTGGCCCGCAGCGCTGCGGTCACGTCCGAGACGTCACGCGGTCGGGAGTACTCGTTGAGCTGCCCGGCGGAGAACTTCGGAGGCTTGCCAGTGATCATCAGTGTCCCGCCTCCGCCAACGCCTCGAACACCGAATCCGGGGCGTGTGCCCGTTGCGCGGTGCGCCACGAATTCGACCGATAGGCCTGTGCCAGATCAGGATTGACCTCTTCGAGGGCGCGCAGGTGGCCGGCGACCGCGGCCGCGTCACCCCGCGCGACCGGCCCCGTGAGCGCCGCCTGGCCACGCTGCAACGCATTCTCCAGCGAGGCCCGCGCCAGCGGCCCGATGATCCGCTCGGCGATTCCGCCGGGTGCGTCGCCGACGGGCTCCTGGCCCAACAGTTCCTGGCCCCACAGCGCGGCGCGCAGCGCCTCGACCGCATCGAGCAGGACGGTGACGACATGGTTGCTGGAGTGGGCCAGTGCGGCGTGGTACAGCGTCCGGGCGTCTTCGCGGACCCGGAAAGGCTCGCCACCGATCTCGAGAACCAGTGACTGGGCGATGGCATACCCGATCTCGTCGGCCGCGGTGATACCGAAGCAGGTGCCGCGCAACCGGTCGATGTCCTCGTCGGCGCCGGCGAACGTCATCGCCGGGTGGATGGCCAGCACGATGCAGCCCTGTTCGGCCAGCGGCGCCAACACACCGATGCCGTTAGCACCCGAGGTGTGCACCACGATGGTGTTGGCGCGCACCGCCCCGGTCGCGGCCAGGCCCGTCACCAGTGCGGGAAGTTCGGCGTCGGGAACCGCCAGCAGCAGTAGCTCGGCACGCACGGCGACCTCGTCGATCGGCAGCACAGGCGTGTCGGGAAGCCACCGCCGGGCGCGTTCGCGGGAGGCACTCGACACCGCGCTGCATCCGGCGACGACATGTTCGGCGCGTTCCCAGGCTGCACCGATGGCCGTACCGACCCGACCAGCGGAGATGATGCCGACGGAGAGCCGGGCCGGACGGAGTCCGTCGTGGCCCCCACCGGCGGGAGACTGCAGCATCGCAGACGACCTCGCAGATTCTGAATCGCTTCGTTCCGGTCCCGCGTGGCGGGTACCGGACAGTCGGCTACGAGACTAGCTCAATCGTCGCGCCGCCTGCGCCTGCCGCCGCCCGACGGCGTCGCCTGCAGCCGCGCCAACAACTCTGCGACCGACTGTCCACCGGTGTGGGCACCGCCGTCGGACTCCTCGGGATCTTCGGGCTCGGGCTCGGGCTCAGGCGCGGGGGCGGGCGCAGGCTTAGGCGCGGGCGCGGGCGAAGACTCGAGGGCATCGGTGTCTGCGGCACCGGCGTAATGCCGACCTCGGGGCGGCGCGTCGACCGGCGGCGGCGCGTCGACCGGCGGCGCGTCGACCGGCGGCGGCGGTGCGTCTGACGCTCGACGCCTGCCCACGTATTCGTCGTGGGCGCCGTTGCTCTCGACGGGCGCGACCCAGTTGCTGCCCGGTGCGCCCGGTGGGATCCACAGCCCTTCAGCCGGAGCCGGTTGCCATTGGGTCGGCGCGGGCGCGGCCGGTTCGGGCGCCCGGGGCTGCGGGCGCTGCGGGGGCGGTGACTGCGGCGTGGGCGGCGGCAGCCAAGGCAACTGCGGGGCCGGTTGGGGCGGCATGTTCTCTGGCGGTCGGGCCGTCGGCGGGGGCGGAGGTGGCGTAGGTGGCGGCGCCCACTGCCTACCGACGGGCTCCTCGGCTCGATGCGTTCTGGCCTGCGCCTGCTCGGAGAACCTGCGGTGCGCACCGCCGGCCGCGTCAACCGGCGACATCCGCTCGTGTTCCGGCGGATCCGGCTCGGCGGGGACGTCGATGATGGGGCTCTCCACGGTGTCGGGGGCGTGGGCACCGACGTCGATCACCTCGTCGGCGTACTCGGTGTCGATCCGGCTGCTGCTGACCCGCCCGGCGGTGCGTTCGGCCGCCCGATCCGTCTCGATGGCGTGCCGATGCGACAGGTCGGTGTCGAACAGGAACTCCAGATTCGCGCGCAGCGCGGCCAATTCGGCGCGCAGAGCCGACACTTCGTCGGACGACTGGGCACGCAGCTCCGAGGCCAGCTCCCGGCGCAGCTGCGTTTCGACGGCAAGTTCGTATTCCCGTCGTGCCGAGATCTCGCGGTCGAGCTGCAGGTCGTACACCAGCTTCAGATCACGCACCTTCGCCTGGTCGGTGTCGCTCTGCCTGCGGTAGATCACGGACACGAACGCAGCAACGACGGCAGCCCAGAGAGCCAGGATGACGGCCAGCTTCAGCAACTCGACGCGGTTGGTGAAAACCAGCGCCGAACTCGCCGCGATAGCGAGCACCAGCAACACCGTCATCAAGATCCAACCCGGCCTGCGGCTGCCGCGACGAACGCGGGCGCCACGAGTCGGTTCGGTCATGGGCCGACTGTACCCGGCACAGGTCATCTAGCGTGTCGACCTTCGCGGCGATTCGGCTGTCCCGCTGAAAGAATCGGTCAGCCGGGGGCGGCGTCGGCGTTCTCCGGCGGCTCATCCGGAGACCTGCAGCAATGCTGCAACCACAACGCCGCTGCGACCAAAGCGAACGCGCACAGCGCGGCCACCACCGAGCCGGCGGTGTCTTCGGCGGCCACCCGCAATGAGCCCCGACGGGGCAGCACGTAGGCGACCACCGCCAACCACCACCCCAGCACGACGCTGCCCATCCACGCCGACGCCTTCGCGATCACCACCGATCGCGCCACGGCGAGCGGATGCAGCCGGCCCGGGCCGTCACCGATCTCGTTGTCGCGGATCCTGGCACGCACGTAGACACCCCAGCCCGCGATGGCGACCGCGACCCCGAGCAGCGACACCCCGGTGAACAGGGTGATCGGCGGGAACCATCGGTACACCTCGCGCACCAGCAGATAACTCACCACTGCGGTTCCGACGACGGCGATGACCAGGTCGCGCGTGCGGGTCGGTCCCATCAGCCCTCGTTCCCGGCCCGTAGCACCGACTCGGTCAATTGCACCCCGCCGCGCTCGGCCGGGTCGATGGCAGCGAGCAGGTGCGCGACGGCAGTCACCCGGCCGTCGACGGTCAGCGTCGCGCCCGGATCGACGGCCAACCACGGCGCCAGCACGAACGCCCGCACGTGCGCGTACGGGTGAGGAAGCGTCAGCACATCGTCGTGCACCGTCACCTCCCCCTCGGGGCCGCGACAGGTGACCAGGTCGACGTCCAGGGTTCGGGGGCCCCACCGTTGGTCACGGACCCGCTGCGCGGCGTCCTCGAGTTCGTGCGCGCGGTCCAGCCAGTCGTGCGCGTCCAGTGCCGGATCATCGGCCAGGACAACGGCATTGAGGAACGGCTCCTGCTCGACACCGCCCCACGCGTCGGTCTGGTACACCGGTGACGTCGCCACCACGGCGTCGCCGAGTCCGTCGACCACCGACTGAAGTCTTGCCATCCGGTCGCCGAGATTCGACCCGATGGACAGCACCACAGATGTCACGGGGTGGGGCCCCGGCCGCCGCGGCGGGACCGTCGCGCCACGACCGCGACGTCGTCGAACGCCAGCGGGATCGGGGCGGCGGGCTTGTGCACCACCACCTCGACGGCATGGATCCGTTCGTCGCGCATCACGTCGTCGGCGATCTCCGCCGACACCGTCTCGATCAGTTGTCGCGGGGGTCCGGCGATGATGTCGGCGGCGCGCTGCGCCAGCACGCCGTAGTCCAGCGTGTCCGCGAGGTCGTCGCTGGCGGCGGCGGCCTGCAGATCGATCCACACGGTGATGTCAACCACGAAGTCCTGGCCGTTGCGGCGCTCATGGTCGAAGACCCCATGGTTTCCACGAACAGTCAAGCCCCGCAATACAATTCGATCAGCCATGATTATCCCGCCGCTCCACCTGGCGTTCCTCACCCCGCCACGCCGCGACCACGGCCAGCGCGTCGACGGTGGCGCGCACGTCATGCACCCGGACACCCCACACCCGGTGCCAGCCCGCCAACGCGGAAATCACCGCGGTGGCGGTCTCGCGCCCACTGGGCGGCCTGGGCTCGCCGTCGGGCCCGGCCAGCAACGCCCCGAGAAAGCGCTTACGGGAGGCGCCGACGAGGACCGGTATGCCGGTGGCGACGAATTCGGGCAGCGCGTTGAGCAGCGCCCAATTGTGTTGGGCGTTCTTGGCGAATCCCAGTCCCGGGTCGATGATCAGCTTGGCGGGGTCTACGCCGGCGCGCACTGCGGAGTCCACGCCGGCCATTAGCTCGTCGCGCACCTCGACGACGACGTCGCCGTAGGCGGGCGCCTCGTGCGGTCGCTCGCCGCGCACCGACCGCCAGTGCATGAGCACCCACGGCGCACCGGCGTCGGCGACCACCCTCGCCATGTCCGGGTCGGCCTTGCCCCCGGACACATCGTTGACGATCGACGCACCGCTCTGCAGGGCCGCGTGCGCAACCTCGGCATGCATGGTGTCGATACTGATCGTGATCCCTTGCTGGGCAAGCTCTTTGACGACCGGGAGCACCCGCGTCATCTCGACTTCGGGGGCGATCCTGGTGGCGCCGGGGCGGGTCGATTCGCCGCCGACGTCGATGATGGCCGCGCCCTGGGCGGCCAGCTCGATACCGTGCTCGACGGCGCGATCGCGATCCAGGAACAGTCCACCGTCGGAGAACGAGTCATCGGTGACGTTGACGACGCCCATCACCTGCACGCCCGCGTATCCCCCGTCTGAGCTCACTTTCGCAGGATCAGGTCCAGAGCCTCGGCCCGAGAGGCGTTGTTGTGCTTGAACTGTCCCCGTACCGCTGACGTCGTCGTCGTCGCGCCGGGCTTGCGGACACCGCGCATGGCCATGCACAGATGCTCGGCCTCGATCACCACGATGGCGCCGCGCGGATTCAGTTTGCGCATCAGCGCGTCGGCGATCTGCGCCGTCAGCCGCTCCTGGACCTGCGGCCGTTTGGCGTAGAGATCCACCAGGCGGGCAATTTTTGACAGCCCGGTGACGCGACCGTCGACCCCGGGGATGTAGCCGACGTGGGCGACGCCGTGGAACGCCACCAGGTGGTGCTCGCACGTCGAGTACATCGGGATCTCCTTGACCAGCACCAATTCGTCGTGCTGCTCGTCGAAGGTGGTGTTGAGCACCGTGTCCGGGTCCGTATACAGACCGGCGAACATCTCCCGGTAGGCACGCGCCACCCGGGCCGGTGTGTCCATCAGACCGTGTCGGTCGGGGTCTTCACCGACCGCGATCAGCAGCTCACGCACGGCGGCTTCTGCGCGAGGCTGATCGAAATCGGCGTCATTGAGCGTGCCGGCATGGTTGTTCGGCGACCGCGTCATCGGAGTCTCCATTCAGAGTGCAGCTAGGAACCACAACAGATCGGCAGACTAGCCCTTGCCGCTCTCGTGGCTTGGATCCTCCTTGTGGCCGGGTGCGGACGCACCACCGTGGGGAGCTTGTGACCCGGACTGCGGGTGAGGTGGGTAAGGCGGGTAGTACCCGGGAGGAGGTGAGCCCTGCCACCCCGACGGCGGTGGCGGCGGATACCAGTACCCCTGCGGTTGCTGTTGCGGCTGCTGCGGCTGTGGCTGGGGCGGCCCGCCGTGTTGCGGAGGCCAGCCAGGCGCATGCCAGCCGGCGGGTGCACCGTAGTCCGGCTGCGTCGCCCCGGGCGCCGGAGCGCCATTCGATCCGTTGCCGTTGGTCCCGTTCTTGTGGGCCGCCTCGGCGGCCGCCTTCGACGCCTGGGCGATAGCGGTCTTGAACGCGGGCTCGGGCACCGGCTTGGGCCACGGCTCACCCCGCTCGATCGCCAGTTCTCCCGGCGTCTTGATCGGCGGTTTGTCCGACGGCACCCGGCCGCCGAAGTCGTCGAACATGGTCAGTCGGGGCCGCTTCTTGACGTCACCGAAGATGGCCTGGAGTTCGGCGCGGTGCAGCGTCTCCTTCTCCAGCAGCTCACCGGCGAGGATGTCGAGCACGTCGCGGTACTCGGTGAGGATCTCCCACGCCTCGGTGTGGGCGGCCTCGATGAGCTTGCGCACCTCGTCGTCGATGATCTGAGCGACCTCGTGGCTGTAGTCCGCCTGGGTGCCCATGGTGCGGCCCAGGAACGGGTCCCCATGTTCGGTGCCGTACCGCACGGCGCCGAGCTTGGAGCTCATGCCGTACTCGGTGACCATCGCACGGGCGATCTTGGTGGCCTGATCGATGTCGGAGGAGGCACCGGTGGTCGGCTCGCGGAAGACGAGTTCCTCGGCGGCCCGACCACCCATCGCGAACACCAGGCGGGCGATCATCTCCGAGCGCGTCAACAGGCCCTTGTCGTCCTCGGGCACGGACATGGCATGCCCGCCGGTGCGGCCGCGGGCCAGGATCGTCACCTTGTAGATCGGCTCGATGTCGGGCATCGCCCAAGCCGCGAGGGTGTGCCCGCCCTCGTGGTAGGCGGTGATCTTCTTTTCGTGCTCGCTGATGATGCGACCCTTGCGGCGCGGCCCGCCGACCACACGGTCGACCGCCTCTTCCAGCGCGGCGCCGGCGATGACGGTGCCGTTCTCACGCGCCGTCAGCAGGGCGGCTTCGTTGATGACGTTGGCCAGGTCGGCGCCGGACATCCCGACGGTGCGTTTGGCCAACCCGTCGAGGTCGGCATCGGGCGCGATCGGCTTGCCCTGCGAATGGACCTTGAGCACGGCACGCCGGCCGGCGATATCGGGGTTGGACACCGGGATCTGTCGGTCGAACCGGCCGGGCCGCAGCAGCGCGGGGTCGAGGATGTCGGGCCGGTTCGTGGCGGCGATCAGGATCACGCCCTGGCGCTCGCCGAAGCCGTCCATCTCGACCAGTAGCTGGTTCAGCGTCTGCTCGCGCTCGTCGTGGCCACCACCCAGACCTGCGCCACGCTGCCTGCCGACGGCGTCGATCTCGTCGACGAAGATGATGCACGGGCTGTTCTGTTTGGCCTGCTCGAACATGTCCCGCACCCGCGACGCGCCCACGCCGACGAACATCTCGACGAAATCGGAACCGGAGATCGTGAAGAACGGCACCCCCGCCTCACCGGCGACCGCGCGGGCCAACAGCGTCTTGCCGGTGCCGGGCGGACCGTAGAGCAGCACGCCCTTGGGGATCTTGGCGCCCAACGCCTGATAGCGCGCCGGGTTCTGCAGGAAGTCCTTGATCTCGTAGAGCTCCTCCACCGCCTCGTCGACGCCTGCGACGTCGGCGAAGGTGGTCTTGGGCAAGTCCTTGTTGAGCTGCTTGGCCTTCGACTTGCCGAACCCGAAGCCCATCCGCCCGCCGGACTGCATGCGGGAGAACATCACGAACAACCCGACCAGCAGCAGTAGCGGCAGCATGTAGATGAGCAGCGTGCCGAGCATGCTCGACTGGTTGACGACGGTATTGGTCTTGGCGTTCTTGGCCTGCAGCGCCTCGAACAGCGTGGCCCCGTACCCGGTGGGGTACTTGGTGATGATCTTGTTGCTGTCCTCGGTGTCGCCGTTGCCGTTCTTCAGCTCGAGGCGAAGCTGCTGTTCCCGGTCGTCGATCTGCGCGCTGGTGACGTTGTCGCTGTTGATCTGCGCCATCGCCACGGAGGTGTCGACAGGCTTGAACCCCCGGGTGTCGTCGCTGAAATAGAAGAACGACCACCCGAGCAGCAGCACCACGGCGATGACCGTGAGTGTGCGGATCACATTTTTTCGGTTCATTGATTATGTGCGGTCAGCGAGCGCACCCGCCGACCAAATCCTTCCAATACGCGCAGCTGGAATAGACAAGGCTACCGCTAGACCAACGTCTGGCAGTTCCCGGAGTTCACGGAGGGAACCGATCAGCCTGAGCCCGGAGTTCGCGAAGCTCGAAACTGAGCTTGCGTGCGACTTTCGGCCGGATCGTCGAACACAACCTCGGACTCGGCGTGATCGGGCGTGATTGGGTGGTGCCGTGCGGTCGCGGATGGTTCAGACGAACGGGGTATCGCTGCGGGTGACCGAGGCCGGCGACCCCGGCGCACCCGTGGTGGTGCTCTGCCACGGGTTTCCTGAACTGGCGTTCTCCTGGCGCCACCAAATAGCCGGCCTGGCGGAGGCTGGCTACCACGTACTAGCCCCTGACCAGCGCGGTTACGGCGGTTCGGACAGTCCGGAGGCCGTCGATGCCTACACGATGGCCGAACTCAGCGCGGACGTCGTGGGACTGCTCGACGATGTCGGCGCCGAGCAGGCCGTGCTGGTCGGCCACGATTTCGGTGCGGTCGTCGCGTGGACCGCGCCGCTGCTGTACCCCGACCGGTTCTCCGCGGTGGTCGGCGTGAGCCTGCCACCGGTGCCGCGCCCGCGGGTGCCGACCACGCAAGCGTTCCGCCGCCTCTTCGGCGACAACTTCTTCTACATCCTCTACTTCCAGGACCCGGGACCCGCCGATGCCGAGCTGGCCGAGGACCCGGCCACCACGATGCGCCGGCTGTTCGCGACCCCGCCCGCGGGCGATGACGCGGCGGCCCAGCGGATGATTGCGCCGGGACCCGAGGGGTTTCTGGCCCGCATCCCCGAACCCGACGGACTCCCCGACTGGATCAGCAGGCAGGACTTCGACGTCTACGTCGACGAGTTCACCCGCAACGGCTTCACCGGGCCGCTCAACTGGTACCGCTGCTTCGATCGGAACTGGGAGCTGACGGCCCAGACCGCCGCAGCGACGATCGACGTGCCCACGCTGTTCATCGGGGGCACCGCCGACGCCACCCTGGCCTACACGCCACGGCACCGCGCCCGTGAAATTGTCACCGGCGAGTACCGCGAGGTGATGATCGACGGCGCCGGGCACTGGCTGACCGAGGAACGGCCGCACGAGCTGTCGGAGATCCTGCTCGAGTTCCTCACACCGCTTCGGTGACTCCTGTTGTCAGCCAATGGATCCGGTCGCTGACCGGCGAGGCCGCCAGCACATCGCGCGCCCGCGCCGCCGGTTCGACGAAGTGTGACCAACCCTCGTAGTGCACCGGTACCGCCACCCGCGGGCCCAAAACCGAGATCAGGTCCACGGCACCGTCGGCGGTCATCGTGAACTTCACCGGCCCCGTCATAGGGAACCGGACACCACCGAGGTGGATCAGCGCGACGTCGACGTCGAGCTTCCCGGCGGCGGCACGCAGTTCCGGATACAGCACGGTGTCCCCGGTCATCCAGAGGTCGGTGCGCTCACGTCCGTCGACGGTCAGCGCGAAACCGACGACCTTTCCGGCGATGGGCCTGCTGAACTTCGGTCCGTGACGGCACGGGGTCGCCGTCACGGTGAGCGAAGGCAGGCCCTCGCGCGTCAGCGTCGTCGTGCCCCAGTTCTCCAGTCCCCGCGCCCCGGCACCCAGCCGCTGCGCACCGGGCACCGTGGTGACGATGACGCCGGCACGGGACAGCAGCGCCCGGCCCGCGTCGTCGAGATTGTCGGCGTGGTGGTCATGGCTGAGCAGGACCACGCCGACGTCACCCAGCTCGTCGACGGGGATGGCGGGTCCAGTCGTCTTGATTGACGAAGTGCCCCAACCGAATCCGTAGCGACGACCAGGTGGGTCGAAGGTCGGGTCGGTGAGGATCCGCCACCCATCGAGTTCGATGAGAACGGTGGGTCCACCGATGTGGGTCAGCTGCACCCGATGATTGTCCTCGCGGCGGGACGGACGCGCTAGGGTGCCAGGCATGCCGATCCCAGCGACAGCGAAGTCAGCAAGAACCAAGCTCGTCTGCCTCGCCGCGGCAGGCGTCGCCGCAGCATCGTTGACGGCGTGCGACACGCAGGCGGGCCCGACGCTCACCCCCGACTCCGACAGCAGGCAGGTGACCGTGGTCGGCGCCGGGCAGGTCCAGGGCACACCCGACACGCTGACCGTGGACGCGTCCATGCAGTTCCTCGCGCCGGACGCCACCGGGGCGATGAACCAGACCAACGAACGCCAGCAGGCCGTCATCGACGCCCTCGTCGGCGCCGGTATCGAACGCAAGGACATCGCCACCACGCAGGCCGACCTGCAACCGCAGTTCGGCGCAAACGACACCACGATCTCCGCCTACCAGGCCACCAACTCGATCAACGTGACGATCCGGGAACTCGCCCAGGCTTCCGACGCGATCGGGCTGATCGTCAACACCGGCGGCAACGCCACCCGGATCAATTCGATCAGCTACTCAATCGAGGACGATTCGCAGTTGGTGCGGGACGCGCGCGCCCGGGCGTTCGAGGACGCCAAGGACCGCGCCGCGCAGTACGCCGAGCTGTCGGGCCTCAATCTCGGCAGCGTCATCTCGATCTCGGAGTCGGGCGGGTCCACACCACCGATCCCGATGCAGGCGCCGCGGGGAATGATGGAGGCCGCGGTGCCACTGGAGCCGGGCCAGCAGACCGTCGGTTTCAGCGTGACGGTGATCTGGGAATTAACCTGACCCGCAACGTCATCCGGAGGCGCCCGCAGGACCGACGGTGACGGGAATGCCGTTGAGCACCGCGGTGCCCGACAGCGGGTCCAGCAGCGAGCCGTCGTTGAGCTGATTGACGTTCACCCCGGGGCTGGCGGCCGCCAGCGACTGCCCGGTGCCTGCGCGATCGTGACCCCAGCCGTGCGGCAGCGACAGCACGCCGCGGCGGATGTCGTCGGTGATCTCGATGGGCACCACCAGTTCTCCGCCCGGCCCCTTCACCACGGCGGTGTCCGAAAGGCCGAGGTCGGCCGCGTCGTCGGGATGGATCTGCAGCGTGCACCGGTTGGAGCCGCCGGTGAGCGCGGGCAGGTTGTGCATCCAACTGTTGTTGGAGCGCAGGTGTCTGCGCCCGATCAGCACGAACCCGTCGCCGCGATGCCCCACCGAGGCGCGCAGCCTGGCGGTGTCGGCGATCAACTGCGGCGGCGCCAGCTCGATCCGACCCGACGGGGTGCGCAGCAGATCGGGCAGCCGCGGCTTCAGCGGGCCGAGGTCGATGCCGTGCGGCGCCGCCTTGAGTTGCTTGAGCGTCAGACCGTCCGGGCGGGCGCCGAACGCGTCGCCGTAGGCACCGAGCCGCAGCATCATGTCGAGGCGACGCTCGTATCCGGGCCCGTCGTCGAGCATGGCGGTCAGCTCATCGACGGCACGGCCCGAGACCGGGGATCCCGCGTCCGCGGTCTCCTTGGCCAGCGTGGTCGCGATGACCTGCTCGTCGACCAGTGCGGGGTCGGCATCGACCCCAATTCCGTAGAGCACCAACGCGATTCGGGACAGGATCTCGGCTTCATCGGGCCGCCCCTGCAGCGGCAGCACGGGCGGTGAGTAGCGCGCGTTGTTGCGCACCGCGACGGCGTTGAGCGCGAAGTCGAAATGCGGGCTGCGCGACGGCGGCGGGGGCGGCAGGATGACGTCGGCGTGGCGGGTGGTCTCGTTGAGGTAGGGGTCGACGGACACCATGAACCCGACGCCGCTCAGCGCACGGTCGAGACGGTCTCCGTCGGGCGCGGAGAGGACCGGATTGCCCGCGATGGTGATCATCGCCTTGATCTGGCCCTCGCCGGGCGTCTCGATCTCCTCGGCCAGCACTGCGGCGGGCAGTTCCGAGAGCGCCTCGGGGTGGCCGGAGACCCTGCTGTGCCAGCGCCCGGTCCGGAACCCGCGTCCCGGCCGGTGACCGCGCGGGGCGGGCGCCACCGGCGACAGCGGGAACATCGCCCCGCCGGGCCGGTCCAGGTTGCCGGTCAGGATGTTGACGACGTCGACCAGCCAGCTGCCGACGGTGCCGAATTCGACTGTGGACGTGCCCATCCGGCCGTACACGGCAGCGGTAGGGGCCGCGGCGAGCTCCCTGGCCAGAGTGCGGATGTCGTCGGCCTCCACACCGCAGTGCGCGGCGACCGTCTCCGGCGCGAAATCGCGGGCGAGCTCGCGAACCTCGTCCAACCCCGCGACGTGGTCGGCAAGGTGTCCGAGCGTCACCAGGTCCTCCTCGAACAGGACATGGACGACGGCGAACAGCAGTGCGGCGTCGGTGCCGGGCCGCGGCGCCACGTGCCGGTCGGCGAGCTCGGCGGTGCGGGTGCGGGCGGGGTCGATGACGACCAGCGTGCCGCCGCGCTTACGCAGGCTGCGCAGCTTGCCGGGAAAATCTGCGGCGGTGGCCAGGCTGCCGTTGGACACCAGCGGATTCGCCCCGATGATCACCAGGTAGTCGGTGCGGTCGAGATCGGGCACGGTGAACGCGACGGGGCTGCCGAACATCAGGCCCAGCGCCACGTGTTTGGGCATCTGGTCGAGGGTGCTCGCGGAGTACACCTGGTGGGTGCCCAGAGCGCGGACGATCAGCGGCGGGTACAGCGCGCCCGCCACGGTGTGGGCGTTGGGGTTGCCGAGGTACACGCCCACGGACTCACCGCCGTGCTCGCGGACCACCGCGCCGAGACCGTCGGCGACCGCTGCGAACGCCTCGTCCCAGGTGGCCTCGGTCAGCACGCCGTCCTGACGCACCAGAGGTGCATGCAGCCGGTCGGGGTCATTGTCGAGCTCGGCGAAACTCGCACCCTTCGGGCAGATGAACCCCGCGCTGAACACGTCGTCGCGGTCGCCCCTCGCGCCGGTGACCCGGCCGTCGTCGATGGTCAACGTCAGCCCGCAGGTCGCTTCACAGAACGGGCAGATCCTGAGGGCTGTTTCGGTCATGGGCCGATTCTGCGCCGACTATTGGTTCTCGTACACCTTGGGGTCCAGCGTGCCGATGTAGGGCAGGTCGCGGTAGCGCTCGGCATAGTCGAGCCCATAGCCGACGACGAATTCGTTGGGGATGTCGAAGCCGACGTACTCGATGTCGAGGTCGACCCGGACAGCGTCGATTTTGCGGAGCAGCGTGCAGACCTTCAGCGACCGGGGGTGTCGGGTCGCCAGATTGCGAAGCAGCCATTTCAGCGTCAGACCGGAGTCGACGATGTCCTCGACGATCAGCACGTCGCGGTCGTTGATGTCGCGGTCGAGGTCCTTGAGGATGCGCACGACGCCCGACGACGACGTGGACGACCCGTAGGAGCTGACGGCCATGAACTCCAACTGGGTGGGTATCGGGATCGCCCGCGCCAGATCGGTGACGAACATGACGGCACCCTTGAGCACGGTGATGAGAAGCAGATCCTGCTCCGCACCGCCATCGCGGTAATCGGCGGCGACCTTCGCTCCGAGTTCAGCGGTCTTGGTCTGGATCTGTTCTTCCGACAGCAACACCGACTTGATGTCCCCGGGATACAACTCCCCGGAATGCGCAGGCACGACCACAGACTAGCCTTGCGGTGGCCGGGATAACCAACGCAGATCCTCACACCGGTTCCCGGTACAGCGTCAACAGTTCATTACTGCGCCCGGCGAACAGCCGTTCGTGCGGGCGTTCGCTCGGCACCGCCACCCCGCCCTGCCCCCGCCACGCGATGATCAGATCGTCCACGGCGCGGATCTGCACCTCGTTCAGCCCGACGGCGCCGCCCGCGAGCAGCCAGCCCCTGACCACCCGGCGCCGAACCGCCGCGGGCAGCGGGGACACCGCGGCGATGGGTAGCACGTCGAGGACGCCGTCTGCGCCCAGCTCGGCCAAAGCGTCGGAAGCCATAGCGTCGAGCGTGTCGTTGTCCTCACGCAGCGCGGTGGCGGTGCGCGCCAGGGCTTCGGCCACCCCGCCACCGAGCACCTGCTCCAGCAGCGGCAGGACCTCGGTGCGCAGCCGAACCCTCGTGAACCGTGGGTCGGCGTTGTGCGGATCCTGCCAGGGCGTCAGCCCCAACTCGATGCACGCCCGGCGGGTGAGGTCCCGACGCACCCCGAGAAGCGGCCGGCACCACGGTGGGTCATACGGCCGCATACCGGCGATCGACCGGGCACCCGACCCGCGGCCGAGCCCGAGCAGCACTGTCTCGGCCTGGTCGTCGAGTGTGTGCGCCAGTAGCACTTGCGCTCCCGCCCGGGCGTCGCCGAGCGCGCGGTAGCGGGCTGAGCGGGCGGCGGCCTCGGGGCCTCCCGCGGTGCCGACGTCGACGTGAAGAACTTCTGCACCAACGCATCCCACGGCGATCGCCTGTTCGCGCGCGGTCGACGCGACGGCGTCGGAACCCGGCTGCAGGCGGTGGTCGACGATCAGGGCAGTGGTCGGCATCACCGTCGCCGCCACCGCGGCCAACGCGAGCGAGTCCGGGCCGCCCGACAGTCCCACGCACCACCGCCGCTCGTGGGCCGCGAAGTCGCGGACATACCGCACGACCGCGCCGCGCAGCTGCGCTACAGCACTCTGTCGATCCATCGCTGCGGCTCGTCGATTTCGCTTGGTAGCGGCAGGCTTTCGGCGTCGGACCAGACGGCGTTGAATCGTGACATCCCCACCTTGGACACGACGTCGTCGACGAAGGCCTTGCCCCGGGTGTACTGGCTCATCTTGGCGTCGATGCCCAGCAGAGCGCGCATCAGCCTTTGCAGCGGGGGCTGCTTGCGTTGCCTGCGTCGGTCGAACCGGTGTCTGATCGATGCGACCGACGGCACCACGGCCGGTCCGACCGCATCCATGACGTGCTCGGCGTGACCCTCCAGCAGGGTGCCCAGCACCAGCAGCTGGTCCAGCGCCTTCTGCTGCGGCTCCGACTGCACGGCGCGGAGCAGACCTAGCACCCCATTCGAATTCCATTGGGCGTCATCGTTGTTCGAGCTGTCGCGGATTCCCCGCACATATCCGGCCAGCCGGCCGACAACCTGGGTGACGTCCTCTGCCGCGTCCTCGGTCAACACCGCGAGCGCGCTGGTCATGTGGCCGGCCAGCCACGGGTTCGCCCGGAACTGCACGCGGTGGGTGACCTCGTGCAGGCACACCCACATGCGGAAGTCGGCGGGCGACACCTGCAGCTGGCGCTCGACGGCGATCACGTTGGGATACACCAGAAGCAGCTCACCCCCGCCGTTTCCACCACGTGCGCTGGGTCCATTTCCCGGGTCGCTGCGCTCCTGCCCGCCGGTCGAAAACGGGTCGTACTGCCCGAGGATGCCCGACGACACGAATGCCAGCACCGCCCCCGTCTGGGCACCGGCGATGCGGCCACTGATGACGCCGGGCTTGGCGCCCTGGTCCTCGGCACCGCCGGTCATCACCCGCATGGACTCAGCCGCAGCGCGAATCCACTCGGGCCGGTTGACGATTCGCGCCTCGGGAATCTCACCGCCCTCGTTGAGACCGGTGACCTCGCGGACCGGGATCTCGGATGCGCGGGCCGACTCGGCGAGCTGCTCGACCGCCTGCCTGCGGGTGTAGTCCGTAGCGGCGGGTTCCGGACGGGCCAGCTTGCCGCCGAGCGTGGCGGCCAACTCCCAGTCGACCGCACGACCGACCGAGAATCCCGACCCGGAAGGCGGGCTCACGCGCGGCAACCGCACGAACGCAGCGTCGCCGCGAACGCGTCGAGCGCGGTGCGCCCGCTCGGACCGGCGTCATTGGACAACAGGGCGAAGGTCAGCACCCGACCACTCTCGTCGGTCACGATGCCGGCCAGCGAATTGGTGCCGGTCAGCGAACCCGTCTTGGCCCGCAGATACCCCGCGGCGGCGCGGCCCTCGTCGGTGTCGAGGTAGCGGTTGGACAGGGTGCCGCTGCCCCCGGCGATCGGCAGCAGGTCGACCAACGGCCGCAGGCGGGGATGGTCGTCTCCGACCGCGGCGTTGACCACCTCGTCGAGTGTTTCGGCGGTCAGGCGGTTGTCGACGGACAGCCCGCTCGAATCGAACAACCGGGCGCCGGTGGTGTCGATGCCGGCATCGTCGAGTGACGCCAACACGGCGCGGGCGCCCCCGTCGAAACTCTGCGGTCGGTCGAGCTCGGCGGCGACCTCACGGCCGATCGACTCCGCCATCACGTTGTCCGAGAAATTCATCATGTCCCGGAGCCGCTGCATCAGCGGTGGGGACTGCACCGAGGCGATCACTGTGTCGTTTTCGCCTGTCCCCGCCCGGCCCGGCGGCAGCACCGTCACCTTCGCCGGGTCGACCCGCAACGCGACGGCCAGGGCGCGGCCCGCGTCCAGGGCGGGAGTCCTGGAGCGCCGCGACTCGACCGTCACCGGCTGGGTGCGGCCGCCATCGAGCATCACCGACTCCATCGGTGCGATGTCGCCGCCGTCGATGTCCAGCGGGTCCCAGCCCAGCGCCATCGTCGGCCCGCTGTAGGCGCTGACGTCCACCTGCACGGCCCTCACGGTGACGCCGCTACGCCGCACCTGATCGGCTAGGTCGACGATGCGCGCCGCGTCCCGGTACCAGCTGTCCTCGTTGCGCGGCGCCGCCGAGAGTGTCTGATCACCGCCGCCCACCAGAACGACCACCCCCGGCTGGTCGCCCTCGCGCACGCGCGTCGTCAACCGGGCGTCGCGATCCAGGGTCAACAGCGCCGCGGCGGCGGTGAGCGTCTTGTTCGTCGACGCCGGCTGCATCGGGACGCCCGCTCCGAGCGCCCACAACTCCTCGCCCGTCATCGCGTCGGTGATGCGCCCGGTGAACCTGCCCAGATTCGGGTCGGCGAGCACCGGCGCCAGCGCGGCGGCCAATCCGGCGGGGGTCGGCGCATCCGCGGTGTCGGCAACCGGTACGACAGCGGGTTCGGCGGTGGCCGGCGCGGGCGCGGGTTCGACCGCCAGCTCGGCGGGCGATTCGCCCCTGGTCATCAGCGCCGCCGCCGCGACGACGACGGCGACCAGCAGCAGCACCGCCACGCCCACCGCCACATGGGTGGATCGCCGCCACCGCGTGGGCCGCATGTTTCTCCCGCTCTTGATCGACTACTCCAGACACCCCTGTAGAGCAGGGTATCGCTCGTTTAGTGTTAACCCGCGTCGTCAGCAGGCGACCTACATGCGTGCAGATCCGAAGGAGTCCCCAGGTGCAGTTCGATGTCCTCATCGAGATCCAGAAGGGGTCGCGCAACAAGTACGAGGTCGACCACGACAGCGGGAAGGTGAAGCTGGACCGCTACCTGTTCACGGCGATGGGTTATCCGACCGACTACGGCTACATCGAGGACACCCTCGGCGAGGACGGCGATCCGCTGGACGCGCTGGTGCTGCTGCCCGAACCGGTGTTCCCCGGCTGCATCGTGGAGGCCCGTCCGGTGGGCATGTTCCGGATGACCGACGAAAAGGGCGGTGACGACAAGGTGCTGTGCGTGCTCGCCGATCCCCGGTGGGACCACATCACCGACATCGGCGACGTGTCGGAGTTCGAGTTGGACGCCATCAAACACTTCTTCGTGCACTACAAGGACCTGGAGCCGGGCAAGTTCGTCGAGGCCGCCGACTGGGTGGGTCGCGAAGATGCCGAGGCCGAGGTGCTGCGCTCGGTGGAGCGGTTCAAGGCCGAGGGCCACTGATCCGGCGGAGACCCGCCGGGCCCTCAAACCCGACTGAGAGATAGCCCACTACGGGATTTAGCGTGGCTGTAACACGGCGTAACGCCGCTGTTCCTTGGGCCTTCGATCATGAGCGTGTGCTGCTGCATCAGGGGATCGGGCTCGACGCATTCAATGCGATGCCGATGCGCCGTGCCGTGCACGCGATCTTCGAGTGCTGCTACAGCGTGCCGCTGGCAGCCGACCTGGCGCGGGCGCGTCCGTTCGACAGCCATGACCAGCTGTTCCGCTGTGCCGACGGATTGCTGTTCGGGTTGAGCGAGGACTCGATCGACTCGATCCTGCAGGCCTACCCGGACGTCGGCCGCCGGCCCGGCAGCGAGAAGTCGCAGGCCGAGCAGTGCGCGATCGTCGATGAGCGCCCCGAGATGATGACCGACCTGGCGAACGCGGCGAAGGCGTACCTGGAGCATTTCGGTTTCGGGTTCGTGATGTTCATCAACGGCTACTGCGCTGACGACGTGCTCGCCGCGATGAATGACCGGCTGCACAACGACCACGACACTGAGCGCAAAGTGGTCCGCAATGAGCTCGCCCGGATCAATCGCACGCGACTGGAGCGGATGCTCGGTCCCGAAGGCGGCTACGACAACTGGTGACGGCCGGATTCCGCGGGCTCGCCTAGGCTCTTTCGGGTGAGCACTGCGACGCCCAGACCTGCGGGTAATTCCCATTTTCTCTCGCTGCCCGACCTTGCTGCCCGGTCCGCGGGCGGAGCGGTGTTGTGGGCCAACGACGACCTCTTCGCCGAGAAAGAGAACCTGATCAAAACGGGTCCTGCCGAGTTTCGGCCGGCCACGTTCGGCCACAAGGGCCAGATCTACGACGGGTGGGAGACCCGCCGACGCCGCGGTGCGGTCGCCGATTCGCACGACTTCGCGATCGTCCGCCTGGGCGTGCCCGGCATCATCCGCGGCGTGGTGGTGGACACCGCCTGGTTCACCGGAAACTATCCGCCCGCGATCTCGGTCGAGGCCGCGTTTGTCGAGGGCTATCCCACCCCGGAGGAGCTGGCCGAGAAGGTCGAATGGACGACGATCGTGGGTCGGCGCGGCGTCAACGGCGATACCCGCAATCCGTTCGCCGCCGATTCCTCCAAGCGCTGGACGCACGTGCGGCTGGCGATCTACCCGGACGGAGGCGTGGCACGCCTGCGCGTGCACGGCGAAGGCCTGCTCGACCCCCGCTTCACCGAACTCCCGCTGGATCTGGCGGCTCTGGAGAACGGCGGACGGATCACCGGCTGCTCCAACATGTTCTACAGCTCGCCGAACAACCTGCTGTTGCCGGGAACACCGCGAACGATGGGCGATGGCTGGGAGACCTCGCGGCGGCGCGACGCCGGAAACGACTGGGTTCAGGTACGCCTCGCCGGCCAGGGCGTGTTGACCGCGGCCGAACTGGACACCTCGTACTTCATCGGCAACGCACCGGGATCGGCCCGGCTTCAGGGCCGCGACGGAGACGGCGAGTGGTTCGATCTCCTGCCGCTGACCGATCTGCAGCCCGACACCAAACACCGCTTCCTGATCGACTCGGACCGGCCCGTTACCGAAGCCCGTCTCGACATCCATCCCGACGGCGGCATGGCCCGGCTGAGGCTCTTCGGCCGGTTGACCGACGAGGGGCTGCGCCGGGTGCACGAGCGCTGGGAGGCCAGCGCATGATGTCGCAATGACCGACACCGTCGCAGCCGTCCAGGGCACGTGGGATCCCCGCTTCGACAGCGTGGCAAAGGCGCTGGCCGAGGAGATCGGCAGCGGTGCGGAACTCGGCGCGTCGATCGCGGTCGACGTCGGCGGAGAGCTCGTCGTCGACATCTGGGGCGGACACGCCGACCGCGCGAAAACCATTCCCTGGCAAGAAGACACGATCGTCAACTTCTGGTCGTGCACCAAGACCCTGACCGCGCTCGCCGCACTGATTCTCGTCGACCGGGGCGCGCTCGACCCGTTCGCGCCCGTCGCGTCGTACTGGCCGGAGTTCGCGGCCAACGGCAAACAGGACATCGAGGTCCGGCACCTTCTGTCCCATACGTCCGGCGTGTCGGGCTGGCAGACGCCCTTCGCCGTCGAGAACCTCTACGACTGGCCGGAGGCGACGTCGCATCTTGCGGGCCAGGCGCCCTGGTGGAAACCCGGGACGGCGTCCGGGTACCACGCCATGGACTACGGACACCTGATCGGCGAAGTCGTACGGCGGATCACCGGAAAGTCACTGAAAGACATTGTCCAGCAAGAGATCTCCGCTCCCCTGGGTGCCGATGTCCAGATCGGCGCCCGCGCCGAGGACGACGGTCGCATCGCCGAACTGGTGGCGCCACCGCCCCGCGATCTGGGGCTGGGCCGCCTGTCACCTGATCACCCGGCAGTCAGGACCTTTGCGGCGTTCCCGCCCGGCGCGTTCGGGGTCAGGAGCGCCGAGACCACGGCATGGCGGCGGGCGGACATCGGCGGGGCCAACGGGCACGGAAACGCCCGCGGTCTGGTGCGCGCGATGTCGCCGATCTCGTTGGGCGGCACAGCGAACGGTGTCGAGATCCTCTCACCGGAGACCATCGAGCTGATCTTCGACGAACAGTCCAACGGCATGGACCAGGTGCTGTTTGTGCCGCTCCGTTTCGGAATCGGGTTCGGGTTGCCGACACCGCAGAGCGTGCTCTCCGTCCCCGACGGAAAGGTCTGCTGGTGGGGTGGCTGGGGCGGCTCGCTCATCGTCATGGATCTCGACCGCCGCGCCACGTTCGGCTACGTCATGAACAAGATGGGCTCAGGCACCACGGGTACCGACCGCACGATCCGCTACAGCAGGCTGATCGACGAGTGCCTTCAGGACGCGCGCGCCTGATTCGGCGACGCTAGCCACCGCGCATGCGGCGGTCGACCGTTGAGATCAGCGCGAGTCCAACGGGGCGTCAGCGCCCTCGGCGCCGCCCTTCTCCTCGTCGGTCGAGTCCGCTTCCTTGCGCACATCGTGGACCCGTGTCTTGTACAGGCTCGCGGCGGTGGTGATCGACAAAGTGACGATGATCACGCCAAGGCTGGCCAGCGTCGGGATCTCCGGCACCGGGACGGGCTCGCCGCCGTTGATGAACGGAAGCTCGTTCTCGTGCAGCGCGTGCAGCAGCAGCTTGATCCCGATGAAGCCGAGGATGAACGCCAGGCCCTGGGACAGGTACACCAGCCGCTTGAGCAGGTCACCCAGCAGGAAGTACAGCTGCCGCAGCCCCATCAGCGCGAACACGTTGGCGGTGAACACCAGGTACGGCTCGCGGGTCAGGCCGTAGATGGCCGGGATGGAGTCCAAGGCGAACAGCAGATCGGTGGTGCCCAGCGCGACGATGACGAGGAACATCGGCGTCATCAGCCGGGTGCCGTTTTCCTTCACCCACAGCCTCAGGCCGTCCCACTGGTCGGTGAACTTCAGGTGCTTCTGGGCGAACCGGACCACACCGTTGTCCGCGTCGTCGTCGTGGTCGGTGTCCTTGACCAGCTTGATCGCGGTGTACACCAGGAACGCGCCGAACAGATAGAACACCCACGAGAACTGCTCGATGGCGACCGCGCCGAGCGCGATGAAGATGCCGCGGAAGATCAGCGCCAGGATGATGCCGACGAGCAGGGCCTGCTGCTGGTAGATCCGCGGCACCTTGAAGCTGGCCATGATGATCAGGAAGATGAAGAGGTTGTCCACCGACAGGCTGTATTCGGTGAGCCAACCCGCGAAGAACTCGATGCCGAACTGGCTGCCGTGGAAGAACCACGTCCACAACCCGAACGCAATGGCGAGGCTGATGTAGATCGTCAGGTAGGTCGCGGTCTCACGCTTGGACGGTTCGTGCGGGCGACGCCCGATCACGATCACGTCGAAGAGCAGGATCGCGATCGTCACGCTGAGCGTGATGCCCCACTCGAGTCCAGATACGTTCATCAAACCTCCGGTCGTCGTACAACGCCGGAGGTCTCTTCCGCCGCCCTCGACCTGTAGGTCGACGGAAGGCCCGCAGTACCGGTCCTCCGTTGACGGACGACGTGATGACGACACTGCGGCGAAGGAATACTCCCCTCCAAGGGGATCATTCTGCCAGCCAGCGCCCCGACACGCGAAATGAGGCACCGACCGACGCGAAGTGAACCCGCGCGCTGAGTAGTTTGTACCCGTGACAGCAGTGGATCCAACCCCCGAGATCCCTCCGCAGTTCCTGCTGTCGGCATCCGCCTCCGAACCGCGAACGCTGATCGACATCCTCTACGACACCGCCCGCTGTTATCCCGATGCGACCGCACTCGACGACGGCACCGTGCAACTCACCTACGCCGAGTTGATCGCCGACGTGGAAGACAGCGTCTCGTGGCTGGCCGTCCGCGGGATCGGCCGCGGCGACCGGATCGGGATCCGGATGCCGTCGGGCAGTTACGCGCTCTACGTCGCGATCCTGGCGACGCTGGCGACCGGCGCGGCCTATGTGCCGGTCGACGCGGACGACCCGCAGGAACGCGCCGAGTTGGTGTTCACCGAGGCCGACGTCGTCGCCGTGATCACCGAGCAGGGTCTGGTGCGCGGTCCGGGCTTGTCGCGCGGGTGGCGCGCGACGGCGCCGTTGAGCCGTGACGATGCGTGGATCATTTTCACCTCTGGATCTACCGGAACGCCCAAGGGCGTCGCCGTCACGCATCGCAGCGCGGCGGCATTCGTCGACGCCGAAGCACGGATGTTCTTGCAGGACAACCCGATCGGACCCGGTGACCGGGTGCTGGCGGGACTCTCGGTGGCGTTCGACGCGTCCTGTGAGGAGATGTGGCTGGCCTGGCGACACGGGGCGTGCCTGGTGCCGGCGCCGCGGTCGCTGGTGCGCAGCGGGATGGACCTGGGGCCCTGGCTGGTGTCCCGCGACATCACCGTCGTGTCGACGGTGCCGACGCTGGCGTCTTTGTGGCCCGCCGAGGCGTTGGAGGCGGTGCGGCTGCTGATCTTCGGCGGTGAGGCCTGCCCGCCGGAACTGGCCGAACGGCTGGCGGTGGACGGCCGCGAGGTGTGGAACACCTACGGGCCCACCGAGGCCACCGTCGTCGCGTGCGCGGCGCGCCTGGACGGGGCCTCCCCCGTCAGCATCGGGCTGCCGCTGCCCGGGTGGGATCTTGCCGTCGTCGACAAAGACGGATCCCCGGTGCGCGTCGGCGAGGTCGGCGAGCTGGTCATCGGCGGCGTGGGGCTGGCGCGCTATCTCGACCCCGACAAGGACGCCGAGAAATACGCGGCGATGCCCTCGCTGAGCCATCACGGACACTGGAGCCGCGCCTATCGCAGCGGCGATCTGGTCCGGCTGGAATCCGACGGGCTGTACTTCGTGGGACGCGCCGACGACCAGGTGAAGGTCGGAGGGCGCCGCATCGAGCTCGGCGAGGTGGACACCGCGCTGGTGAGCCTGCCGGGGGTCAGCGGCGGCGCCGCGGCGGTCCGGAAGACCGCCAGCGGAACCCCACTGCTGGTGGGCTACGTCGTCGTCGCCCCCGGTGCCGAGCAGTCCTTCGACCTCACCGCCGCCCGCGCCCGGCTGTCCGAAGCACTGCCCGCCGCGCTGGTCCCCAGGCTGGTCGTGGTCGACGAGCTGCCCACCCGCACCTCCGGCAAGGTGGACCGCGACGCCCTGCCGTGGCCCGCGGGCGCCGGGCAGGAGGCCACCCCGGACCTCGGCGGCACGCTCGGCTGGCTTGCCGGGCTGTGGCGCGACGTGCTGGCCGCTCAGATCGATGGGCCAGAGGCCGACTTCTTCGCCCTCGGCGGCGGATCGCTGTCGGCGGCACAGTTGATCTCCGCACTGCGGCAGCGCTACCCGCAGGTGACGGTTGGCGAGCTCTACGACCATCCCCGGCTCGGGTCGCTGGCCGGCTATCTCGACGAGCTCGCGCCGCCACCCGCGGTCGAAACCCGCACCGTGAAACCGGTCCCTCGGTTGACCCAGGCGGTGCAGATCGCCCTAACGGTGCCGCTGGCGGCGCTGACCGGAATGCAGTGGGTGGTGTGGCTGGCGATCGCCAACAACATCGCCGCCACGCTGTCGCTGGTGCCCTGGGTCCGGCCGATCGACTGGTGGTGGATCGTCGCCGGCTTCCTAATTTTCGTGACACCGCTGGGCCGGATGGCCATCGCGGTGTTCGGGGCGCGGATTCTGGTCGGCGATCTTGCGCCGGGCACCTACCGCCGCGGCGGCCCGGTCCACCTTCGGGTGTGGCTGGCCGAGCGGCTGGCGGAGGCCAGCGGTGCCGAGAACATGGCCGGGGCACCGTGGCTGGTCTACTACGCCCGCGCGCTGGGCAACAGTGTCGGCAACGGAGTCGACCTGCACTCGGCCCCGCCGGTCACCGGAATGCTCACGCTGGGCCACCGCTGTTCCATCGAGCCCGAGGTGGACCTGACCGGGCATTGGATCGACGGCGACCTGTTTCACGTCGGGCCCATCACGGTCGGTAACGACGCCACGGTCGGCGCCAGAACCACGTTGCTCCCCGGTGCGGTGGTCGGCAAGAACGCCGACGTCGCGCCCGGTTCCGGCGTCATCGGCAAGGTGAAAAATCGGCAGTACTGGAAGGGTTCGCCCGCAGTGAAGTCCGGTAAGGCCAAGCATCCGTGGCCCGACCACCGACCGGCCAGGGCGCCGGTGTGGGTCGCGATGTACGGCGTGACGTCTGTGCTGCTGGGTGCGCTGCCGCTGGTCGCGTTGGCGGCGGGGCTCGCCGTGCTCGGCTGGGCGGTCCGCGACACGGAGTCGGTGGGCGCGGCGGTGCTGCCTGCGCTGATCTGGGTGGTGCCCGCGACGATGGCGGCCGTGCTGACCTACGCGGTGCTGACCGTCGTGGGCGTGCGGGTGCTGGCCCTCGGCCTGCACGAGGGCTACCACCCGGTCCGCAGCCGGTCCGGGTGGCAGCTGTGGGCCACCGAACGCCTGATGGACGCCGCCCGTAACTACCTGTTCCCCATCTATGCCGGCCTGCTCACCCCGTGGTGGCTGCGGCTGCTGGGGGCGAAGATCGGCGCGGGCACCGAGATCTCGACGGCACTGCTGATCCCGAAGTTCACCGTCGTCGAGGACAGCGCGTTCCTGGCCGACGACACCATGGTGGCGTCCTACGAACTCGGCGGCGGCTGGATTCACGTCGCCCGGGCGACGATCGGCAAGCGCGCGTTCCTGGGCAACTCCGGCATCACCCAGCCGGGCCGGCGGGTGCCCGACGACGCGCTGGTCGCGGTGCTGTCGGCGACCCCGTACAAGGCCAAGGCCGGCTCTTCCTGGCTGGGCAGCCCCCCGGTGCGACTGCGGCGCAAACCAACCGCTGCCGACGTACTACGCACCTTCCATCCGTCGGCGCGCCTCAAGGCGTTGCGCGCCACGGTCGAGACCTTCCGGTTCGTCCCCGTGGTGGTGACGTTCGCTATCGGCGCGGCCGTGCTGTTGTCCCTCCAGTACATGGCGGTGACGTTCGGCTGGCTGTGGGCGTGCCTGGCCGCCGGGCTGATCCTGCTGACGGCGGGCGCGGTGGCCGGCGGCATCGCGGTCCTAGCGAAATGGCTTGTGATCGGCCGGATCACGGCGATCGAACACCCCCTGTGGTCGTCGTTCGTGTGGCGCAATGAGGTCGCGGACACCTTCGTCGAGACCGTGGCGGCACCGTGGTTCGCCCGGGCGGCAACGGGTACACCGGTGATGAATCTGTGGCTACGCGCCTTGGGAGCGAAGATCGGACGAGGTGTGTGGTGTGAGACCTACTGGCTTCCCGAGGCCGATCTGGTGACCCTCGAGGAGGGTGCCACCGTCAACCGCGGGTGTGTCGTGCAGACCCACCTCTTCCACGACCGCATCATGCGGATGGACACCGTGGTCCTCGAGCGGGGCGCAACACTGGGCCCGCACTGCGTCGCGTTGCCCGCGGCGCGCATCGGGGCGGGGGCCACCGTCGGGCCCGCCTCGCTGGTGATGCGGGGCGACGAGGTGCCGGCATCGACGCGCTGGCAGGGCAACCCGATCGCCCCGTGGAATCCGGCCCGTAAGAAGCGGACAGACGCGCCGGACCCGAAGTCCAAGAAGCCGGCGGCAGCGTGACCGCAGGCAAACGGGTGGCCAAGAAGAGTGGACCACCGGTCATCGACCCGTACCTGCCGGCGACCGGCAATTTCGGCTACCGGGTGTCCCGCTACGAACTCGACCTCGAGTACAAGGTCGCGATCAACCGGCTCGCGGGCTCGGCGACGATCACGGCCGCCACCCTCGCCGAGCTCAAGTCGTTCACCCTCGACCTTTCCGCTGCGCTCACGGTGTCCAAGGTGACGGTCAACGGTAAGCGCCCGTCGCAATTTCGCACGTCGGCAGGAAAACTGCACATCACCCTCGCCGACCGGTTGCCCGCGGGCGCCTCGATGACCATCGCGGTTCGCTACGGCGGCACCCCCCGTCCGATCCGAACCCTATGGGGGGAAGTCGGTTTCGAGGAGCTGACCGAAGGTGTGCTGGTCGCGGGCCAGCCCAACGGCGCCTCGTCATGGTTCCCCTGCGATGACCACCCCAGCGCCAAGGCCAGCTTCCGGGTCCAGATCAGCACGGAGAGCCCGTATTTCGCTGTCGCCAACGGCAAGCTGCTGGCGCGCCGGGCACGGGCGGGCATGACCACCTGGAGTTACGAGCAGGCCGAACCCACCTCGACATACCTGATCACCCTGCAGATCGGGATGTACGGGCGGCACCGCATGTCCAAGAACGGCGTCGAGATCTTCGCGGTCCTGCCGGACCGGCTGCGCCGGGACTTCGAACACGACTTCGGCCGCCAGGCACAGATGATGAAGTTGTTCGTGAAGTTGTTCGGGCCTTATCCGCTGGCCACCGGCTACACCGTGGTGGTGACCGACGACGCTCTCGAGATTCCCCTCGAGGCGCAGGGGATTTCGATTTTCGGCGCCAATCACTGTGACGGACAGCGGCGGTCGGAAAGGCTGATCGCCCACGAACTGGCCCACCAGTGGTTCGGGAACTCGGTCACGGTGCAACGGTGGCGCCACATCTGGTTGCACGAGGGCTTCGCCTGCTACGCGGAGTGGCTGTGGTCCGAGCACTGCGGTGAACGCAGCGCCGACGAGCTCGCACGGCACTACTACCAACGGCTGGCCGGCTCGCCGCAGAACCTCGTCCTCGCCGACCCCGGACCGCGTGACATGTTCGACGACCGCGTGTACAAACGCGGTGCGCTCACCCTGCACGCGCTGCGCAAGGAGATCGGCGACACCAATTTCTTTGCGCTACTGAAGGAGTGGACGGCGCGTTACCGGCAGAGCAGCGTGGTCACCGACGACTTCACCGGACTGGCAGCGCAGTACTCCGACACCTCGCTACGTGCGCTGTGGGCCGCGTGGCTGTATTCGCCCAAGGTCCCCCCGCTGGACACGTTGGCGTGACCGACGCGCTTGCGGGGCCGTCGGGCGCGGTCACCCGGGGAAGCGTCGTCCGGGTCGGGACGGCGACGGCTGTGTCCGCGCTGTGCGGCTACGCGGTGCTCTACCTCGCCGCGCGCGACCTTGAACCCGCCGGTTTCTCCGTGTTCGGGGTGTTCTGGGGTGCATTCGGTCTGGCCAGCGGTGCCGCCTTCGGACTGCTGCAGGAGACGACGCGCGAAATCCGGTCAGCCGCGCGCACCTCGGGCGGTGCAGGTCCGGCCGGCGAGCGCACCCACCCGATGCGCGTCGCCGCCGGGGTCGGGGTGGTGGCCGCGGTGCTGATCGCCGCGTCCTCGCCGTTGTGGTCGGCCCATGTGTTCGTGGAGTCCCGACTGCTGAGCGTCGCGTTGTTGTCCGTCGGCCTGGCCGGATTCTGCCTGCACACCACGTTGCTCGGCGCGCTTGCCGGAATCGACAGATGGGCGGAGTACGGCGCGCTGATGGTCACCGACGCGGTGCTGCGGGTCGCGGTGGCGGCAGCCACGTTCGTGGTGGGCTGGGGGCTCGGCGGATATTTGTGGGCCACGGTCGCCGGTTCGATCGCGTGGCTGCTGATGCTGCTCGCCTCGCCGGCGACGCGGGCCGCCGGGCGGTTGCTCACCGCGGGCGGCACCGTCACCTTCCTGCGCGGTGCCGGGCATTCGGTCGTCGCGGCCGGCGCCAGCGCGGTGTTGGTGATGGGTTTCCCCGTGCTGCTGAAAGCCACGTCGGGCGGTGACCTCGGCGCCGCGGGCGGGGTGGTGATCCTTGCCGTGACACTGACCCGCGCCCCATTGCTCGTGCCGCTGACCGCCATGCAGGGCAACCTGATCGCGTACTTCGTCGACCAGCGCACCCACCGGCTGACCGCGCTGGTCCGGCCGGCCCTGATGGTCGGCGGCCTCGGCATCGTCGCGGTCGCGGCTGCGGGGATCTTCGGCCCCTGGCTGCTGCGGGAAGCGTTCGGCGCGCAGTACGTCGCCGACGGCGCGCTGCTGGCCTGGTTCACCGCGGCCGCCGTGATGATCGCCCTTCTGACGCTGACCGGGGCGGCGACGGTGGCCGCCGCCCTGCACCGGGCGTATTCGGCCGGGTGGCTGTGTGCCACCGCGGCATCGACGCTGTTGCTGCTGTTGCCGCTGGACCTCGAGGTCCGCACCATCGTGGCGCTGCTGTGCGGGCCGGTGCTGGGCATCGCCGTGCACCTGAGCGCACTCGCGACCACAGGTGGGGCACCGGCCGTCCTGCCGGATTGATCTAATCGCACATCGACCGCTTATATTGGCCGGGCTCCGTCCGGCGTCAAGGGAGGCGTAATGAGTTGGCTGGTGACTGGCGGAGCCGGCTACATCGGGGCGCACGTCGTGCGGGCGCTGACCACCGCGGGTTCGTCGGTGGTCGTGATCGACGACCTGTCGACCGGGCTGGCCCACTTCGTCCCTGACGACGTCCCGCTGATCACGGCCAACCTGCTCGACACCGAAGCCGTGCGGACCACCTTGACCGACCACGGCGTCACCGGGGTCATCCACATCGCCGGCTACAAGTACGCCGGGGAATCCGTCAAGCGGCCGCTGCACACCTACCGGCAGAACGTCTCGGCGATGGCCTCGCTGTTGGAGGCAATGGTCGACACCCGCGTCGGACAGCTCGTATTCTCCTCCAGCGCCGCCACGTACGGCACCCCCGACGTGGAGGTGGTGGACGAGACGACGCCGACGCGCCCGGAGTCGCCCTACGGGGAGTCCAAGCTCATCGGTGAATGGCTGTTGCGCGACGTCGAGCGCTCAACGGGGCTGCGGCACACCAGCCTGCGGTACTTCAACGTCGTGGGCTCGGGGTCCCGGGACATCTACGACGTCAGCCCGCACAACTTGTTCCCCAAGGTGTTCGACATGTTGTTCCGTGGCCTGACCCCGCAGATCAACGGCACCGACTATCCGACCCCGGACGGCACCTGCGTGCGCGACTACGTCCACGTCTCCGACCTCGCCCTTGCCCATGTGGCGGCGGCCCGCAGGATGGAGGCGGGCCTGCCCGTCGAAGCGGTGTACAACCTCGGCAGCGGAGCGGGCACGTCGGTACGGGAGATCATGACGACGATCCGGGCCGTCACCGGAATCGATTTCGAGCCTGTCGTCAATGCTCGGCGCCCAGGCGATCCGGCGCGGATCACCGCCGCCGGGGACCTCGCGGCCCGCGACCTGGACTGGCAGATGCGGCATTCCCTGACCGACATGGTGGCCTCGGCCTGGGCAGCGCGCCGGGCCGCGGGGCAGGACTACCCCGCGAGCGGGCCGCCGACGACATGAACCGGGTCGCCCGCATCGCAGTGCTGCTGATCGCGCTGCACCTGGCCATCCGGGCGGTGCTGGCGTTCGGCGGCTACTTCTACTGGGACGATCTGATCCTCGTCGGCCGGGCCGGAACGCAGAACCTGCTGTCGCCGCAGTATCTGTTCGACGACCATGACGGCCACGTGATGCCCGGCGCGTTTTTGGTGGCCGGCGCCATCACCCGCCTGGCTCCTCTGAGCTGGCTGGGGCCGGCGATCAGCCTGCTGGTGCTCGCGCTGTTGGCGTCGCTGGCACTGCTGCGGGCTTTGCACACCATCCTCGGCTGGCGCCCTGTGCTGTTGGTGCCGTTGACGTTTGCTCTGTTCACACCGCTTGCGGTACCGGGGTTCGCGTGGTGGGCGGCGGCGCTGAACTCTCTGCCGATGCTGGCCGCGATGGCCTGGGTGTGCGCCGACGCAATCCTGTTGGTACGCACCGGCAATCACCGCTACGCACTCACCGGTGCGCTGGCCTACTTCGGCGGACTGCTGTTTTTCGAGAAGTCGGCGATCATCCCGTTCGTCGCGTTCACCGTCACCGCGCTCTACTGCTACGTCACCGGCAGCGGATCTGTCGCGGCCGTGTGGCACCGAGGGGTCCGCCTGTGGACAGCGTGCCTGGCGCTGACCGCAGCGTGGGTGGGCGTGTACCTGATGGTGGTCGACCAGCAGCGGTGGAGTTTCGACCTGTCGATGACGTGGGACCTGTTGTGGCGCTCGTTCACTCACGGCATCGTGCCGGGTTTGGCTGGGGGGCCGTGGGATTGGCAACGGTGGGCACCGGCTTCGCCCTGGGCCACCCCGCCGGTAGCGGTGATGATCCTCGGCTGGGCCGCCCTGGCGGGCGTCGTCGCGGTGACGTTGGTCCGCAAGCAGCGCATCGGGCCGGTGTGGCTGGTGGCACTGGGATATGCGGTGGCCTGCCAGGTGCCGATCTATCTGATGCGCTCATCGCGGTTTACCGCGCTGGAGCTGGCGCAGACGTTGCGCTATCTGCCCGATCTCGTCGTAGTGCTGGCGCTGCTGGCCGCCGTCGGCCTGTGCGCGCCGAACCGGCAACGGTCGGGATGGCTGGACTCCTCGGCGCTGCGAACCGCCTCGACCGCGTGCCTGGCGGTGGCCTTTGTCGCGAGCAGTCTGTACTCGACGGCGACGTTCCTCACCAGTTGGCGCGACAACCCCGCGCAGCCCTATCTGCAGAACGCCCGGATCGCGCTGGCCGCGGCGCGCGCCTCGTCCGACGCGCCGATGCTGGACCAGGAGGTCGATCCGCTGGTGCTGCAGCGGGTGGCATGGCCGGAGAACCTGGCGAGTCACATGTTCGCACTACTGGACGATCGGCCGGAATTCGCCTCGGCCACAACCGAACTGCGGATGCTCGACGTGAAAGGAAACCTGGTCGACGCCAAGGTGACCTGGGTGCGTTCGATCCGCCCGGGACCCGCGCCGCAGTGCGGGTACCTGGTGCAGCCCGACTTCCCGGTCCGGATGCCGCTGGACGGGCCGTTGCTTCCTGCGGACTGGACCGCCGAGATCAACTACCTGGCCAACAGCGACGGCTCGATGATGCTGTCACTGTCCGAGGGCAGCGAAGTGAAGGTTCCCGTGCACCCCGGCCTCAACCGCGTCTACGTGCGCATCCCGGGTGCCGGTGACGCGATCACAGTCCGCGCGAATACGGCGGCACTGTCGGTGTGCATCGCCGCGGGCCCCGTCGGGTTCGTGGCTCCGAAGTAGCGGTGCCACGCTGTACCCATGACCGATATTCGCCAGACGGGTTACCAGGTTTTCCGCGAGCTGCTGCCGGGCGTGCTGCCCGACGGCGACGCCGATATCCGTGACGGGGGGTTCGGCGACGAGCTGCTGGAGATCGGCATCGACAACGTGTTCGGCCGGCTCTGGGGCCGTGACGGGCTGAGCCGCCGCGACCGCAGTCTGGTCACGCTCGGCATTCTGATCGCGTTGCGTGCCAACGACGAACTGACCTACCACGTCCAGATCGCCCGCACCAACGGGCTGACGGAGGACGAGATCGCCGAGGTCATCTACCACTCGAGCGGCTACGCCGGATTCCCCGCCGGCCAACAGCGCCTGCAAGGTGGCCCGCGAGGTGCTCGAAGGGTGATGGGCGAGAGCGCACGTGCGGCGCTTTGGGGCTCCCGACGGCCGATCCGTCCGCCAACGTGCGGTGAGGGCGGAAATCTGGCCCGATCCGCGCCCTGAGCGCACGCTCGGCGCAAGGGGCGCCCGACAAGCGCTTGGGCACCCGACAAATATGGAGCCGCCCAGGGGAATCGAACCCCTGACCTTCTCATTACGAGTGAGATGCTCTACCGACTGAGCTAGGGCGGCGGTTGCCGCGGGCGATGAGCGCTCCGGTGAAGAGCGTCCGATGCCGTCGGCGGCACGAGTCTACGGCAGGCCCTGCCGGCGACCCAAGTTGTGTCCCCGGTCGCTGCGCTGCTGCCCACCCGTCGCTGCGCTGCTGCCCGCCGCACGTCAGCCGCGCAGCGCCTGCCCCACCGTGCCGACCATGGCGTCGACCGCGAACTTGGGCTTGACGTTGACCGCCAGCGCATCGCGGCATTCCAGCACCGCCTCGATACACCGCAGCAGCTTCTCCGGCGACGAGTGGGCGGCCATCGCCGCGATCTTGTCCGCCATGTCGGGATGATTGGGAACCACGTCCACCGCACCCGACGAAATCAGCAGGGCATCACGGAAGTACGTGGCCAGGTCGATCAGCGCCCGGTCGAGCGCGTCCCGGGAAGCCCGTGTCTGCCGGGACTTCTGGCGTTTCTCCAGATCTTTGATCGCGCCGGTGGCGCCACGCATGGTGCCCGCGGTGCCCTTGCCGGTGCCACCCGCACCTAGCGCGGTACGCAACTCCTCGGCCTCGGCCTCGTTGCGATCTCCCGTCAGCGCCTTGGCCTCTGCCTCCGCCGTCGCCACCAGTTCCTCGGCGGCGGCGTATGCCCGAGACGGCGTCGCCGCGTCCCGGGCGAGGCTCAGGGCACGCAGTCGTCTCTCCCGCGCCTGCTCATCGGTGGCCAGCCGCCGGGCGCGCCCGACATGCCCCCCGCTGACCGATGCCGCCCACGCCGCATCCTGCTCGGAGAGCCCGTCGGATTCCCTCAGCACCCCGGCGATGGCCTCGACCGGCGGGGTGACCAGGGCGATGTGCCGGCACCGCGACCGCAGCGTGATGGCGATGTCCTCCGGGTCCACCGACGGCGCGCACAACAGGAACACCGTCGACGGCGGCGGCTCCTCCACCACCTTCAGCAGCGCATTTCCCGCGCCCTCGGTGAGCCGGTCGGCGTCCTCGACCACCACGATCTGCCAGCGGCCGGTGCCGGGCCGCCGCGACGCGATCTGCACGATGGTCCGCATCGCGTCGACCCCGATGGACAGCCCCTCCGGGATGATCCGGCGCACGTCGGCGTGGGTGCCCGCCATGGTTGTCGTGCACGCCCGGCACTCGCCGCACCCAGGGGTGCCCGCAGATGTGCACTGCAGCGCCGCCGCGAAACACAGCGCCGCCACCGAGCGGCCTGAACCGGGTGGACCGGTGATCAGCCACGCATGGGTCATCGACCCCGCCGCGGTGCTCGTCTCACCGAGGCCCTCGCTGTGAGTCGAATCACCGCGCGCAGCCCATGCCGCGGCGATCAACTCCGACTCCACTGCGTCCTGGCCCACAAGACGCGAGAAAACACCTGCCATCGCCGATAACAGTAGTGCTGCGAACCGACTCGTCCGTCCCAGACGCCCCGCCACCGTCACGTGCGCCCGATACGGTGATCGGATGGCTGCCGAAGCGACCGAGGTGGGGCGAATCAGTGCATTCGTCCGCTGGGTCGCACGCACCCCGTGGCCGGTGTTCACGCTGGGCATGCTGCAGGCCGACATCATCGGCGCCCTCTTGGTGCTGGGCTTCCTGCGTTTCGGCCTGCCGCCGGAGGACCGCATCCAACTCCAGGATCTGCCCGCCTTCAACCTGGCGATCTTCCTGGGCTACCTGTTCGTGTCGTTCACGGTCGCGTCCTATCTGACGCTGCGCATGCTCATTCCCGTGATGCGCTGGCAGCGCCGCGACATGCTGCTCGGCGACCGCGACCCGGCCGACACCGAAGTGGCCCGCATCCGGGCCTTGAAGATGCCGTTCTATCGCTCACTGATCAGCGCCACCAACTGGCTGCTGGGATCGGTGGTGTTCATCGTCGCGAGCTGGCCGGTGGCCAGCAAGTCGGCGCCGGTCGTGGCCGTGGCCACCGGGCTGGGCGCCACCGCCACCGCGATCATCGGCTATCTGCAATCCGAGCGGGTGCTTCGGCCCGTGGCCGTCGCCGCCCTGCGCGGTGGCGTGCCCGAGACCTTCCATGCCCCGGGCGTGATTCTGCGCCAGGTGCTGACCTGGGTGCTGTCCACCGGTGTGCCGGTTCTCACGATCGTGCTCGCACTGGTGGCCAGCAAGTTCGCGATCCTCACCGCGCCCGCCGAGCGCCTCACCACGACGATCCTGCTGTTGGCCATCGCTGCGCTGGTGATCGGTCTGTCCAGCACCGTCCTGGTGGCGATGTCCATCGCCGACCCGCTGCGCCAGCTGCGCTGGGCGCTGGGCGAGGTGCAGCGCGGCAACTACAACGCCCACATGCAGATCTACGACGCCAGCGAGCTGGGGCTGCTGCAGGCCGGTTTCAACGACATGGTGCGCGACCTGGCCGAGCGGCAACGGCTGCGTGACCTGTTTGGCCGCTACGTCGGCGAGGACGTCGCGCGCCGCGCCCTGGAGCGGGGCACCGAACTCGGCGGCCAGGAACGCGACGTGGCCGTGCTGTTCGTCGACCTGGTCGGCTCGACCCAACTGGCGGCGACGCGTCCCGCCGCGGATGTGGTCAGCCTGCTCAACGACTTCTTCCGGGTCGTCGTGGACACGGTCAACCGGCACGGCGGCTTCGTCAACAAGTTCCAGGGCGATGCGGCGCTGGCCATCTTCGGCGCCCCCATCGAACACCCCGACGCGTCAGGCGCGGCGCTCGCGGCCTCCCGTGAACTCCATGACGAACTGATCGACGTGCTGGGCGAGACGGACTTCGGCATCGGCGTGTCCGCAGGCAGGGCGATCGCCGGCCACATCGGTGCCCAGGCCCGGTTCGAGTACACGGTGATCGGCGACCCGGTCAACGAGGCCGCCCGGCTGACCGAGCTGGCCAAGCACGAGAAAGGCCACGTCCTGGCATCGGCGATCGCAGTCAGCGGTGCACTGGACTCCGAAGCACTGTGCTGGGACGTCGGGGAGACCGTCGAGCTGCGCGGGCGTACCGCCCCGACCCAGCTCGCACGCCCGGTCACCCTGGTGACCGCCGATGAGGTCGACCTGTCGCGCTAGATCTAATTGCGCGCTAGGCCTTCTTCGCGGCTTTCTTGGCCGGCGTCTTCTTCGCCGCCTTCTTGGCCGGCGCCTTCTTCGTCTTCTTGACCGGGCCGCGGGCTCGGCGATCGGCGAGCAGTTCGGAGGCGCGCGCGTCGGTGATCGACAGCACGTCGTCGCCCTTGCGCAGGCTGGCGTTGGTCTCGCCGTCGGTCACGTACGGCCCGAAGCGCCCGTCCTTGATGACCATCGGTTTCTCAGAGACGGGATCGTTGCCGAGCTCGCGCAGTGGAGGTGTCGCCGCACCCTGGCGACCGCGGCGCTTGGGCTCGGCGTAGATCTTCAGCGCTTCCTCGAGAGTGATGTCGAACATCTGCTCTTCCGTGGCCAGCGAGCGAGAGTCGGTGCCGCGCTTCAGATATGGGCCGTAGCGCCCGTTCTGTGCGGTGATCTCCTCGTTGTTGGCGGGATCGACACCGACGACGCGGGGCAGCGACAGCAGCCGCAGCGCATCCTCCAGCGTTACCGTCTCGAGGTCCATCGTGCGCAGCAGGGAACCGGTGCGCGGCTTGGGTCCGGTGGGCTTCTTGCCCTTCTTCGCAGGAACTCCGGCCGCACCGTCATCGTCTTCCGGCGGCGCGGGCAGCACCTCCGTCACGTACGGTCCGTACCGGCCGTCCTTGGCGACGATCTCGTGCCCGGTTTCCGGATCGACACCCAGCGAGCGGCCCTCTTGCGGTGTGGCGAAAGCCTTTTCGGCCAGCTCCAACGTCAGCTCATCGGGTGTCAGATCATCGCTGAGGTTGGCTCGCTGCGGGGTGAGCTCCCCGTCATCGCCGACGATCATCCGCTCCAGGTACGGGCCGTTACGCCCGACGCGGACGTTGACCGCACGTCCTTCGGAGTCGTCGAAGAGCTTGATGGAGTTGACCAGTCGCGCGTCGATCTCCTCGAGGTTGCCGCCGACAAGCTTCTTGAGCCCGCCCGCACGCGCGATGGAGCCTTCGACGCCGTGGTCACCACCGAAGTAGAAGTTGTTGAGCCAGTTGGACCTTCGCTCGTTGCCGGAGGCGATCTCGTCGAGTTCGTCTTCCATCGCGGCCGTGAAGTCGTAGTCGACCAGCCGGGCGAAGTGCTGCTCGAGCAGGCCGATCACGGCGAACGCCACCCAGGACGGGACCAGCGCGCTGCCCTTCTTGTGCACGTAGCCGCGGTCCTGGATGGTCTTGATGATCGACGAGTACGTCGAGGGTCTGCCGATGCCGAAGTCTTCGAGCGTCTTGATCAGCGAGGCCTCGGTGTAGCGGGCGGGCGGGCTGGTGGTGTGCCCGTCGGCGGTCAGTCTGGTCGCGTCGACCCGCTGCCCCTGGGTGAGGTTCGGCAACCTGCTCTCGGCGTCATCGGCCTCGCCGCCGGCCTGTTCGTCGAGGCTCTCGACATAGGCCTTCAGGAAACCGGCGAACGTGATGGTGCGGCCGCTGGCGTTGAACACCACCTGTTCACCCGAACTCGCCGCACCGGCGATCCGCAGCGACAGCGTCGTGCCGCGGGCGTCGGCCATCTGGGAGGCGACGGTGCGCTGCCAGATCAGCTCGTAGAGCCGGAACTCATCGGTGTCGAGCGCGGAGTGCAGCTGCCCCGGGGTCTGGAACACATCCCCCGACGGGCGGATGGCCTCGTGGGCTTCCTGCGCGTTCTTGACCTTGCGGGTGTACTGCCGCGGCGTCGGATGCACGTACTCCTCGCCGTAGAGCTGGCGGGCCTGGTTACGCGCGGCTTCAATGGCCGACTGCGACAGCGTCGTCGAGTCGGTACGCATGTAGGTGATGTAGCCGTTCTCGTACAGGCGCTGCGCAATGCTCATCGTGCGTTCCGAGGAGAACCGCAGCTTGCGGCCCGCCTCCTGCTGCAGCGTCGAGGTCATGAACGGCGGATAGGGCCTGCGGGTATACGGCTTCTGCTCGACCGACGACACCTGCATCTGCGCGCCGCGCAGACCGGTGGCCAGGGCACCCGCGGCGGCCTCGTCGAGGACGAGCACCTCGTCGGGCTTCTTGACCGCGCCCAGGGAGTCGAAATCGCGACCGGCGGCCACTCTGCGCCCGTCGACGGTGTTGAGCTTGGCGGTGAAGGTCGGTGGGGACGCCTGCGCATCGGAGGCGCTGGCGTCCAGCTCGGCGGTGACGTCCCAGTAGCCCGCGCTGCGGAACGCCATCCGCTCACGTTCGCGCTGGACGATGATGCGGGTCGCCACGGACTGCACCCGGCCGGCCGACAGCTTGGGCGCAACCTTCTTCCACAGCACCGGGCTGACCTCGTAGCCGTAGAGCCGGTCCAGGATGCGCCGGGTCTCCTGGGCGTCGACCAGGTCGTTGTCCAGATCCCGCGGATCCTCGGCGGCCGCGCGGATCGCCGGTTCGGTGATCTCGTGGAACACCATTCTCTTGACCGGAATCCGCGGCTTCAGCGTCTCCAGCAGATGCCAGGCGATCGCTTCACCCTCGCGGTCACCGTCTGTCGCCAGATAGAGCTCGTCGACGCCCTTGAGCAGGTCCTTCAGCTCAGCGACGGTGCTCTTCTTATCCGGGCTGATGATGTAGAGCGGTTCGAAGTCGGCGTCTACGTTGACCCCGAGGCGCGCCCACGGCTCCGACTTGTACTTGGCGGGCACGTCGGCGGCGGCTCGTGGCAGGTCACGGATATGGCCGCGGGACGACTCGACGATGTAGTTGGAACCCAGATATCCGGCGATTTTGCGCGCCTTGGTGGGCGACTCGACGATGACGAGTCGCCGAATGCTGTTGCTCCCGCTGCCGCGGTCCCCGTCAGCCACCGATATCTTTCACTGTCTTTGGTTCACTTTCTTCATTTGCCCGAGCGCCGCACAATATATGCAGCCCGCCCCGGCAACTGACAATTTCGCACCCCCGGCCTGCCGACGCAAACTGGCCCCTACGCCCCATCCGGCCGCCGGGCGGCTAGATCCGCGGCCAGTTCGACAACGCTTCGTCGCTATCCGGGGGTTCCCCCACGTTCTCTACCAGGCGCGATAGTCGCCGTCGGCCACTGATACGCAGCGCCGGATGTGTCCCCCGGGTGCCGATCAGCGTTGGCGCTATCCCGACCCTCATCATGGCCGATGCGAGCGGCGAATGCGTGTCGGGCGCGTGCGGGTCCAGTCCGAGCAGGTAGCGGTCCGCGTCTGGCATTCCCGACGCCAGTGTCCACGCCCGCAGCTCCCGGGCGCCCGGCAGCCACTGCGGAGGCACGGTCTTGACCGCTCCCCTGGTCCACTCCGCCGCGATCTTGACCAGTCGGACGTCGACCGAGGTCCGTACCAGCGGGGTGTCCTCGTCGGTCCGGGCGACCTCAGGCTGCAATCCGGCGTCGGCGATCATCTTGGCCAGCGCCTCTGCCCGCCACAACCGGTCCACCACGACGGACAGCCGCGCGCCCTCCCCCTGCGCGCCGCCCACGAGCACGACCTGCCCCGGCCCAGCCAGAATCCCCGTCAGGTCGGCAATGGCCGGCGGCACCGACTCAGCCGAGAAGAAGGACAGCTGGCTCACACCAGTGACACTAAGGCAGCCCGAGCGCGCAGAGGTGAAGCCGGGCCGGGCATCGCCCACAACAGAGAACACCCCCGCGCCTTCCCAGAGGATGACGCGGGGGTGCTTCTAGAGGTCTTGGTTAGGTCCGCTTCTCTCAGACGGCCCGAACGCCGGTTGCCTGCGGCCCCTTGGGGCTCTGGCCGACCTCGAACTCGACCTTCTGATTCTCTTCCAGGGTGCGGAATCCGCTGCCCTGAATTTCCGTGTAGTGGACGAACACATCAGCAGAGCCGTCCTCGGGGGCGATAAAGCCGAAGCCCTTCTCCGCGTTGAACCACTTCACAGTTCCCTGTGGCATCTCTCGTGATTTCCTTCTCTTCTTACCGGGAGCGGTCCACCGACTTCCGGTGCACCGGGCCCGTTCCGACCGCCATACCTTCGTGGAGTGCTCGGAACTCGACCCGACCTACAACCCTCGCAGGAACCGCGATCGCAACGACGATCCTGCGAGTGCGAATACACGAACACAGAAGCTGCGACCGCAAGTAGTCAATCACGTTCAGGGCTGCGGCGACAGTCTCGGAGCAATCACGTAGGGAACAATTCTTCGACGACGGGATTTCTGGCCCCGGTTGTCAGCCATTCACCGTTCCTGGGAGGTCCGTGATGGTAGGTCCGGTGCCGGATTTCGGTCGCGAGCTGCTCGCGTCCGCGGTCGAAGGCACCGCTGCCGGCGAACATCCGCTACGCCACGTCGCGGATCTACCGCCACGGCGTGCCAGAACACTTGCCTGGCCGCACTGGGCAGACCCAGAACTGGTGCAGGCCTTCCGCGATCGGGGCGTCGACGCTCCGTGGTCGCATCAACTTGCGGCCGCTGATTTCGCTCGCGACGGGCGCCACGTCGTGCTCAGCACAGGCACCGCCTCGGGCAAATCGCTTGCCTACCAACTGCCGATACTGACAACGCTGAAGGACGATCCGCGAGCCCGGGCCCTGTACCTGTCGCCGACCAAGGCTCTAGGGCACGATCAGTTGCGCTCGGCAGCGGCACTGACCTCCGCCGTGGCCGGCCTCGCCGATGTCGCACCGACCCCCTATGACGGCGACTGCCCGTCGGAGGTGCGGCGTTTCGCGAGAGAACGCTCCAGATGGATCTTCTCGAACCCCGACATGATCCACCTTTCGATGCTGCGCAACCACGCCCGATGGGCGGTCTTCCTGCGTAATCTCAGATATCTCGTGGTGGACGAATGCCATTACTACCGCGGCATTTTCGGATCTAACGTGGCAATGGTGCTGCGTCGGCTGCTGCGACTGTGCAGCCGGTACTCGCCCACCGGTGTGATGCCCACGGTGATCTTCGCCAGCGCGACCACCGCGCAGCCGGCGATCACCGCGTCCGAGCTGATCGGGCAGACGGTGGTGGAGGTGACCGAGGACGGATCACCGCAGGGCGCACGCACGGTTGCACTGTGGGAACCGGCGCTCATCGACGACCTGGTCGGCGAGAACGGCGCCCCGGTGCGCCGCTCGGCGGGCGCCGAGGCGGCCAGGGTGATGGCGGACCTGATCGCCGAGGGCGCCCGGATGCTGACGTTCGTCCGATCACGCCGAGGTGCGGAACTCACCGCACTCGGCGCCCGGGCGCGGCTGGCCGAGACTGCACCGGAACTGTCCGGGCAGGTGGCCTCCTACCGGGCCGGTTATCTCGCCGAGGATCGCCGCAGGCTCGAACGGGCGCTGGCCGACGGCGAACTGAGGGGCGTGGCGACGACCAACGCGCTGGAACTGGGCGTCGACATCGCAGGCCTTGATGCGGTCGTCCTTGCCGGCTTCCCCGGCACCGTCGCGTCGTTCTGGCAACAGGCGGGCCGAGCGGGCCGGCGCGGGCAGGGCGCCCTCGTCGTGCTGATCGCGCGCGACGATCCGCTCGACACCTACCTGGTGCACCACCCCGCCGCGCTACTCGACAAGCCCATCGAACGCGTCGTCATCGACCCCGGGAATCCGTATGTCCTTGGGCCACAACTTCTTTGCGCAGCCACCGAACTGCCGTTGACAGACGCCGAGGTGCGGATGTGGGACGCGGAATCCGTGGCGGGCGAATTGGTCGACGACGGCCTGCTTCGCCGCCGGCCGAGCGGCTACTTCCCCACCCCCGGCGTCGATCCGCACCCCGCCGTGGACATCCGCGGGTCGACCGGTGGGCAGATCGCGATCCTGGAGGCCGACACGGGACGCATGCTGGGCAGCGCCGGGGCGGCACAGGCACCCGCATCCGTGCATCCCGGGGCGGTGTACCTGCACCAGGGCGAGAGCTACGTGGTCGACTCCCTCGACTTCGAGGACGGCATCGCATTCGTGCACGCCGAAGATCCCGGCTACACGACGTTCGCGCGGGAGTTGACCGACATCGACGTGACAGGCCAGGGCGAACGACGCGAGCACGGCTCGGTCACCGTCGGCTTGGTGCCCGTGTCGGTCAGAAACACCGTCACCGGATACCTGCGCCGCCGACTGGACGGTGAGGTGATCGACTTCATCGAGTTGGAGATGCCGACGCGAACCCTCGAGACGATGGCCGCAATGTGCACTGTCACGCCAGAAGTGTTGCAGGACAGCGGAATCGATCCGCTCCGGATACCCGGTTCGCTGCACGCCGCCGAGCACGCCGCCATCGGACTGCTACCACTGCTCGCCAGCTGCGATCGCGGCGACATCGGCGGGGTGTCCACCGCTGTCGGCCCGGTCGGCGGATTACCGACGATCTTCGTCTACGACGGTTACCCCGGCGGCGCTGGCTTCGCGGCACGCGGATTCCGCACGATAAGCACCTGGTGGGAAGCTACGGCCTCGGCGATCGAGGCATGCGAGTGCCCGACCGGTTGCCCGTCCTGCGTGCAGTCGCCCAAGTGCGGCAACGGCAACGACCCGCTGGACAAAGACGGCGCCGTCCGGGTGTTACGCCTGGTTGTGGGCGCGCTCACGGACCGGGAACGCTGACTCGGCCGCGTCACGATCGACCCCTCGACGATCGCTTGGCGCCGAAACCGCAGGGCCTTGCCGCGAACACCGCGGCACGCTTCTCGACTGCGGCTGACAGATGAGACAACGAGATCCGCTCACGGCGCCCGTTACCGTCTTCAGACCGCAAATTACCTTGTGAACGGGGTTGCGGCAATACCCGGCGAGCCGGCCCTGCGGTACGCCGGCGTACTCGGCGACGACGATGCTGCGGAATCCGTGGCAACGTCATCGCCGAGGCTGCCATCTGCGCCTCGGTAAACTCACGCCATGACGCGCGACTGGGTGCTCGTGGAGACACTCGGCAATGAGCCCGCCGTCGTCGCAGAGGGCGCATACACCAAGAACCTGATACCGATCAGCACATTCCTGCGGCGCAACCCACACCTGATGGCGATCCAGACGGCGATCGGTGAGACGGTCCGCGCCGGCAAGGGTCTGAGCAGCATCACGTCGAAGAACGACCGGGTGATCCGCACCGAGGTCGTCCAGATGTCGGACGGCCGGATCCACGGCGTCCACGTCTGGGTCGGCACACCCGAGCAGGAACCACTGCCCAGGCCGTTGGTCGGGGCATTGATCTGGGACCTGGCTCAGCGAACCGCGACCGACACTCCCGAATCGCTGCAGATCAGCGGGTGGGACCCGGAGCGGGAGACAACGCAGGGGCGCGCCTTCGCCGACGACCTTCCGCGACGCGATCTGAACCCCAACGAAGTGACGGTCCTCAGCATGGTGATCAAGCCGGAGGAGGGCGTCACGATCTGCAACACCTGGGACGTCACCGATCACCGGGGCGAACGGATCACCGTCGGATTCGTCGCGAGGGCGCTGTCGGAGGAACAGGACAACGGCAGGGAGCGCCTGATCTGCCGGGCGATGAACTGGCGCAGCGTCCAAGATGGCCCGAGCATCCAGGAGGACCTCCTCGGCCAACGGATCCTGGACAGCCTTGCCGAACCGGGCGTGCACCGGGCACTGGTCGATCCACGGCACTGGTCGCTGCTGAAGTGGCTCGATGACCCGGTCCCGTTCTTCGACTGGCGCGCGGGCATCGTCGGCGAGCGCGCCCACCCCGACGATCAGGCCACGTTGGCCCGGATGGACGAGGAGTTCACCACCGGTACCACCTCGGGCGTGCTGCGGATGGTCGCGCTGCACGGCGGGTGGACGCTGGTGCATGTGACGGTGCACCGCGTGGAACTCGACAAGGGCGTCTACGCGGGCCTGGCCGCCTTTCGGCTGCCCACCGAGGACGAAGTTGCCGCAGCCGGACTCTCCCAGGCTGAAGAGCCGACCGGTGCTACGCGAAAGTCCCGCTCGCGCAAAGAGAAGTCCGGCAAGGGCTAGCCGTGGGTGTCGGCCGGACCTGCTCTGGCCATCGCCCGCGCCGGTGCCATTCCGGCCAGGCCCAGCGCCGAAGACGCTTCGACCGTGACCACCACATCGAGTCCGTCGATGGTGCACGCCACCACGCCGGTGCCCATCACCCGTGCCAGCTCGGACGCCTGCGCGCACGCGATCGCGGCACCATCGGGAATGTGCGCCGCGGCCGCAAGGGCGGCGAGATCGGCGACTGCCTGCGCGCGGTGGCGCGCGACCACCGCCGCCCCGAGACACGCACCGCCGACGGTGACCGTGACCAGTGCCGCGGTCATGGCCGCGGCGATGATGCTGGCAGAACCTTCTTCACCCGGCCCCGGGCTCTGCCGCGGCCGCGGCCGTGGCGCTGATCGAAACACCCGGCAGCAGAGCACTTCTCGAGTGGACCGTCGCCACCACATAGCCGCCGTCGCGGCGTAACTGCAGCACCGCGCCGTCGGGCGCGACGGCGCCCGCGGTCCTGGCGGCGGCCGCGTCGTCGCCACGCGCGGCCAGGCGGGCCGCCTCACGGGCGGCGTCCACGCAGCGGACCTGCATGGACACCGCCATGAGCCCCGCAAGACAGACGACCAAGACCGCGACCAATGCCAGGATCGCGAAAGCCGCTTCCGCGGTGGCTGTCCCGTGTTCGCCACCTAGACGTTGGTGTTCAGCGCCCGGGTGATGATGTTGGTCAGGGCTCCGACGACCGAATCCCCCGTGACGACGGTGTAGAGGATCGCCCCGAACGCGGCCGCCGCGATAGTTATCTGGGCGTAGAGGTTCCTTTTAGGCACGTTGGTTTGAGGTAGATCGGATTACGCGTCTGACTGTTATCCAACCTGTTGTGGGTGACGTCGTTTACGTTCGGCGCGTGGGTGCTTCATTTATTGCTGAGCGGGCGGTTTCAGATGCTGATGGGGTGGCTCGTTACGTGATCGCTTCTGACGCGTATGTCCTGCATGCCGAGGGGTCGGCGTATCTGGCGGCGCTGCGGTCTCAGGGGCGGTCCCCGAACACTGAACGGACCTACGCTGGCCGCGTCGCGTTGTTCTTGTCTTATTGTTCGCGCATGCGAATCGATTGGCAGACAATCGAGTTCGGTGAACTTGGGCAGTTCTTACGGTGGTTGGTTGTGACGCCGCCGAGGGACAGTGAGCGGTTGAGGTCCCCGCATACGGCGAATCAGATCATGACGACGATATGTGAGTTTTTGCGGTTTGGGGCAGCTCAGGGATGGGTGGCGATGGAGTTGGTCCAGCGGCTAGCGACGCCGCGCCATGTCCGCTATCTGCCGGGCGCTAGCGACGGCGGCCAGGCTGTGTATTCGATGGTGCAGGTCAAGACGCTTCGGTTGTCGGCGGCGGCTCCGGAGATGAAGACCTTGAGCCTTGAGCAGGTCGAGCAGCTCATCCTGGCCACGACGAACGCGCGAGACCGGTTCCTGCTGGCGCTACTAGCGGTGACAGGTATACGCATTGGCGAAGCGTTGGGACTGCGCCGTGAAGATCTGCATCTGCTGGCGTCGTCGAGCGGGTTGGGCTGCTCGGTCGCTGGGCCTCACGTTCACGTTCGGCGCCGGATGAACGATAACGGCGCGTTCGCCAAGGCCCGCGCACCACGTTCGATTCCAGTGCCCACCGAGTTGGTCCAGCTGTATGCCGACTATCAGTACGAACGCGACGAGGTCGGCGACGCGGTCGACTCCGACATGGTGTTCGTCAACGTCTACCGTCGGCCGCTGGGCGTCGGGATGCGTTACGGCAACGCCTATGCGCTGTTCGGACGGCTTTCAACCAAGGTCGGGTTTCCTGCCCACCCGCACATGCTTCGCCATACCGCCGCCACGCAGTGGATGGAAAACGGCGCAGCACGAGACACAGTGCAGCGACTGTTAGGACATGTTTCCCCGGTCTCGATGGAGCGCTATCTGCATCCGACGAACGCGACGAAACGGCGGGCAGTCGAAATGGTCGCTGCGAGGTGGACGATGCGATGAGTACCTCACCGTTGCGACGATCCGCGGCCGAAGCTGCTATCGCGGCGTCGGAACCCGTGCCTTGGTCGACTTGGCTGCGCCGCAACATCGACAACAGGTGGCGGCCCGGGGAATGGGATCAGTCGACGTGGCTGTTCACCGGCGATGTGACCAACCCCCAGACCGTCAGCGAGACCTGCAGCGGCTGTGGGATCGCTCTGCGCTCGTCGGGGTTGTGCCGGCAATGCGGCATCGCCTTCCGTGAATCGGGGCTGACCCTCGAGGAGTTCATGGTCACCCACGTTCCCGCTGCCCGCAAGAACCGCCCTGGCGAGCGACGGGACGGGACTTGCGTGGTGCGCCGCGACGGCGTCCGTTGCGCGCGTATGCCGTTGGCGCTGGGGCTGTGCGAAGACCACAACATCCGCTGGCATGTCTATAAGCGCGACCGACGCTCACCGAGCATGAAGCGCTGGTTCGCCACGATCGCTATTCCCTATGAGGCATTGCCGGATTGTCTGGTGCCCGGATGCGAGCTGGAATCCTCCTACGCGACCGGGCTTTGCATCCTGCACCGCAACCGCTATCGACGAAGCGGCAGCCACGTCACCATGACGCAGTGGGCCCGCACCGAAACGCCGCATCTTGCGATGAACATGTTCTCCCTTATCCCTCTGGCAGAGCAGATGCGCTGGGAGCTGCTCTACGCACTACAGCAGCGCGATGCTCGTAACGGGCGCATGGATCCGGTGGCGGTGCGCACTGTGATCACCACCTTGGGCGCAACCCGAAGTCTGGCAACAATTTTCGGCACATCAAAGTTCGAGCGGCTCCAGGCACGACAGATCCGCAACTCCAACGCCAACGCCCATCTGTTCGAATTCGCCCGTACCCTGCATGACGCGCACGAGCGGGCCAGCGGCCGCGCCCATACCGACCGGCAGGTCTGGGACTTGGTGACCTTGGGCCTGGCCCATGATCCCGCCGCCCATGGCGGCAGCCGGCGCCACAAGGGCGCACTGGACTTCACTCCCATCACGGTGGGCTGGCTCAACGACGTGACCCGGCGCTGGGCTGAAACCGAGATCACCCGCATCCCCACCTATATCGTCGTGCAAACCATCCGCGCTGCTGCCGGTGCCTCTGATGGTTTGGCTAAGCGGCCCGGCGGCGGGGAAGACCTCACCTCGCTGAAGGTCGCCGACATGGACGCCGTGGTCGACGCGTTCCGTGGCCTTCGACGCCACGACGGCCAAGATCTGCTCACCGTCAAAACCCGCCGGACACTCTTCGGGAGATTCATCGACCTCCTCGACTGGGGCCGCGCCACCGGGCCGCTGCGCGACATGTCTGCCGCCTTCATCCGCCAGCACCACCACACCATCGCCGATACCGAATCAGCGAGCGAAGAGCGGGCACGCCAGGGCCTACCCGAACCGGTCATCAGGCTGCTCGATGACAACCTCGACGCCCTGGCCAGCGGAAGGCTCCACAGCAGCCTGAACGCTGAGCAGGTCAAGCAGATGTTCCGCTGTGTCTACATCCTGCTGCGTGACACCGGGCGCCGACCTGGCGAGATTTGCCAACTGCGCGCCGACTGCCTCGTCGAGGGACCTGAACCCGAACTGATCTGGGACAACGTCAAAGGCAAGCGGATGGGCCGCCGACTGCCCATCAGCCAACAGACCGCCGCGGCTATTCGGGACTGGCAACAAGTACGCGCCAGCGTCCTCATCGCTGAGTCCAGCGTCGAGTACCTTTTCCCCGCCCGCACACGCAGCGCGCCCCTGCCCTACCTGCGCACCCAGACCCTTGGTGACGCGTTGCGCATCTGGGCAATATGGATCAACGACAACGTCGTTGGACCGATCGGCCAAACTCGACCACTTGACGGTATCTCCGTATATGCCTATGCATTTCGGCACAGCTACGCCCAACGCCATGCCGACGCAGGAGTTCCCGTCGATGTCCTGCGCGATCTGATGGACCACAAATCGATCGCGACCACCATGGGCTACTACGACATCTCACTTCGCCGCAAACGCGAAGCAGTCTCCACGATTGCCGCACTTACCGTTGACCGACTCGGCGCCCGAAAACCGTCGTCCGCCAGTGCTTACCAACTTCGGTCAGTCGCCGTCCCCTACGGCAACTGCACCGAACCCTCCAACGTCAAAGCCGGCGGCCAGGCATGCCCGATCCGCTTCCAATGCTCTGGATGCGGTTTCTATCGACCCGACCCCTCCTACATTCCAGCAATTGAGGATCACGTCCGAGCGCTGAAATCCAACCGGGAAACAGCACAAGCCATCGACGCCGCCGACTTTGTCATCGAAAACCTCACCGCCGAAATCGGCCAATTCGACACCGTGATAGCCGCCATGCGCGCCCAGCTGCAATCTCTCGACTCCACAGAGCGCCAGCGCGTCGAAGACGCCTCAGCAGTGCTGCGGAAAACACGTGCAGCGCAAGGAAAGGCACAACTACCCCTGACGATCGTCAACAGGAGTGACCGATGACCGCTCCGCGCAGCCCTACCGACGTTCTGAAAGACGCCCGCCGACGCGACTCCCACCAGAAGCGCGCCCGCGTCTTCGCCGCGGTCGACGAGATCAAACACACCGACACGCCAATCACTTTCGCGCTCATCGCCCGCGCAGCCCAAGTATCAACCTGGTTGGTCTACGCCGACGGGGTTCGCGAATACATCGAAGCCGCCCGCGACTACCAAGCCGCACAACCCCACCGCCAACAACTCGCCGGAACCCGCGCCAGTGAGGCCAGCTTGAGAACCGATCTCGAACTCGCCCGCCAAGATAACCGCGCCTTGCGTGCCGAGATCGCTCGACTCACCCATGCGCTACGCGAACAACTCGGCCAGCAGCTCGACCACCAAGACACCACCGACCTGCGCACCCGAATCGAAGAATTACTCGAGGTGAACCGAGAACTCCACAACGCCAACGCCGAACTCGCTGACGACAACCAAAGGCTTCAGGGTCAACTCGCCGAGGCTCAAGACGACGTCATCGCCGTCCGAGGCAGCCTGCGGCAAATGATCCGCGACACCACCGACCAGATGAAGGCGACAGAATAACCTCGGTCACCAGCCCTCCCGCACGATGAGGCGCATGCCGCCGTCAAATGCGTCGCGATGAAGAAGATCTCGGCACCAATTCACAGCCAAGGTCAACGAGACCGCCGCGCTGAAATCCCAACTGCGCGACGCGACTGCACCATCGCCGCTCTCTACGGCCAGTCGAACAGAACACCTGAATGCTGGGGCTCGATGGCTTAGCGGGAGAGCGCTGCTGCGAGATCGGCTGGGATGGGCATCGGCGTCATTAGACCGGCGGCGACGCGACCGGTGTTGCCTTCCGGATAACGCGCAGTCAGTGATCCAGGCGCTGCCACGATCAGCCGAATAACCTGGCCGAGGGCTTCACGCCGGTCGTGTTGACGCAGCGCGAGCACCAGCATGGCAGCGTGGTTGCGGGTATGCAGCCACGGGTCCGGTTGGGAAATGATGTGTGCCCGTTCCAGATGTCTCCAGCGTTCATCCGGTGAGCCGGCGGTCTTGCAAGCCGCCATCTCTCGCCAATACAGAGTTCGGGCCTGATCGCTGAGACGGGCCATCATGCACTACCTTTCAGACGCTGCTGGTACCTAGTCGTCGTCGACGAGTTCGCCGTGCCAGGCTTCGCGGCCTTCGTGGATGGCGAAGGCGGCGATGACGAATCCGGCGACCGGGTCCAGCCACGCGGCGCCGGTCAGCTGGAACAAACCCACCCCGAGCAGAGTGGAGATGCTGAGCAGCACACAGATTTTGGTTTCCACCGCGTCGGCCAGAATCAGGTTGTCTTTGAGCGCTTTTCCGACGCGGGTCTTGGCTGCGGCCAGGATCGGCATCACGATCAGCGAAGCCACCAGCAGCACGATGGCCACCGGCGAGCCTTCGGGTTCCTCGCCGGAGGCCAGGCTGCGGATGCCTTCCACGGTGACGTAGGCCGCGAGGATGAAGAACGAGATCGCGACCAAGCGCAGCACGAGGCGCTCTTTGCGTTCGTCGGCCACACCGTGGCGCAGCCGCGCCGAGAGCCGGAATGCCACCAGCACCGCGGCGATGGATTCGATGGCCGAGTCGAACCCGAACCCGACCACCGACACCAGACCAGCCAGCAGCCCGGCCGTGACGGCGACGATGCCTTCAATGACGTTGTAGGCCACGGTGAATTGCGCCAGGCGCAAGCCGCGGCGGGTCAGCCGCTCGGTCTGCTCGGCGGTTAATTCGGTCGCCGGGGTGCTCACTTGGTGGGCCTCGCATCGGTTCCGTAGTTCGGGCACAACGCCACCGCGTTGCCGGTGGCCGCCAACAGCGTTTCGGCGGCGGCGAACAGATCCAGCAGTTCGGGCACGGCCAACGCATAAAACATCTGCCGGCCCTCCGGCCGGCCGACAATCAGGCCACAGTCGCGCAGGCACGCCAGATGCGACGACACCGTCGACTGCGGTAAGCCCAACGCCCGCGTCAGATCTACCACCCGCGCTTCCCCGCAGGCCAAGTGCCGGGCGATCGCCAGCCGGGTCGGATCAGACAGGCTATGAAACAACGCCACCGCCCCCGCCAACTCCTCGCGCGCTAGCGCGGTGGGCGGTGCAACATCCGCACTTTTCATCGGCATAACACGATGATAGCGTAGAAGAAGAATGATCGAGAAATCTCAATGAAAGCGCTCTTATCCGATCGACGGAGGTGTGGTGACTGGGGACCGCTGGCGCACCCGCATGATCACTTCGATGGCCAACAGGCTTGTGGCCCGGCCAGTGGGGCGTTGGGGCGTTCGCAAGGCTGTATCGCTGACGAGGCTGCTCCCCAAGCGGTGGCGAATCGTCGATGACGACGCCGGCGATTGGCCGACACGGCCATGGGGCGGGGTCGGTACGGCAGTCCTGTTCGACAATGACCGGGTCCGGGTATGGGAAATGCGGCTCGCGCCAGGCGAATACAGCAAGCGCCATGAGCACCGCCTCGACTACATCATCGTGCAACTGGAAGGCGACCGGGTTGGCGCGGTGATCGAGCCAGACTCTCCCGATGAGTTCGGGCTGGCCGGCAAACGAGTGGAAACCGCCGTCCGGCCCGGCATGGCGATGTTTGTCCCCCGAGCAGGCCGCGAAACTGCGTTCAACCCCGGCAAACAGCCCTATCACGAAGTACTCATCGAACTGAAGGACTAACAAATGATGTCTGCTCGGCCTCCACGGCACCGCACGCGTTGAACAACACCTCGGCCCTGCTCTCGTCGGAGCCGCCCGCAAGACCTAACCAGCCCCAGTTCTAGAGAAAGGAGTGACCCGATGGAGAAGCACTTGTTGTGGTGCTGCTGCGAAGATCCAGCCTGCCCACCAGCGGCATGTGGCTACCAATGCTGCTGAAGTCGCAAGTCAGGTCCTGGCCATCCGCGGGTGGCCAGGACTACCCACCGGCCCCAGCCGCTCACCATTACGAAAGCCGATCATGATGTTCCCCGTCATCGCCTTGCTGCTCGTCGCCACCTTCTGGCTGCTCGACGGCCTCGTGCGGTCCCGCGTTCAACGCCATCGCACCGGCGACAGCGGCATCCGCATCCCTCGCACGGCTCAGCAGTGGTCGGCCCGATTAACCCTGGCCGCCGGCATGCTGCTGCCCGGCATCGCCGCCCCCATCGCCGAACTACTCGGCATGCCCCCAATCCCACTGTTGGACCACTGGCCGCTCCGCGTCACCGGCCTCGCGCTCGCCACCATCGGCGTGCTCGCCTCCTTTGGCGCCCAACACGCGATGGGGCCTTCCTGGCGCACCACCGTCGACCCCACCGAACAACCCGCACTGATCACCAGCGGAATCTTCGCGATCGTGCGCAACCCCATCTACGCGGCGATCAACGTCATGGTGATCGGGCTAACCCTGTTGGTGCCCAACGGTATTGCACTCGCCGGCGTCGTTTTCGTCATCACCGGCAGCCAACTCCAGGTCCGCCTGATCGAAGAGCCCTACCTGCGCGAGATCCACGGCCCCGGCTTCCACGACTATGCGTCCCGCGTCGGCCGGTTCCTCCCCGGCATCGGACGACTTCGGGTGCAGCCGCAGGATCATCACCGTTGATGGTGCGGCATCACGACCGGCTGCTCAGTGCGGTCGGCGTGTGTTAGCCGGTGACGGTGAGTTCGGTATACATCCCGGCCCAGTAGTGGCCGGCGATATTGCAGATCAACTCGTAGCGGCCGGGTTTCAACGTGACGGTCGTCCAGCCCACCGCGCCGGGAGCGATGCCATCGCCCTCATCGGCGCCGCAGCTGGCCTCCACATGGCCCAGGCTGGCCGATTCATCGACCTTGTTGTCGGTGCCGATGCGTCGCTGGCCCAAATTCTCGCCCTGACCGAGCGGCAGCACGGCCAGCTCGTGAATCCACACCCCGGTATTGAGCACCCGGAATGACACCTCACCGGCGGGCACCGAGGTCGGGTCGATCAAGATGCTCATCATCCGCATGCCCGGCCACGGATATCCCTGATTCGGTGCTCCCGGGCTGTATTGGCCACCCGGACCAGGTCCCATCATCCCGGGGCCCATCATGCCCGGCCCCATCATCCCGGGGCCCATCATGCCCGGCCCCATCATCCCGGGGCCCATCATGCCCGGCCCCATCATCCCGGGGCCCATCGTGCCGGGCCCCATCATGCTGCCGGGCATATCGGTAAGCGTGACGTTGACGACCGTGCCCGGCAACGCCGGCACCTCACACGACTGCGGGGCATACGGGTAGGGCCTCATCGGGGCACCGGGTCCAGAGCCTCGAGTACCAGGCCCAGCCGCTGCCAGCGCGATGGTGCTGGCCACCCCGAGCACGAGGGCTGCCAGGCCGATAAGCAGAACAAGCCGCAAACGCTGAGTCGACATGGCACTCACCGGTGCTCACGCAGTAAGGCCATGCGCTGGCGGAACTCATCCTCGTCGATCTCGCCGCGGGCGAATCGCTCAGCCAACAGATCCTCTGCTCGGTTCGGCCCGGGCGCAGGCCGGGTGGTGCCGCCCGCGCCGCTGCGATCGGCAGTGAAGTACCGGACGGCCAAGATCACCAAAGTGATGACCACCGCCCAAAACACCACCATCAGCAGACCCATCACGATCCAGCCGCCCCAACCCCAGCCCCAGCCGTGATTCCACATCCATCCGTCGCCGTCATACATCACGTTGAACCACCCCCACCACACAGCTGAAGCGTTGTCTGCGGCCCAGAATGCGCTCCTACGGCATCGATGCGTAGGGCCAATAGTCCCCGCCGCAAGGCACGAAAGCCACTGCAGTCAACCCGCCGCCGACGCGCGCAAGCACTGCGCCACTGCAATGTCACATATCTAATGGCGGAGCGCTCGCTAAAGCTAGGCCGCTGCTCCGGCCTTTACGGTCCGGAAAGTTATCGCAGAACTCGGACCGAGGCCCAATGAAGCGCACGGAAGACCTTTTCTGCATAAACATTGCGTCCACCTCTCCCAGCGTCGGTCAAATAGGTTGCCCGCTAAATAGTCAGAGACAGAGTAGGGTCGCCACCAGTCGTATATGCGCTCCCGCGGTTATCGAGAACCCTTGCGGCGCTCCCTATATCCAACCATGGCACAACCCGTATGCCCAATCGCAGTCATATGCGGTATGAACGGGAATCGAGGGCATTTTGAAGTCGGAAGAAATGGCAGCACACAGAGATAATTTCACACAAAGACGGTTGCCGAATAGCAGAGCATTGATATAGAATAAAAGGTAGAAACCGATTTACCCACACCAACTCATCAGGGCCGGAATCAATGGACGGAAATCGCGATTTGCAGCCCCAAAATATTGGCACCCAGGCGACCTCAGCGCCAACCGCGCTTGGCCTAGGGCGGCATCTGGTCCGCGAGCCCGCGGTCCAGATGCAAGCTCACACGCGAAGGCTACGTGCCAAATGTCCCTCAACAACCCGATCGGCTGCGATGGCCCATAACTGCCCAGTTCAGAAGCATGTATTGCGGTATGGCCCCAAGCATCAGGAGCAGATAAACAAAGTTCCGATCGCATATTCGACCGTCGACATGCCATCGTCGGCCACCGCGAGGACGACCAGGCGTGCCCGTAGTTCCCGAAAGTGTTCTCTCATCATGTGTTATCTCCTTCATCGGTGGTCACAACACTCCTGAGCGCAGGACTTCGCCGGCGAGCCCGGCAACGATGGGCACGATGCCCAGGCATATGAAGGCGGGGAGGTAACACAGCCCCAGCGGACCGGCGATCAACACCGACGCGCGTTCAGCCTTGGCGCCGGCGGCATCGGCCGCATCCCCACGGACCTGGTCGGCGAGATCCTCGACCCCCTGTGCCAGCGCGACGCCGGAGGACGCCGACCGGCGCGCCATTCGCATGAATGCCTGCAGGTGTTTGTCCTGCGGCTCAACAGGACTCACCCACGCCCGCGCCGGGTCGGCGCCGAGTGCCAGCAGATCGGCTGCGCGGCTGAGTATCCCGGCCATACGCGCGGGCGCCGACACGGCCACCGCCGACGCCGCCGTCGACACCGCCATCCCCGAGCGCAGGCACGCCGCGAGCACATCCAGACTGGCGGCAGCGGCGAGGCTGTCGTCGGCGGCCATCCGCTCGCGCCGGTTGACCACCGGTTGTAGGCCCGTCTGCATCCTGGTCACCGACGCTCTGGGCACGATGAGCACCGATGCTGCGAGAAGCGCTGCAGCCCATGTCATGTGAGCACCCTGGTGGTGATCCGATCCGACCACAGCAGGCCACAGCAGATCAATCCGCTGCCGACGACCAGTAGCCATCCGCCTGCACCTCCGGAGAGTAGAAAGCGCAGCGGATCGGCGCCGATGGACTCACCCATCAACACACCGAGCAGCGGGAGCCCGGCAAGGATCGCCGCGGTGGCGCGGGCACCTGCCATCCCGGCTTCGACCCTCCCGTGAAACCGCTCACGCTCGACGATGTCGCGCTGTGCCGCCTGCATCAGGGTGGCGATGGCCAGTCCGTGCGTCTGGGCCAGTTGCCAGCACACCGCCAGCCGCTCCCAATGTCGCGGAGAACTCGATCGCGCCGCCTCCGCGCGCAGCCCGGCAGCCACATCGGCCCCCAACAGTGCTCTGGCGGCAACCGAGTGCAGTGACTGGCTGATGCGGCCGTCGGCTTCCCGGGCCGCCACGCCGATCGCCGCGACGGGATGTGCGCCGATCCGTAGCTCCCCGACCAGAACATCCAGTGCGCACTGCAACGCCGATGCCTCCTCGATTCGCGCGCGACTGCGCAGAACGAGACGGCGTCGCGCAAGAAGCGTGGCTGCCAGCAGGCCGACGGCGAGGACGGCGGTCCACGGCATCACCAGTGACACCGCTACGCAACCCAGTGCCGCGATCGGCATCACCGGAGGTCGACGGCGATGCGTCGCCAGCATCATGGCCACCCGGGCACGCCGCCGTGAGGACGCCGGGGCGATCAGTGCGGCAAGCGCGAGCGCCAACGCCGCGCCGGTCACGCAGGTCTCCGTGCGCGCACCAGCTCGTCGAGGGCCTCCGCGCCGCGGCCAAATCCGGTGTGCCAGTGCCAGCAGGGCAGCACCCGGACCCGATCGTCGTGTCCGCGCTCCAGCACGCCCACTTCACTGAGTCGACGACGTCCTGACCGATCCCGGGTGACATGCAGAACCACCTGCCTGATTTATCTGTAACTAAGACCAAGAACTGAGCTGCCCAACTGTTCAGGACGAGCGCTACATGTGTACGCAGTGGAAGGACG
>NZ_STGE01000020.1 GCF_005222675.1 Mycolicibacterium sp. CR10 | reverse complement strand
AACGCTCACCACCCCGCCGGGGCCAAAATTCGTGAAGAACCACGACCAAAGTGGGGCCAAGTCAGGTGACCACACTCAACCGGGTGACCCGCAACGGTTCGCTGTCCCTCGACTTGAGGCAACGAATAGTGGAGATTGCGCACGCCGCAGAGGAACTCCTGTTGCTGTCGGCGACACCAGTGAGGTCCAACGAGGCAGGTTTTCTCGACTTGCTTCACCTATTGGACCCAGCGCACTATCGCCCGGACCAGGTCGAAGCCTTCACCCGTCGAGTAGAAGACCGCGACAAACTCGCCCTGATCTGCCAGGGCCTGGTGCCAGACGTCGACGAGTTCGACCTAACGCTGTATGCCGAACAGTTGGAGGCCGAGTATCCCGAGGACACACTGTTGGTCGACCTCCTCACCTCGGCCACCTCGGCAGACGGCGACAATCGACCCACCGCGGTTGCCCGAGTGCGAGAGCACCTTTCGGAGGCCTACCGTCTGCACCGCCGGGTGCTCCGTACCCGTCGGACTCCCGAGGTGATGGCGAACTTCGGCGTGCGCGGCCGAATGCGCGCGAAGCCGTTCGTCGTCTTCGCGAAGGACCCCACTGACGTGCACCGGACCGAGTTACTCGATCGACTTCGCCTTGACCTAGTGGCGGCAACCGAGGGCGGAGAGTTGGACCTGCAGGACTGCATCGACATCTTCCGCGACGTTGCGCAGCGATGCGGTTCACTACCATATGCGCTGCTGGCATTGCGCTCAACCGAGGACAGCGAGCAGTCGAGGCCCGTGGCTCAACTTCGAGAACTAGTTCGTCGCGAGGTATTGACGAACTTCGATTCGCTGCTCGACGCAATCTGCGCTGAACACGAGGACCAAACAAATTCTGTCGTTGATGCCCTGACGCCCATCTCCGGATCCAAGACCCATTCGCGGGTGGTGATCGCCACATCGTTTACCGAATCTGCGGTTGCCTTATCGGCGGAGATGACTCGTCGGTGGGGCAAGGCGCGAGTCGCAACCCATCTGAGCACCAATGGGGAACAGGACAACCGTGACGCCATCGCGCGGTGGACAAAGGGCGGATCCTGCTCCATCTTGGTGGTGGACGCGAGCGCCGAAGAGGGCGCGAACCTGCAGATTGCCGACGCACTGATTCATCTCGACCTGCCGTGGGAGTCCTTCCGGATCGAACAACGCATCGGACGCTGCGATCGGCATGCTCCCACTTCAATGGAACCGATCGCGTCCACCGTCGTCGCGTTCGGCGACGAACCCTATGCCAATGGTTGGTTGGAGTTCGCCACCGACGGCTGCGAAGCCTTCACGAGATCGCTGTCGTCGCTGCAGTACGTGCTCGCCGATACCGAACGTGCAGTCCAAGCCAGGGCGCTCCGCGAAGGGCCGGATGCACTGGGGGACGCAGTTCACGAACAAAGGGAAAGGCTTCAGGCTGAGAAGGTCCGGATCGTTGCCCATGATGCGCTCGACCAAGTGGAGGCACCAGACGCTGTCTACGAGGGACAATCCGTCGACGAACGACTCATCAAGAGCGATCAGAATCCAGCGTTGACGCGCCGGCTTACGATGTGGCTCGAAGGCGTGGGCGCCAGCGTCAATTTTGGAGAGCAAGACGTCATTCGGATCGGCAGACATCCTCGCCCGCAGGTCCCGTTCGATCTCGAGACGAAGATCATGGCTGTGTCTGGCGCGCCGTTGGCCGTCGCGCGGCCGACCAGCGTCCGGCGTTGTCTGCCCATCTTGCGTGCCGGACTTCCCATGATCGACGCCGTAGCCGAACATCTCTTGCGCGATGATCGCGGCATAGCATTCGCGATGTTTCGGCCTTGGCCAGGGATGTCGCCTGCTCAAGTCGCATTTCGCGCTGAGTTCTTGGTCTCGGCGTCGTTCGGCCACGAGTTCGGGGAAGAGGCGAATGCGCTCGGTTTGCTCCCCTGGGTCGACCAGATACTCCAGGAAGTTTGCCCGCCCGTGGTCGAAAAGGTTGTGATGACCCCTACGGGCGAGGAGGCAACGACCGGTCGACTGTTGCACCCCTACGAGCCCAAGAAGGGCGACCAAAATCTCGTTGCTCGGCCGGAACTCTTCGAACGGCTCACCGCGGCGATGGATTGGAAAGCTCTGTGCAACAATGCTTCCGACCAGACACGTCAGCTCGTCGACTTGCGTTCATCGGTGGTCGATCGACCGGCGGCGGCGGCAATTCAGGTTCGAGAGGCGATCGGGCGACGCATCGACCGCAGTCGCGCTCGCAGACTCGCCGGCATGACCGATTCCGACGGTGACGCCGTCAGCCTCGAGGCGTTAGTGCCGGAGCGGTTGCCATTGAAGATACAGTCGCTGGGTTGCGGCGCCATATTCATCGGTGACCCCGCAATGCTAGGGAAGTCGTGATACCACCATCTGAGGCCCAGGCGACGCTGGACGCCTGGGCTACTGGTGCGCCATTCGCCGTGACTAGTCGATTTGCGTCGGCGCTATCGAGCACTACGTCAAATGCTTCCGGAGGTGCCGCGGACATCGCAGTTCTGCTGCGCCAATGCCTGCGATTCGACGATGAGCAACGCCTCGCGTCGATTTCGGACCGCGCCTCATTCGTCCGAGCGTGGCTCGAAGTCCCGTTCTGCCGACTCTTCCCGGAATCCTTCGCGTGGTCGAACTATGGACTGCTCGCGCAGCCCAGGGGGACGCTAGGGGTACGCATCACCGCCGATGCGTGGCGCCCGGAGTGGCTCGACGTTCCGGAGGGCACGAGCGTGGACGCGGACTCCGCCGCCGGCATCACCTGTCGCACCAGTGAAAGTGTCCAGGGTGACCCCTTTCTGAAGTCGATCGACAGCGAGTTCTCCACGTACAAGACGCCGGGACAACGAGCGTCGGTCCGCAGTGCAGTGGTGCTCCCGGCAGGGGCAACACTGGTGGTGAACCTGCCGACCGGCGCCGGCAAGACCTTGGCGATGCTGGCGGCGGCGGAGATGGCCGCACCGGGAATGACGTCGGTCATCGTGGTACCGACCGTCGCACTGGCCCTCGATCAGGAACGCAGGTATCACTCCCAGAACCCCGACTCCCCGGGGACGGCGTACCACGGCGGTCTGCCACCAGCGGCGAAGAAGGGCATCAGAGACCGACTCTGGTCGGGCGAGCAACGGGTCATCTTCACCAATCCCGAGGCAGTCGTCTCCTCCCTAGCGCGACCGCTCGTCGATGCCGCCGGCGGCGGCCGCCTGGCCCTGTTGGGCGTCGACGAGGCGCACGTAGTGGGCTCATGGGGAGATGCGTTCAGACCGCACTTTCATAGCTTGGCCGGCTTGCGCCGACTGCTTCTGCGAGCCGCAAAGGATGCCGGCCACCCGCCGATGAAGACCATCCTGGCCAGTGCGACGCTTACTGAGGACGTCCTGATCTTGCTCGAAACCCTGTTTGGCGAGCCGGGGCCATTCCTGCAGGTGGCCGCGGCGGTGTTGAGACCGGAACCCAGTTACTGGCAGGCCGCCAACCTCGACCCTGCCGCGCGGGAGGCACACCTGCTGGAGACACTGCGCCACGTCCCACGACCAGCGGTCGTATACACCACCTTGCGTCAGGAGCAGCGGTTTGGCACACTCACTCCTGCCCGGATAGCGGATCTCCTTCGAGCACAAGGTTTTCGGCGCCTAGAGATCGTCGATGGCAATTCGTCCACCGCTCATCGGGAAAAGGTACTGCACGGCTTACGGGCCGAAGGCGACGTTCAATCCACCATCGATGTGGTTGTGGCGACCTCTGCCTTCGGACTCGGTATCGACGTGCCCGACATCCGTTCGGTGGTGCACGCGTGCATCCCGGAGGGAATCGACCGTTTTTATCAAGAGGTGGGACGCGGTGGCCGGGACGGCAAGGCCTCGATATCCGTACTAGTTGCCACGCCTCAGGACGAGGACCTGGCACAAGGTATGGCGTCACCCAAATATCTGACATCGGAACGAGCCCGGGAACGCTGGACGGCGATGATGGCTGCCAGCCGAGACGCCGGCGGCGGCCTGCACCGTCTGCCGCTGACTGCGATATCGGGGGACGTTAAGGCGAACAGCGATTACAACGAGCGCTGGAATCTGTTCACCGTGATTTTGTTGGCTAGGGCGGGAGCGATCGAGTGGGACTTCTCGTTCTCGGGCATAGACGAGGACGGCGAGTTGGAGTCCGACAGCGGATGGCTGACGATCAGAGTCATCCGAGGCGATCATCAGACCGATGATTTCTGGGGGAACGTCGTCGACGACACCCGCCGCGTCATGGTCGAGAACTCCCACAAGGGCCTGCTCCGTCTCCGCAACGCAATGAACGGCACGAGCTGCGCTGGGGTACTAATCGCCGAAAGCTTCACAATCGACCGACCGGCCGACCTACGTACCACATGCCTTGCAGCCTGCGGTGGGTGTCGTTGGTGTCGCGCGCATGACAAGGTCCGCTGGGCTTCGCCTTCGCCCAGTCCGGCCGCGATCGTCGTCAACCCGACCGACAGATCGACGCTGGATCGGTGGGCCGTCGACGGGTTGTACGGGCGGCGGATCGCGATCTGCTTAGACCCGTCGATTTATGAAAATCGGCGCGGCAAGCTGCTCCGATTCTTGACCGCGTTGGTCTCAGCGGCCGACATCGGTCTCATCGTCGCAGGTACCAGTCTCGTCGAAACGGTACGCAGCGTGGTTGCCAAGTCGCTGAGTCTTCGGCAGTCGGTAATGGTGGATACGCTGCGCGATTATGACCCCACTACGGCGGTCGGAGTGTCGACATTGATTCTCGTGTCGGAGGGGGAGGACGTCGAAGAGTGGCTGAACGGCAGCAGTCGCGCCCCCCTGACGGTCATCTGCGGGCCATCCGACTCGCCCGTGGGTCGCAGTAGCCTCACCTTGCGCGATCAGGACGGCTCCTACCCGGCCGCAGACATCGAAGAACTTCACTAGGGGAGGACTGTCCATGGCTCTGTTGAATCCACCAGAACTACGGCCGAGTGGTGTGGTGACGATCCTCCGATATCTGTCCGCGCAGCGCGCCCAACAGGACGTTGTAGAACGACTGCTGGCCACAGTCGCACCGCCAAGCCTGAAGGGCGATCCACAGTCTGACGTCAGCCACAATCTCCGGGCAGCCACGGAGCTTGGACTCATCTTTAGAGACGGAGAAAAAGTGGTCTTGGCCGAGAATGCATGCGTGGCCGTCCAACGCGGCCAAGGCGCGGTGGTCAAACTTCTTCGTGCGCGGGTCTTCGACGACTCCCTCAACACCGCTCCGTGGCGAAGTCAGGTTGGAGCGAGGGACCTGACGAATGCACTTAGTTGGTACCTCACACTGGCGCCGAGCGACGCTCCCATCCAGATGGAACGAGGGCCGCGCTCGGCAGAAGATCTACAACTCAAGGACTTTGGCCCTCGTCAGGAAGAGGACGGCGGACGATCTTCGAACTGGCCAATCAACAACAACACCCGGTGGAACGCCTTTCGCCGCTGGTCTTGCTCGCTAGGCTTCGCGTGGGCGAATCCCAATGGACACCTCGTCCCCGATCCGACTGCGGCGATTCGCGATTCACTACCCGAGGTGTTTGTCGGTGAGCCGGAACTGACCGCCAGGGACTTCATGAAGAACCTCGGGGAGCTCGTGCCCGTACTGGACGGCGGTCGCTACCGCGAGTTCGTCACCAGCAACTGGGAGCGCCCTTCCGCCGCCGACGTGCGCGGCCTGACGGTGCCGTTATCCGATGCGCTGGAGCGGTTGGCCGGTGAGCGAGCCATCGCGGTATACGATCGCGCAGACTCCCCTCGCGTTGCGAAGGCGGACGGGTCGACGTTCTCTCACGTGGGACTAGGTGCCCGGCCATGACCGAAACGTTCCAAAACTTCGTCTGCTGGGACGATGCCGCTGTGTTGGCGGTAACTCCACGTGACGCGGCCAGTCTCACCGACGCACGCTTCCAGGCAATCCACCATCCGCTGCGATTGCACGTGCGTCGAATCGACGCACGCGACGGCGAGCAATGGGCTACCGAAGCCGATGTCCTGACGGCACTGCGGGGCGAACTGCGGTCAGACGGATACCTGTTCATTCCGGTCGTCGGCGGGTCCGGTACCGGTAAGTCTCACCTCGTGCGATGGGTGAAGGATCAGACCGAAGGGGAGCCCGACTGGGAAGTCCGCTATCTGCCGAAGAACCGGACCGGCCTGCGGCGTGCCATCGAGATCATCATCCGCGACCTCAAAGGTCCACAGATCGACGAGGCCCGTGAAGCGCTCGAGTCGGCACCGGCCTACACGGAGTCCGACGAAGTTCTCGCACAGCGACTCCTGGACGAATTGGCCCTTCTCATTGGGGATTTGGATCAACTCCAATCCGAGCCACCGAAGGATGCGCGGACCACGCAGTTGCGCCAGAAGGTGTCTCGAGAATTGCCCGACCTGTTGCGAGACCCCGTCGTGCGACGAAAGTTGGTTGCTGACGGCGCCGTCGTGCAGCGACTGGTGGGTTTAGCGCTGCGCGGGCGCGCCGAAGGTGACGGCCTCGACGACGACGCAACGCATTTCCTTGCGAGCGACTTTCCGCTGAGTTTCGAGGAAATCGGGGACGCGACCACCGGAGCGAAGAAACTGCTGAGCCAACTCGCCGCTATGCCGCCGCTCATTGACACGGCCGTGGCGATGATCAACGAGGCCTTGCCCGAGGCGGAGAAGCGCATAGCAGTCTCCACCCAGGTCGACCTCGTCGAAGTGTTCAGGGAAGTACGGCGGGCACTGTTCAACGACGGAAAGCAGTTGGCGCTGTTCGTCGAGGATCTCACCGTGTTGCACGGTGTCGAGCGGGAGTTCCTCGATGCCATCGTGGAACCGGTCCATTCCAGCGACGGTGACATGTGCAGTTTGCGGATGATCTTCGCGGTTACCGAAGGCCACTTCGACGATCTCGATACCGTCAAAACGCGCTGCGACGACGCGTATTGGCTCGATGCCCCCTATGGGGAGGACGGCGTCGAACAGCAAGAAGCCGTGTCCTTCGTGGCGCGCTATTTCAATGCGGCGCGACTCGACCCTAAAGAGATCGACACTGCGTGGGCAGCGCGGAGCAAGGACCACGACAATTGGCTTCGCAATGCGTGCAAGACGTGTCCGCAACAGGTCGTGTGCCACGAGACATTCGGAGCAAGTCGCGAGGGTTACGGCCTTTATCCGCTGAACGTCGCCGCCGCAGGGAGATTCGTGCGGGCACTGTCGACCGAACGATTCGATCCGCGTGATATCGTCCGCGACGTCATCAGTCGACTCTTACGCCAGGGTTCGGCCGACATGCGCCAGGATAAATTTCCCTCCGCGTCGACGGTGTCCCCGTTCGATCAGAACACCACGCCCTTGGCTCCCCTGATCAAGGACACGGTCCGAAGACTGCGACCCATCGACTCCGACCGGGTCAGCAACGTCCTTCAATACTGGTCCGACGAAAACTCCCCAGCCGATGTCAAGGGGGCCGTGCTCGAGGCGTTCGGTGTGGGCGACTTCGCCGGTGAGTTGCCAGCGTTGCGATCGCTCGACGACCCGGATGTGGACCCGATCGACACGTCAGAAAAGAAGGAAAGGCGGCGAAGTGCCGTCGAGGAACGCCTCAAGCCAGAACCTCGGAAACAATTCGCCGAGCTGGCGAGATGGTCCAGTAGCCAGGGTGAACTGTCGGCCAAGACGTTCCGAGAACTTCGGAAGTTGATTCACGCCACCATTCAGCAGAACCTCGAATTCGGTTCCAATCCAGTCAACTTGGGATCGGAGTTCGATACCTTCTGCCTGCGCGAGACGGACATCGTTATCAAGGGCACGGTGACTCAACAGACGGTGCACAACCCCGTCGTCGTCGTCGATCGCGACGCGGCAAGCGCGCTTCAGGCGCTGATTCTGGCCAAGGAACTTGGGTCGGAGGATTGGCCGCAGGCCGCGGTGTTCCGCCGGACTCTGGGGGCTGCGATCGAGAAGTGGACGACCGCCGTCACCGTTAGGCTGACTCGGCCCACGACGCAATCGACGGAGGCCGCCGTGGTCGGCACGATCGTCGCGTCCGCTGTCACCGGCGACCTGAGTCGTGCGGCCACGCCGGCCGACTACGTTTCAGCGTTATTTTCAGTGGCCCCCGCGGCGACTGTCCCGCCCGAGCGGTCACCGAAGTGGACGGCCCTGGTAGCCAAAGCCTTTGACGTCAAGACGCGAAGCCAGAAACAGATCCAGGCGGAGTTCGGCGAAGCCCGAGGAAAAGGCGGCGGCATCCGGATGGTGCAAGCCGATCGCCTGCTACCAATCGTGAAGGGCTTCGCCGCCACGTGGGAACTCGACAGTAGCGATCCCGCGATGGCGACCTTCCTACGCACGGTCACGCCCGTGGTCGACGACGAGTGGGAAGCGCTGCAGGCGCGGGTGATCGCTGCGCAACCGCTAATAGATCCCGAACGTCAAAGATCGTGGGCCGATCAAACTGCCAAGATACTTACTGTTCTCACCGTCGCTCATCAAGGCGGGCGACTCACCGATGGCAACGCGGTGGAGGAGTTGACCAAGCTTGCCGGCCGAGATCCAGAGCGTGTCCTTCGCTCCTTCGCCGATGCCGCCGACCTTTTGACCAGAGATGCGACGCTGCAGGAAAAGATCGCACTCTTGGCCAGCGACGCGCCGGTGCACGTGGCGGTAGTCCATGATTTCGCCGTTAGGGCCGCGGCGGCGATACAAAGTGTGGAACGTGACCTTGCCACCCGGCAAACCCAAGCGGGGGGCGCCAACGATATGGAGAAGGCCGTGACACGAGTGCTGGAGGCCACCGGTCGATTCGACGCATCAGTGAAGGGACTCGTCCGATGAGCCTTTACGACCAGTCCGTCGAGTTGCAGTTGAGGCTGGAAGCGACGCAGTCCGCGGATTCCAGCCTCGACCTCGTCGCTGCGGCGGATCGCTTCGTGGACGACATGGACGGCGTTTCAAACTATCTGAGCGGTACCGCGAGGTTCAGATTACGGCTATCCATCACCGAATTGCCGCCACTCGACGCCAAAGCAGCCTCGGGGGCGATCAGCGCGTTTCGCGCTGGGCTATCGCGCTACGGCCTCAAAGCCGTTCAGCAACAACCGGCCGCCAAGCTCACCTCGTTAGCCCGGGATCAGCGGACCCGCTCGTCGAGATGGGCGACAGCGCGGTGGCGGGAGGTATTCGAGGCGCATCAACCGCTGCTCGAGGAGGCACAGCCCGGTCGACTGCTCGGCGGCTCCACCCACCGCTACGCGGCAGAAGGACGAGCCGCAAAGATGGCGCTGCTACAGCGGCAAGATCCCGTCGCCGACGAAGCCAAGGTTCTTGCTGAACTGTGCCAGGGCGACGCGAGCGCTTCGTGGCTCGAGCGACTCCACCAACTCGGCGACGAACTGGCCCGCGCGCTGCAGGCGGTCAAGGACGAACGTGACGCGCTGACACCAGAAGTCCAAGAAGCACTCGAATCAGCGTCATCGGAATACGGACTTTCGCTGGCCGATGTTTCGCCCGCACTGCTCGAAGGATTGCGCGCGGCCGGTGTCGATGACGACCTGGTGGTGCGTCGCCGGTGATCGACGACGTTCTGCGCAAGATCCTAAACGGCATCGAAAGTCACGAAATGCCGCTGCTGAGTTGGGGCGTGACTAATGGCTCACTGAGCGAGTCTGAATTGGAGCAGTTGGTCGAGCGCCATGCGCCGGATGAAGACGTCGACACGGTCATCGATGCACTGCTCGAACGCGGCCTAGTTTTCGCATCGGGGGTCACCGAACAACGTTTTCGGAGTCGCATGGCCGAAACCGTGCGCCTCGCCGCGCGTTTACGTCGATGGATGCACGGTCGGCCATGGACGGCGGCAGGGCACCTGGTGTCGGACATCCGATTCCTCAGCCGGCCCCGAACGGTCCCTCGACGCAGCATCGACGCCGCGGAGCTCGGCGCACGGGTACGCGCGAGCGGCGCGGTGTGGACGGACCGCCACCAAGCCGTCGTGAGCGAACTGCTTGGCACGCGCGACGTTTCGGAGTTCCAAGCGCGCTCACTGGTGCGGCTGACACAGGACCACGTAGGGCAGCACGGAACGGTCATCGCCGCTGGCACCGGATCGGGAAAGACCTTGGCGTTCTACCTTCCGGCGCTGACTCAACTCGCCGCGAAGCCGAGCACGGGAGGAGTGCCGCGGATCATCGCGATCTATCCGCGCGTCGAACTGCTTCGCGACCAATTGCGCAGCCTGTTGATCACCTGCGACTCTCTGGTCGGGGCAACGCCCAACGTCGGAGTCCTCTACGGTGCGATCCCAAAGGACCGCGCCGCTGCCGAACATTCGCCGTATACGGCGTGGGAGAAAGCTCCCGATGGTCTGATATGCCCGATCATCGAATGCCTTCAAGACGGTTGCAGCGGAAAGCTCATCTGGCCCAATTCGGCTGGGACGACCGAACGACTGGTGTGTGACAGATGCGGGTCGATGATCGGGCCCGAGACATTGACGTTTTCCCGCGACCGACTCAAGGCGTCCCCGCCGACGATATTGTTCACCACCACCGAGATGGTAAATAGAGAACTAGGCTCGAGAGATTTCCGTCGAGTGCTCATAGGAGACGACACCCGATCGCCGGAGTTCGTGCTACTGGACGAGATCCACACCTATTCGGGAACCCACGGCGCGCAGGTAGCGAACCTCTTGCGGAGATGGCGAGCCGAGGTCACGACGCCGCCCCACATCGTCGGACTGTCGGCGACCCTGGCCGACCCGATCGGATTTTTCGCAGACCTCACGGGCTTGGCCACCTCCAATATCGCCGTGGTTCGCACCGATACCGCGGAGATGGAAGAAGTCGGACGCGAATACTTCCTCGCACTGCGCGGCGATCCCGCATCGCGAATGTCATTGCTGTCGACCACTATTCAAACGACGATGCTGATTCGCCGGATGCTCGACCCGACCCCCGACGGCCCCAGTGGTGGCGCCTTCGGGTCGAAGCTGTTCGTCTTCATGGACGACCTCGACGTCACCAACAGACTTCATTCCCAACTCCAGGATGCAGAGGGGTGGCGATCCGGCGGAGTCAACCGCAAACCGGAGGGTAGTCTCGCCACGCTTCGCGCGTCGACGGGCCCCGACGTGCGGGCCCGCGACGAGGCGGGACAGGTTTGGCAGATGGCCGAAGAACTCGGCACACTGGACCGCCCTGTACGCGTCGCACGGACAACCTCACGAGACGGTGGAGTCGACGCCCGCGCCGACATCGTGGTCGCCACCGCGTCGCTCGAAGTCGGCTTCGACGATCCGGCCGTCGGCGCCGTCATCCAGCACAAGGCACCTCGAGATCCGGCCCAGTTCATTCAGCGTCGTGGCCGTGCGGGACGTAACCCCACCATGCGACCGTGGACGGTGGTCGTGCTGTCCGACTTCGGCCGTGATCGGCTCGCCTTCCAGTCCTATGAGTCACTCTTCGATCCCGTCGTGCCTCGGGTCGCGTTGCCGTTGAGGAACAGGAGCATCCTCAAGATGCAGGCGACGTGGTGGCTGTTGGACCGACTGTCACGCTCTGGCCCCGGTACCTCACTGGCCAGCGTCATCGACAAACCGTGGAGCACCTCGTACCGGCAGAGTCAACGCGATCAGGCGACACGACTATTGAGCCATGTTCGAGATCAACTGCAGGCGAATTCCCTGGAGCGAATGGGACGGCAGTTGCAGAGGGCGTTGTCGCTCACCGACGAGGACTTGCGGGCAGTCCTGTGGGACCATCCACGTGGACTCATCCCATCCGTGTTTCCCACGCTCATCCGAGGCCTCGAGGTGGCAGCCTCCGAACTCCCGTTGAGTGCAGACGACTGGCCGCGGCCCCTCGCAGACTTCCTGCCGTCCACGCTGTTTTCGCCGCTCCAGACACCGGCGATCGAAGTGACGAGTCCGTGGCAACGCGAGGGGCCCGAATCGGAACCGGTGTCGCAGGGCATGCGTCAATTCGCTCCCGGCCGGGTCAGTTACCGATACGCCCACAACGGGCGGCGCGACCGTCTGTGGGTGGAACCACCGCTGCCAGAGACGCCAGCGCTCGACCTCGCGGCGTTCTGCGCCGACTACGTGGATTTGGAGTCCCCGCCCGATCGAAGCGCCGTCCGACTGGTCCAACCGCGAGCACTCGCGGTGATCAAACCTTCGGAGACGACCCCGGATTCGTCCTACGCCGAGTGGATGTGGAACGTGGCGTTTCGCCACGACGGGGATCCCGCCGTGCTGGACATACCCCGCGGAACAGCCTGGGCGAGGGTGATTGTCGGATTCGAGGCGTTCACCCATCGGCATCGTTGTGCGCAAACTGTGTGGCGCTACGCGAACGGTTTCGTGGCGGAACGCAATCTTGCCGACGCTCCGCCCAGGACCCGGCACTCAATCACCCTCGACGGCAGTGACGTCAGCGTTGGTTTCATCCTGGACGTCGACAGCGTGGCGTTGACGGTCCATCTGCCGGAGTCGGTTCCGGCCTGCGGGGCACTCGTGCAGTCAATTCGTGTGGCGCGGATGGAGTTCCTAATCTGCAACGCCGGACCGGTCGTCGACCTCGTGCCGTCGGTATTCACTCGCGAGTGGCTACACCAGATTCTGCTCTCCGTGCTCATCGTGGGAAGCGAGGAACGATCGATCGACACCACCCTGGGCGCCTTGTCCGACGACGAGTTGCGGACGTCGATACTCCACGCGGCACGCGAAGTCTTTGGCGTACTCGACATTGATGACCAGTCGAACGGCGTCGGCGGCCATCCGGAAGCCAATCTCATCGGCGACATTGCGTCGGCACTGGACATACCCGGCGTAACAGCAGAGTTGCGCTCCGCCGCAAGCGCTCTGTCGTGCGAACCGAATCCGGACTGGCAAGCCTGGCTGGATGAGCGCTACCTGACGACGCTGGCGTCGGCAGTAGTGGAGGCAATTCAAAGTTCATGCCCGGAAGTGGATGCGAGCGAACTCCGCATTGACATCGGCGCAGAGGCCGCGACAGACCGGGGACGAGTCGCGCGGATTTACATCAGCGAGGACGAACCCGGAGGACTCGGGGTGGTAGAGGCCTTGGTCGATCGCTACGTCGAGGATCCGCGCAACTTCTGGTCGCTGGTCGAGACCGCGCTCAGTCCTTGCGATGGAGAACGCGTTGACGAGAACATGCGGCGTTTCCTCTCCTACGCGAGCGGTAGTCCGTTAGCGGACCGGATCGCACACGTCCGTGCCGCCACGGATCTCGCCGACCTCACCGAGGCGTGGCGCCAACTGCGCACCGCTATGTTCGAAGTGGGGTTGGCCTGCGATCACGCCATCGTGTCCGCCCTATCCACCCGTCTGCTTCGTCCGGGGAGCAGTGAAGCTCTCGAATCTCTGGTTTCCGAGCTCCTAAACCGCTGGGATACAATCGAATCTAGGCTCGGGGTTGACGTCGAACTGAGAGTGTTCGCGTACGTCGCTGCATCTGATCCCGAGATCCGACGGCGACTTCAGGGCATTGTACTGGGCCATGCCGGCCAACCGGGCTGGGAGATTGGTCAGATAGTAGGTCTCCTGTGGTCACGCGGGTACCGCTTGAGATCAGCAGCGTTGCAGACTTACTCGCCGTTCCGAAAATACGAACCCACGGATCGACTCCTCTTCGCCGACGCTATTCGGCCTCCCGAGTCGGTGGTGGATTCAACCGACCTACAATGGCGCGCTGCGGTCGACACGCGACTACGGGAGGCCGCGACTGTAACGGTACGTGCGCCCACCGATGTATCCGCAACTGCCGTCATCCGCGAGTTCTTGACCGTGCCGACGAACGTCGACGTCCTGGAGTTCCACCCGCGGGTGGTCGGCTTGTCGCGATCGACTGACGGCATCGACGTCAAGATCGAGTTACGGGAGGCGCGCCAGTGACATCGCGAAGCCTACGTACGTCGGCGCTTTCGTCTCGTGAGGAACTGGCCGACATCCTGCAGGCACTGTTCGTTGCGGAACTGCTCACACCCAGCGTGCCGATCTGGATCGTGACCCCATGGATCTCGGACGTCGTGGTGCTTGACAACAGGAGTGGGCTCTTTACCGGGTTGCTGCCAGACCTGCCGAGGCGACCTCTGCGGTTGGCTGAGGTGCTGGTCAACCAGCTTCAGCGCGGCGGTTCCGTCGTCATTGCCTGCCGACCGGACGAACACAACCGTTCCTTCGTCGAGCAACTTCAACTGAGCGTCGCAGCCGATGGTGAATTGAGCGGCCGACTGACGTGTAGATACGCCAGCGAACTACACGAAAAGGGGATTCTGTCTGGAAAGGTGTTGTTGAGTGGCTCAATGAACTTGACCTACAACGGGATTCGCCGACTCGAGGAGTCGATTCTGATCACCGACGAGCCCGATCCCGTCGCCCGCGCGCGCCACGCGTACGAGGACAGGTGGGGTGTCGCTTGACCGACCGAACCGCGGCCTTCTTCTCCCCGCCCAACGAGATCGATCTGAGCCTCCTAGACGCTGATTCGATGCGATTGCTCGACCTGCTGCGCGGCCGCCTGGAACGGGGCAACCAACGGACGTTGCTCCCGGCGAACATCGCGGGAACCACCCGCTGGTATGCGCTCGCGCCAACGCATCGCGACGGGCGACTCCTGCGCGAAGAAGTTCAATGCTGGCTCAGTCGCCCCCTTATCACCAGCAGGGTCGACGTGCCTAGTACGTCACCGGACCCAGTGGATCAGGCGGCCCTAGGACTCGTCCCCACTGGCTCGGCCCTGCGGGTCGACGTAGCACACGGGTGGGTGGGCCGAGCGCGGCAGAACGTCGATTCGCTGACCACCGTGTGGTCGATCGAACCCGACCGGGCCGTCGACCAACCGCGGCCCGTGGGCCGCATCCTTCGGCAGTTCTATGAGAGCCTCGTCGTACTCGATCGCGAGCAGGCGGATGCGGCACTCGACGAACTACGCGGACGAGCACTGCTCAGCGCCACCAACCTGAGATTTCTCCGCGTCGAACTATTGAGTTCGTTGGGTATGCCCCAAGACTTGCTCGACGACCCACTGCTCCGGGATGTCTCGTCACTGGCACGCCCTCCGGCGGTCACTGAGAGTCTGGCCGAAGCGGCCGATGCACTGTTCCTGAATTCCCACGCGACAGACGAGCTACGCAGCGCTGCGGCGCGATTGGACGTTGCATGGCCCGGTCTCGTAACCCAGGCTTATCAGGTAACCACTCCGGCTACGGCGCGTTGCTACGCACTGGGACAGCTCTTGCTCGATAGGCCTGAAGCCCAACAACTTCGGGAACTGTCCATGCGCTATCCCGATGACTCGGTCATTACGGGAGTGCTGGCGGCGGCGGATTTCGAACAACCCTCCGCACCACCGTATTCATCTCCGTTGAACTTGTACTACGACGGGAACTACGAAGCGGCGCTCGAGCTTGCGGCCAGTCAGCCACCAGATCGATCGTTCGCTGCCATCGCACTTGCGGCGGCAGCGAATCTTCAAGACTCGGCATCGGCGGTCCTCGCGCTGGGAGTGGTCGATCGGCTGTCCGAATCTGATCGGGCCGGCCTACTGAAGAGTGTCGTCGAACGAAACTTCTTCGAGACCCTGCGCGCGCTGACCGCCGAGGACCGCGTGCCGTCCGGTTGGCTCGACTGGTTCACCGGTGACTGGCCAGATCGGCCGGATCTCCTCGCCGAATGGTCGCGGGCGTGGCTACGCACACCGGACGAGCTCACCTCCACCGCAGACGATCTCGCGGTTGCACTGATCGAGGCACTGAACGATGCGAGACGCCCGCGAGTCCGCAACGGCATTCCGTTGTTTATCGACTGGTTGACATCGGGCGGGGTTCCCACGTCGGGTGTGGGTTTGGCAACCACGACCTTCGACATCATGTTGTCCAGTGAACCAGGAAAGAACGAAAGACAGGCAGCGCTCTCACTGCTCGACGGGGTACTCGCGGTGGGTTGCTCTTCACCGGAGTATCGCGAGATCCTGGGCGCGGTGGCACGCGAACTGCCGGTCATTGGACCCCGAGATGGCCCGTGGCTTGCGCAGGTGGTCGACTTGTTGCTGCTATCAGGCTGCCCGGATCCGGCCGAACGGGCGGCGGTGATCGCGCAGGCCGCAGGCGTCGCTGGATCGTGGACTGATCGAATCGATTCGCTCGATGCAATACTGCTAGACCTGCTGTTTCGCAACGCGGGCGTCGATTTCGAGAATCGAGAAGATGCGCGCACGAAGGACGTGCCACCATTCAAGTCGGTCGGCGTGTACTCGTTGATGGAAAGTGCCGTACGCGTCCTGACAGCTTGGATCCAGGAACGGTGGCCGAGCGTTACTGTGAGATCTTCCGCTGCACACGGTAATAGTGATGCACTTGGCGCGCTCGTAAAGGGTGTGGACGTGATGCTCGTACAAACCAGTCACGCGAAGCACGCTGCCACCGGAGCCATCAGTATGGCTATCGAAGATCCGAGTCGTCTCGTCCTGGTTAGTGGTCGCGGTGCTTCAGCATTGATGCGGGCGCTACTCAACTGGGCTGAACAGGCGACCGAATGAGTCGGCCAGCGCCTGCCTAGATGGGAGCCCTTAACGATGATGAGTGTCAAGATGTTTGACTCGACCACATAGCTACTGCAACAGCCTGACTCTGGTGGCCAAGTGGAGGTATCCGCTATTGGGACCTGCCGGTCGCCCCGACCCGATCGCTGGACGCCCACAAGATCGTGCCGATCGCCGCCGACGGCGAGGTGATCTCATGACTAAGTCCCCACCTCTGACCGACGCCGAAAAGGTTGCACCGCCGTCAGTTCACCACTGGCCGCCGATCTCGATGCCGGGCTGCGGCGGTTGAAGCTGGCCGCCGTGCGGCACACCGCACCGGAGGTGTTAATCACCGCCAAGACCCAACGCTGGACCCGCGAGGAAGTCCTGCGCACCCTGGTCGAAACCGAGGTGGCGACCCGCGATGCCTCCAATGTCGTCAACCACTCGAGGCCGCAGCATCCCCCGTGCCCAAGACGTTGGAGAGCTTCGACGTGGCCACTTCCTCGATCCAGCCCAAAGTTCTCGACTACCTGTCAAGCTTGGAATGGATTCGGACGCAACAGAACCTGACGATCATCGGCCCAGCCGGCACCGGCAAGTCCCACACCCTCATCGGGTTGGGGGCCGCAGCGATCCAGGCCGGGCACAAGGTGCGCTACTTCACCGCCGCCGACCTGGCCGAGACCCTCTGCCGCGGCCTGGCCGACAACACCGTCGGCAAGATCATCGAATCCTTGCTGCGCGTCGATCTGATCATCCTCAACGAGCTCGGCTTCGCTCCGCTCGACGACATCGGCACCCAGCTGTTGTTCCGACCGGTCGCCGGCGCCTACGAACGCCGCTCACTGGCCATCGGGTTACGCTGGCCCTTCGAACAATGGGGCCGATTCCTTCCCCTGGAGACCACCGCGTTTAGCATCTTCCACCGACTGCTGCACCACGCGACCGTCGTCATCACCGACGGCGACTACTACCGCATGAAGGACGCCAAACACCGGAAGGAGCAGCCCACACCAACCTAGGAACTACCGCACCGGGGTGGAACTTTCATCTGGCCACCAGCGGATACTTCAACCTGGCCATTGACAGCCACAAATGCCCTATTTCGCTTGATGGTTGGTGAGAAACTCGGCATCGAGGACGGCCTCCGTGATGGGAACAGATGCCGGGCCGATTCTTCCCCGCAGGCTTGTTCGCTTGATGATCGAAGCAGTAGGGGAATGTGCTGGCCGCACGGCTCACTCGCGTTCGGCGTCAGACGGACTGGCTGCTGTACCGCGTCACCCAGGAACTGTCGAAACCGATATAGCCAGCAGCTCTCCATGGCTTTATTCGACCCGCTTGGCCAGCGCCGCCAACGATTCCCCTTTGTAGAACCAGACATCCGCGCCCGGAATCGCATCGATCAACTCGCCGGTGGCCTGTTGGACTATCTGCTTCGCCAGCGTCGTAGGAGTCATAGTTGGCTGGTCGACCGGACCGGCTGCCCACCGCAGCGGTCGATCCCGATGGCTAACCCAGATTGCCTGCCCGCGCCGAGGGTCTTCGGTGACCCATAATTCAACTGCGGCGGCCAAATCCACATTGATCCAGGTGCGTAAATTGATTGTGACCTCAGCGCCCTCGGGGATCGCCTTCGACTCGTAGAGCAGGAACGTCGAACGGATGCGGCGTTGCTTCTCCGCGATCTTGTTGGCGACCGAGTCTGCCGACGCCGCTGCGATACCAGGTGTCAGGACCCTCGTAGCAGGGTCGACAATCGGGTAGAGCCGCCGAAATGCGATGCACGATTGTGGCGGCGTCGACCCGGCCATGACGAACGCGTTGACGGTATGCATCTCGATGCTGAGATTTGGGGTGAGATCTGAAAGCCAGGCAACGGTGGTGTAAGTCTGCGCGGAGAAATCCTCAGCCAAGAGGATGATCCGCGGGACGGTTAGGATGTCGTCATCCCACGTACCGTCGACATGCGCTTCGAGTTGCTCGCGTGCGTCGGCCGCCGAAACCGGTACATCGCCGATGCGAGTCAAGTAGTCCGCATGGGCGTCGGCCAAGGTGTCCTTGCTAAAGCCCGCGACGAGTGCAGCGTAGGTGATGGCCTGCAGATGGATGCGAGAGTCTTTGCCACGCTTGAGCTCGACGACCACCAGCTGGCCGGAGCTGTCTAGCCCGAGTACATCCAGGCGCTCTCTGGCGAGGTCGCCTGAGTCGGAGGACCACTTGTCATATTGCGTGGTGACGATCCTGACCTGGTCCCCGAGGATTTCGGGGTGGTCGACAATCCATTGCTCCAGATGAGCGGCCTCCAGGATTCCGAGTTCGGCGAGCTGGCGAGATGGCATCGGGATACAGTGCGGGTCGGCGCCGGCCACAGTAAACATCAGCACGTCGGTTTGCATGGCGCTAGTGTCGCATTGCCCTGCGCCACGTCGCTGTCCACTACCGTCGTGGCGGTCGATGATCTGCGGGCCGGTTGGCAGATGTGCGGCAACGAGGTGTGTCGGCGAATTCGACGGGCGTGACGTTCAGCATCCTAACCGTAATTTATGCAGAACCTCAAAAGCCCAGCGACAGTTGGTATCCCAACGGCTCTTCGATATGGGGAGCAGGATCCGGGCAAGTGGTGAAGTGCGCGGGCAACTGCGCGATGTCGGTGAGCTCATCAGCGCCCAGTCCGACAAGGGCGCTGTTGCCGGGCCCGCTACCTGCGCTGATCCACGAAGCCACCCGGCCATAGCCGTTCTTGATAGCTTCGGACGCGCCCGCCCATGTGCCGCCAGCTTCGTGGTCGCACGCCACAACGACAGTGCAGCGAGAAAGTCCATAGATTATCCTGTTGCGCCCCATCGCATTTCCGACCGAGAATGGCGAAGTGGGCAGGTATGGCGTCACCAGGCATATCTGACCGTTGACGACGCCTTGCCGCGTGTTGCGCCGGGTCACGGCGCGTTCGAGGGAGTCCGCGAGCACGCCGGCGACCTGGCCTCCCACTTTGACGGCGGCATTCATCGCGTCACTATCGACACCTCGGGCGGCTCCGGAAACGACCGGCAACCCCGCCTTGACCGCAGCCTCCGCGACTTCGCGGGCCACCTGGGCGCCTTCCGCTGAAACGTCTCGCGACCCGACCACGCCAACACCGTCCGTGTTCAGCAGGGAGGTATCGCCCACGCCGTGGAGCACCACCGGCGCAGCGTCGCGCAGTCGTGTGCGTAGCCGATCGGGGTAATGCTCACCGGTCGCGGTGACCGTCCAGATTCCGGAGTGATCCAACTTCTCGAGAGCGATGGCCAGGCCGCCCGCACGGTCAAACAGCCGTGCGAGCCTTTCAGCTTCCTGATGAGGGATCGCCCACGTAGTGGCGATGTCCTGCGCGGACATTCCGTGCAAGGTGGACGGCTCAACCTCGCGGCGCAGCGCCCAGTACTCACGGGAAGACATAGGTTTGGCCGCCGAGTCGACTAGGCGGCTGGTCAGTGCCAGCGCCGCCAGGTCCTGATCGTCGAGCATCGTCATCCTTTGGTCTTGCCCACCGTGAACGGATACACCGGGCCGCTACCCGCCGCCAGCAGAAGATCACCCAATACCGTCATTGTCCACCTTGAGTCCACAATGTCGTCGACCAGCAACACCGGTCCGGTCGGCGCCGTCCCGTGAACACTGAAGACCTGGTCAATGTTGCGGAGTTGCTGAGCGCTGTTCTCCATCAGTTTCTGCGGCGCGTTCTGCCACTGCTTGATAAGGCAGTCTGACTGGGGAAGATCAAGTCGCTCGGCAAGTCGCCCCGCAAGATCCTCGACCAGCTTGCGCGTGGGATCGAGGCTGGGCACGTGGACGATCGTGCCGTCGAACCCGGGCAGCCAATCCTTGATCAGCGTGGCCGCCGCGTCGACGAGTTCGTCGCTGAGCATCTGACCGCTGCGCTTGGCCTCAAGTAGTTGGTCGCCCCAGCCGGGGTCGGTGAGGTAGCACACTGACCGGCCTAGTTCGAGCGGGTTGCCGATCCTGCCTCGTCGATGTCCCACCCACTGCTTGCGAGGCTCGATGGTGATCGGCCGCTTCCTGATGAAGGTCAGGGCTTGCGCGACCAGGCGGGCATTCGGGCGACGCCCGTACCGACTGCCCGAGCAGTTGTCGCACCGGCCGCAGGCCGTGACGTCAGTGTCGTCGAGGGCATTCCGCAGGAACGCCATTCGGCACTCCGAGGTCCTGGCGTAGTCGCGCATGGCTTGGTGCTCCGCCAAGCGGGCATCCTGGACTCGTTCGATTCGAGCAGTGTCGAACGTCCATGGGCGAAGCGTGCGGCGATACTTCGACCCCTCTTTCTCGACCGCACCTTCGACATCGAGAACTTTGAGCAGTCCGGTGATCCGTGAGCTGGGCATGTTGACATTGATCTCGATGTTCCGTTGCCCCACCCAGTCTGCCTCTGCCTCGAGATGGGCCACGACTTGCTCTGCATGCCATTGGACAGGGAGGCTGTGGTCGAGAATGAGTGTGGTCACCTGACTTGGCCCCACTTTGGTCGTGGTTCTTCACGAATTTTGGCCCCGGCGGGGTGGTGAGCGT